>JAIQFN010000012.1 GCA_020073265.1 Terriglobia bacterium | reverse complement strand
AACGTCACCAGCACCGCCACCAGCACGCTGAAGGGCACGAAGTCGTAAATCAACTGCGGCGTCAGGAAGAACAAATAGGTGAACACGCGCTCCATTGCGATGTGGTTCTTCACGATATCGCTCAGCAGCTCAAAGAACGTGTACACGTGGAAAATCAGGACGAAGCTGGCGAGCAACACCAGGAAATAGAACAGGAAGCCGGTCAGCACGTAAGTGTCGATCACCTGCGGAACAAGAAAGAATCTCCAGCCTCGCCCCAGCGGGAGCGCCGGGGATGGCGCGTTGGTCAGGCTCCGACGCAGGAATCGCGCGATCGATGCCAACCCGCCGGTGAGCATGCCGACCAAGTCCCGATCGCCCGGCCGTTCCAGGCGAACAATCAGAACGATGCCCACCACGGCGAAAACCAGGTTCGGAATCCACATCGCGAGACCGACCGGAAGTTTCTGCTGCTTGGCCAGACCATTCGCCCCGATCAGGCCCATCCAATAGATGAAAGCCAGCGCTACAGTCATGACGAAGGCCGCCGACTTGCCGCCCTTGCGCGAGGAAACGCCGAGAGGAATTCCGATTAGAGCCAGCAGCAGGCAGGCGGGAGGCAGCGCCAGCCGCTGGTGCAGTTCGATGCGCGCCTGGATGACATTGTCGCGATCCAGCGTGGGGTCATGGTAGGCCTTGTGATAGAGCGGGATGGTATCGAGTTCGGTGTAGGCCTTGGCATGCACTTCGTTGGGCTTGGTGGCTTCCAGGATCTGGTCGCTCGGGCCCAGCGAGTAGGTGTAGTAGTCCGTGAAGTCCTTGCCGACCTCATAGGTGGCGCCGCCGCTGGTCAGCGACAGTTGAATGGTGTTGGTTTTAACGTCGGGAACCGCGATGGCTTCCGGCGCGACGGTGACGCGCGGGCCTTCGCCCTGGTCGTGATCCGCTTTTTTCTGTTCGTCAACGGGCGTTGTGTCCGCGATGAAGACATTGCGCCAGCGCGTGAGCGCGCCCGGAGGCACATCGCCGATGTAGAGAATGCGATTGGGAAACTGCTCTTCGAAGATGCGCGGCTGCACCTCGGCGGTCAACTCGGCGGCCACCAGTTGGTTGAGCACCTTGTAGGTTTTCCAGGTGGCGTAGGGAGTGAGCCAGAGCGAGGCCGCCGCCGTCACCAGGGTTGCCAGCACGGCGAATGTCAATACCGGTGCGATCACCCGGCGGCTGGGCACGCCGGCGGCGCGCATGGCCGTGATCTCTCCGTCGCTGGACATGCGGCTCAGCGCGATCAACACGCCCACCAGCAAGCCCAGTGGCACGGTGAAGGTGAGGGTGAACGGTATCGCCAGCAGGAACAGGTGCCCGACGGTGCGCGGGGGAGCCGAGCTGCGCACCAGAATCTCAAAGAACCGGCCTACTCGCTGCAGGAACAGCACGAAAGTGAACAGCACCGTGCCGAGAAAGGCGCTGCTCAGCACCTCCCGAAAAATGGAACGGCTGAGCAGACGCATGCGGGAACTTCAGGATCCGGAATTCGCCGAGAGCGGCGGCGCGGGCACGATGGGCGGCTTGGAAACCTCTTCTTCCACCGGCGCGAGTTCCAGCTCGTCAAACAGAATCGCCGGCGCGATCACCGAGGACGAGGCCGTGTAGCTTCCCGCGCCCATCAGCGCGAAGGGCGCGTTGTTGTCGACGAAATTAAACACGCTGCTCTCGGCGGAGGCCGCCACGATGTCCTTGAAGGACTTGGTGGAGAGATCCCGGAAGCGCACGCTGCGCACCAGCTCTTCCTTGCCGTCCGGATACACTTTGTAAACCAGCAGCGGCAGTACCACCGGACGCGCGCCGCCGGACTGCGCCGAACCGGATGCGATGCGCCGGAATTCGGCTACCGAGGCGGACGACGGGTAATCCAACTTGCGCACCAGGATGCCGTACGGTTTCTTGCGCTGCTGGCACATGTCGATGAGCGTCTTCTTCATATCGGCCGCCGGCATGGTCTGAGAAGCGCGAATGAACAGATTGCCGAAGCCGGGCGCTCTGGCGCCGAAGCCGCCCGTCATGCGCGCATGCCCGTTGGAGCTCTCAAATCCCTTGAGCGCCGGGGTTCGCGTCAGCAGAAACGATTTCAGCAGTCCTTTTTCCACCAGCGTCAGTGGCTGCGGGGCGACGCCCTCGATGTCGTACACGTAGTGCCCCAGCAGCGTCTGCCCGCGGAATTGAGTTTGCGACGGATCGTCGGTGACGTCCATCCACTCCGGCAGGATCCGCGATTCAATCCGGCTCTCCAACTCGCTTGGAACATACGGCGCCGTCCGGCCCGGCTCGGTGATCGGCTTCCGGGTCACCTTCAAGTTGTCGCCCAGCACCTGGCCGAACAGTTGCGCGGCGGCGGTGGCCTCGAACAGCATGGGACCATCGTAGGCTTCGCCCGCGGGCGCCTGCGCCAGCGCCGCGACGTGCTCGGCCAGCTCGGTGACCTGGCGGCGCAGCTCCGCTTCCCCTGGAAGGCCGCCGGCATCGAAAGCCTGAATCATCGCCGCATCCCGCACGCTGGTGCCGTCCGGCGCCAGGCCGCGCGCTTCGACGCGCAGGTAGGCCAAGTCTTCCGAGTTACGCTCCACCGTGCCCTCCGAGTTCACCAGGTAATTGGTGGACTGGGAAATCCGGATCTCGGCCCCGGACTGCAGGACCTGTGGGTATCCCGAGAAGATGGCGGACAGCTTCACCACACGGTCCTTCCACGATTTCTGGTCTACGGCGGAAGTCCGCACGGGCAGCACGGCTTCGACCGGCGCGGCCTTGGAAAAGTCGGGCAAGCGATCCGGCACATTCATGTTCTTCAGCGCGGACCGCTTTCGCGCGATGGCATCCTCCGCCGACTTGAAGGTGCGATCCGTGGCGAGCCACAGCACGTGCCGGAACGCCAGGTAGTTGTTGTCGATGGAGAGCTGGTTAGGATCGTAGCGAGTGCCGCCGGAGACGTCCGAGTAAATATGATCGGAGTTGTCGAAGTCGTAGTTGCCCACACGCACCCGCACGAGCGGCGTCCTGGTTTCCGATTCGTCGGTCGATACCAGAGCGCCCAAATTAGCGGTTGCGGAAAAAACCTTGCTGTCTTCTACGCGATACTCGATGAAGTACAGCGGATCCAGGCTTTCGATGTGCAGTTTGCGTGAGCGCTCCAATTCGTCCTGCATGGCCCGCAGCATCGGATCAGGATTTTGAGCGCCGGCGCCGGGGAGCAGGAACCCGGCGGCAGCGATCCAAAAGGCGGCCGCTGCGAGTCGCGCAGTCCGGATGCGCGTCATTGTCCGGTGGGCCTTTCGAGCAACGGCGGCCGGTCCACCGCCTGTTCCTTCTTCTGGATCTCTATTTCCGAAACCAGCAGAGCCGGAGAAACGGCCGAGACGGGAACCTGACCGGATTCGGCCCCGCAGTAGCCGTTGAAGACCGCCTGTTGGTCCGAGGTCGCCAGGATTTTGGCGAAACTCGCCAGCGGCGTGCCGACGATGTCGACGCCGCGTACCAGCTCATCGGGACGCCCGTCCGGATAAACCCGGTACACCACCAGCGGAATCACCGTGAAGGCCTGCAAACCGCGCCGCTGGGTCAGAGTGTAGCCGCCGGTCACCTGCTCGAAGTACAGCCCGTAGGGTTTGTTCTGGCGCTTGATCTCGGCGATGAGCATGTCCCGCAAAACCTTCTCGGAAACCTGCTTCTTCGACTCGACTATCAGGTTAGACTGCCGCGAGACTACTTCCAGACCAGGCTGGCGCCGTCCATGACCGTTGGAATGCTCGAATCCCTGAATCGGAGAGCGCGACATCAGAAAAGCTTTCAGGATGCCGTTGTCCACCACCGTGATGGGCCGGGCCTTGACGCCTTCGTCGTCGTAGGAATAATAGCCGTTCAAATCTGTGGACCCGATGCGCTTCCGCGTCGGATCGAACACCACCGACAAGAAGTCGGGCAGCACCGGCGTCCCCACGGCCTTCGCAAAGGTCTGGCCCTCGGTCTCGTCCTTCTGCCGGTGCCCCTCCACGCGATGGCCAAAGATCTCGTGGAAGAATACGCCCGCCGCGGGCCCGGACAGGATGGCCGGACCGACAAATGGTTCCACCACCGGAGCGTGCAGCAATCCGGTCAGGGTGCTTCCCACCTAGTGCACTGCCGCGTCAATAACGTCCGGTTTGGGCAGGCCCGACAGATCGGCGCCTTGGAAATCGGCGACCGCGGATAGATCCATGCCGTCCGGGGCCTTTCCGCGCGCGCTGATGGAGAAATTCACGAAGGTGCGCCCATGCATCAGGCGCGTCCCTTCGGTGCTGACCATGTACTTGGTTTCTCTCTGAACGGCCAGGCCGACGCCGGAATTCAGGACTCCGGGCGTGTCGCCGAGCAGGCCCGACCATTTTCGCAGGCGATTGATCCATTCCTCGGTCACCTGGCTGATGGGCGGCGGCACCTGCTGGTCCGCGGCCGAAGGCTCGCTTGAAAAGTCGGCCGAGTCGTCTCCGTTTTGCACCTTGACTTGCTGGTTGGATGTGATCTCGATCAAGCGGCGAGCGGCCAGCCGGTAGGTCCGGTCGGTCTCGATCCAGATTCTGCGGTCGATCGCAGGCGCGACATCGTCCACGGGAATTACGGATCCGCTGGTAAAGCGCGCCCGTTGGCCTTTGATCACGTGATAGTTGTCGAGCTTGGGACTGCCCACCCGGATGGTGATGTCGAGGTAGCGCAAATGACTCTTGTTCTGGTTCGCGATGGCGCCCAGATTGGCGGAAATCACTTGGTTCTCTTCCTCGGTGACGGTGTAGCTCAGATAGTAGGGGGGCGGGTCGGCCTTCTCCTTGAGAATCGTGAAGTTGCGTTGCAGCTCGCTGCTCAGGATATCGAGCAGAGAAGCAGGCGAAGCTGCGGCGAGGGGAAGGCAGACCAGCAGAGCGGCGAGGATACGCAGCACGAAACTTTAGGATACCAGGATTGGCAGGAACTCAGAATTGAGAATCTCTGGGACTACTGTCAGGACGCGAGCGACACTAGTCCCTTATCCTTCAGGCCGTTGATGGCCAGGCCATACCTGCCGCGCACGCCGGTTTTCTCGAAAATGTGCTTCAGATGGATCTTCACCGTTCCGGGACTGATGCCCAGTTCCAGCGCGATCTCCTTGTTCTTGAAGCCCTGCTCCACCAGCTCCAGCACTTGATGCTCCCGGGGCGTCAACTCCGAGCGGGGGTAGCCTTCCTGGCGGGCGCTTTCGCGAAACACGCACTCTTCCATCCAGCTCCGTCCGTCGGCCACGTTGCGCAGGCAGGTCATGAGGCTGGCCAAGTCGGCGGTCTTACGCACGATACCGCGGGCGCCGGCCTGCAGCAGACGCAAGGCCTCCGCTTCGGTCATGGAAACGCCCCATACCGCCACCGCCGGCGATGCGTCGTTCAGCTTCAGTTCGTGGATCCAATCCAGCACGGCGCGCATGCCAAAGCCCTTGTCCAGAATCATCAGATCTGGCGACTTGGTGCGCACGCAATCCATGGCCGCTTCGAGCGAGTTCAACGGCTCGAGAAACTCCAGATCCGGGCTGGCCGCGATCAGGTTGCGCAACCCCTCGGCGGTAATCGGCTGCGTGTCGCACACTACAAGGGTTTTCTTGTGGCTGTTCTCAGTCATTCTCTTTTCTTCCCGGCGAATCGGCTGCGAGGCAAGTTCTGGAAATCCAATGCTGCGGTCCCTGGTCGCCCCCGCGCCCTCCCGGACTCAGAACCGGTCGCGCCTTATCGGCAAGGGCGTTCGCATCTTTAGTTAAACCGGGACTCAAAGGCTCTCATGTTATTGTCAGTTCTCGCCGATGGATGCAATAGGAACTCCCGACGGGGAGCAATCCGCCTAAGGCCCATGCCCCCAGACGCAACCACGCTTCAAGGAAACTGGAAAGCGTTGTCTGTCTGTCCGAACGCTAAGATAATCAGGGACTTAGCCGGACTTCTGAGCCGTCATCTGCCGGGCTTCTCCAGCCACGATCTAAACGCCTACCCCACCCGCCGCGAAATCAGCGAGGTGTTGGCCAGCGCGGCCCCTAGCTTCTGTCTGCTCGAAGTTAGCGAGCCGGTAGACCAGCCCCTGGCCGTCCTGCAGGAATTGCTGCGTGCGGATGCCAAGATGCCGATCATCGCGCTGCTTTCCAAGAATGACGCGCAACTGGGCCTGCGCTGCCTCAGGCAAGGCGCCAGCGATTTCCTGATCCAGCCGTTTACGTCCGAGCAGGTTGAGGCCACGCTGCACAAAATCACGCGGCTGCAGCCGGGCCGCTTCAAGAACCCCGGCAAGGTGTACTGCATCATGCCTGCCAAGGGCGGGTGCGGCGCCAGCACCCTGGCCAGCAATTTCGCCCATCAACTAAGGCGCTTGCCTGAGAAGCGCATTCTTCTGGCGGACCTCGATCCGTTGACCGGTACGCAGTCCTTCTTGTTGAAGATCAAGTCCAACTACAGCTTCATGGACGTGCTGGCTCACTCGCACGAGATCGACGGCGACCTTTGGAAAGCCATGGTCACCAGCCGTCAAGGCGTGGACGTCCTGCTGGCGCCGGAGGTTCTGTCGGAAGGCATGGGCGACATCACCAACCCGGGCGGCATCATCGAGTATGCGCGCGGCGCTTACGACCTGGTGGTGCTGGACGCCGGCGGCGTCTACGGAGAATGGAACGTCGCGCTGGCGCAAATGGCCAATGAGATCCTGCTGGTTACCACCAACGAACTGACTTCCCTTCAGGCGGTGCAACGCGCCTTGACTTACCTGGACGCCAACAACGTCGGGCATCACAAGGTACGGCTGATCGTAAACCGCTACGACCGCCACATGGGGCTGGGCAAGGACGTAATCGGCACCGCGCTGCACACCGAAATCTATCACCTGATTCCGGCCGACTACGAGCCCATCCAGAAGGCTCTCATGGAGGGCAAGCCGCTATCGCCCTCCTCGAATTTCGGCAAGAGCGTGTCGGTGCTGGTGGATCGCCTCACCGGCGGCGCCGAACAGCAGAAGAAGAACAGCGGTTCGCTCTCCGGGCTGCTTTCGCTTTTCTCCCGCACATCCACGTAAACCAGCCGCCAGTTGCCTGGCTCGCCCCCTGCCGTGGTATAAAACATAAGCAGGCAGCTATGTTCTCTGTGGAAATCCTCGGAAAAGCAATCTCGCTTCAATGTTTCCCGCCACTTGCCGGAGGTGTTGCCCTTCCGGTTTTCCACGGCGATTCCCACAGGCTAACTGGCTCACAGCGCGGCTCAAAAATATTGGTTGATCCGCGTCCGGCTGGCCGCTAACTTAGAACGGGTATGGCAGCATCTCTCGACATCGCGCTCGAACGAGGACTTCCGGTAAATCTGGATGCCGAGCGCTTCGTGCTGGGCGCCATCCTGATGGACGACGCGCTCTACATCCAGGTGGCCGGCGCGCTCACCGCCGACGACTTCAGCCTGGAAAAGCACCGCCGCATTTTTCAGCGCATGAGCGAGCTGTACGAGCGCGGCGAGCGCATCGACCGCGTCACCGTCGCCAACGAGTTGATGAAGCAGAACCAGCTCGAATCGGTGGACGGCGTCAGCTACCTGGTTTCCCTCGATGAAGGCCTCCCCGTGCTGTCCAATCTGGCCAGCTACGTCGGCATCGTGAAGGACAAGGCCATCCTGCGCCGCATCATCTTCACGTCGCAACAACTGATCGATCGTTGCATTCTGGCCGAGGAAGAACCCGATCAGATTCTGGCCAGCGCCGAAGAGAGCCTGCTGAAGCTGGGTGACGCGCGCGCCGACGACGCCCTGGTCAGCCCCAAGCGGATTCTGGATGAGTTCGAAGGCGGCATCAACGCTTTTCTCGATCCCAGCAAGCGCATCAAGGGCCTGAGCACCGGCTTCCTCAAGCTGGATGAGATGACCGGCGGGCTGCACGAAGGCGAGCTGGTGATCCTGGCCGCGCGACCTTCCATGGGCAAGACCGCGCTGGCGCTGAACATCGCCCAGCACGTGGCGCTGCGTCCGGGCGAGCAGCAGACCGTCGCGATGTTCTCGCTCGAAATGTCGCGCGAATCGCTGCTCACCCGCATGATCTGCGCCGGCGCGCGCGTCGACCAGCAGAAGTTCCGCGCCAGCTACCTCAACCAGGATGAGCGGCGCAGGCTGGCCAAGGCCGCCTCCGACCTGGTGCAGGCTCCGCTGTTCATCGACGACACCGCCGGCACCCACCTGATGGATATCCACGCCAAGCTCCGCAGGCTCAGGAGCGAGCACGGCCTGGCCCTGGTGGTGATCGACTACCTGCAGTTGATGAGCGGTCGCGGCCGTTACGAGAATCGCAACCAGGAGATCAGCACCATCTCGCGCGGCTTGAAGCTGCTGGCCAAGGATCTGAAAGTGCCCATGCTGGTGCTCTCGCAATTGAACCGCGCGCCCGAGATCCGGCAAGGCGACCACCGGCCTCAGTTGAGCGATCTGCGCGAATCCGGCTCCATCGAGCAGGACGCCGACCTGGTGGCGTTCATCTTCCGCGAGGAAGTCTACAAGCCGCAGGACGAAAGCCTGCGCGGCATGGCGGAACTGCTCATCGGCAAGCAGCGCAACGGCCCCACCGGCAAGGTCAACCTGGTGTTCCTGAAGGAATTCACCAAATTCGAAAATCGCACCAACGATCTCGGCGAAGATCTGATGGGCGGCGAGTAGGCCAGCCGCTAAGGCAGGATGACCGCGGTGGGCGCGTTGTCGGACAGCCGGAAGAATACTTCGATGACAATGGAGACTGGCGTCGCGCGCCCGTTCACGAGCGCGGGCTGAAAGCGCCACTGCGAAATCGCCTCGACCGCTTTTTCATCCAGGCCCATCCCGACTGGCTCGACCACATGGATGTCTTTCGGGATCCCGTCCTCTCCGATCAAGAGATTCAGCTTGACGTTTCCTTCCAGGTTGGCCCGGCGAGCCTCGTCAGGGTAGGATGGCAGCGCGGTGGAAAGCACCTTGAGCGCTCCGAAGACGTCCGGACTGGGGGCGGGCACTATCGTCGACTGCGCATTCATGGCCTCGCGCACTTGCAGCAGAGTGCCGGCGTTGAATACCTTCTGGCCCCAGATAAGATCCAAAGTGCAAGGCACGGACACCGGAACACCGTCCTTAACGCCCGGGGTGAAGCGCCAGCCGCTTACCAGCGAAATGGCTTCATCGCCCCAGATTGGAAGCGACGCTTTCAGCACGCGAAAGTTCACCGGCGAACCGTGCTCGTCGACGTCAAAGGACAACGTGGCCGTGGCCATGCGCCGGATTGCCGACAGCACCCATCCTTCGTCGATCGCGACAGCCGAGATGCCCGCGCCCGGCGGATAGTAGGCGGTCTGGAAAACCGGCCGCGAAGCTCCCACCGGTGCCTGAAATCCCGCTTTCATCAAGTGCCAGCGGGATAGTTTGTCGGGCAGCAGGAAGTCGACCGCGACGCTCGCGATCACGGGCACGGGACGTCCCGCCGAGGTGCCGGGCGCGAATCTCCATTGCTGCACCGCTTCCAGCGCTTTCTCGTCCAGGCCGAGGCCGAGCGAAGCGGTCACGCGAAGGTCGCGCGGTGAACCATCCTCGGCGATCACGCCGCTCACGAAGACGGTCCCTTCGAGTCCGGCCCGGCGCGCTTCCTCGGAATACTCGGGTTGAATCCTGCGGGTAGGCTCGGGGCCGAACACGCCGGCGCCGGGACGGTATACGCCCGCGGGAAGCGGCCGGACATCCAGCGGTTCCTCGTGGCTCAAATACGAGGCCGCCTGGTCCTGAGCGCCTCGGGTGTTGTCCCTGGTAGCGACAGCGAGCCGGAATTCGTTCAGGGCGCGTTCGTGCTGGGCGGTTTGTTCGAAAATTTTGCCGAGCTGGATGTGCGACCAGACTTCGATCCACTTGGGATCGAGATCGCCGTTCAGCGCCTCACGGAATTCGTTCGCGGCGTCCATGTAGTTGTGTTCCGCGAAATGCCTCTCGCCGTTCTGGTAGTGGGTCAAGGAGGTCGGCTGGTTGCTCTGGCCAAACGCGGCGGCCAGGAAGAAGCACAGCGCGGCGATGGACGGCTGCAGCCTCATGGGCGGCCTGGGACAACTTGCTTCAGTGTACGCCTTTCTCGGACCGGCCGTTGATCAGGTTGAAACGGCGGCCAGCCGCCGTACGTACTATAGTTAAGGTTTCCTGCACCAGATCGAGGAGTTCATGATCAAAGCTGTCTCCGCCGTCCTGCTTGCTTCGGCCAGCGTTTGCCTGCTTTCCGCTGAGCCGCAGGACCCCATCGTGTTCCGCAGCGATGTCTCGCTGGTCCGCGTGGACGCCCAGGTGGTGGATGGCGGCAATCGCGCCATCACGCATCTGCGCGCCGAAGACTTCGTGGTCCGCGAGGAAGGCCGCACGCAGCCGATCCGCAATTTCGCGAGCGAAGATATGCCGCTGGATGTGTTGTTTCTGTTGGACGTCAGCGGCAGCATGCGCCCGCACGTCCAGCACATCGCCGACGCCTCCGGCCAGGCGCTCACCGTTCTTGGAAAAGATGACCGCATGGCGATCATGGTTTTCGACCGCTCGACTCGCGTGCGGCTGCCGTTCCGCAGCAGTCGCCAGGAGGTCCAGAGCGAATTCGATCGCCTGCTCCGGCAGGAGCGATTCAACGGGGGCACCGACATCACGCGCGGGATGCTGGACGCCGCCGACTACATCCGCCGGGAAGGGCGTCGGGATGCCCGTCGCGCGATTGTCATTCTGACCGACGATCAGACCGAATTCGATCGCGACGAAGAGGCGGTATCGCGTGCTCTGGCGCGGGCCGATGCCGTGCTGTGCGCGCTGATTGCGCCGGATGCTATGCAGGGACGCCAGTATCCGGGCGCAGGCGGCGGACAGCGCCGTGGAGGCGGGGGCGGCGGACCACGCATCGGGGGAGGAGGTCCCTTGGGCGGCATCATTTGGGGTCCGCGAAGAGGCGGCGGTCCTTATGGCGGTGGCCCAGCTTCGGGCGGTGGCGGAATGGGCGCACCTCGCACCAAATCCGCGGGTACCTCGCAGATCGCCCGCGATTCGGGCGGCGACAGCATGTCGGTGTATGACGCCTCGTCGCTCGAGGAGACGCTCGCGCGTTTGCGGCAGCGCTACGCCCTGTTCTTCAATTTGCCTGAAGGAGTCGAGGCCGGTCTGGAACGGAACATCCAAGTGGACCTCGCGCCTGAGGCCCGCAGGCGTTACCCTGACGCCGAGGTCCGATATCGCCGCGCCTATATGACGCCGGATGGCGGGGCGCGGTCGACGCCCACCATGGTGACGCATGCACCCAGCGATCGAGGCTACTCGACTTCCCAGCCTGACTACGCACCCAGCGATCCTCCCCCGGTGCGGCGAAGGCGCGTGGCGGTGAATGAAGATGGCTCGCCGATCGGTCCCTCGACGGACCAGGTGCCTGGGTCCACTCCGTCATCGCAACCTGCGCCGGCCCCGAGTCCCAGCGGCTGGCCGAAAGCGGATCCCAGCAAGCAGTAACTGGCGCGCGGGTTACTTCGTTCCCGAGTTATTGGTCAGCAGGTCCCAGCGCGCCGACGCCTTTTCGAGGAACTTCGGAACGTCGCGTTCGAGCAGCAATCCCTGACGGACCAGAGGCTGCGCCGCGACTTCCACCTGGCGCAAATATTCTTCTCGGCTCGCATAACGTTCCTCGATGGACAAGCGCGGATCGCCGGATTTTTCGCGCTCGGCGCGGGTGCGGGCGAACGGGATCATCGAACCCACCATGTCGAACATCGCATCCGGCGCGCCGATCTTCGGATCGCGCAGATTCCAGCCGGTGTAGGTGGCCAGCGGCGCCACTTGATCCGGTAGTCGGATGCCGGACGTCTCGTTGCCGTCCCGATCCACTTGCGGAATCAGAACCGTGTAGCGGCCGCTGATCTTGGGCGGTTCGAGCGCGATGATTCCCTTGGTCCGAAAGTCTGGACCGTAGTCCAGCCGGAACACCGGAGTCGGTTCTTTCGGCAGCGCGATGCCGGGGATCTTCGGGAAATTGAGCGCGCGCGTCTCCACCAGGTTGTCTTTCCCGATGCGCGGGATCTGCGACTCGGGCGGCTCGGCGCCGGTCGTGATCCAGTTGTTCATCGCCGCCAGCAGCGCCCGCATCACGAATCGATAGTCCGCGGGATTGGGCAGGTTCTGCGTGACGGTTCTCTCGGGCCGCGCATTGGCGCCGTGCTGTGTGCCAGCCAGATAGTAGATCCGCGATGTGGACACCGGCGCGACGTCCCGCTTTCCGTCCAGGCTGGTGTGGATGAGCGCCGCGGCGCGTCCCCAGTATTCAAACGACCCGTTGGTGTAGAAAATCTTCGGCGTCACTCCCGCACTGGAGGCGCGCGCCAGCATGGAATCGGTCACCCCCGCGTCGGTTTCCATCGCGTCGGTGAACGGGAACCGGTCCACGGCGTACAGCAGGTTGATGCGCGGCATCCCGTCGCGCGAAGGCTGGGCGAAACGATAATTGAAATTGCCGCGCCCCGCCCCGGCCACGTGCGACCAGACGCCGTCGAACACCTTGCGCCCTTGTTCATCGGCATTGAAGCCGTCGTAGACGAAGTTGCGGAGGAAACGGCCGCTCTGCGAGGTTCCGAATCCGATGGCGCGCTTCACTTCGCCGTTCTGCTTGATGTACGAGATGTAGTCGCGCACCGCCGCCGGTCCCAAGCCGACCACGGCGGGATCCTTGCCGGTATAGACGACGTCGTAGATGCGTCCTGGCTCGAAGCCCGCCCCGTATTCGATGTGAGCGCCATCCGCGCTGAAGTGCCACTGATCGCGCGGGATCGTGGTGCGCGACGCATCGATGTCATCGCGTACCGTCAGAGATCCGCCGTTCAGATCGGCGACGGCATAAGGGACTTGTGCGCGATCGCCTAAAGACACGGAGGTGGCCCGCTTCTCCGTGACGATTTGCGACCGCACCGGCCCAGTGATTCCCTTGATCACCGGCGCGTAAAGATGCATCTGGCCCGCTCGATCCGGCACGTCGAACTCCCAGCCGACCCAGACCAGCGTGTAGCCGGCCTCGAACAGCATCGGATCGCCGAAGTCCTGCGGCGTGCGAAGCTGCCCGCCCGGCGCGAGATCGAACATGCCCAGCGTGCCTTTGCCGCCGCGGTTCGAGATCTCGAGCAGCGCCGTTCCGTTGGATTTCTTAGGATCTTTCGGCCGCAGTACATACAGGTCGGAGGAAAACTCCACCAGGCCTCTGGCGTTGACCGGCGCGCGGTCGATGTCGCGGATGATCCGGTTGTTCGGCAGCTTGGGATCGACGGCGAAATAAACCTTGCCGGTGATCCGTTCGTAATTCACAACCGGAAGGTCCGTTCGCTCGGTAACTTCCACCCTCGTGACGGCCGCCTGCGCGAACGCAGCCGCCAAAACCAACGCCAGGACATTGCGACGTAGCATGGGATTATTCTACCTCTTGATTTGTCTAGGCCGGCTTTAGCGCAACCGCGCGTGGCGCTAGCGCGAGCATGGGAAAATAGCTGATACCGCTTCGGTCCCCCGTCCGTCTTAGTCCAAGGAATATTCGCGATGATCACTCGTTGCACCTGCATACTGTCGCTGCTTGCAGTCCTTCCGGCCAGTTCCACGACGTCGCTGAGCGGCGTGAGCGTGACATTCGACGGAACACCGGCCAAATTGCTCTACGTGTCATCATCGCAGGTCAACGTCGCCGTGCCGTTCGACGTGGGCGCAAAAAGCTCGGTCGCGATGCAGGTCACGGTGAACGGCGTTCCTGGCCCGGCGCGCTCGTTGCCGCTGACCGCAACGGCCCCCAGCCTGTTCGCGAATCTCACCAGCGACTTTCAAAACTGCACGGCTCACCCGGGCGTCGTCGTCCCCGCGTTCTTCGTGCCGGTGGCACGCAACCAGGACGGCACACTAAACTCCTGCGAGCACCCGGCCGGGCACGGCAAGGTGGTTTCGTTTTTTCTGAACGGTATGGGTGGCCAACTAAGCGGGAATGGAGACTATGTCCCCTGGCTCGGGTCGATCATTCCAGTCGTCGCGCAAGTGGGGAAATGGTCCGCGGAGGTGGTGGACGTGGCACTCGACAATGATTTCGTGTGGCGCTTCAACGTGCGCGTTCCGCAGGAAGTCGTGCCCAGCGGCATTGCGCTCGCCGACGTGACTCTGTCCATCAATCTTTTCACCGGTCCCGTGCCGGTCGGCCCATTGCAGGTTTCTTCCCTTCTGGGTGGTCCCTCAGTCGCCCAGCCTCAGACCATGAGAATCTGGGTCGGCCCCGAGAGTGCCGGGCACTTTCTCGCCCGCACAATTCGCTTGACCTGTCTATAGCTTTAGGGTTCATAGTGGGAACTGGCCGATGCTTAGCGTATCTCGCGTTGCCAAGTCCTGTGGTTTGAGCCGCAGCACGCTGCTGTACTACGAGTCCATCGGATTGATGAAGCCCGCTTCGCGCACTTCGGGAAATTACCGCAGTTACAGTGAAACCGATCTGCGACGCCTGCAACGTATCTGCGTGTATCGGGATGCCGGGCTGAAGCTGGCGGACATCCGCGCGATTCTGGCGCGGCCGGACAACGACGCATCCGCCGTCTTGAACCGCAGGCTGGCGGAGCTGAGCGCGGAAATCGCGATGCTGCGCGGGCATCAGCGCGCGATTCTGAAGCTCTTGAAACACAAAACTTCTCTCAAGGGGACGAAAATGATTACCAAGCAGAAATGGGTATCGATTATGAAAGCTTCCGGCTTCAACGAAGTCGACATGCACCGCTGGCACGCGGAATTCGAGCGCTCGGCGCCGGAGGAGCACCAGGAGTTCCTGGAGTTTCTGCATATTCCCAAGGCCGAGATCCAGTCCATTCGCGAGGCCAGCCGCAAGCCAGCGCGGCACTAGGCGTTCGCTGCTACTCTGGTGGGTTACCACCTATGAAAGCTTATCGTCTGACCGAGTTTGGAAAGCCGCTTGAAGTGTCGAATGGTCCCACACCCTCGCCTCATGGCACCGAAGTGTTGCTGAAAGTATCCGCCGCTGGAATCTGTCACAGCGACATCCACATTTGGGAAGGCGGCTACAACATCGGCCATGGCAAAACGTATAACGTCGGAGAACGCGGCGGGGTTGCCCTGCCAGTGACGATGGGGCATGAAACAGCGGGCGTGGCGCTGCAGGCGGGACCCGAGGCCGGTCCGGTCGCACTGGGCCGCCAGTACCTCGTGTTTCCGTGGATCGGCTGCGGCGAATGCGCCGTGTGCCTGGCTGGCGACGAGCACTATTGCGGCAAACCTCGATCGCTCGGCATCTACCGGGACGGCGGTTATGCCGAATACATGCTGGTTCCGCATTCGCGCTACCTGCTCGATCTCGACGGCCTGGATCCGGTTACCACCGCGCCATACGCCTGTTCGGGCTTGACCGCCTACAGCGCCCTCAAGAAAGCGGGTGACGTGATCCGCAACGAACGCATCGTAATCATCGGAGCCGGCGGCGTGGGACTGATGGGTCTCACGCTGTTGCGCGCTCTGGATGGCATCGGCGCGGTGGTGGTGGATGTGAGCGAGGAGAAGCGCCAGGCCGCGCTGGCGGCGGGCGCGATGGCCGCCGTGGATGGGCGCGCCTCCGACGCGGTGAAACAAATCGCCCGCGCGATCGGATCCCGGCCTCGCTTTGTGGTCGACTTTGTCGGCAGCGAAGACACCGCCGCGCTGGCCTTCGACGCGGTTGCCAAGGGCGGCAAGATGGTCATCGTCGGCTTGTTCGGCGGCGCGGCTCCGTGGTCGCTGCCCATGATTCCCTTGAAGGCGGTTACCATCCAGGGCAGTTACGTCGGCAATCTCGCCGAGCTTCGCGAACTGATGGAGCTGGTGCGCCGCCAGCGCGTTACGCCGATTCCGATTACGCGCGCACCACTCGATCACGCCGATCAGATGCTCGGCTCGTTGCGCGAAGGCAAAGTAGTGGGGCGCGTGGTCTTGACGCCCTGACCGTTCTTACTTGGCGGCGACGCCGCGGTCCGTGCAAGTGAAGTTGGCGGCGTCATCCGAGCTGCCGGTTCCGTTCCACTTGGCCACCTGCGGATACCTGCAGAGCGGCCTGGTACGCGCGACGCCGCTGGACGGCGCGAGCCCCTTGTACCTCGTCGCGATAATCTGCTCGGGAGCTTTCCCTGCCTCCACCCAACGATGCAAGGCCGCGTCCACGTCGTGCTCCGGATCGCCGCCCGTGACTGCGCCCTGGCCGAACACGTTGGGCCCCGGTCCGCCGCCGCAGTGCTGCATTCCCGGAACCATGAACAATCGCACGAACGAGCTGGTATCCTTCGCGCCCATTTTGGAGACCACGTTTTTGTAGTAATTCACGGTAGCCACCGGCGGGATGGCCGCATCGCTCCAGCCGTGATACATGATGAGTTTTCCGCCGCGATCCTTGAACTTCTTCAGATCCGGGTTGGTCGCGTTCAATTTCCCGGCCAGACTGTCGTCGGCCACCTTCATGTCGCGATCCACACTGAACGTGTGATAGTCCCACTTGGCGTCGGAGTACAGCATGTACTCGAAGAAGTTGGTTCCGAAGGCGTGCTGCAAGCTCTTCTCACGCGCCGCGCCGGTGATCCAGCCGCCCCAGCCGGTCCCCCCAGCTTCGCCGCCCGGCGAGAAACCAGGAAAAACCTGATCGCCTTTGACGTTGTGAGCGCCCGAGTAGATCTTTTCGAGGGCCGCGACCTGCGGTGCCGTCAAGCAGCTATCCGAGTCCGCTCCCTTGCACAGAAGCGTGGAAGGCGTGAAGTGACACATGGTCGGGTCGTCGATGACGCCGTCCTTGACGCCGTCGAGCGCGTCGCAAGCCTGCAACGCTGCGCCTTCGATCGCCGGCAACTTGCTGGCCGGGATGTAGCTGGCCGGATCGTTCAGCGTCGCGGTCATGTCCCACATGGCGGCGGTGAGAAGGTGCGTCCAGTAGTAGGCGGGAGCGCCGGCGATGATTCCGTCGTAGTCGGCCGGATAGCGTTGCGCCTCCATCAGCGCCTGCCTTCCACCATTCGAGCAGGAGCTGAAGTACGCGCGCTTCACCGGATCGCCGTAGAACGCGCGGATGATGGCTTTGGCCTTGTCGGCGGTTTCGTGAATGGCGCGGTATCCGAAGTCAGTGACCTTTTCCGGATGGCCCAGCGCCCAAGCCGCATCGGTGGTGCCGGCGTGATGTCCCGTGTCGGTGGATGCGGTCGCGTATCCGTGGGCCACCGCTGCGCCCATCGCGCCGTAGCCGATGGATCCGGCGTAGCCGCCATTGCCGATGCCTTCGAACTTCCCGTTCCAGCCCGTGCTCGGCATCCAGACTTCAAATTCAACGTCCGAATCGGCGGACGGTTTGATCATGCCAGCAACTCGGCAGAAGGCCGGCAGATTGGCGATGGGCCCGTTGCCCGGCGGCGTGAACGATCCGGCCGGCACAGATTCAGCGGTCTTGAGTGTGGTGGCAGGAAGCGCGAGTTTCGCGAGTCCTTCGCAACTGGTGGGCGCAGCCTGGATCGCGCCGCAAGCCAGGAACACGTACAGGGTGACGACAGGAGTGTAGCGAACCATATTGGACATTGTATTACTACGCCGGTCTCCCAGGAGGCGCGGGCCGGATTTAGGGTCTCGGCTGGATCGAGATGGTCGCGGTGTCGCTGCGGTTGCCCATCGTCACCACCACCGGGACGTCATCGCCGCTAGGAACGCCGCTGGGTACCTGGAAAACAATCTGATACTCGCCGATAAGGCCCGGCGGGAGTCCGGAATATAGCAGAGTGACGGGAACACCGCCCACGGTGACGGTCGGCGTGACGACGGTCTTGTAGAGGACGCTGCCATCGACGGGCGGCACCTGGCCGGTCGCGAGCGGCGTTCCGTTCGGGTCGCCGTTGGGCGTGGTTTTACCAAGGCCGGTGACATACAGGACCAGGTAATCGCCAATCGTGGCCGGTTCGCCGCACAGCGAGAGCGCGTTTACGCCGGACTTGTGACAGTTACCAGGGAGCTTTAGCGCCGTCGCGGTGGAAGCAGGCATGGCTAGCCAGACTGTGGCGTTGAACTGTGCGATGACATTGGATCGCTTCGCGTTAGATGGATCGCTGAGACGATAGATGCCCGGATCGGCAGGCACCATGTTGAGCTTGTAGTTGGGGTAGAAGGTGGTCGGCGTGGTGACCTGCACATCAACCGTGCCGGACGTAGGCAGCTCATTCGGCACCAGCAAGTCGATCTGCTGGGGAGTTGTCGAGCTGAGCAGATGAAACAGCGGCGCCGGTTTGCCATTGAACGTTACCTGAACGCCTTGAAACTTGGTGTCGGGAAAGCCGGTGAGCTGGTCGGTAGTCGCCAGCGCGTTTCCCTTGATGCTGACAAAGGACCCAGGCGCCGCCGTCCCATCCGATGCAAACGAGCCATTGTTCACCAAAGTGGTTACGCCGATCAGCGGCAAAGTTACCGCCGCGGTGCTACTGACGCCGCCGACAGTGAGAACCAGCGGCTGGGTGCCTTGCGCGCCGGTCGGGACCGTGAAATTGACCTGATACACTCCGACGGTTTGCGGAGTGACCCCTGCAAACGCTACATTCGCGTCGGCGCCGCCAATGGTGAGCGTGGCCGCCGTGGCCGCTTTCGCGAGGGCTGTCACGAGGCCCGTCGCGGTCGCGGGGGTAGTTGGACCCAACCCAGTCAGATAAGTGAACAAGTTGTCACCGGGTTTAGCCGGCGCGGATTCCTTGATGAGAGCATTGCCCTGAGCGTTGAACACATTGGCTGGGCCGGTGCCGGCGCCACCCTGGGTAAAGAACGCGGGCGAGTATTTCTTGAGCGTGAGATTAAATGCCGACGAGGTCGCGGAGGCGACCTTCACGGTCAGTGTCGTAGCGCCGTCGGAGACTTCAAACGGGATCTGCACGTTGATCTGCCCGGGAGTCGCTGCGAGCACGTAACCTGTCTTGGTGCCAACCGTGACAGTGACGGCTGAAGCGCTCGATCCGAAATTCGATCCGAAGATAGAGGCCGCTGCGCCGGGACAGATGTTCGTGCTGAAGTCAGCGATATTGAGCACGCCGGTCACGGTCGGCGTCTGGGCAAAGGCGGCCGCTGAAAGTGAGAGTGCTGCCAGGGTTCGACAGACGGGAAAGAGTATACGCATGGCTCCTCGTTTCGAGCAATTATACATCAGTCAATCCGGCGGCTCTCTTGATACAATGGCGCCCGATGACCTCCGCCAGTTCCGCCGCCCAGTTCGATCCTGATTTCGGTTCCGCTCTCGAAGCCGCCCAAGCCATACGGGCCCGCCGCATCTCGGCGGTCGATCTCATGCGGCACACCTTCGATCGCGTCAAGCGCTACAACCCTGCGTTGAACGCGATTGTGTTGCAGTTGGAGGATGAAGCCATGGTGTCCGCGCGCCAGGCGGACGAAGCGCTGGCGCGCGGCGAAAACCTTGGCCCATTCCACGGCGTGCCCGTCACAATCAAGGAGTGCCTGGCCTGGCATCGAACGCCGACTACGGCGGGGCTGCCGGCCTGGAAGGACGCGCGTCCGGAACACGACGCCGTTTCTGTATCGCGACTGGCCCAAGGGGGCGCTATCGTGATCGGCAAGACCAACGTGCCGGTCCTGCTGAGCGACTGGCAAAGTTACAACCCCATCTACGGAACTTCCAACAATCCCTGGGACCTCAAGCGCACGCCGGGAGGATCCAGTGGAGGCACCGCCGCCGCCCTGGCGGCCGGTCTCGGTTTCCTATCGATCGGAAGCGACATCGGAGGCAGCATCCGTGTTCCATCGCATTTCTGCGGGGTCTGCGGTCACAAGCCGAGCGTCAATCTGATTCCGGACGAAGGCCATGTGCCTCCGCCGCCCGGGAGTGTCCACCTTCCGCCCGGCGAACTGAATGTCGTCGGCCCCATGGCGCGCCATCCTCGCGATCTTGAACAATGTGTCCGGCTCATGGCTGGACCATACGACTTCGACGCTAAGGCGTACACGCTGCGGCTTCCGGAAGCCCGCCAGCGCCAGCTCTCCCAATTCCGCGTGGGCGCTATCGCGGATTCTCCGTTTTGCACTACGTCGACCGATCAACGCGAGGTTCTTGAGGGGTTGTACGGGAGCATCGGTCCCCAGGTGAAACAGTTCGCGACTGGCCTGCCTGTTGGGCTCGACTTCATGACCAGCTTTCAAAGCTACGCCTTTCTGCTGGGCGCGGTGCTCAGCGCCGGACTTCCCGACGAAAACGCCGAAGCGCAACGCACTGCCCCAACCTTAGGTCCCTTCGACCCCTTCCGCCAGGCCCAGTACGCGCGCCACCGCTATTTCGCGCAGGCCAACGCTACCCGCATGCAGGTGCGCGCGGTTTGGGAAAGCTACTTCCGCGATTTCGATGTGTTCCTCATGCCGGTCACGATGACGCCAGCCTTCCCGCACCAGCAGGAGGGCGAGCCGAGCGCGCGCAAAATACAGGTTGACGGAGTCACGCGCGAGTACTTCGAGATGATCGTGTACCCGCACTTCGCCACCGTTGCCGGACTGCCCGTCACGGTGATTCCCGCGGGCCGAACCAAGTCCGGCCTGCCGGTAGGCGTGCAGATCATCGGCCCATATCTGGAAGACCTCACTACTCTGGAATTCGCGGCGCTGCTGGAACCGGTCACCGGCGGTTTTCAACAACCTCCGGGATACGCCGCCAACTAGCGAGGGCGAACGTCACTCTCAGCCCTGCTGTGACGCTAAACTGAAATTACGTGGAAGAAGAGGTCTTAGGAAAAGCCTACGACGGGCGCCTGATGCGGCGCCTGCTCACTTACCTCCGGCCGTACAAGTCTGAACTTCTGATCGCGCTGGTGTTGTTGTCGGTCAACGCTGTGCTTCAAGCGGTGGGTCCCTTGCTCACCGAATTTGCGGTGGACCGCTACCTGGTGCCATCCTCCCATCCGGCTTTGACGCAGTTGAATCGCCTCACGGCCAGCGATCCGTGGATCGGCCTGGCACAGGTGTCGTTCGCCTATCTGGCGGCTCTGGTGGCCGGGTTCCTGTGCGACTTCGGCGAGCAATACCTGATGCAAGCCATCGGGCAGCGGGCCATGTTCGACCTGCGGCGCCAATTGATGGGACACCTGCAGCGACTGGATCTGGCCTACTACGATCACAACCCGGTCGGCCGATTGGTGACCCGGCTGACTACCGACGTAGATGCGCTCAACGAACTGTTTTCCTCAGGCCTGCTCATGATTTTGGGCGACGTGCTGATGCTAAGCATCGTGGTCGGGGTCATGCTGAAGCTGAGTCCCGGCATGACCGCGCTGGTGTTGGCCGTGATGCCGTTCGTGGTGCTGGTTACCGTGCAGTTCCGCCGGTCGGTCCAGCAAAGCTACCGCCGCATCCGCGTGGCCATCGCCCGCATCAACTCGTATCTGCAGGAGCACGTCAACGGCATCACGGTTCTTCAGCTCTTCAACCGCGAGGAAAAGAGCCGCGCCGAGTTCGACCGCATCAACCGCGACCACATGGAAGCGTTCAAGGATGCCATCACGGCCTACGGCTGGTTTTACCCCTGGGTCGAGTTCCTGGGAATGCTGGCGCTGGCAATGCTATTGGCATACGGCGGATTCCGTATCCGCGGCGGCGCGCTGACGCTGGGAGTGCTGGTTGCTTTCTTCCAGTACGGACTGCGCTTCTTCCGCCCCATTCAGGACTTGAGCGACAAGTACAATATTCTGCAATCGGCCATGGCGGCCTCCGAGCGAATCTTCAAGCTGATGGACACGCCGGTGCGGATTGAATCGCCGGCGCGGCCTCAAGGCTTCCCGGCGGACTCCGCCGCGGTTGAATTCGATCATGTTTGGTTCGCCTATAAAGACCAGGACTGGGTTTTGAGCGACGTCAGCTTCCGTATTGAGCCGGGTGAGACTGTCGCCGTGGTGGGCCATACCGGCGCCGGGAAGACCACGCTTGCCAGCCTGCTGTTGCGGTTCTATGAAGTGCAGCGCGGGTCGATACGCATCGGAGGTATCGACATTCGTGACTTCGATCTCGAGGCCTTGCGGCGCCATTTCGGTGTAGTGTTGCAAGATCCGCATCTGTTCACCGGGACCATCGCCGACAACATCCGGCTCGGAACCGCTGGGATTTCCGACCAGCATCTGGCCCAGGCCGCCGACCAGGTGAATGTTCTGGATTTCATTCAAACCTTGCCGGAGCGCTTCGCCCAGCCAGTGCGGGAGCGCGGCGCAGGTCTCTCCACCGGGCAGAAGCAGCTCATCAGTTTCGCGCGGGCGCTGGCCCACAACCCTCGCTACCTGATTCTGGACGAAGCGACCTCCAGCGTCGATACCGAGACCGAGCTGCGCATCCGCGAGGCGCTGGCGAACCTGGTGGCAGGCCGCACCTCGATCGTCATCGCGCACCGCCTTTCCACCATCCAGCGGGCCGATCGCATTCTCGTCATGCACAAGGGCAAGCTCCGCGAGATGGGGACGCATCAAGAATTGCTCGCGCTGCGCGGCGTGTATTGGAAGCTGTACCAGCTTCAGTACAAGGACCAGGAAGTGGCGTCCGAGCGGGAAGCGGTCCCTGGCGACTAGATCATGGACGCGGATTGACCCGTGATCCTTTCGGGATCCGGTTCTCGCGTAGTACCATGACACCATAGATTCGGATGTCGTTTCGCGTCGACTAAGAAACGCGTAACGAATAATCTGACGTGACCTGAGGAGGAATAATCGTGTCTAAACTACTTTACAGTGCTGCCATGACAGTGTTGGCAGTTAGCCTTCCAATTGCCGCTCTGGCCGACATCAGTGGCACCCTTACTCTGGCTAGCAATGCCAGGGCGAACCTGGACACCGGCGCCACGGTGAGCTCGGGTGGCGACCTCTTGTGGAGCGGCACCAGTTTAACGCCACAAGCAAACGCGACAGCGTTCAATGTTCCCGGTGGCGGCGGACAGTCCTTGTACGACTCCTTGACGCAGAGCATCCTGGCGCAGTTTTCCGCACTAGGCAACTCGCAGCCGATTCCCGGAAGCGCCCTTCCGGTGGACGCTGTCGTGGGTGTCAAAACCAACGGCGGCAATTACGCCAAGCTGCTGGTGACGGCCAATAGCGGCGGCTCGATCACATTCAAGTTCACTACCTTCGGCGCCACCGGCGGTGGTGGAGGTGGAGGCGGCGGCACCCCAACACCCAAGGTCACCGCCGTGGAAAACGCGGCCACCAATATCCCGCCCGAGCTCCCCAACGCGGCCGTCGCCCAGGGCGCGCTGTTCGTCGTCAAGGGTTCCAACCTGGGTCCGGCGTCCCTCGCCATCGCCACCGCCTACCCGTTCACTTCCTCCATCGGCGGAGCCTCCATCAAGGTCACTGTCGGCGGCACCACCGTGGACGCCATCATGTATTACGCGCTGGCCGCGCAACTCGCCGCTATCCTGCCCTCCAAAACTCCCACCGGAACCGGGACTCTGACCGTGACCTACAACGGCCAGACCAGCGCCTCGGCGCCCATCACCGTGGTCGCCAACAACATCGGCGTGTTCACTCTCAACAGCACCGGCGGCGGCGACGCGGTGGCCACCTTCAACGCCCCCAACCCCTACGTCTCGCCGAACAATGCTCCCAATCCCGGCGAGGTGGTCACGCTGTGGGCCACCGGCCTGGGTCCGGTTACCTTCGATGAAACCAACGCGGCCCAGCAAGCCGACATGCCCAACGTTCCTCTGAAAGTCTTCATCGGCGGCCAGCCGGCCAACATCCTGTTCCGCGGCCGCAACGGCTGTTGCACCGGCGTCGACACCGTCTACGTCACCGTACCGCAAGGCCTCAGCGGCTGCTCCAACTCGGTGATCATGCAAATCGGCAACGAAATCAGCAACTCGACCTCCATTCCCATCGCCACCAGCGGCCGCGCCTGCACGCCCATCAACGGCAGTACCTTGCCAGGCTCGGGACCGGTATCCGCCGGAGGCATTACCCTGCAGCGCTACATCCAGACTACGCCGACCATTGGCACCTTCCCGGGCAGCACCACCAAGATGGATCTGGCCACGGGATCCTTTGTGAAGATCACGCCTGGCGCCACTCCGCAGCAAGGCTCCCAACTCGATGTGGCCTCCTACGGCTCCTGCATCGTGTCGGTTCAGACCAGCGGCTCGGGTAACACGGGTTCCTCAGGCACCACCCAGTTCCTGGACGCAGGGGCCAGCATCGGGATGGCCGCGCCGTTCGGAAACCGTACCCTCGCCAAGTCCACCCAGAGCGGCACCATCTTCTACCAAGCCACTTTAGACAACACCGCGACCACTCTCACGGCCGGCACCTACACCTTCACCGGTCCCGGGGGCGCCGACGTGGGTCCCTTCACGGCCACTTACACCATGCCTCAGCCGCTCACCTGGACCAATGAGGCCAGCATCACCACGGTGAATCGCGCCGCTGGTGTCACGGTGACGTGGAGCGGCGGCGACCCGGCCGGATACGTGCAGATCACCGGCTCGAGCACCGCCTATGGAGCCACCGCGGCGGACACCGCCAGCGTCACCTTCATTTGCACGGCGCGCGACAGCGACGGCAGTTTCTTTGTGCCGCCCATCGTGCTGCTGCAGCTTCCAGCGACCGCCCCTGCTCCCGGTTCCAACATTTTCATTCCGGGAAGCCTGGGGATCAGCGGCACCGGGGGGTTCGCGGGCTTCCAGGCCAGCGGGATCAATGCCGGGGCAATCATCAGCATCTTCCTGACGTATGGGACCGCGACGTATCAGTAGAGTCCGGCGACCTTGACGGAACATCGCGCGGACCTGAGAACGTCAGGTCCGCGCCGTTCCGCTAATCGATGACTCGAAACGCGAACACCGGCTCGATGTCCACGGGAAGATCCCGGCCTGCCTTGAGCGCCTCGGCGAGTTCCGGCGGCATCTTGTCGTAACGGTTGAACCACGCTTCGGCGCGGGATCGCGCACCGGTGGCTTCTATCTCCAGAAGTTCTTTCGTGAGGCGCGCGATCGCCGCGGGAATTTTCGAATAGTCCACTGAGTACTTACCGGCTGAGCGCACCACCGCTTTCTGCTCGGCCAGGAAGTTGAACTCCATCATCTCGGCGCGTCCGTGCGCTTCGGCGGTTCCGTACCGGACCGTCCGAAAGATCCCGGCGACATACGAAGCATAGTATTCCTCCGCGCGATTCTTGGGCAGCGCGCCGTGATCCATCAGCCACTGCAATCCGAACATCCCAGCCACGTCCGCCTTGGCCTCTTCGAGCGCCGAATACACCGGACCGATGGCCTCCGTGATGGGCGCCTGTTTCCCATTCACGCGCGAATACGCCGGGCCCAGTCCATGCGAGATCTCGTGGAGCACCACCGCTGCCATATAACCCTCAGCCGAGGCGCGCGCTGCTTCGGTCGCGGGCATCAAATACTTCGCCAGCGGCAGAACCACATAGTTCACGCGCGCGTCCATGAAGTTCTTGAAGAAAATCTTCTTGGTCCCCTTGGCCGCGTGGATGCGCGGGTCGTTGGGCAGGTTGTCGGCCACGGCCTGGTAGCCGTGCAGCAGGTCGCCGGTGCGGAGCGGCGCATCCATCACTTCCAGCGGCGTCAGATGGCCGCGCTTGGAAGGCCGGTCTTCGGGCGGAAGCGGGAGCGCGTCCTGGATGTCCGGAACGTATTTCTGGTATACCGCCAGCTTCTGACTCTCCGGCTCGTTGCGAATCAGGATCGCCGACGAGTAGGACGTCTTCACGCCTAAAACGTCATCCAGGTACGTTTCGTAGGGCGCGAAGATGACGTCGATCTTGGGATTGCGCAGATCCACCCACACCAGGTCGCTCGGATAATAGTCGTCGCTGAGCAAGGCGTCGGCCCGCAGTCGCAGGAAATGCGCGAAGTCCTGGTCGCTGGACAAGCCCGCTGCTTCGCGCAGCAGTCGCGCCGCCGGATCCAGGTACTGCTTGTATTCGACATGATACGGGATCGCGTCCAGCTTCTTGCTGTTCCATCGCAGCACCGTGTATGGGCTGTAGATGGCGTCCTTCTCGGCGGGATGTGTTTTCACGTAGGCTTCGATTTCGGGGCGCGTCAACCCGGCCGGATACAGGTTGCGGCCGGGCGGGATCGGCTGCGAGCCGACGAACGGCTTGTTTTCATCGATCAGATCGAAACGGCAGCCGTTGATGGCGAGCAACCGTTTCAGTTGCGGATCCCGGGTGGAACGATAGAGCTGGAGCGCTTCCGGATCGCTTTGCTGCCAGTAGATCAGTTCCATGTAGCGCGAGGCCTCGACCAGCTTGTCGACCACCTGGCGCTGGCGAGTGTCGAGTCCCGAGGAATCGTAGGGCATCTGCACCTGTTTCCAGCGCGACAACCGTAGCGCGATGTCGGAGCTGGGTGCGGCCGTCAAAGCCGCCAGTGAAAAAAGCAGCAGAAGAGAGCGGGTCATCTATTTTCCTTTCCCAGAAGGCATCGTCACGTGATGAGGCCCTTCCGGACCGCGTAGAGGATCAGCTCCGCCAGGCTGTGAAGGTTGAGCTTCTCCTGCAGGTTCCGGCGATGCGTCTCGACGGTGAACAGGCTGAGCTTGAGCAGCGCTGCAACGTCCTTGTTGGATTTCCCCTCCGCGAGCAAGTGCAGGACCTCCCGCTCCCGGGCGGTGAGCAGCTCGTAGCTGTCGTTAACTCCACGCGACCGAATCTCACGGATATAATCCTCCACCAGCATCTTGCTGATCTCGGGACTGAAGAACGCTTTCCCTTCGCTCACAGCTTTGATCGCGTCAATGAGATCGCTCTCAGCGGAGTCCTTCACCAGGTAGGCCTTGGCGCCGGCTTTGAGGGCGCGCAGAACGTAGCCCTCGTCCGAGTGCATGCTCAAGATGACGATGGCCGTGCCGGGCAGCAACTCGACGATTCGCTGGGCGGCTTCCGTGCCGCTCAGGTTCGGCATCGCGATGTCGAGAACCACGACGTCCGGCTTGAGAATGCCGGCTTGCTCCACCGCTTGACGGCCATCCGCGGCTTCGCCGACCACGCTGAAGCCGGGCTGGCTCTCCAGCAACAGTCGCAGTCCCCGGCGAATGACGTTGTGATCATCCGCTAACAGAATGCGAATCGGCTTCAATGCCCCGCTCCCCTCCCGGACTTGCGAACGGCAATTCTATGTTAAGAATTGTTCCGCGCCCCCGTCCGGAATGCACTTCGCACGTGCCTCCCAAGCGAGCCGCGCGTTCTTCGATGCCCAACAGACCCAGTCCCTTGGTGTGAAGGACGTCGAAACCCTGGCCGTCGTCCTGAATCGAAAGTGACAACAGTTCCGGTTGCTGCTGAACCCTGATCCGGACGGTGGTCGCCTGGGAATGCCGGGAACAGTTGTGCAATGCTTCCTGGACGATCCGGTAGATGCAAGTCTTGTATTCATCCGGCAAATCATCCGACAGGATGTTGGCGGCGACATTGACGTCCATGCCGGTGCGCTTGGATACTTCGCGGGCTTGCCAACGCAGCGCCGGGATCAGGCCAAGATCGTCCAGCATGGAAGGCCGGAGCAGCAGCGACATATTGCGAACCACGCGGACAGTGTTCTCCACCAGGCCTTTGATCAGCTCCACTTGGCTGCGCGTCTGCTCCTCGGAACCCGTCGCCAGTCCGGTCGACAGGTTGCGCAACTCCACCAACACTGCCGAAAGCGCCTGACCGACCTCATCATGCAACTCCCGGGAGAGCGCCCGGCGCTCTGTCTCTTGAGCCTGCACCAGCTTGGCGGACAGGTTGGTGAGCTGCCTGCGCGCCTCGGCGACCTCCTGATAGCGGACCTGCGCGTGTTCCTCCAGTCTCAGGATCTTACGCATGCTGAACGCGGTCATACCCAATCCCAGCACCAGCGCCGCGAACAGCGTCAGCGCCACACGGTTCTGGAACCTGAGCAACAGCGCGACCACCATCTCGTTGCCGGTGTTCAATTGCTGCTCGTTGGTGTCCGCGATGCGGCTGGCGATCTCGAGCATGGCCGTGCGGCGGGGGAACACTTGATCGCGCAGGAACGTATAGCCGTGGGCGCGCCGCTCATCGGCGTTCCACTGCAAGATCGGATCGAGGGTCTGCCAGTATTGCGCCAATTCCGTCCTGAGCAAAGCATAGTGCTGACGTTCCTCGGGCTGTAGCTGATTCGAGTAGGATGCCAACGCAGATTCCATCTCGCGGCGCGTCTCCTGCAGGCTGGCCAGAAACGTAGCAGCCCGAGCCGGATCCGGCTCCAGCAAATAGTCTCGAACGTAGGTGCCCGAGAGGTACAGCTCGGAACGGATGTTGTTCAGAATGTGATTGCGCAGCAGGAACTGTTTGCGAATCTGATCGTCATCACGCCGGATTTGCTGCAATTCCCGCAGGGCCTCGACACCTCCCAGCGCCATGATCACCAGAAGACCGCCGAATCCGGCCGCCAGAGCGAGACGGCTGCTGAGTTGAAGCCGATCTGCAATACGATTTGCGTTTGAGGAGAATGCCATTCGCGGAAGCGGCCGGAGTTTCGATCGCCCTCCTACAGCCTAACGCCAACCACTGCCGGGGGCAAAGCGTGTTACGGAACGCCAGTCCGGAACGCGCGCCCCCACCCGCCCTCAATCCCCCGTAGAATCGTATGAGCAAGGAGTCGATACTGTGAGGGAAAGCCAATCCATGCCGGCGCCCGCAGCCATGCGGACTGCTCGCAGCGTCGCCCGGCTGTTCGGCGATCTGAAAGTGCGGCCCAAGCTGATGGTGTTGCACAACCTGTTCTTCGCGATCCTCGTTCTGGGCGTTTACTTCGCGCTGTATTCGTATTTGCCCGATCAGGCCAAAGCGAATTTGTTTATCGTCCTGGGCGCGATCTACGTCCTGGCGGTGCTGGCGCTCGAGACCACCATCATGCCGCTGTACGTCTACCGGCCGCTGCGCCTGTTGCTAGGCGCCGATCAAGCCACGCAGCACGGCGACCGCGAGCACGAGCTCATCGACGCATCCCTGATCCCAGGCGACGAGATCGGCCAGATCATGCGGTCGCGCAACGCCACCATCAACGATCTTCGCAAGCGCGAAGACGAACTCGAGGAAGCGCTTCGCCGCCTGGAAGCACAGGATCGCCTGGTAAGCCTGGGCCTGCTGAGCGCCAGCGTCGCGCACGAGCTGAACACGCCGCTCACGGTGCTGCAAGGCTCCATCGAGAAGCTGACCGAGACCACCCACGATCCGGTCACGCTGGAGCGCCTGGCGCGCATGCTTCGCGTCACGCAGCGGATTCTCAAGATCAGCGAGAGCCTGGTGGATTTCTCGCGCGTCAGGAAGCAGCATCTGGAGCCCGTTCCGCTGCGGAACCTGATCGACGACGCCTGGAGCTTGCTGGCCATCGATGAAAAGGCCGCGCAGGCTACCTTCGTCAATCATGTTGCGGCTGACCACGTGGTCACCGGCAACTCGGACCGTCTTATCCAGGTGTTCGTCAATCTGCTGCGCAACGCCATGTACGCCATCCGGCCGCGAGGTACAATCGTGGTTCAATCCAAGCGCATGAACCGCAACGCACAGTCCTGGATCTTGGTCACCGTGGAGGACGACGGGCGCGGCATTCCGCCCGATGTCCTGCCGGATATATTCGAAGCATTCGTCTCCAGCCGCCTGGACGCCAGAGGAACCGGTTTGGGTCTGACCGTGGCCGAAGGCATCGTGCACCAACACGGCGGCACGATCGCGGCTTCGAATCGACCCGAGGGCGGCGCTTGTTTAGAGGTCGCGCTGCC
Source organism: Terriglobia bacterium (assembly GCA_020073265.1). Taxonomy (GTDB): domain Bacteria; phylum Acidobacteriota; class Terriglobia; order Bryobacterales; family Bryobacteraceae; genus Palsa-89. Next base: position 82,256 of record JAIQFN010000012.1, on the reverse strand, counting down.
GGCTGGCGATCCGCGGCGGACCGGGAGTCACACGTGACTATGAGAACCACGTCCGAACAAGCCACGGAGTCCGCCAGCCCCAGCGGTCTGGTGGACCTGGCGATACTGGACGACGATACCGATTTTCGCAATTATCTCGAAGATGCGCTCAAGGACGACGGAGTGTACGCGATTCGCACCTTCGGGCATGCCGACGAGCTCTTCGCCGGCTGCGAGCAACGCTTGCCCGACATCGTGCTGCTGGACATGAAAATGGGCGACGTCAAGGGAGACAAGGTGCTGGAGCAGCTCCAGGCCGCGTTTCCGGGCCTGTGCGTCATCGTCGTCACCGGCTATCCCTCGCTCGAAGACATGCGCGCCACCTTCAAGATGAAGGTGTTTGACTACATCTCGAAACCTTTCACGCTGGCGCAGCTCCGGCAGACGCTGCACAACGCCATCGAGAAATTCGGGTTTGGACGCGCCGCTCAGGACCGCCTGCGCGAGCGGCTGGGCCATCAGATCAAGATGCTGCGCGTGGAGCGCGACTGGTCGCTCAAGGATCTCGCGGCCATGACCAAGCTGAGCATCTCGCAGATCAGCTCCATCGAGCGCGGCGCCAATCTGCCGAGCGTCGAAAGCCTGCTGGCCATCTGCCACGCGTTCGAGAAGCGGCCGTCCGAAGTGCTGGCTTCCATCGAGTTCTAGCGGCGGATGCGCTCCATCGAAGAGGGCCGGCGGTTGGTCGAAGCGTTTGCCGCGTCGCCAGAAGAGCAGAAGAGCCGCGAGTTGACGCTCGGGCTACTGGAGCAAACGGAAGCGCCGTTTTCGCGCGACCAATACCACCCGGGCCACATCACCGTGAGCGCGCTGGTGCTGCATCCGCACGGCCGTCGCGTCCTGTTGATGCATCATCACCGGCACCGGCGCTGGCTGCTGCCCGGCGGTCACGTCGAGGAGACCGACACCACGCTCGGCGATGCCGCGCGGCGCGAGACCGCCGAAGAAACCTCGGTGCAGATTGCCTCCGACCGGCTCGCTCGATTGGTCGGCATGGATGTCCATGGAATTCCCGCGCGCAAGGGCGAACCGTTCCACCTGCATCACGACCTCATCTTCACTTTTGAGGCTGAGTCGGATGTCTTCGCCTGCACCGAGGAAGCGCCGCAAGTGGCCTGGTGCGGACTGGATGAGTTTGAACGCTTCGGTGTGCCGGGGAACATCGTCCGCGCCGCCGCCCGGGCGCTTCGCTAGAATGCCATCCGCCGCCAAATAAAAAGCCGGCGAGCACTCGGAGGAAGATGCTCACCGGCCGGCAACCGAACTGCTCGCGCAGTTCATGCTGCCGAAGTCAAGGGATGTCACAGAGAGAGAAAAACCAGTTACGTCAACTAACCAGACGCGCACCGGCGTCGACAGGTTCCACGCGGTCCCAGGCCACCGGCTCCACCTTCCGTACCATCAGTAGATAGCCAACCGCTCCAGCCAAGAGGATTGCGCAAACCCATACAAAGGCCAGGTAGAATTCTCCGGTTCGCTCCACGATGAAGCCGGTCGCGACGGGAGCTACAATTCCCGCCAGGTTGCCGGCGCCGTTCTGAATGCCGGTCCACTTCGCGGCCGCTCCGACGCCGGCCAGCGTCTGGGTGATGGCCCAAATGTGGGAGCTGAACAGTCCGTAGATAAAGCCTGCCGCAACCAGAAGGGACATCGCCAGGACCTGGTCTGCCGCAACCGCGGCAGGCAACAGAAGCACGGCCGATCCCGCCAGTCCCCCGACGGCGAAGGTTTTGCGCACCCGCGTGGGATCGCCGCCCCGCGCGATGAACCGGTCAGACAGCCAGCCGCTAAACGCCGCGCCAACCGCGGTGGCGCAAAACGGCAGCCAGCCGGTGAGCGCCATCAACCGCGTCGAGTAACCGCGCTCCGTCAGTAGGTATTGCGGCAGCCACGTCAGCATGAAGTACCAGGCGTAGTTACCGCAAAACAGGCCGATCACCGTACCCCATGCTTCGCGCTTTTTTAGAATTTCGGCGAAGCTGGGGCCGCCGTAGCGCGCATGCGCCTGGGATGAGATTCGAATCTTCGGCGCCAGGATGCACCAGGGAATCAACCATGCCAGGCCCGCCAGGCCGATCCAAAGGAACACGGGCCGCCACCCAAAGCGATCGAGAATCAAGCCTCCTCCAACCAAGCCGGCCGCTGGACCGAGCCGGCATCCGACATCGATCAGACCGTTCGCCATCCCGCGATGCCGCTCCGAAAAACTGGCGGCGAGGATCTTCGAGTACGAAGGATATGCCACCGACTCGCTTATCCCGAGCACCAGCCGCAGCACGAACAGCGACAGAAATCCGTTCGCGAATCCAGTCAGCATGGTAGTGGCCGACCAGATGACGAACCCGGCCGTCAGAACGACCACGACGTTGTATCGCTCGATCAGCCAGCCGGAGATAACCAGGAAAATCGAGTAGGTCCAGAAAAATCCGGACAGCAGAAATCCCAACTCGTGAGGCTTGAGATGCAATTCCTTGCTGAGCGCGACCCCGGTGATCGAGAGATTCCCGCGATCGACGTAGTTGAGGGCAACCGAGACGACCAGTAGGATCAGCGTGAACCACTCCAGGCGCGTGACTCCTCGCGTCGTTGTTGCAGCGGCTGCACGAGTACCCACCGTGTGAGTGTATCACCCGCGTGGAGTCAGGTCCCGGATTGTCTCCCTGGTGCGGGGAGTCCAGTCTTCAACGTGACGTGCCTCGCCCAGATGTTTTCGCAGCGCGATTTCGACGGCGGAGAGCGGTGTATTCGTGGGCTTGTATTCTCCCAGGTGGCGAACTCGATCGGCCAGGCGTCCGCCGGCGACCGTTAGCTCGTCGGTGCTGCTGACGGGAACATTTTCGTCCTTCACACTTACTTGGATTTCCGGCTGCCGGCACGGGAGCGATTCTAACGGTTACTAGCCGCGACTAAGTTCGAGGAACGCGCCGCCGCGGCACAAAGGAGCATCGCGTCCGCCGACAGATCGATGTCTTTTTCGGTGGTGGACCAGTTCGACACCGAGATGCGCATGGCGCGCATGCCATGCCAGGAAGTACCGCTCGCCCAGCAGGTGCCTTCTTCCTGAACTCGCCGGATGACCTCGGCTGTCAGGGCATCCGCGTCTCCGCCGTCGCCCGGCACGAACCGCACCAGCACCTGGTTCAAGACCACGTCGTTCAGGATTTCGATGCCCGGCCCCTGCGTGAGCCGGTCGGCCATGCGCCGGGCCAACGCGCAGCAGCGATCCACCATCTCGGCAATCCCCCGGCGTCCTAAAGTCCGAAGCGCCGCGTAGACGGCGAATCCACGAGCACGGCGGGAAGCCTCAGGAACCCAGTGGTGATTCTCGCGCGCCACGTCGGGGCCCGGCACGTAGTACGGGGCGTTGAGCGTCATGGCAGCATGGTGCGCTTCCCGGTTCCGCACAAACACCACGCCGGAGTCATACGGGACGTTGAGCCACTTGTGACAATCCAGTGCGATCGAATCGGCCAGCTCGACGCCCTTCACCAGCGCGGAACGTTGCGGCGACGCCGCGGCCCACAGCCCGAAAGCGCCGTCCACATGCAACCACGCCGGGCGATCGCGGAGACAAGCAGCGATTTCGTCGATCGGATCAAAAGCGCCAGTATTCACGTTACCGGCTTGCGCGCAGACTAACACCGGCGCGGTGACGCCGGCCAGCAGCGAGCGAAGCGAGTCCGGCCGCATGCGGCCCTGTCCGTCGGCCGCAACACGCCGCGCGCGATTCCGTCCCAGGCCCAGCATCTGGAGCGCCGCAAAAACCGCGACGTGCGATTCCTCGCTCGCGACGATCGTGATTTCCGGTGCTCCCGCCAGGCCCTGCTCTTCGACATTCCAGCCGAGTCGCTGAAACAGCGCGTGCCGCGCGGCGGCCAGAGCCGCGAAGTTGGACATCGTGGCGCCGGTCGTAAATCCCACGCTCATCTGGCCAGACAGACCGAACAGTTCGAGCAACCATTTTCCGGCAACTTCTTCGGCCGCGGCGGCAGCCGGAGACGAGACGTAGCAAAAGGCGTTTTGGTCCCAGGCGGTAGCCAGCCACTCTGCCGCGACCGTCACTGGCAGGGATCCTCCGGTCACGAATCCGAAGTAGCGCGGCCCCGCGCTGGCAACCAATCCGGGTTCCACGACTGTGGCGAAGTGCTGGATCACCTCCAGCGGCTCGCTGGACGCATCCGGCAGAGCTCCGCCCATCGCCGCAAGCAGGGCCGCCAAGTCCACCGGCCGCGTAACGGGCCGAAGTGGCAGGTCTTGGAGAAATTCGACGGCCAGATCGCAGGTCTCTTGCAGCAACTGTGCGTACCTCACAGCGGCCGCGCCGTCCGCGCCAATGCCACTGTCATGACACCTTCGATCACCGGTGTCACGTAGCCGCCCACTTCGATTCCCTCCGCTCCTTGCTCGCCGTGAACCAGAATGTGGAGAATGCTGCGGCGGCCCATCTTGGTTCCCTGCTCGCTAATGAGCTGCGTGCCGTCGGCACTAGCGGCCAGATCATGCCTCATCATGTACGCAGCCAACGGCCCAGTAGCGCTGCCAGTCGCGGGATCTTCCAGCATCCCGCGGCGCGCGAACATTCGCGAGTATGCGCCCCCGGACACCGGAGCAAACACGAACAAGAAAAATGGCATGGGCTGGTTCGCCTCCAGATTTCGCAGTGCGCTGGAATCGACCCACGCGCGATCCACCGCCGCCTTGGTCCTGACGGCCACGAAAACTCCTGGATTTCCCGCGGTGACGAACCCGGGCGGCACGTCGAGCAGATCGGCCGTCTCCAGTCCCAGAACCTTTGCGCAGAGCGCACGGTCGAAAGTCCGGCCGAAGCTGATGGGCGGAGTGGTCAACCAAATCTTCGGCCTGCCGGTTCCGTTCGTCTCCACGCGAACGGGCACAGGTCCGATCTTCTCCTCCAGAACAAAGCGCTCGGTGTCTTTGGGCACCGATCCGATTTCTAGGAGCACGTAGCTGGCGCCGACGGTGGGATGGCCCGCAAATGGCATCTCGCGGGTAGAAGTAAAGATTCGCACACTGGCCGCGCAGTCGGGCCGCGTTGCCGGACCGATAAAGACCGTCTCAGAAAGGTTCAGCTCTTTCGCGATTTTCTGCATGGTCGCATCGTCCAGACCAGTCGCATTCGGAAAAACCGCCAAAGGATTTCCGAGCAGCGCCTCCTTAGTGAACACATCGACCACTCGATACCGGATGGCGTGCGGAGTCAAAACGGGTGACATGCACAGACGATACCGTATTGAGCGGCGGCATGTACAGAAGCAGTTCCATACAGCTATAACCAGTACAGTTCGCGCAGGCGAAATCTGTTATCATTCCGCCATGGCAGCCGCTACAACCAATGCACCTCTGTACGTTCGGGTCGCCGAGAGCCTCACGCACCAGATGGCTCGGGGAGCGCTCCGCCCGGGCGATCGCGTGTTGTCGCTGCGCGAGCTGAGCCGGCAACAGCGCATCAGCATCTCCACGGCTTTGCAGGCTTATCTGTGGCTGGAGAGCCGCGGCTATCTGGAAGCGCGTCCTCAATCCGGATTCTATGTGCGCACGCCGTTTTCGAGTCTCATCCCCGAGCCGCAATTCGAAGCGGCCAGAACGCAGGCTTCGGCGGTGGGGACGAAGAACATTCTGACCGGCGTCATCGAGGCGCTGAACGATCCTCGCAATATCCCGTTGGGCGCGGGAAGCGCCAGTCCCGAACTGTTTCCGAACCGCCGCCTGAATCTGATTCTGCGCCGGATCATCCACCGCCAGCCCTATCACAGCACGCGCTACGATTTTCCGCCCGGATTCCAGCCACTGCGCCGGCAAATCGCGCGACGGGCCATCGCGATGGGATGCGCGTTTTCACCGCGCGACATCACGGTGACCTGCGGCGCGCTGGAGGCCATCAACCTGGCGTTGCGGGCCGTCGCGCGCCCGGGTGATGCGGTCGCGGTGGAAAGCCCCACCTACTTCGGCATCTTGCAAAGCGCCGGCTCCATGGGCATGAAGGTGATCGAAATTCCGACGCATCCGCAGGACGGCATGGACCTGGAGGAACTGGACGCCGCAATCCGCAAGCATCGCGTCAAAGCGTGCATCTCGATGTCGAATTGCCACAATCCGCTTGGCTACGCTTTACCGGACAAGTACAAGAAGGCGCTCGCGGAATTGACGGCGCGCCGCGACGTGGCGCTGATAGAAGACGAAGTGTACGGCGACCTGACTTTCAGCGGTCCTCGCCCGCGCCCGGTGAAATCATTTGATCGAAAAGGAAACGTCCTGCTGTGCTCGTCCTTCTCGAAGATTCTCTCGCCTGGCTACCGTCTGGGTTGGGTGATGGCGGGCCGCTACCGTGCGGAAGTCGAACGACTGAAGATGCTGACCACGGTGGCGACGCCGTCACTATCGCAGATGGTGGTCGCCGAGTTTCTGGAAACCGGCGGCTACGACCGCCACCTGAAGCGCCTGCGCACGACCCTGCATTCGCAGGTGGACGGTGTGCGCCAGGCCATCTCCAGATACTTCCCGGATGGCACGCGCATCAGCCGGCCAGCGGGTGGATACATGCTGTGGGTGGAGCTGCCCGGACGGATCAACGCGCTGAACCTGTATCACGCCGCGCTGGCCCAGCACATCAGCATCCTGCCGGGCACCATTTTTTCCGCCAGCGGGCGATACCGGAATTACATCCGCATCAACTGCGGGCACAGTTGGTCCGACGCGCATGATCGGGCGCTGCTGACGTTGGGCCGGCTGTGCGAGAGAGCGTTGTAGCCTTCTACAGCAGTTCCGCCATGCTGAAGAAGAACGGAATCTCGACGGCCGCGGTCTCCGGAGCGTCCGAGCCGTGCACCGCGTTGCGCTCGATGTTCTTCGCGAAGCTCTTGCGAATGGTCCCCTCGGCGGCGTTGGCCGGATTGGTTGCACCCATTACGTCGCGCCAATGTTTGATGGCATTGTCGCGCTCCAGCACCAGCACGACCACCGGGCCTTCGGTCATGAACATCACCAGTCCGCCAAAAAACGGCTTCTCACGATGAATCTCGTAGAATCCTTCCGCCTGCTGCTTGGAAAGGCGGGTCATCTTCATGCCGCGGATCCGGAAGCCGGCTTTCTCGATCATGCTCACGATCTGGCCGGTCTGCCCGCTGGCAACGGCGTCTGGTTTGATGATGGCAAAGGTCTGTTGGATTGGCATTTGACTTGGTCGAGCCAGGCGTAACGCGCAGTCGCGCGCTTTACAAACGGCTCTTGACTCTTTCTCCTATTTCGGCCGGACTGGCGCAGACTGTGATCCCTGCTGCGGTCATCGCCTTCATTTTGTCTTCGGCTTTTCCGGCGCCGCCCGAAATGATCGCGCCCGCGTGACCCATGCGGCGGCCCGGCGGCGCAGTCTGCCCGGCGATGAAACCGATCACCGGCTTCTTGACATGTTTCTGGATGTACGCCGCGGCGGTCTCTTCGGCGTTTCCGCCAATTTCTCCGATCATCACGATGGCGCGCGTGTCCGCGTCGGCATTGAAAAGCTGCATCGCGTCCACGAACGTGGTGCCGATGATCGGATCTCCGCCGATACCGATGCAGGTGGACTGGCCGATGCCGAGCTTGGAGAGCTGGCCGACCGCTTCGTAGGTCAGAGTACCGGAGCGCGAGACGACGCCCACGCCGCCCTGCTTGTGGATGTGCGCCGGCATGATTCCGATCTTGCATTTGCCGGGCGAAATAATGCCCGGACAATTCGGGCCGATGAGCCGAGTGCCGCGGCCCTGTAGATACGCGGCTGCCCGCACCATGTCGGTGGTGGGAATGCCTTCGGTGATGCAGACCACCAGCGGAATGCCGGCTTCGGCGGCCTCCATGATCGCATCACCGGCGAACGGCGGCGGCACGAAGATCACGGAAGCATTCGCGCCGGTCTGCTTCACCGCATCGGCCACGGTGTTGAATACCGGCAGGCCGAGATGTGTCTGTCCGCCCTTGCCGGGCGTGACGCCCCCGACCACCGTTGTGCCGTAGTCAATCGAAGCCTGCGCGTGGAAGCTGGCCTCACGGCCAGTGAATCCCTGGAAGATCACGCGTGTGTTTTGGTCAACCAGGATGCTCATGCGGCAACTCCCGCGCCAACCGCGCGCACAACTTTCTCGGCGGCGTCCTTCATCCCGTCGGCGACCGTAAAGTTGAATCCGGAACTCTTCAGAATCTCTTGCCCCTTTTCGACGTTGGTTCCTTCCATGCGAACCACGATCGGTACTTTTACGTTCAACTCGCGAGCCGCGTTCACCACACCTGTCGCCAGCACGTCGCAGCGCAGGATGCCGCCGAAAATATTGATCAGCACCGCTTTGACACCCGGGTCGGATAGTAGAATGCGGAAGGCATTCTTGATCTGCTCGGCATTGGCGCCTCCGCCGACGTCCAGGAAATTCGCGGGACTGCCGCCGGCGTACTTCACAATGTCCATGGTGGCCATCGCCAGACCCGCGCCGTTCACCATGCAGGCGATGTTGCCGTCCAGCTTGATGTAATTCAGACTGAAGCGCGAGGCCTCCACTTCGAGCGGATCTTCCTCGTTCAGATCGCGCAGCTCCAGCAGCTCCTTGTGACGATACAGCGCGTTGTCGTCCAGAGTGATCTTGGCGTCCAACGCGTACACTTTGCCGTCCTTGGTCAGGATGAATGGATTGATTTCGGCCAGAGAGGCATCGCAGGCGATATAAGCCGTGGCCAGCGCCGTCATGGCGGACACGGCAGCATTGACGCTGGCTGCCGGAACGCCCATGCCGAAAGCCAGATTGCGGCCCTGGAAGGCCGCCAGTCCGTATCCCGGCGCCAGCACTTCCCTGAGAATCAACTCCGGCGATTTCGCGGCCACCTCTTCGATCTCCATGCCGCCAGCCGCGGACGCCATGAAGACCGGCTTGCCTTGCGCTCGGTCGAGCACGATGCCGAGATACAGCTCGCGCTCGATCGGCAGAGTTTCTTCAATCAGGAGGCGCTGGACGATGCGGCCCTCCGGTCCGGTCTGGTGTGTGACCAGCTTCATACCGAGAATCTTCTTGGCGATCTCGACGGCCTCGTTGGCGTCTTTAGCCACCTTGACGCCGCCGCCTTTCCCGCGGCCGCCCGCGTGAATCTGCGCTTTGACGACTACGCTTCCACCGATTCGCCGCGCAGCAGCTTCGGCCTCGTCGACCGAAAACGCAACCTCGCCTCTTGGCACAGGAACGTCGTACTTGGCCAGGATTGCCTTGGCCTGATACTCATGAATTTTCATGGGGTCAGAAAATCTAGTTTAGCAAGTACATGAAGCCGGAGGAGTGCTAGTGTGATGGTGAACGATGCCGAATCGGACTTCCTACATCGAATTCCTCCTGGAACAACTGTCGCCCCTCGGCGAGGTGACCATGCGGAGCATGTTCGGCGGCCATGTCGTCTACTGCCGCGGAACACCGTTCGCTTTGGTTGCGAACAACGCGCTCTACCTCAAGGCCGACGATCACAATCGGCCCCACTTCGAGGCGCGGGGCCTGGAAGCGTTTCACCCATTCGAGGATCCCAAGGCGGTGATACAGTATTACGAATCGCCGCCTGAGCTGTTTGAGGATCGCCAGGCGCTGTTGCATTGGGCCGGAGGAGCGGTTGCTGCCGGGCAACGCGCACACGCCAAAAAGCGCCGGAAGAAAACCAAGCGCGCTCCTAGCGGAAAGTGACTTCGCTCAAGTGTGGAGTGGTGTTGAACGAATCCAGCGACACGCGATCGCGCGTGAAGACCAGTTCGGTCAGCGCACAATTCCGGATCCGCCAGTGCAGCTCGATCGCGGTCTGCTCCGGGGCGCACAGCACGGTTTGCAGCATCACGCCGATGGGGCCGGCCGAAGTAAACACCGCCACGCGGCGCCCGGCTGCTTCACCATCGATGATGCGCTGAAAGCCCGCTGACACGCGGGCATGAAAGCTGGCCCATGTTTCCAGCCCCTCGCCTTCCAGCTTGGCCGTGATCCACTGCGGCATGGCGACGTCGAACATCTGCTGCAAATGACGGTTGTCTTTGGGCGGCGCCCACTCCGGATGCGCCCTGAGAATCTTCTCGGCATCGTACTCGTTGAATTCCGGGATCGATTGAAAGGCGTTGAATCCCGCCAGTTCGGCCGTCTGGATGTGACGCCGCAGCGTGCCGCTGTAGACTTCGTCGAAGCGGACGCCTTGTTCTCTCCAATACTGGCCCAGTCGAACGGCCTGTTGTTCTCCGGTTTCCGAAAGCGAGTCGGAGTTGGGTTGAAACGGCCTGGCTTGTGCGTGGCGAACCAGGACCAGCGTGCTCATCGGGCCGAAGCGGAAGCTTTGCCGAGCACTTTCTCGAGCTCCAGCTTGGCGACTGCCTCGCGATGCACCTCGTCGGGCCCGTCGGCCAGCCGAAGCGTCCGCGAATTTGCCCAGGCCCCGGCCAGGAAGAAGTCCTGGCAAACGCCGCCGCCTCCGTGCGCCTGAATGGCGCGGTCAAGAACGCGCAGCGCCATATTCGGCACAATTACCTTGATCATGGCGATCTCAGCGCGCGCCACTTTGTTGCCGACCGTATCCATCATGTAGGCCGCCTTCAGCACCATCAGCCGCGCCTGCTCAATCTCCATTCGCGAATTGCCGATGTCGGCTCGAATGGTGCCCTGCTCGGCGAGCCGCTTTCCAAACGCGACGCGCGCACCCGCGCGCCGGCACATCGTTTCCAGCGCACGTTCAGCTACACCGATGAGCCGCATGCAATGGTGGATTCGGCCCGGGCCGAGCCGGCCTTGCGCGATCTCGAAACCGCGGCCTTCGCCCAGCAGCATGCTCGACACTGGGACGCGAACATTGGTGTAGGTGACCTCGCCGTGCCCGTGCGGCGCATGATCGTAGCCGAATACGCGCAGCATGCGCTCGATCTTGATCCCGGGCGCATCCATCGGCACCAAGATCATGGACTGCTGCCTGTGTTTCGGCCCCGCGGGATCGGTCTTGCCCATGAAAATCGAGATCTTGCAGCGTGAATCGCCGGCGCCTGAGGACCACCACTTGCGTCCGTTGATGACGTAGTGGTCGCCGTCCCGCACGATGCTGCTTTCGATGTTGGTGGCATCGGACGACGCCACACCCGGCTCCGTCATGGCAAAGCACGACCGGATCTCGCCGTTCAGCAGCGGCTTCAGCCAGCGTTCTTTCTGCTCCGGCGTCCCGTAGCGCGCCAGCACTTCCATGTTGCCGGTGTCCGGCGCCGAGCAATTGAAAACCTCAGGCGCCATGTTGCAGCGCCCCATGATTTCGCACAGCGGCGCGTACTCCAGATTGGTCAGGCCGGCGCCATGCTCATCTTCGGGAAGGAACAGGTTCCAAAGCCCGGCCGCGCGCGCCTTGGGCTTCAGCTCTTCAATGACGCGGGAGGGCTGCCAGCGATTGCCTTGCTCGGCCTCGTCCACGAACCGCTGCTCGTTCGGATAGATGTGCTGATCCATGAAGCCTTGCAGCTTCTTCTGGAGCTCTTTGACCTTGTCGGAGAATTCGAAGTGCATGGGTGTCCGTCACTTTCCCGTGAATGCCGCCGCGCGTTTTTCCAGGAAGTGAGCGACGCCTTCCTTGAAATCTTCGCATTGCAGGCTCTGAATCATTTCATTTCCGGCGGTTTCACAGGCCTCGGATAACGTTTGAAACATGGCGTTGTAAACCTGATCCTTGATGACGCGCAGGGAACGGGGGCTGACGTTGTTAGCCACTTCCTTGGCATAGGCGCGCACGCTGTCGAGAAACCGGTCCTGCGGGAAGACCTGATTCACCAGGCCCATTCGCAGCGCTTCGTTCGCGTCCACCATGCGCGCGGAGAACAGCATGTCCAGCGCGTTGGCGTGGCCGACGAGACGCGGCAGCATCCAGGCCAGGCCATATTCGGCTATCAGCCCGCGCTTGGCGAACGCAGTCCCAAATCGCGCGCCATCGGAGGCGAAGCGTAGATCGCAATACAGCGTGATGATAAGACCCAATCCCACCGCCGGGCCGTTCACCGCGGCGATCACCGGTTTCTGAATGGCTGGAAAGTACGAGTATTTCTGTTTGAAGTCAGGCCGTACGTTCTGCCGCTGGCCGTTGCTCTGCCCAAAAAGGTTTTCCGGAGTGCGCTGGCCTAGTCCCTCCTTGGCGATCGAACCAAGCAGCGACATGTCGGCGCCGGCGCAAAAGCCGCGCCCAGCTCCGGTGAGAACGATGACGCGAACGTTGTCGTCCTTCTCCGCCGCGGACATCGCAGCGCGGACCTCTTGTTCCATCGTCGCGGTCCATGCGTTGAGCTTGTCCGGCCGGTTCAGCGTGATGGTAGCGATCCGGTCGGAAACCTGATAGAGCGTTTCCTCATTGGCCATGCTTTTGGATTATATCAGCGCGGCGGCTTGCTGGAGGAGATTGATGACGCGCTTGTCGAAATGCCGGAAGCGCTCGTCCTGCGTCTGGCCGCGATAGAAGCGCACGTAGATCTGTTGCAGCACTACCGCGAGCTTGAAGAGCGCGAACACTTCGTAGTAGTTGATGAGCGACAGGTCGCGGCCGGTCTCGCGGGCGTAACGGCCGATCAATTCGTCACGCGTGTACCAGCCCGGCATCGCGGTAATGGACGCCTTGGTGCCGCCGGGATCGCTGGGCTGCGCCCAGTAGCAGAGAATCAGCCCGAGATCCACCAGCGGGTCGCCGACCGTGGCCATCTCCCAGTCCAGCACCGCCTCGATCCTACCTGGGTCCTGAAGGTTCAACATCACGTTGTCGAGTTTGAAGTCGTTGTGCACCAGCGTAGGCGTGGGCGACGCAGGCAAATGGTCGGTCAGCCACTGGATGACGCGGTCCATCAGTGGAATCTCGACGGTCTTGGCGCGGATCCATCGATCGAACCATCCGTGGACCTGGCGGTAGAGAAAACCGTCGGGCTTGCCGAGCGAAATCAGTCCATGCTTTTGGATGTCGACGGAATGCAATTCCACCAGGCAGTCGACAAATCCGCGGCTGACCCGCTGCGGGTAGTCCGGGAAGGCGGCCAGTTCAGGCGGAACCCGATCGCGAACCACGATGCCGTGCCGCCGCTCCATGACGAAAAACACCGCGCCGACAACAGCAGGGTCCTCGCACAGATGAAACACTTCCGGCGCGGGCTGGAAGTACGGATGCACCGCCTTGAGAACCTTGTATTCCCGCGCCATATCGTGCGCCTTGGGTGCCACTGGACCGAGCGGGCCGCGCCGGAGCACGTACTCGCGCGCGGGCGTGCGCAGCAGGTACGTCAGATTGGAATGACCGCCGGGAAACTGCTCGATGGTCAGGTTCTCGGCGCCGTCGATCTTACCCGCCAGGTAAGCGACCAGCGCTTCCTTGTTCAGTTCTTCGCCGGCGCGGACGGCCGCAGTATCGGTGCTCATGCCTGTACTGCTTATCATATTCCGTGGCGCACGCTCTCGCTATCGCCCGTGCATTGCTCGCTCATCCCACTCAGGATAGCTTGTCGCGCTTGCACTCCTCGGTGCCGCGTCGACACTCCTATCAATGCCACGCTATGCTGATTGCATGCTGGGCATCGATCCTCGCGCCGCGCGCGCCGCGTGGACCGTATTTCTGCTGGCCTTGCTGGTTTCCGCAGCCTACGCGATCCGGGAGACCCTGGTGGTCTTCATGATTGCCCTGCTGTTCGCTTACCTGCTAATGCCGCTGGTGGACCTGGTGGCGCGCTTCGCAACGCGTCAGATCTCCTTCCCCTACGCGCTGGCTATCGTATACCTGCTGCTGGTCGGCGCGATCGTCGGGTTTGCGCTCACCATCGGCGCACAGTTGGCCGACGAGGCCAACAATCTCGCCACGCGTCTGCCCGATCTTCTCAAGAATCGCCAGTGGATCGACCAGATTCCGCTCCCGGGTTGGCTCGAACCGATCCGCGCCCGGCTGGTCCAAACACTGCAGGACGAACTGAACACCGGAGGCAAGGATGTTCTGCCTTACGTCAAGAGCCTGGGCGGCCAGCTCATCTCCGGAGCCAAGTACATCGTCTACATTGTCCTGATTCCGATTCTGGCGTTTTTCTTTCTGAAGGACGGCCGCGAGATGCGCCAAAACATTCTCGACAGCTTCATCGAAGAAGAACGCAGGCCGGTAGTGGACGGCATTCTCGAAGACATCAACCGGCTGCTGGGTGAATACATCCGCGCTTTGGTGCTGCTTTCGGTTTCGAGCTTCATCGCCCACGTCCTGTTCCTTGCCATCAGCGGCGCGCCCTACGCCGTGCTGCTGGCAGTCCTCGCGGGCCTCGGCGAATTTCTTCCCGCGGTCGGTCCGCTAGCCGGTGGCATTCTAGTGCTGTTGGTCTCCGGCCTGGCAGGCTACACGCACTTGTTGCTGTATGCGATCTTCTGGATTTGTTTCCGAATGTTTCAGGACTATGTGATATCGCCCTATCTCATGGCCAAGGGCGTCAAGCTGCATCCGATTCTGGTTCTGTTCGGCGTGCTGGCGGGCGAGAGGATCGCGGGCGTCTTCGGCATGTTCTTCTCGGTGCCGGTGATTGCGACTTTACGCGTTGTCTTCATCCGGCTGATGCGCACGCGGACCAGGGAATTGGTGGCTCCACGATCGGAACTATGAAGAAATTCCGATGGTGGCTTGCCTGGCCGCTTCCGCTGGCGGCGCACATGGTCAGCATGAGCACCGGCGATCTGAGAGTGGAGGGCAATCGCGGTCATTTCGAACTGCGCATCCCCATGTACGAAGTCGCCCACGTGCGCGAGCCCGAACACACGCTGCTCGACAACATTCGTTTTAAGGGCGGCGGCGCGTGGGCGAAGCCATCGGGTCAATCCTGCAACGACCAGCAGGGCACTTACGTCTGCACAGCCGACTACCAGTTCCCTGCCCCCGTGGACTCACTCGAAATCGAGTGCACCTTGGCCAAGGTGACGGTCCCGAATCACGTGCATTTGCTGCGGGCCTATCGCGGCGACAAAACCGATCAGGCGGTCTTCGACCTCTCGTTCACCAACGCGGAGATCCGCTTCCGGCCCCCCACTGCGTTTGAAACCGCGGTCCGCGAGTCGAGCGCCGGCTTCATGCGGGCGGCCGGGGGGCTGGCGCCGCTCCTATTCCTTGCCAGCCTCGCGCTCGCCGCCCGCAGCCGCCGCGAGCTGATTGCGCTGACGGCATCGTTCCTGGCCGCGGAGGCCCTGGCCTGCGCGCTGGCGCCGAGAATTCCTCTTTCACTCTCGCCGCGTTTCATCGAAGCCGCAGCAGCGCTGACCATCGCCTATCTCGCGTTCGAGATCATCCTGCTGCCGGACTCGCGGCATCGCTGGCTGGTCACGGGCATCCTCGGTCTGTTTCACGGCGCGTACTTTTCGATCTTCCTGGCCGAAAGCGGATATAGCGCGCCCACATTCCTGGGCGGCGTGGCATTCGCCCAGCTGCTCCTGATCGCCGCGTTCGCGCTGATCCTGGGCCTGCTGGCGCGATTCCGCTGGATGCACCGCGCCATCCCGGTGACGGCGTCGCTTCTGCTGGTGACCGGCGTAGTCTGGTTCTTCATCCGCCTCCGGGCGTAGCATCCGCCAGAGTCATACTGAAGCTATGCGAAGCTTCGATAGCCTCTCCGAACGTGAAATCCTGGCCCTGGCGATTTCCCTCGAAGAAGAAGACGAGCGCGTCTATTCGGAATATGCCGAAGGCCTGCGCGAAAACTTCCCCGCGTCCACGGCGGTTTTTGAAGGAATGCGCGAGGAGGAATCCGGCCACCGCCGCCGCCTGATCGAGTTGTTTCGCCAGAAGTACGGCGAACACATCCCGCTCATCCGGCGCCAGGATGTGCGCGGCTTCGTGCATCGCAAACCGGTATGGTTGATGCAGCCGCTCGGCCTCGATACGGTGCGCGACCAGGCCGCCGCCATGGAAGTGGAGAGCCGGCGCTTTTACGAGAAAGCCGCCGCTCGAGCGCAAGACCCCGGCGTGCGCCAGTTGCTCGACGATCTGGCGCAGGAAGAACGCCACCATGAAAATCGCGCCGAAGAGCTGGAAAAACGCGAGCTACAGCCCGATATCAAGCGTCAGGAGGACGAATCCAACCGGCGCCTGTTCGTCTTGCAAGTAGTTCAACCCGGCTTGGCCGGCCTGATGGACGGCTCCGTGTCGACGCTCGCGCCGGTGTTCGCCGCCGCCTTCGCCACAAAAAATAGCTGGGATGCGTTCCTGGTGGGACTCGCCGCTTCGGTCGGCGCCGGCATCAGCATGGGTTTCGCCGAGGCGCTGTCGGACGATGGCAGCCTCACCGGCCGCGGACACCCCTGGGCGCGCGGCTTCATCTGCGGCTTGATGACATCCGTCGGCGGCATCGGGCACACGCTGCCGTTCCTGATCCCCGATTTCCGGATCGCGATGATCGCAGCCATCGTCGTTGTGGTCCTGGAGCTGGGCGTGATCTCCTGGATACGCCATCGCTACATGGACACGCCCCCACTCTCGGCGGCGCTGCAGGTCGGTCTTGGCGGCGTGCTCGTTTTTCTGACAGGAATCCTGATCGGGAGTTCCTAGAACGCGCGACTTACTCGGCGCGCCCGGTGCCGTACTGCAACACCTTGACTTTCTCGATGGTCACCAGACCGCTGCCCATCATCTGATCCAGCACCGGCAGGAACGCGTTGATCTTCTCTTCGCTGTCGACGATCTCAATGACGAACGGCAGATCCTCGGAGAGCCGCAGAATCTTGGTGGTGTGCAGGCGACTGGAATGCCCGAATCCCATCGGCCCGCGCAACACCGTGGCGCCGCCCAGATGCATCTCGCGCGCCTTGAGCACGATGGCTTCGTACAGCGGCGCGTGCTCGAAGCGGTCGTTCTCCCCAAGAAAGATCCTCAACAGAACCGCGTCCCGTGGAATTTGCATGGCTTTATCTCTCGTTCAACACAGTCGCGACCGAGTGGCCCAGCCAGACTCCCACCAGGCACAGCAGCAGCGACGCCGCCACGTTCGCCGACGCCTTGAACCACTGCCCATCGCGCGCCAGGTTCAACGTCTCCAGGCTGAAGGTGGAAAAGGTGGTGTACCCGCCGCAGATTCCCGTCATGACAAACATCCGAAACGAAGACGGCGCCAGCCAGCGCCCTTCCGGTCCGGTGAGCGACGCGAACAGGCCGATGAACGAACAGCCGATTACGTTCACCGCCAGCGTGCCCCACGGGAATGTTTCCCCAACTAGGCGCGCGGCGAAACCATAGCACCAATAGCGCGCTGCCCCGCCCAAAGCGCTTCCCAGCGCGATCCACAAGTAAACCATCGTGAGCTTTCCCGAGAAAGGCCATTGTATCCAAGTTGCGAAGCAGCGCCGCGCGCTTCAGCGTTTTGAGAGAATAAGAGTGGGCCTGTTAGGACGGGTGGTCGCCTGGGAAGTGGTTCAAACCGCCGACCGGGAGGAAAGTCCGGTCTCCATAGGGCAGCATGCCGGCTAACGGCCGGGGAGATTCGTTCAAGCGAGTCTCACGGAAAGTGCCACAGAAAATATACCGCCGCCGGCCCAGGTTTCGGCTTGGGTTGACGGTAAGGGTGAAATGGTGCGGTAAGAGCGCACCGCGGGCGGAGTAATTCGTCCGGCAGGGTAAACCCCATGCGGAGCAAGACCAAATAGGAGAGAAGGAGCGGCCCGCTCCGTTCGACTCTCGGGTAGGTCGCACGAGCCAGTCAGTAATGGCTGGCCCAGAGGAATGATCGCCGCCCTTCGGGGTACAGAAACCGGCTTATAGTCCGCGCAGGCCCATCGCGCGACAATAGTTGTATGTCCGGCGCGTGGTCTCGTCTGCAATCCGCCCTCGATCTCGGTACGCGCCAGCAGGTGACGCGCCTCGGCCTGCTGTTCACCATGACGTGCGTGCTGGTGGCGCTGGCTGCCTTCGCCTCGGCCAACAACCTGCTGTTCCTGATCCTCGCGGTCCTGCTCGCCACGCTGCTGGTCTCCGACTTCATCAGCCGCCTGTCGCTGGCCGGCCTGGAGCTGGATTTCCAGCTTCCCGAGCACATCTGCGCGGGCCGCAAACAAATGGGCCGCATCGTGATCCGCAACACCAAGGGCTGGATGCCGTCGTTCTCCATCCATCTCACGGCCACGAGCGAAAGCGGGCTTTCGGCGCCGCTCTATTTTCCGGTGATCCCCGGCGCGGCGCGGGTGGAAGCCCCGGTCGAGCTGTTCTTCGCGCGGCGCGGCTCGTATCGTCAAAACAGCTTCCGCTTCTCCACGCGCTTTCCGTTTGGTTTCGCCGAACGCCGCGTCAGCGTTTTGCTGGCGCGCGAGGTGCTGGTCTATCCATCCATCGATCCCCAACCCGGCTTCGAGGACCTGCTGATCTCGCTGCAAGGGGAGATCGCGTCCTTTTATCGCGGCCAAGGCCACGACTTCTATCGCATCCGTCCGTACGAACTGTCGGAGAGCGCGCGGCACGTCGACTGGAAGGCGACCGCCCACACCGGCGATCTGCAGGTCCGCGAATTCGCGCGCGACCAGGAACAGGCCGTCGCTTTTTTCCTGGACCTCAACGTTCCCGCCGACCAGGCCGCCTGGTTCGAATCCATGGTGGACTGTTGCGCGTTCCTCGCCTGGAACATGACGCAGCGTGGATCGAGAGTCCGGTTCCGCACCCAGGAAGTGGACTGGCAACTTCCGGAGGAGGCCAACGTTTACACCATTCTGAAATATCTGGCGATCGTCTCTCCGAGAACCGGGGCGGCGCTCCCCGCTTCCCATGAGCGCAACGTATTCCAGATCGTGTTCAGCGCCTCGCCCGACCGTTTGATGGAGGCGGGCTGGGAATTGGGTGGGAACAATATCCGGCTGCTGACACCCGACGCCTCCCTTCCGCTGGTCGGCGCCGGCCCCGGCAAGTCCGCCAGCTAGTCCGCCGCTTAACGCTTCTGGTCCGGTTTCGCCGACTCGAAGCGAATCTCGTTCAAGACTTCGGCGCGCGGCGGCAGCTCCGTCCTCCCGGGGGGAAAGTGGTTGACGCTCAGGATGAACGCCAGCAGGTCGGCGCTGACGGACGGGCTCAGTCTGCCCGCATCCTTGTTCAACGGCATGTCTCGATGGATTCTCAGGTACAGGCTGCCGAGCGCTTGCCCGTCCCAATTGATGAGGAACTCGCCGCCGGAAAGCGGAGGCGCCTCAGCGTCACCCTCCAGCTCTTCTCCGTGACAATCCTCGCAGTGCTCGCGATACAACGGTTGGCCGCGCTTGGCCTGCTGCTCGGTATAGACGCCGTCCCAAACGGACTTGGAACCGGCCGCCAATAGCAACGCCGCCCCGGCCATCACCAGCACAATCTGTCTAACGTCCACTCGATCTCACCGAAGAAGACTCAGTTTAACACCTGAGGCCCGATCCACTTGCTGCGTTCACACGAACGCCTGGCCTATAATGAACCTTCGTAACACCCCGCGAGGCGAGCGTTGCTTTTCGACGACCTGAGAGCGATCCAAGAACAATACGGCTACCTGCCGGGCGAGCAACTGGAGGCGCTCTCCAAGCGCACCGAGGTTCCGCTCTACCGCATCCACGGTGTGGCCGACTTCTATCCTCACTTCCATCTCGCGCCTCCGCCCAAGGTGACGCTACGGGTGTGCGCGGACATGTCCTGCCACCTGTGCGGCGCCGACGATCTGCGCGTGGGGCTGAAGCAGCGCTTCCAGGGCATGAGCGAAAGCGATCTGAAAATCGGCGAAGTGTCCTGCCTGGGCCAGTGCGACGGCGGTCCGGCGGTTTCGATCAATGACCACATCTACCGCAACGTAACCCCCGCCCAAGCCGAGGCGCTGGTGCTGACGGCGCTGGGCGGCAGCAGCCTCCCACACATGCCTGCCGACGCGCGAGTCAATGGCCTGGCTTCGGATCCCTATCACGATGCGGAGCGCTATGGCGCCGTTCGGAAGGTCGTCCAAACCCGCGACTGGGACGGCGTGATCGCGCAGTTGAAAGCCAGCGGCCTGAGCGGACTTGGCGGCGCCGGATTCCCCACCGGAATCAAGTGGGAAGCGGTGCGTAAGGCGCCCGGTCCCGAGAAATACGTCGTCTGCAACGCCGACGAGAGCGAACCCGGCACCATCAAGGATCGTTTCATCATGCAGAACCTGCCGCACCTGGTGATCGAGGGCATGATTCTCGCCGGCCTGGTAACAGGGGCGCAGAAAGGCATCCTGTACCTGCGCCACGAGTACGAAGGACCCGAGCACGTGCTGCGCGAGGAGATCGACCGCTGTTACCAGGAAGGTCTGCTCGGCTCCAGCGTGGCCGGTTCCGGTCTCGCGTTCGACCTGGAACTGTTCATCAGTCCCGGCGGATATATCTGCGGCGAGGAGAGCGCTCTCATCGAGGCCATTGAAGGCAAACGCGCCGAGCCGCGCAACAAGCCGCCATTCCCGGTGACCCACGGAGTCTTCAACAAGCCGACCGCGCTCAACAACGTCGAAACTTTTGCCAACGTCCCGCAGATTCTGGTCAACGGCGTGGACTGGTACAAGGCGCAGGGCCAGGGCGGCGCGGCGGGACTGAAGTTCGTCGGCATCAGCGGCGACGTTCGCAATCCGGGCATTTTCGAGATTCCCATGGGCCTGCCGATGTCGGAAGTTATTTTCAACCTGGCCGGCGGCATCACGGGCGGCAGAAAGCTAAAGGCCTTCGCGCCGTCGGGACCTTCGTCCGGATACCTGCCGGCCTCCATGGCCGAGGTGCGCCTGGACTTCAAATCCCTGGCTGCGGCCGGATCGATGCTAGGATCGGGTGCTATCGTGATCTGCGCCGAGGGCCGATGCATGCTCGACATGGCTTTGAATGCGGTGAAATTCTTCCGCAATGAGTCCTGCGGGAAATGCGTGCCATGCCGCATGGGATCGCAGAAACTGGTCGACATCCTGACCGGATGGACGCAGGGAAAGGGTTCTGCCGCTGATCTGCCGATGATCGAAGACATCACCGAAGCGTTGAAGCTGGCTTCCATTTGCGGCCTAGGCCAATTCGCGCACGCGCCGTTAAGCTCCGTGATGCAGCACTTCCGCCCGGAGATCGAGTCTCACATTTACGACAAGCGCTGTCCGGAAGGCGTCTGTCCGATGCATCCCGAGAGGGCGCTATGAGCGACGTCCACCTCACCATCGACGGCGCCGCAGTCTCAGTCCCGGCCGGCACCACCATCTTCGACGCCGCCCGAATGCACGGCATCCCGATCCCCACGCTGTGCCATCAGCAGAACGAGACTCCGGTGGGCGTCTGCCGAGTTTGCGTGGTAGAGGCGGGCGGCCGCGTCCTCAGCGCCGCGTGCGTGCGCCAGGCCGAGGACAAGATGGTGGTGACCACGAATTCCGAGAAGGTCACGCGCGCTCGCCGAACGCTCATCGAGCTGCTGATGGCCGATCATCCCAGCCCCTGTGCCCGCCAGCGCCAATCCAACGACTGCGAGCTGGAGACCCTGGCGCGCCTGGAAGGCATCACGCAGCCGCGCTTTCCCCGGCGCCTCTCGCCGCGCGGTCAGGACAATTCCTCGCTCGTCATCGCGGTCGATCACGAAGCCTGCATTCTCTGCGACCGCTGCATCCGCGGCTGCGACGAAATCCGCCACAACGATGTGCTCGGCCGCCGCGGCAAGGGGTTTTGGGCAGGCATCGCCTTCGACTACAACCTGCCGATGGGCAATTCCTCCTGCGTGTCCTGCGGCGAGTGCATGGTCTCGTGCCCCACCGGCGCCCTCACCAACAAGAGCGTGGTGAAAACCGTCCTGCCGGGCGAGCCGGTGGACGTCGAAGAGCTGCAGCAGCTCTCCTACTTCCAGAAGGTTTCGGGCACGTTCCTGGAGCTGAACAAGAACGCCGTTGTCCGCCGCCATTACCGCAAGGGCGAGATCGTCTGCCGCGAAGGCGAGTATGGTTCGACAGCGTTCTACATTCTCGAGGGCCAGGCGCAGGTCTTCCTTGCCACGCCGCTCGCGCACGTGCAGACGCAGGGTGGCGCCACCGGATTCTTCAGCAAATTGACCAGCCGTTTGGCGGGACGGCAACAGGAACGCCGCGAGGAGGAAGGCGCTCGCCGCAGCATTCCCATCGATGCTCCCGTGGATCTGCCGTACGACAACCCCGTCGCCACGCTGGGCCCCGGCGATCTGTTCGGCGAAATGACCTGCATGAGCCTGTACCCGCGCTCGGCCACGGTACGGGCGGCCACCGACTGCGTGATGTTCGAGATGCTGCGCAACGTCCTCGACATCATCCAGCGCAACAAGACGCTCAAGGCTCAGCTCGACGCCAACTATCGCAAGCGCGCCCTCGACGATCATCTGCGCAGCGTGCCGATGTTCGCGTCGCTGACGCCTGAGTTCATCGATGTGCTGCGAAACAAGGTGGAGCTGGTTCGCCACACCAAGGGCGACGTGATTTGCCGGCAGGGCGACATCGCCGACAGTTTCTACCTGGTTCGTCTCGGTTTCGTGAAGGTGTCGGAGCCGCATCCGGGCGGCGAACTGGTGCTTGCGTATCTCGGCCGCGGCGGATATTTCGGCGAAATCGGACTCCTGGGCGAAGGCCGCCGCACCGCTACCTGCACGGCGCTCGATCACGTCGAACTGGTGCGCATCCACGCCGAAGAGTTCCATCAGATGGTGGAGCAGTTCCCGGATGTCCGCCAGAACCTGGAGCGGCTGGCCTACGAGCGCACGGAACAAAACCGGCAGCGCCTGGCCACTGCAACCAGCATGCCGCTCGACGACTTCCTGACACAGGGCCTCATGGAAGCGCAGAGCCTGCTGGTGATGGATCTGGAGCGTTGCACGCGCTGCGACGCCTGCGTGCGAGCCTGTGCCGACGCCCACGAGGGCGTGACGCGACTGGTCCGTGAAGGCCAGCGCTTCGACAAGTACCTGGTGGCCACGTCCTGCCGGCACTGCCGCGACCCATTGTGCATGGTCGGCTGTCCGGTCGGCTCCATCCGCCGCCGCAATTCGCTCGAAGTGATCATCGAGAACTGGTGCATCGGCTGCGGCCTGTGCGCCAAGAATTGCCCGTACGGCAACATCAATCTGCATCCGTTCAACGTGCTCGAGGACGACCCAGCCAATCCGGGCCGCCAGATCGCAGTGGTCAAACAGAAAGCCACTTCCTGCGACCTGTGCACCGAGCACGCCGAGCCGACCTGCGTCTACGCCTGCCCGCACGACGCCTGCCATCGCGTGGACCCGAACGAATTTTTCCGCTGGCTCGGAACGCCGCTCGAAACCGAAACCAGGAGATCGCTGACATGACGTGGCGCACGCGCTCGTGCGTGCCGCGTTCACACTCGTGTGAACGCCAGGTGGACTTTTATGCGCATCGATAAAACCCACCGCGGTTGGGTGATCGCAGCCACCGTGCTAGCAGCGGTTTCCACGATCCTCTACATCCTCTACGCCGTCCAATCCCCCTCCGGCCCCCGCGGCGGCAGCGCCATCGGCCTGACCTTTGGCATCACCGGCTACGCTCTCATGCTGTACGCCGGCCTGATCGGCGCTCGCAAGAAAGTCCCGACCTGGCGCATCGGCCGCGCGCAGACCTGGATGCGCGGTCACATCTGGCTCGGCACGCTCAGCCTCCTGCTGATCCTCTATCACGGCGGGTTCGCGTTTCGCGGCGCGCTGACCGCGGTGCTGATGATCCTGTTCTTCATCGTGATCCTGAGCGGCTGGGTCGGTGCGCTGATCCAGCACTTCGTACCTACCCTGATGACCGAGCGCGTCCCGATGGAAACGATTTACGAAGAGATCCCGCACGTCCGCGCTCAGCTTCGCGAGGAAGCCGACAAGCTGGTCTCGAGCGTCTGCGGCCCGATGGACACCGAAGCCATCGCCGACGAACCGGCCGCGGCCGTCACCACGCTGGTCGAGATCGAACAGGAGGACCGCGCCCGCTTCCGCGACATCTACCTGCGCAGAGTTCGCCCCTACCTGGCCGATCCCGAAGCGCCGCGCGCCGAGCTGGCCGACGCCACTCGCGCCCGCGAAGTCTTCGAGTCGCTTCGCAGACTGCTCGTCACACCGGTGCACGCCGTGCTGGACGATCTCGAAAACATCTGCGAAGAGGAACGGCAAATGAACCGGCAGATTGGAATCTACCGCTGGCTGCACGGCTGGCTGCTGGTGCACGTGCCGCTGTCCATCGCCTTGCTGGTTCTGGGAGGAGTGCACGCCATCATGGCGCTGCGCTACTAGGGACACCATGGCGGGACGAACACGCACCACCAAAAAGCTGGCGCAGCGGATCAATCTGAACTACTTCAAGACGCTGCACGGCATCCCGCGCTGGCGGCGCATTCTCTCTGGCGTTTTCACGCTCGCCGGACTGGCGTGGCTCGGCTGGCACGCGCTGGCGGGGAGTCCCAAGCCGTACAACGCGGGCCCGCTCGCGCACTCCCACGCCCTGCTCGGAAAAAAGTGCAGCGCCTGCCACGTTGCTCAGGCCGGTTTCCAGCGTACTGCCACTGACCAGGCCTGTCTCGCCTGCCACGATGGCCCCGTGCACCATACCGAGCAGACCTTCACGCCGTCTTGTTCGAGTTGCCACGTCGAACACAAGGGTCTCCTCCGTATGGCCAGCACCAGCGATGAAGCCTGCACTCAATGCCACGCCGATCTTGCTGCCAAAGACAAGAACGCGCCTCCCAAATTCGTGGCTAACATCCGAGGCTTCGATCGCACGCATCCGGAATTCCTGGCGCTGCGCCCGGGCCACCAGGATCCCGGGACCATCAAGTTCAATCATCAGGTGCATCTCGATCCCAAGCGGCCGGTTCGCGGTCCGCACGGACCGGCGCAACTGAAATGCGCCGATTGCCATCGCCCGCCCGGCTTCACCGAATCCTGGCCATTCGGAACAGCCGAAGTCACTGCGACCACCGCGTCATTCACTTTGCCGGACCGCTCCTACATGGAACCGGTCAATTACGAGAAGCATTGCTCGGCCTGCCATCCGCTCCAGTTCGACCGCCGCTTCAGCGAATCCGTCCCGCACAAACAGCCGAAAGTGGTTTACGATTTCGTGGTCCAGAAACTCACCGCCTACATCGCCGCGCATCCAGCCGAGATCCCGCTGGTGGACGAGCCGGACAAGCGCTTGCCCACTCGTCCGCCGCAGCCGCCGGCGCGCAACGCTCAGGAGTGGGTCCAGCAGCGCCTGGCCGACGCGCAACTTCTGCTGTGGCGCAAAGCCTGCAAGGAGTGCCACACGCTCAACTATCCGGCGGGATTCGATGCCTTGCCCGAAGTGGCTAAGGCGACCCTCACTACACGCTGGCTGCCGCACGCCAACTTCGATCACCAGGCGCACCGCATGGTCGCGTGCGAGTCCTGCCACAGCAAAACGATGTCGAGCAAAGAGACGTCGGACGTCCTGATCCCGGGCGTCCAGTCCTGCCGCGAATGCCACCACTCAGGTAGCGATGCCGCCGAAGCCCGATGCTTCGAATGCCACACCTACCACGACTGGACCAAAGAAAAGCCCGCCACAGGTCCGCGCACCATTCAGCAGCTAACCGAGTAGTTACTTGGCCGGTCCAGGCGGATCGTTGGTCACCGTGTATAGTTGCCCGTTCTTCAAATACAACCGCTCGGCTTCCTGATGATTGAACGGGCGCGATCCGCGGCGATTGAATACCGCCAATTGATTGCCGCTTTCATCCACCGCACGGTCGCGATCGATGCCCTTCGACACCGCCAGCGCCGGACCCTTGGTGTGATACGTGGCGATCAGCTTCGGCGTCGGCTTGGGGCTGAAGCCAAGGTAGTTCGGCGTGTCGTTCGGAGCGAAGAGCTGCACGATTCTAAGACCGTTCTTGCCGTCGGCCAGATAGGCGAACGCGCTAGCGGCGGTCATGCTCAGCTTCACGTCACGCGTGTCGTTGATCTCGCCTTCGGCATTGAACGCCTGCTCGATGCGTGGATGCTCGGGCCGCTCGACGTCGATGATCAGCAGACCCTGCTTGCCACCGGCCACGTACGCATAAGTTCGCGCTACGTAAATGTTCCGCGCGTCCTCTAGCGGCACCGTCGCGCCCGGCACCACCCGAGGATGCGCCAGCGACGTCACATCCAAGACCTTCAGCCCTTGCTTATCGACCACGAACGCGTAGCGGAACTGGATCGCGACCCCCTCGGGATCCACCAGCTCCGGCGCGCCGATCTCCGACTCCACCTTCGGCGCCAGCGGATTCTCGATATTCACCACCACCAGGCCGCGATTGCACAGAATATACGCGTACGTCCCCGCGATGGTGATGCGTCGCGCGCCATTCAAGATGCCGTTCGGATTGAACGTCGTCGCGCGCTTGAGAAAATTGTTGGCCGGATTGCCGTCCAGCAACGTCAGCACGCCCGGACTCTTGCTCTTCAGGTTGGGATCGCCGATGACCACCAGGCCTTCTTCAAGATCGGTCACGTACAGGAACCCGTACATCAGCGCGATAGGCTGTTCTTCGTTCGCGGGAACGCGCGTGCGCAGCGGATCCACCGCCAGTGTCGACGGCGACCCGACCGCAGTCGCGTTTTTGGTCTTGACGTAGAAGCGCTGCCCCAGCGGCGACACCGGCGCGGTGGTCATCTTCTCGGAAAAATCCTTGTTGTCGATGTTGGCCACATCGTAGATCCGGAACCCGCCCTTGCCCAAAGCCGCATACAGGTATTCGCCGCGCAACTGGACATCCTGAACATTGCCGGCGTGGTGGTCGGCCTCCTCCAGCTCGCCGTGATGTTTCTGAAGCTTCGCGTAGTCGCCGGAATAAACCAGCTTATGCAGGTCGCTCCCGAAGACAGCCGGCGGATCATCGTGCTCGGCCACCGTGACGGCGTCGTACCCCTTGGAACCCTCGGCGACGTACACGTACCGCCCCATGAAATTCACCAGGTTGGTTCCCTGCATCAGGATCTGCGCCATCCATGCATTGTTGTCGCCGTCGCGCGAGACATGGCAGTCCGTGCACGTCTTGGTCTCGGTGGCGCGCACGGTGTGCGGATAGTAAGGACTGAAGCCGAAGCCGCTGAACCCCTCAGCCGAGATGGTCTGCTGCATGTAGTAGATCCAGTCGCGATTCGCGTTCTGCGAGCTGACCACCACCGCGCATGTCGAGCGCGTCGGCGCGACGCGATGCTTGGTCACCGTGCCGTCGATCCCCAGCATGTAGATGTCGTCGCGCAGCACTTCAAAGTTGTAGGCAGTATAGTTGCGCGTGGTCAGGCCTTCGTTGTGCAGCATGGGCAGCTTCTTGTTCGCGACCATCGGCAGATGGCAACCGAAGCAGCTGGTGGTCCAGGATGAGTGGCAGGTGTAGCAGGTCATGCGGCTGTTGGCGTGTGCGAGCGTGGATTCATCCGCCGGCGCCCCGCCCCAGGTCTGCCCATCTTTCAGCAGCGTCTTGGCGACGCGCGATTTCTCGCTGTAATGCGGATTGCCCGGCGTGATCGTGTCCACCACCTGCACCACTTCCCACGGCGCGCGGTCTTTTTCGACCATGGATCGCTGGTAAAGCTTGGCATCCTGCCAGTAGAACCGCCGCGTTCCCCAGGGCGTGCGCAGCAACGACATGTCGGTGCCGCCGGGAGGCGCGGCCGCCGCTGAAGTCCTGAGCGTCGCCTTCTTCGAAATCGTGCCGTGGCAATCCACACAATCCACTTCCACCGCGTTGCGTGTCTCGCCGTAAAGATTGCCGTTGCCGTGGTTGTCCTGCGCGAAGTGACAATCCTCGCAGTGCATGCCTTTGTCGAGATGGATGTCGCGAAGCTGCACGGCTTTTTTGAACTTGTCTTGGTCGTCGGGCGGCACGATGTGGCTCATCGCATCCAGCAGGTTGCCCTTGCGATCGCGCTTGTAAACAGCTCGGAAAACCCACCCGTGACCGTGGAAATCGGCGAACTGCGTGTGCTTAAGCTGTTGGTTGAATTCTGGCGATCCAACCTTCTCAAGAAATGAGAGATCCTTCCACAGTCCCCGGGCCGCCGCGCTCTCCGGATTAACTAGCCAGCTCTGATAGCGCTCGTCATCCGATGGGTTGTGCTGCTTGGGCGGGTACATGTGCTCGCCATCGGTTTCGTTGTCCCACCAGATGTAGCCGAGATACGACGCCACCATGTTGGTGCCGGGATGAATGTGGCACACAATGCATTGGCTGGTTGGGATGGAGCGCGTGAATTCGTGCTTGATAGGATGGCCCCGCTCGTCGTGCGGAATCGTCGGATCGATCTGCGCGCTGTGCGCCTGGTTGCCGAACGCGGCGTAGGGGCCGGAATGGATGGGCGAGCGGTCGTTGGCGTAAATCACATGGCAGGCCGTGCAACCACTGCCCCGATAGTCGCCGGGATGATCGTTCGTGCCGGGCAGCGAGAGAATCGGGTCGAGCAGGCGCGTCTTTTGCAAACCGATGAAGACCGGGTCGGTGCGCAGCTCGGTGCCGAGGCCGCGGTCGCTCAACTTGTCGTCCGGCCGGCCGGGATCTTCTTCCGGATTCGGATTTCCGATCTCGGCGCGCGGGCCGCCTCCGCGTTCGAACACTCGAAGAATATTGCCCGGCTCCGAGACTTCCCAGCGTCCCAGCGGATCGAGATGCGGAAGAACGCCCTTGGTCCGCGTCAGATCCTGCGATGGCGGCGGATAGGTCTGCACGCGTTGAGGCAGGCCATCGGGCGAATAGCTCTCGCCGAAGCGCGCGTCTTTGTACGGGTAGTCGCCGTTGTTGTAGAGCGCCGCCTCCCACAGCATAGCTCCGTGCGTCATCATGCTGGTGCGAACCGCCACCACTTCCCGCGCATGACAGCCGGACGAACCGCAAGTCTGGTCGGCCACGCGCAGATCGCCGGGGTTGACGAACTGGATATACTCCTTGCTTTCCTTGAGCCACTGCGCGTAGGGGCGCACCGGATTGGCGGAACTCTTCCACAAATCCGCGATTCGCGGCTGGGGATGCGCCTGCTTCTTGGCCTGCTCGTAAGAAGCGGACCCTTTCTGTGCTCCCGCGGGCGGCAGGACGTCGGCCTTTCCGCCGTGGCAATCCGTGCAGCCCAGTCGCACGGTCCCGGTGGTGTGCATGGACGGCGAATCGGTCTGGCCATGACAGGCCACGCAGCCGGTGCTCTTGTGGTCGGCTTCGTCTTGCGATTGAACCAGCAGCGTCCGGCCGGATTGCTGGGCCATCAGCAGGGTGCACATGAGCACACAGACCGCCGCAAGGGACAGGGCGCAGGCGAACCGCAAGTACTTAGAAACGGAATCGGACATTGGTAAACACAGAGAATAGCGTTCGATTGGTGGAGATCTCGCGGAAACCCTGGAATGGCTGCAGCGCGCTCACTCCACCGGTGATCACAATGTTTTCCGAAAGCGGCGGCCGGTACGATACGCCGATCCCCGAGTCGGCGCCGATTCCGGAATGAATCGGCTTTTGAAACAGCAGCAATTCGAGCGGCTCCGTGCGCGCGAAGCGCAGCAGATTCAGGTTCACGAAGCCGCGGATCTTCGGCGTGACATCGATGTCCACCCCCGCATTGTATAGGAACAGTCCCGGATTGACGAAATTGGACTGTCCCTCGATCTTGCTGGTGCGCAGGTCCGGCACCAGGCTCCCGGGACTCACCAGCGCTACGCCGGTCCCGGTCAAACGAATCCCTTCGCGATTAAAGAAGCTGAAAAACCCTCCGCCGAAGTTGGGGTTGTCGAAGATAGTATCGAAGCCGCGGGCCGTCCCATCCCTCGGGTCCTTGTCGCCGGAAGCATAGAAGAAAGACACGCGATAGCGCAGCCAGTCCTTGTCGAGCGACAGCTCGGCCGCCGCCATCTGCGCGTTGATGTCCACGCGCCGGCCCGCCAGCTCATTGAAATTGTCGTGACCCAGCACCTGATAGAACGCATGCGTGATGTTCAGACGCCCGATATGTCCGTCGCCGGTGAGCCCGTAGTAAAACGCGCGAATCGAATGCGGCTTCACCACGCCGATCGGCGCCGGCCGCGCCAGAAAATTGTTGTTGTCGAATCGGAAGGACGGATCGTCCTTGTTGTAGTGAAAGCTGGCCTGAATCGTGTACCCCAGCTTGATGAAATCCTGACGGTACAGGTTGGCGATGAACACCTGCTGGTTGCGGTACTCCAAGCGGTTCAAACCGCTGTTGGTGTCCTTCTCGAGCATGGCGAAGTAGGCGGCGTTGAACTGGTAGCGGTTCGAGTCGAAATTGCCGAACACGCGGACGCCCGGCTCCTGGTCGGAAAAAATGAAGCCGCGAAAATCGCTGTTGAACGATTGAATGCCCGCGCGGACCGAGACGAAATCGTAGCTCGAGCTCAAGTCTTTCAGCTTCGCTTCGAAAAATGCTTCCTGTAGCCCGACATGCGTGTCCAGCCGCGTGGTTCCTTTCCGCACATCGACGTTCACGATTCCGTTTTCCTGCACATTGAGATAGTTGATGTTGATCTCTGGCGTAAACCTGATCTGCCAGTCGATGGGGCGGAAGGATGTGTCGCCATGAAACAGCGTAGCCGAGATGGCGATGTTCTCGCTCATGAAATACTGGCCGAAGCGCCCGAAGAACTGCGAGCTGTCCGGACTGGACGACCCCAATCCGCTCGGCACCGGAAGACGGCGACCGTCCACGAACGTGTCGCTGGTCAAGGTCAGGTCGAAGAAGGTGCGGTTGCCGATGATCGGATAGTCGCCCTTGAGCTTATTGCGATTGAACGGGTCGTACCAGTGTCCCTTGACAAAGGGCACCTCGCCCTGCGGGTAGCGATGGTATTCGGTGGGGAACGGAAAGTTCCAGCGGTTTGGAATCACTTCGAAGAGCTGACTGTCGGTGGGCAGCGGCGCAAGCGGGCGCGGTTCTCCGGTGGTGGCGGGCGGCGGCTCCTGCGGCAGGTTCCGATACGGAGAGGATGGCCCCGGCTGAACGGGAGTCGTCGGAGGCTTCGGCCCAAGCTCCGGTTTACGCGGAATCTCGCGGCCGCCTTCCACTCCACTCGGCACAGCCTTCATGTTGAACTCAACCGGAAACACGCCGCCGGCCTGGAGTCCGATCTCGCCGCGCGCGAACCCCTCGAAGCCGTCGCGCGTAGCCTTGAGTTGATAGCGGCCGGGCGCCAGATTGAGAAACCGGAAAACGCCATCGCCCGTCGTCGACGTCGTGACGCTTCGGCCGGTGGAAAGATTCTGGAGGACGACGCTGACTCCGCCGAGTCCGAGTCCCGCCTCGGTGCGCACGATGCCTTCCACGGCGGCGGTGGTGCGAGCGGTTTGCCGCGGGATGCGTTGGCTCTGTCCGGCGATTCCTCCGGTCACGAGAAGGGCCAGGAGAAGACTTCGCGCCGCGCTCAGCACAAGACCCTTTGTACAACAATCGATTCGGGCAGGGCTACTTCACCCGGCGCCGCGCCGGCCGGTCAAGGCTGCAGTCCCGGCGCCACGTAGGCATAAAACAGCACCACCAGCCCGATCAGACAAGCCAGGAACACGCTGTGCCGCAGCGTAAAGCGGAACAACATGGCTTCCTCTTCCGGCTTCATTCCAGTGGCCGCCACCGCCACCGCCAAGCTCGACAGGCTGATCATTTTTCCCATCACGCCGCCGCTCGAGTTAGCCGCCGCCATGAGCACCGGGTTAAGACCCAGACGCGTGGCGGTGATCACTTGCAGGTTGCCGAACAGCGCATTCGACGAGGTGTCCGACCCGGTAAGAAACACGCCCAGCCAGCCCAGAATCGCGCCGAAGAACGGGAACGATGCCCCGGTGGCCGCGAACGCCAACCCCAGCGTGCCGGTGGCGCCGGAATAGTTCATCAGGTAGGCCAGGCCGAGCACCGCAGCCAGCGTAACCAGAGCGAGCGCGAGCTGGCGCATGGTGTCCGCGAAAATTTTCAAGAAACGACTCGGCGAAACCCGCAGCACCAGTGCCGAGAGAAAGCAGGCAATCAGGCAGGACGTTCCAGCCGCCGACAGCCAGTTCAAGTTGAAGACCGCCGCGTATGCCGAGATTTTGTTGGTCACCGGAGGAACGCGCGCGATCTGGTTGTGCAGGCCCGGCCACTGGATTGGAATGCTCACCGAATTCAACGGCCCCTGCATCGGCTTCCAACCCCACAGCAGGACGCACGCCACCAGCAATAGATAAGGGCTCCAGGCCAGGAAGATCTGGCCGCCCGAATAGTGGACCGTCTTGCCCGACTCGGCCGGCTCCGCATGCCGGTCCTCATTCTTCGGTTTCCAGACCAGGAACAGCAGAACCAGCGCCCCCATCGCAGTCAGCGACGCGACGATATCGGTGAGCTGCGGGCCGACGAAATTGGAAATGATGAACTGCATGCCCGCGAATGACACGCCGCACACCAGCGCCGCCGGGAAGACCCGCGCGAGGCCGCCGAAGCCGCTCATCACCACCACGATGTATCCGGGCACGATCACGGACAGCGGCGCGCAAATCCGGCCAATGCCCGCGCTCAACCGGTCGAGCGGTAAATTCGTGATGCCGGCCAGCGTGACAGCGGGGATGCCGATCGACCCGAACGCCACCGGAGCCGTGTTGGCCAGCAGGCACAAAGCCGCCGCGTAGAACGGCGAGAAGCCGAGTCCGGTCAGCATGGCTGCGGCCACGGCCACTGGCGTTCCGAATCCCGCGGCTCCCTCCAGAAATGCTCCGAAAGCAAACCCAATCAGCAAGGCCTGCAGCGCGCGATCCTTGGTCAGGCTTCCGAGCGAATACTTGATGACTTCGAACTTCCCGGTCTCGATCGTGATGCGGTAGAGGAACACGGCGCCGATCACGATCCACCCAATGGGGAACAAACCGAATGCGGCTCCGAACGTGGCCGCGGAAAAAGCCTGCGTGACCGGCATCCCGTAGAGCAGCAGCGCCACTAAAACTGTGGCCGCGAGTCCCGACAGCGCCGAGAACCAGGCCGGCTTGCGGAGCACGCCCAACAGAAGCAGCAGCGTGAGGACCGGCAACGAGGCTACAGCGGCGGACTGAAACAAACTTCCATGAAGAGGTGTGTAATTGTGCTGCCACATGGGTAGAAGGCAGTATACAGCAGACTTCCACTCCCGCGCCCAAGTTGTTTCTCGGCTAATGTAAACTTTACAGCAAGGAGAAACGTTTCATGCGTACTGTGTTGCTGGGCATTTGGGCGGCGGCGTCGCTGTGCTTCGCGGCCGAGAATGCGATGGACGTGGGCTCTCACATCACTCAGGAAGACGTGACCACCACTCTCAAAGCGCTACCCGCGGGCCGGGGCACCGAGCAGATCCTCCGCATGGTGAACGTCGGCCGCATGGACGTCGGCGTCGCGGTGATGCGCCGTCAGCCCGGCAAGCAAGGCGCCGTCATGCACGATCAACTGACGGAGGTTTATCACATCCTCTCGGGCACCGGCGAACTGGTGACTGGCCGCAAGCTGGACGATCCCAAACGCATGGACCCGCAAGGCAGAGTGGTCAAAGAACTCGCCGGTCCCAGCCTCAGCGGCCCGTCCATCCAAGATGGCCACCGGCAGCGCTTCGGACCAGGCGACACCGTGATCATTCCCGCCGGCGTCGCGCACTGGTTCAGCTCGCTCGATTCCACGGTCGACTACCTGGTCGTGCGCATTGACCCCGACCGGGCCATCCCCCTCAAGTGACGCCAACGCTCGCGCCGCGAATTTCGTCTCAATGGAAAAGCAGGCCCAGGGACATGCGGAACGAATCGAGCGTTTGCGAGCCGCCGCTAGCGTTCTTTCCGCCGAACGCCTCGCCGCGATCGAGCGGCAGCCGCACACTCATTCTCAGAACCATACGCACGGCCAGTCCGCCGCCGAAGTGTTCCCCATGCCAGGCGGATCGGGCGAGGTTCTGCTCAAGAACGGACCGCGCCTGGAAGTGAACCGCCGCCGCTTTCGCGACCTGTTGCGGGCTTTAGAGGGAAGGCGCTGACAGCCCGCCCTGGCCAAGCCGGCCGGGGCGCGGGAAAGTCCTTGCAGGACCGTCCCTTGACGGCGCTCAACCAAGCTCCCTACAATAGAGGTGTGTCCATAAAGGAGGCCGCATGTTCCGATCTATAGGCCTACCTGAACTTTTGGTCATTTTGGTGGTTGCCGTTCTGCTATTTGGCGGAAAGAAGATTCCCGAAGTGGCCAAGGGGCTAGGCGAAGGCATCAAGAATTTCAAGAACGCTATGAAGAGCGAGGAACAGAAGGTCGACGAAAAGAAGCAGGCCTGAGGCTTCCTGGGTTCGCTCGCAATCTGAGCGGATCTTAATCGACTTCCGAAATACAGAACCCCCGCGAGGTCCGTCGCGGGGGTTTTTGCTTCTATTTGGGGACGTCGCCCTATTTCTTCTTCGGAACGATCGCGTCTTTTACGGCCTTCGCAACCCGGAACTTCACCACCTTCTTGGCCGGGATCTTGATGGCCTCGCCGGTAGCTGGATTGCGGCCCATGCGCGCTTTGCGATCCACGCGGACCAGGCGGCCGATGCCCGGTATCACGAACATCCCGTTCTTCTTGGTTTCACGAACGGCCATTTCCGCGAACGTCGCGACGAACTGCTTGGCTGCCTTGGTGCTGCTTCCGGTGGCGGCTGCCAGTTCCTTCATGATCTGAGACTGCGTCATTTTCGCTGCTGCCATGTACTTCTCCTTGTAGGTATTCTTCCACTCTCCAGTGCGCCTACATAAAACATAACCGCACCAAATTGTTTCCTACCAAATCATACGGGAAGGAAAGGCCGATGTAAAGAGAAGAGTAGCACAAAACTGAGGTTTTCCTCAGTTTTTTGAGAGAGGGGCGCCCCGAAAGCCGATGGAACGGGCTTTTGGCGCCCACAGCAGGCTTCCAAAGCTGAATTTACGCGGTCTTGGCGGTCTTGCTCAGGTCCGCTTGATCGGGATCGCTCCCAGACGTCAGTCCGAGCTGGCGGCGCAGCTCGCCGTCCAACCGATCGCGCAGCTCGGGATTCGCAACCAGGAACGTGCGGGCGTTGTCGCGGCCCTGGCCAATGCGTTCGCCGCCAAAGCTGAACCAGGATCCGCTCTTTTCCACCAGCCCTTGCGTCACACCCAGGTCCAGCAGGTCGCCTTCCTGCGAGATGCCTACGCCATACAGGATGTCGACTTCGGCCTCGCGGAACGGAGCCGCGACCTTGTTCTTGACCACCTTGATCTTGGTTCGATTGCCGATCACCGCGTCGCCGTCCTTGAGCGAAGCGATGCGGCGCACCTCGGCGCGCACCGAGCAGTAGAACTTAAGCGCCCGGCCTCCGGTGGTGGTTTCCGGATTCCCGAACATCACTCCGATCTTCTCGCGCACCTGGTTGATGAAAACGAGCAGCGTGTTGGTGCGGGCCACCGTGCCCGTGAGCTTGCGCAGAGCCTGGGACATCAGCCGCGCGTGCAGGCCCATATGGCTGTCACCCATTTCTCCGTCCAGCTCGGCCTTGGGGACCAGAGCGGCCACCGAATCGATCACCGCGATGTCGACGCCGCCCGAGCCGATCAGCGCGCCTGTGATCTCGAGCGCCTGTTCGCCGTAGTCCGGCTGCGACACGATCAAGTTGTCCACGTCCACACCGAGTTTGCGAGCATAGCCGGCATCCAAAGCGTGCTCGGCATCGATGAAAGCGGCAGTGCCGCCGGCCTTTTGCGCCTGGGCGATAACTTGCAATGCGAGAGTGGTCTTGCCGGACGATTCAGGACCGAATATCTCCACTACCCTGCCCCGCGGAAAACCGCCCACGCCCAGAGCCGCGTCCAGCGAAATGGAGCCGCTCGGGATCACCGTCACCGGCAGAACGTTGCGCGAGCCGAGGCGTAGCACGGTGCCCTTTCCGAACTGCTTGTCCATCTGGCTCAGGGCAGCGTCAATAGCGCGCTGGCGCGCGGCGGTATCAATGGGGAGAGCTTGATCTTTCACGCCATTTTAGTGCGACCGATGGGCCGATCGTCTCAGGGATATAATCGATCCAACTGACCTTTGCAATTCGGGGATAGGTCACGGAGGTTGCGCGTATGGCTAACGGGTCGCGCCTGCTTCTTGCGCTTGCGCTGTCGTCTCTGGCATCCGGCCAAGCGCTGATCAACGAAGTCTTGTATCGCATCGATCCGGCCAACTCCAATGCGCTCAAGACCCATCAATGGGTTGAACTGTTCAACGCCGGGGCGGCACCAGTGGATCTGACCGGCTGGATCGTCGCCGGCCGGGATGGTTCGCTCGGATCGTCTGCTCGTAACCTGCCTTCGATCCTGCTTCCGCCGCAAGCCTATCTAGTAGTCCACTTCACGCAGGGCGCCAATCGGACCGATTTTCGCGACAACACCGGCGACGCCTATACCCAGGACACTGGCCCGCTGTGGAGCCAGGACATGGACGAAGCCGCACTGTACTCGCCGGCGGGAATCGTCGACTTCATCTCGTGGGCCACGCAGGCCGACTACTACAACCCAGGCACGGCTCACAACGACGCGGTTCGCGCCGGAATCTGGACACGCAACGCAGCGCTTTCTAGCGACGGCATCCAGGCGGAGAGCTTCGAGAAGCCCCGGCGCGTGGATCCCGGCATGTCCATCGGCCGCGACGAAAATTCCACCGATACCGACACCACCGCCGATTTCGAGCCGCACGGCGGCGTGGCCGCGCTGGACAACTCGCCCAACCGCCGCAATCTGGATCAGCTTCCGTTCGTGTTCGGCCCGGCGCCTGCCGCCAGTACGGTCACACCACGCGCCGCAAGTCCCAAGAAATGGACCGTGATGTTGTACCTGAACGGCGCCAATTCGCTCGAGAGTTACATCTTCGACAACATGGTGGAAATCTCCGCGCTCGGCGGCTCGGACAACAACGTGAACTTTGTCGCCATGTTCAAAGGAACGAAATTTCGCAACGGCTCTGCCGTTCGCGGACGCATCGATGCCTCCGAGGAGAGCGACAAAGTGCAGCTCGCAGCCGCTCCCGACGATACCATCGACGCCGGGGCCCAAGATATGGGAAACCCGTTCGTCCTGCAGACCTTCATCAATTGGGCAAAGTCCAACTACCCCGCCCAGCACTACGCCATCATCCTCTCCTCGCACGGCAACGGCTGGAAACGCTGGGGTCCCGACCAGACGGTCCCCGGAACCCGCGCCAAAGGAGACTACTTGTACATGGGCGAGTTCACCACCGCCCTGGCCGGGCAGCATTTCGATCTGCTCGCTTTCGACGCCTGCCTGATGGGCGGCATTGAAGTCGCCGATCAAGTCCGCGATTTCACCGACTACTTCCTTGCCTCGGAAGAACTCGTGCCGGGGCGCGGGTTTCCCTACAACACGCTTCGCAACGCGCTGACGCTCAATCCGGATATTTCGCCCCGCGACTTGGGTTCCAAGATCGTCGATCTGTTCGCCGCTCGATATCAGGTCAGCGCCGGCAAATGGACCCTGTCGCTGACCGACGAAAAGCAACTGGGCGCGCTCATCTCGCAAGTGGATACCTGGTCCGCCGCTCTGCGAACCGGCTCGGGCGTGTTTCTGGGACGCGATAACCCCTGGGACAACGTCCAGGTTCTCATCAAGTTCGACCGCATCGCCTCGCAGGTTTTCGGCGACACCAACTTCGTGGATCTTTACGATCTGGCCAAGCGAATCAACGACGATCCGCAGATCCCGGGCTGCGTCAAGGCGCCCATTCCCCCGATCCTGGCCTCGATCTCCGGCCCGGTGGTGCTGGCCGAGCAGCACAGCCCGGGCTTGAACGCCCACGGCTTGCACATTTATTTCCCCACCAATCGAAAGCGCACCGGATCCTTCCGCGCCGACGAAGACTACGACTTTCCGACCACGCGCCAATCAGACGGCAACTCGCGGCTGGCGATCTATGCCTCCAACAACGATCAGCTTCCGCTGAAGGCCATGGACCAGGAAGATCACGGCGATCTGAACCCTCGCACCGAATGGCCCGAACCGCCTTCACCCAACCTGATGTTCGTGCAGCACGCTCGCTGGGCGCGGTTTCTGGAACGCTTCTATCATCCGGTGGCCGACAACCGCATTGTCATGGCGACAGCGCCGAATGGCGACACGATTCTCCCGAAGCCCGTGGGCGGCGGAGACTGCCAGAATCCGATGGATGAGATCACGGCGCCTCTGGGATCGATCATCACCCTCTCCGGCGCCGGCTCGTCGGACGCGGATCAACCAGGCTTTCAGCTGGCACGGTTCATCCCGCCTGTGC
This sequence comes from Terriglobia bacterium, assembly GCA_020073265.1. Classification (GTDB taxonomy): domain Bacteria; phylum Acidobacteriota; class Terriglobia; order Bryobacterales; family Bryobacteraceae; genus Palsa-89. The sequence continues at coordinate 43,984 of JAIQFN010000012.1, read as the reverse complement.
CCTTCGTCTTTCCGACTTACTATTTCTGGGATCTGGATGCGTCCGTGGGGTGCACTTCCAATTGCATCCAACCCTTCACCGTCCCGCCGGGCAGCGACGCAGGCGCGGCCGCGAACGACAACATGGACGCCGATCGTGACATCGGCAACACCACCTGGGACGAAAAAGACGCCTCCGGCCCTTCCGTCACGCGTAAGTGCGACACGCTCGACCCCATCATCACCACTCTGATTCCTTGGGACGACAACCACCTCCAGCCGTTTCATCGCACGCTCCCCGACGCCAACTACGTGCATCCGCAGACCGACAGCCACCAGTCGGTCATCAAATGCGCCCCGCTGCCGTACACGATCCTGATCGATGAACCGCAACCTACCGAGTCGGCCAACGAGAACCAGGATCTGGTCGGAGATTTGAAGGCAGCGCCGGGTACCGCCGGCAGCGCGAACTCGCTGTCGATGCGCCGCCGGCTCTCGCCTCGGGATACGAGCTCGGGTCCGTCGATTCCCAACTACCCGTTGGTGGTCTCTACCTCGGCTGGATCGCCGCCGATCACCGCCAGCGGCACCGCGATTCCACCCGGCAGTTCCGCGACCATCTATACGGATTTATCCGGCTCCTTTTCCTTGCAAGTGAGGCCTACGGCGCCGGGACCTGCCCGCATCACGGTGAAGGCGCCCGGCGGGCCAACACAAACTCTTTCGTTCACCGTTGGGCCGGCTGTGCAACTCACCAACGTTGGAATCACCACGCCTCCGGGTGCTCAACTACCGGTGAACGGCACTGGGACGTTCACGATAAAACCCTCCAATAACGGCCAGCCTGCTGTGAATGTGCCAGTGCATCTGCTCTCCGTATACGGCAACGTGAAGTTCTTGAACGGCACGCTGTGGGCGCGCGGATTGGGCTCCGAATTGCTTACCGACGGCACTGGCACGGCACAATTTCAGCTGCAAGGCGTCAGCGCAGGCGCCGAGCAGATCATCGTATCCGTGGGAGCGGCTTTCGGTCCGGTCAACCTGACTGTGACGGGGACAGCTCCCTCGGCGCCCACCGGAGTCGGTGTGCTGAGTGCTCCCGATTTCGTCGACATCGGCCAGCAAGCCAGCATCACCGCGGTGGCCGTGGCCGGATCGAACCCATTCCCCGGAGCGAAGCTGGTCTTCGAGGTTGTAAAGGGACATCTGTCGTTCACCGGCTCGTCGACAGCCGGCCAAGTCACCATTACGACGGACGCCACAGGACAGGCCAAGGCAACGTTCGCGGCCAACGATCCTACCCCGATTCAGATCAAGATCTCGGTGCAAGCAACGCAGCTTTCCACCACCGTGGACATACCCGTGCGGCTTCCGGTGCAGTGAGCGTTGTCGTAGGATCGAGGTGTGAGCGAACATCGGCCGGTCGTACGCGCGCCGAGAGGGCGCGAGATTTCCTGCAAGGGCTGGCATCAGGAAGCTGCGCTTCGGATGCTCATGAACAACCTCGATCCCGAGGTCGCCGAGAAACCCGATGAGCTGATCGTCTACGGCGGCACAGGCCGGGCCGCGCGCGACTGGCCTAGCTTCGAAGCCATCGTGCGTTCCCTGCGCTCGCTCGAAAATGACGAAACGCTGCTGGTGCAGTCCGGCAAACCGGTCGGCATCTTTCGCACGCATCCGGATGCGCCGCGCGTCCTGATCGCCAATTCCAATCTGGTGGGCCGCTGGTCGAATTACCAGGAGTTTCACCGGCTGGAGCGGCTCGGCCTCATCATGTACGGGCAGATGACCGCCGGATCGTGGATCTACATCGGCAGCCAGGGAATCATCCAAGGCACTTTCGAAACGTTCGCGGCAGCAGGGGCCAGACATTTCGGCGGATCGCTGCGCGGCAAGCTGATCGTTTCGGGCGGCATGGGTGGAATGGGCGGCGCGCAGCCGTTGGCCGCCACGCTGAACGGCGCCTGCTTTCTTGGCGTCGATGTCGATCCGGCGCGCATTGAGAAGCGCCTGAAGACCGGCTATTGCGACCGCATGTCCCGGACCTTGGATGAAGCGCTGGCGACGGTCGACGACGCGCGCCGGCGCGGCGATGCGTTATCGGTCGGGTTGGTCGGCAACTGCGCCGACGTTGTGCCCGAGCTGCTCCGCCGCGGCGTCGTGCCCGACATCCTGACCGATCAGACCAGCGCTCACGATGCGCTCAACGGCTACGTTCCGAATGGCATGAGCCTTGCCGACGCCCTGGCGCTGCGATGTTCGAACCCGGACGAATACGTGCGGCGATCCATGGACGCCATGGGACAGCACGTCCGCGCCATGCTGGCGTTGAAACGCATGGGCGCGGTCACGTTCGACTACGGTAACAACATCCGCGCACAAGCCAAGACTGCCGGCGTCGAGGACGCATTCGAGATTCCTGGCTTCGTGCCGGAATATATTCGCCCGCTGTTCTGCGAAGGCCGCGGGCCGTTCCGCTGGGCCGCCCTGTCGGGGTCGCCCGAAGATATCCACACCACGGACCGGCTGGCGCTGGAACTATTCCCCGACAATCCGGTGCTCGAACGCTGGATGCGGCTGGCCAAAGAGCGCATCCATTTTCAAGGATTGCCCGCCCGCATTTGCTGGCTGGGCTACGGCGAGCGCGCCGAGTTCGGACTCGCCATGAACGACTATGTGCGGCGTGGAAAGCTGGAGGCTCCCATCGTGATCGGCCGCGACCATCTGGACGCCGGATCCGTTGCCTCGCCCTATCGCGAGACCGAAGCCATGCTGGACGGCTCGGACGCCATCGCCGATTGGCCGCTGCTGAACGCGCTGGTAAACACCGCCGCGGGCGCATCTTGGGTTTCGATTCACAACGGCGGCGGCGTGGGCATCGGATACGCGCAGCATGCCGGCATGGTGGTGGTCGCCGACGGGACTGAGCCGTGCGCGCGGCGCCTGGAGCGAGTGCTCACCACCGACCCCGGCCTGGGCGTCATTCGACACGCCGACGCCGGATACGCCAAAGCGATCGAAGTGGCGCACGCTCGCGGCATCCGCATGCCCATGGACCCGGCGCGGTGAAGATCGCGATCCTGGGCTGCTCTCAACTGGTTACGCTGGCCGGTCCCGCGCGTCCGCGAACCGGCGCTGAACTCCGCGATCTCGCCATCATCGCCGATGGCGCGATGCTGATCGAGGGCGATCGTATCCTGCGGGCTGGGTCGCCGTCCGAGATCGAGCCATTGCTGGATGCGGACTCCACCGTGATCGACGCCGGCGGCCGAGTGGTGCTGCCTGGCTTCGTGGACGCGCACACGCATCCGGTATTCGCCGGGAATCGAGCCGGCGAGTTCGAGCAGCGCGTCGCCGGCACCAGCTACGCCGAAATCGCCGCCGCCGGCGGTGGCATCCGTTCGACGGTCCGGCAAACGCGCGCCGCCAGTGAAGATGATCTGCTCGCCGCCGTCCAAAGATACGTTCGTTGGTTTCTCGCGAGCGGCACCACAACCATCGAGGCGAAATCCGGTTACGGCCTCTCTGTCGAGGACGAATGCAAACTGCTGCGCGCGATCGCGCGCATCCAGCCGCTCAGGTGCGTCGCCACGTTTCTCGGAGCGCACGAGGTCCCGGACGAATATCGCGGCCGCAAGCACGACTACATGCGCGTGGTCACCGAGCAGATGCTGCCTCGCGTGGCCGCCGAAAAGCTCGCTGAATACTGCGACGTTTTCTGCGAACCCGGAGTCTTCAGCGTCGAAGAGAGCCGAGCCATACTGACCGTCGCGCGCTCGCTAGGCTTCGGCCTGAGAATGCACGCCGACCAGCTCTCCAACTCCGGCGCCGCCGCGCTGGCTGCCGAACTGGGTGCCGCAACGGCGGACCACCTGGAACACACCGATGCACGAGGCATCGCCGCGCTGCGAGCCGCGGGAGTCCAGCCGGTGCTGCTCCCCGGTTCGGTCTATGCGCTCGGCAGCACGCGCTACCCGGCGGCTCGCGCGATGATCGAAGCCGGCCTGGCTGTGGTGCTGGCCACCGACTTCAATCCCGGCTCCTCACCCACTCCGTCGATGCCGATGATCCTGTCGCTGGCCTGCACGCAAATGAAGATGACCCCGGCCGAAGCCCTCGCCGCCGCCACATTCAACGCAGCCTGCAGTCTCGGCCGCCAGCGTGAAATCGGATCGCTCGAGACCGGAAAGCTGGCCGACTTCGTCATCCACGATTGCGAAGACTACCGCGAGATCCCCTACTTCTTCGGCATCCAGGCCGCGCGCGAAGTTTACATCAGTGGCCAGCCGGTCCTCGGGAGATGGTAAGCTTAGGATAGTTTCGCGTCCTTCATCGCAGTATCTCCCCCACTCGAGAAGTAATCGTGCCTGGACATACTTTACTGAAGCGCATACCGACTCTCGTAGCAATCCTTCCGGTCGTTCTTGGCCTCTTTGCCGGCGCTCTGGGCGCGCAAAGCCTGGTCATGGTGTCCGGCAACGGGCAACTGGTCGACGAACAATTTCCTTCCACCGCACCGCTGGTGGTCCAGACCAAGGATTCAGCCGGACACCCGGCCTCGGGCGTCGCGGTCACGTGGACGCTCACCGACGGCGCTGGCTCCATCATCTCCTCCGCGCCGAACACGGATGCCAACGGTCTGGCCAGCGCGTCGTTTCAAGCCACCAGCCTGCAGCCCCTGGCTTCCTTCCTTCCCTCGACGGTGATCGCCAGCACGGCTTCGGGAACCGTGAGCTTTGTCGTCACCACAATACCGGCGAAGGGCAGCAGTACCAGCAGCGTGATCATCTCGTTCGATCGTCCCGACATTGGCTCTACGCTGACAGCTCAATCCGGCACCACGCTGCCAGGAGCGGTGGTAATGCACATCTTCGCAACCACCGGATTCCAGAACGGCGCGCCGATCCCCAACATCGGCCTTCGCGTGGCCAACAACCAGAACCTGACGGCGACGCCACCGGCCGCGTGCAAGGGTCCCAACGGGGTCGTGCTCACGGACGCAAGCGGCACAGCGACGTGCGATCTGGTGGTCAGTGGACCGCCAGGCACCACGCAACTGGTCGGAATCTTCGGCGAACTGGTGCAGAACCCGGTGTTCAATCTGCAAATCACTCCCGGCGTCAGTTGCACCTTCACGCTTTCAGCGTCCAGCCAGTCCTTCAGCTCGGCCGGCGGAGCTGGAACCGTCAACGTCAACACTTCCGCCGGTTGTGGATGGACAGCCACCAGCAACTCGGGCTTTATCGGCATCACGGCCGGCGCCAGCGGTACCGGCCCAGGCTCGGTTTCTTATTCGGTGGCGGCGAATATTGGCGCGGCGCGCAGCGGAACGTTGACCATCGCCGGACAAACCTACACCGTCAATCAAGGCGCCGCGGCTCCCGGCGGTCTTGCGATTACAACGCAGAACCTGCCGGTAGGCACCGTGAGCGTTCCGTATTCAGCTACGCTCACGGCCACCGGCGGCCAGCCGCCTGTCACCTGGTCCGTTGCCGGATCGCTGCCCAGCGGTCTGACATTGACGCCGTCTACGGGACTCATCAGCGGCACGCCGTCCAGTCCGGGCTCGTACCCATTCAGCGTGACGGTCAGGGATAACGCCGGCGCGACGCAGTCGCAGAATTTCACCATCATCATCAACAGCGCCGCACCGTCCGGATTCAGCATCACCAATGCATCGTTTCCGAATGGAGTGGTCAACCTGGTGTATAAGCAGTTGTTGACCTCGAGCGGCGGGTGCGTCACGCCCTTCGCGCCCCGGCCGGTGTTCGCGCTCGCTTCCGGAAATTTTCCGAGTGGACTGAGCATCCAGCCGAATTCCGACAACACGCAGTCCATCGCGGGAACGCCCACGGCTACCGGCACCTCCAATTTCACTCTTTCCGCCAAAGACGCTTGCGCCAACGTCGCCACCCGCAGCTTCACCATTCTCGTGACGGGTGCGCCGGGCACCCAGCAGTTGCTCGTCAGCCCGGCATCGCTCGCGTTCACCGTGCAGCTCGGAGCAACCAACGCTCCCGCCGATCAGACCCTCACCATCAGCTCCGATAGCGGCACGCTCAGTTATTCGGCCTCGCTTGCGACCACCACCGGCGGAAGCTGGCTGATCGCCAAAACCGCTGCCACCGGAAATACGCCCGGCCAGATCACCATCGGAGTGACCAGCTTCTCCAGCCTGAAACCGGGCCCGTACAGCGGATCGATCACCATCGCCGCCCAAGCTTCCAATAGTCCGGTGCTGGTGAATGTGACGCTGACCGTACTGGCCGCGCCGGCCATCACCATTGCGAGCCCCACCAGCTTCACCATCAACGCCGTCGCATCCACCACATCGAATCTCACCAACGAGTCGATCGTGCTCGCGAGCGGCGGCGTTCCGCAACACTTCACCGCTCAAGCGACCACCACCAAGGGAGGATCCTGGCTCAGCGTCGGACCGACGCAGGGCGACACGCCCGCGACTTTGACCGCGACCATCAACTCGGGTGGGTTGGCTGTGGGCAACTACACTGGCACGGTTGTCATTACGCCGCTCTTGGGCGGGTCGCTGAGCGTCAGCATCACGCTCAACGTCACTCAGCCTCAGCCTGCGCTTACCGCGGTTACCAACGCCGCCAGCTTTGCCTCCGGACCGGTCTCGGGCGGCGAAATCGTAACACTTTTCGGCTCGACCATCGGCCCGACTACTCTGGTGACCTTCCACATCACCGAATTCGGAAGGTTGGACACCTCGCTCGCCGATACCCAGGTCTTCTTCGACGGCTTCGCGGCGCCGCTGGTGTACACTTCCGCGGACAAGGTGTCGGTCATCGTGCCCTACGAGGTGGCCGGCAATCCGACCACTACCGTGTTCGTTCAGTACCTGGGCCAGCGATCGAATTCCATGACCATTCCCGTGGCTGCTTCGGCGCCCGGCATCTTCACGCTCGACACCGCCGGTCAAGGCGCGATTCTGAATCAGGACACTAGCGTCAATTCGACCAACAACGGGGCCGATCCGGGATCCGTCATCAGCATATTTGCTACTGGCGAAGGGCAGACCGACCCAGGCGGAGTGGACGGCAGCATTACTGGAACCGTCCTCAGAAAGCCGCTCCAGCAGGTGACCGTCCAAATCGGCGGGCAAACCGCCGATGTCAGCTATGCAGGCGCCGCACCCGGCGAGCCGGCCGGAGTCATACAAGTAAACGCGAAAATTCCGTCCAGCGTGCCGCGGGGCGCCCCGGTTCCAGTGGTAATCAAGATCGGGAACGCGAGCAGCCAGGACGGCGTCACGGTAGCGATCAAGCCCTGAAGCGAGCAGCGCGCCCAGCTGGTTCTTGACGGTTACGTCCAGTCCTAGTATCGTTAATCGACGATTGCCTATGGCTGCCAAGACCTCGCCCAACGAGTTGTGCTGCCCGCCGGAGCCGGCTCAACCCGAATTGAGTCTCCAGACCCTGGAAGGAGCCGAGGCCGACGAAGAATTGGCAAAGCTCGCGAAAGCGATTGGCCATCCGGCTCGAGTGCGTATCCTCCGGATGCTTTCACGAAAAGAGGCTCGGGTCTGCAGCCAGATTGTCGATGAACTACCCCTCGCGCAATCCACTGTTTCCGAGCATCTGAGAATTCTGAAGGAGGCCGGCTTGGTTCGCAGCACCCAGGATGGCCTCCGCGTCGGCTACTGCATCAACTTCGACGGTCTGCGCAGACTGAAGGCGCTGGTGTCGATCGTCTGAAGTGTTTTTATGCAGCGGCCATCGTTACTCGACGATACACGAAATTCAAGACCAGGGCGTGCTGCGCCCAAAAGACTGAACTATTTCGAGCGCTATCTCAGCATCTGGGTGGGCCTCTGCATGCTGGTTGGAGTGCTGGCCGGAAAAGCATTACCAGAGGTCGCCGGCTCTCTACGCCAAATGCAATTCGGAGCCGGCAGCCAGATCAATATTCCGATCGCTGTCCTGATCTGGCTGATGATCATCCCGATGATGATGAAAGTGGATTTCGCCTCCATCCGGGACGTCGGCAAGAGGCCGCGCGGATTGCTGGTTACGCTTTTCGTCAACTGGCTGGTCAAGCCGTTCTCGATGGCCTTTATCGCGTGGGTGTTTTTCCGTTACGTGTTCGCCGCCTGGATTTCGCCCGCGGATGCCGGCCAGTATATCGCCGGATGCATTATCCTGGCCGCGGCTCCGTGCACCGCGATGGTCTTCGTGTGGAGCTATCTCACGGACGGCGACCCGGCGTACACGCTGGTGCAGGTTTCACTGAACGACCTCATCATGCTCTTTCTGTTCGCGCCGGTGGTCCGTTTTCTGGTGAATGGGGCTTCCTCTTTGCGTGTGCCATTCCAGGTGTTGCTCTACGCCGTGGCGATCTTCATCGTGATTCCGCTCGCCGTCGGCGCCGCGCTGCGCGCCTGGTTGGTCCGCGCGCATGGACGGCAATGGTTCGAAGGAAAACTTTTGCCGCGATTCGCCCCGGTCAGCATGCTCGCGCTATTGGCCACGCTGGTGCTCATCTTCGCGTTTCAGGCGGACAACATCACCGGCAAGCCGTTGCACGTACTGCTCATCGCCGTTCCGATCCTGATTCAGGTCTATTTCAACTCGTCGCTGGCCTATGGATTAATGAAATTGTTCAAGGTGCGGCATGCAGTCGCCGCTCCGGGAGCGCTGATCGGCGCCAGCAATTTCTTTGAGCTTGCCGTGGCTACGGCGATCGCGCTATTCGGTCCGGGCTCGGGAGCCGCACTGGCTACCGTCGTGGGCGTCCTCATCGAGGTCCCCGTCATGCTGTCGGTCTGCTCGTTCTGCAATCGCACCAGGCACTGGTTTCAGGAAGCCGAAGAGGCCGCCTGAGACAACCGCGTGCCGTTTCAATACGAGATTCGAGCGGCCAACTAACAACTCTGTCAGAAGCTGGGCCAGGGCCGCGTCACTTCTTGTGGATGTGATCGCCCACGCGCCGCATCCATTGGAGCTCATCCTCGCTCATCGGCCCTTGCTCGATCGCCCGCAGCGCCTCATCAGCTTGCGCTTCGTTGGCCGGGCCGGTCATGCAAACGTCGACAGCGGAATTGGAAAGCACGAAGCGGTAGCAATCGGCCGCGCTGGGTACCTTCTCGCCGGTGGGAACACGCCGCGCGTTCAGCAACTGTCTCCAACTGGTGGCTGTGAATGCCACCGTGCCTGGAGGCTTTTCCTGGGAACGCAGTACCGGAAACACTTCGCACTCCGCGCCGGTATGCGCGGCGTTGTAGCGAATGTGCACGATGCCGACATCCGGATCGGCCGCCAACTGCTCCACCAGCGGCCGGTGATGCGTCGAGACCGCGATGTGGCGAATCAGGCCGCGTTGGCGCAGCGCACGGCCGGCATCCAGAATGCGCCGCGCAGGTTTATGGTTCCACAACCCCAGCAACAGCACGTCGGCGAAGTCATAGTCCAGCTTGCCGAGCGCCATCTCAACGCTGGGACTGAGCAGTGCGGCGACTCTGGAATACGACTGCAGCACCAGCACCATGCGGTCGCGCTGCGGTTTCAGATTGCGCAGCGCCTGGCCGAACCCCGCCTTGCGAAACGATCCCCAGTAGAGGTAGTTGACGCCGCGCTCGAAAGCTCGCTCGACTGCCCGGGCCGGAACGCCATAGCTCGCCGCCATGCCCAGGCGTCCGGCTTCCAGGCCGGTGCGGCCGAGGACTCTGCGCTCCATCATCACCTGGGCGACGGCCTCAATTGAGCGTGCAGCGAGTATGGCTGGGCGGTCGCCGAAGTTTGCAGCGTCCACTTCATGAAGCCGCTCTTGGTCACAGTCACAGTGAATCCCAGACCTACCGGCGAAATCTGGATGGTCAGCGGCGTGTAGCCGGCGCGGACGGCGTTAATCTGAACCTCGGCTCCGCTCGGCTCCGACGTGATGGTCAGCACTCCCGCCGGCAATTGACCTTGCGGGACTGCCGGCGTCGCATCGCGATTCTGATTGACACCCGCCGCCGGCATGTTGGCGTACGCATTGTTGAAGAACGGCAGCGAAAGCGGCGCGGTCGGCGTTGGAGCGGGCGTTGGATCGGCCGGGGCGTCGGCGGCAATCTCGGGAGGCGCGGGGATCACCGTCCGGGCCAGGTTCGGCGGTTTGCCGGATATTGGCGGAACGAACGTGCGGCTGGCGGTTCGCGGCTGATCTACCGCCCTCGATGAGCGGACCGTTTGGGGCCTGGAGCGCCCCGGCAACTTGGGTTCTTCCAACGGCGGAACGATGGAGCGATCCCCAGGCGCCGGCGTGGAGGCCAGGGACTCGCTGGTCAGTTCACCCGAGGGTCCGACGACATCCAGCCGGAACTGGACCTTCTCGACCGGAGAAAACGAAGTGTAGGTCATGCTCCCGGTGCGCAATCGCCCCGGCGCCACCTGCAAGAACAATGGGTCCTTGGTGCCGTCGAAAGGCTCCCGGCTGGGGTCGGAAATGACGAGGTTCGCTTCCTTGGCGTTCGCAATTGGACGTGCCGACCGGTTCCAGGTGATCAGGAAGGCGGCGCCATCGCGCTTCACCTGCAGTCCCAGACCGGGAGGAGCAGCGGACGTTGAGCCAATGCGCCCTCCCGACAGGACCGTGATGAGCACGGCCATGACGATCGCCAAAACCGCGATGCCGGTCAGCACTCTGGTATCGCCTGCCCGCACACTGGCAGTGGCTTGGGAAAAGAGGTTGCCAAACCGCAAAGGCTCACCGGCCTCGATAGGCCATTCACCAGAGGCCAGGTCGGCGGCCGAAAACGGAAACGTCAGTCTGGGGTTCGCGGAGACCGACTCACCTTGCCAGCAGAAGAATCCAGCGCTGGCTCGCGGACCGTCCGTTGGCGCGATGATCAGGAAAACGTCGGAAGGGTCTTTGAACCACCGTTGAATCGAGTCCAGATCATCCTGTCCGAGCTGAACGCGCTGATCGATGTCGGTGCGATAGTATCCAACGATCCTGCGGTCTGAAGGGCAGCGCGCGACGATCTCGCTCAGCCAATCGGAAGACAGGCTGAAGTGCGGTCCCGCTGAGTCCGGCTGCGCCGGCAGCGGGATGAAGTCGATGATCTTGATACTACCCGGCCGCTTGGTTCCGACCAGCAGTCCGCCGGCCTCGCGACCCTGGGGCAGTTTTTCCAGGACTTCGCGCCGCAACTGCTCCACGACCTCGAGGTCTAGGAGAATCCGCCAGGGACATCCAGGATAGGTCCACACGTAGGCACCGGCGTTGGACGTGTGATGTGGGGGAGCGGGCACGAAATTACTCGCGATTAGGATCGAACACTAAGGATGCCGCAGCTGCGCGGAATCTCGGAGGAATACTCCCGAGACTCTGCCATCCTGCAGGTTGATGACTGCCTCCGAGCGTTCCCGCCGGTACACGTAGGTCTCAAACAGATGCCCCCGGTCCTGAGTGAAGGCCGAAAGCTGCGGGACGCCATACTCGTCTATGATGTCGTCTCTTTCCTCTCCGGTTGTCACCTCACCGGGAGCCGGAAAATTGAGAGTGGTTTGGTCGAGTATCGGAACAACCTGGTCCGCGGCAACGTTGCCCGAAGCTCGTACGGCGGAAACATCTTGTTCCACGACCGGTTGAGGACGAACTCTTCGCGGCCGGACCGGGGCGGCGGCTTCTTCAGCAGGCTTTTCCGGACCGGCGGGCTGCACCTCTATGTCCGAGCCGGTAAACAGCTCGCGCCCGCGCTCGGGCAATAGAAACCAGCCGATTCCAACCACAACAATCAGGCCGACCGCAAACAGCAGTATAAAGTCTCTCATGGTACCTCCGCGGCGCAAGCCGCTCGCGATTCACCGCACATGCCGGCAGCGCACACCTTCACCTGGGATTCTCCAGCAGTTTCGCCTCCAAATATGTTGTTTGGGTCGTGACCAGGCTCTGAACCACCCACTTCCGGAACCCGGGCTTGGTGAGCGTTACGGTAAATCCTATACCCAGCGGAGAAACTTGAATCGTAAGAGGCGTAGTGCCGGCTGGATGCTCGTTGATCTCCACGGAGGCGCCGGCCGGCTCCGACCTGATTGTCAAGATCCCAATATTGGATGTTTCGCCGCGAATTACCGGCCGGGCATAGATTGGTGGGACGGCAGCGCCAGCGGTGTAAGGCGGTGCGGCCGGCATTTTGAGCAGCATCGTGGCGGTTCGCGCGGCAGTCGGAATCCGGGCGGCGATCCAGGGAGGATCGAGCATCACGGTGTCAGCGTGGACCGGGGGTCGGCTGAGATCCCTTGGCGGAGTGAAAACCCAGCGTTCCGCAGCCGGCGAACGGAGTATATCCGTGGGCTCGGCTGGAACCGGCGCGGCTCTGGGAGGATCGAGCATGACGGTTTCATCGCGGCTCTCGATCCGGCCGTGAGCACTGGGAGGAGCGAAAGTCCAGTGCGGCGCTGCGGGCGAAGGGAGCAAATCTTTGGACGTGACCGGAAGGGCCGGCACGGCAGAGCCGGGTGGATCGAGCATCACGATCTCGCGAGGAGTCTCTCGCCGCGCCGGTGGTGGAGCCGGAGGAACGAAGGTCCGGGTTGGCCGCGCCGGCGATTGGGGCGCAACCTGGGGCGCGGCCGGAGGCGCGCTGCCCTCGGCGGAATCGCGGTTGTATTCGACCGGTTCACCAATCGAGTCCCCGGAAGAACCGATGACCTCCATCCGGAACTGCACCTGATCCGTAAAAGGAAACGCACCATACGTTAAGCTTCCGGCCCGCAATTGTTCGGGCGTCAGCAGCAGATAAAACGGCGCATTCGTTCGCTCCACAATGTGGAGCCTGGCCCCGGTTGCATGGGCCAGTTCCGGAGCTGACCGGTCCCACTCGATGATGAAGTGCTGGCCATCGTTTCTGACCTGTAATTTCAAGCCGGCTGGCGCGGCCGGCGGACCTGCCGCCCAGCTTGCGGTCCCGAGCAGGCTGAGCAAACCGATCAAGAGCCGTCGACGCCGTGTGAGCGCTTGGCCGGGGGCGCGACGCGAAAAACAGAACATGTGGTTGGGCGTCCGGCTCATCGATCTCCCCTGGCACTCAAGCATTCGGTATGCAAAGCAGCACCTCGACGATAGCGGGCGCTCCGTCCTTGGCAGCCGGGCGAAATTCCCACTGCTGCAGGCTTTCCAGCACTGCTTCGATGTTCTCGATAGCGGGTTCGCCCACTTCCGTCATGCGATCAAACCGCCCCGCCGCGCTGACATAGGCGTGCACGAAGCCATAGCGGGAGCCGCTTCGGAAGCGCACGTTGGGGCGCAGAATGACGAACGCGTAGGGCGCGCTGAGCGGTGTGACGCCACCCAGCTGAACCACCTGCGATCTGGCGGAGCGTTGCTTTTCATCGGCCGGCAGGCAGTACTGAAGAATCCACTCCTTGCCGTCGCCAACCGAAATGTAGACGCTGTAGACCGGGCGGCCGTTCAGCAACCCCGAACTTCCAGGCACCGAACCGGAGGACTGAACAATCGCGACCTCATAGTTGCCTTCGATCGGCCTCACCACTCTCGCAGCGGAAGGAGCGCTGGCAGAGCGCACATTCGAGGTACCGTTGCCCCCGGTGCCATTTGCGGCGTCGCCGGATCCGCCGGCGCCAACGGATCCGCCGGTACGGTCACCGGCTCCCGGTCCGGTTGAGCGGCCCGATCCCTTCCCGTCAGGACCGCTACCCAAGCCAGCCACTGCTGCTCCCACGCCGCTTCCGGCACCTGCGCTGCCGCCGCCCGGTCCACCTGCGTTACCCGCCCGCGCGTCGGCGCTGTTCCCTGCTCCGTTGGTTTTGGCGCCCGTTCCCGAGCCGCGGGCCTCGCGTTGACCGCCGCTGCGCCCTGGCGAGCCCGGCTGGTTTCCGTTGCCAGCTTCGCTCTGCGAGACAACACTGGCATCGCCGCCGGAGCCGGACTCGTTCGGCCGCGTGTTGAATCCCGTAGCGCCTTGCGAGCCGGGCTCTCCGAAGCCGCTGTCGCGCGGGGAAATCTGGTTTATCGGCGGTAAGACGATGGCCGATCCGAGCGGGATCGGCCGGTCGGGCAGCGAAACGATGTTAGCCGGGGGCGCCGGAAGCTCGGCGGTGATGGTGGCCGCATGTTTCGCCGGCGGCGCCGGCTCGTGAAAAATCGCGACTGGGGCTTTGGCCCCCACCGGCGCCGGCAGACGCGGATTCTCTTTCAGCACATCCGGAATCCTGGTGCGGCCGGATTGGACGTCAAGAATGGGAGGGCGCAGGTCCAAGGCCACCTGTGCCGGTACCGGCGTGGTGTTGGCACGGTCGGGAGGCGCCAGGAACTGCCGCGTAGGTGGTTTGGCCGGGGTCACGCCCGATAGCAGGATGAAGGCGGGCACACGCAACTGTTGATGCAGGTCCAGTGTCGGCGGCAGGTCCAATTGAACCAGGGTCTGTGGCACCGGCCGCTTGGATCGCACCGCCGGCATCTGGAATTCCCGGAGAGCTTGGAGCGCGGGTGCGGGGGCGCTGGGGCTGGCTTCGGACGGCGTGCCAGACCGCGCTTGGGACGCTCGCTTGGCCGGCGAGCGCTTCCCCGGCTGCGATCCACCCTGGGCCGGCAGGGGCGCGGGAGCTTCCAGCTTCCGGGCCGGGTCGAAAGCGATTTCCAACACACGGTCTTCCAGAATCCGCACTTCGCGCAGCGGAGGCATGGTTGCGAGAAAGTGCAGATACGACGCTCCCAGCCAGACCACCAAGAACTGAACCACGGCCGATCCGGGAAACGTCGCCCAAATGGTCCGGGGCCCCTGGGGAATTCCCGTAAACAGCGGCGCAGGCTGGTTCGGATCCGCCGCGTTCTTCCATCTCAGCCTGGCTCGCACAGAATGACCACACCTTTAAGGCTTGGCACGCGTGGGAAACAACCCCACCGACTGGGTTTGGGGACTTGAGTGCGTCGGCTCCAATGGATCGGCAGCCACGAACATGGACGTGAATACAGGAGTGTTGCTGCCAGGGCTGTCGGCCTGGTTCGGCGAGTTCCGCAAACCAAAAAGCGCCAGTTCAAACCGGTCTCGCACTCTGACTTTCTCGAACAGGCGGGACAAGTATACCTTGACTGTCCCTTCCGTAATGTTCATCACCGAAGCGATTTCCTTGTTCTTCAAGCCTTGCGACACCAGAGTGATGAGCTGGTTCTCGCGCCGGGAAACCCTGATCCTGCGGCCGCTCAAGAACGTTTGGGTGAGGGTTTTTTCCAACCACAATTCTCCGGCGTACACCTTCCGGACACACTTGGTAATCATTTCGGCAGGCAAGCTCTTGCGAAGAATTCCGCAGACTCCGCACTCGATAGCCTGGTAGGCTAACTCCGGCGCCACCTCATGCAGCCAGAGAACCAATCTGGACTTGGGAGCTTGGAAGCGCAGCGCGTTCAACAAACCCCAATCCACGCCGCCATCCACCGACAGCAAGACGACGTCCGGATCAGAGTTGGCAACCTGGTCGGTAAAGCGCGACAGATCCGACACCACCGGCAGCAGGCAGATGTCCTCGCAAGATTGGAATAACGTGGTCAGCGCAAGAGAGCTTAACGGTTCACTCGTATAGACGATCAGCCGGATCACATTACCTTCCACCCGCGTAGATCGAAATTCAGTTCGACCCTGCAAAAATTTTAGGGCTGGGGCCTGCTAACTTGATTGTGAGCCGAGCCTGCAGCAAAATCAAGCTCCCACGCAAGAAATCGAAGAGTAAGATCAGCGCCAGGTTCTTAACTTTGGATAGCAGTACGCTGCTAACCAGGTAGAGCTTGTTACTTGTCGCGTTGCCTTGCACACTGTAACTGTCTCAATGGAACGAAGGCGTGGCATGCGGTTCGAAGTTCAACTGACTTGTCGCCTGAAGCGCGACGGAGTACGTGAGATACTCGATGCAACAACGCTGAATCTAGGGCGCTTGGGCGCGCTCGTCGTCAGTAGTGTTGCACCCGGTTTGCAGGCCGTCCCGCAACCCGGCGATGCAGTCAACCTAGAAGTACTACTGCCCGCGCATCAACATTTCGGACAGCGATGTCTGGCCTGTGACGCAGTCGCCGTTCGCGCGACCAGGGAGGGCAGCAAGTGTTTCATCGCGCTTCGATTCGAACACGTTGAGATTCGGAAAGTACTAAACGTGCCGCAACCAGCGGCGTCGCTGGCGGTGATGTGAGCTGTATGACTTACGTCAGACAAATGAGCGGGACGCAACCAAGCAGGCAGGTTTCCGGATGAGCCAGGCGCGAACCAACCCGGCGTTGCGGCTGTTTCCTTGCTTGACGGATCTCGCTTTCTTGATGCCCATCGTTTTCCTGTTCGCACGTATGGACGGCGTCAAGACCATGCTGGGTGACGGCGATACCGGCTGGCACATTCGGACGGGCGAATGGATCCTGGCGAACGGCCGCGTTCCGCGCCAAGACATGTTCTCGTTCACCAAAGCCGGCCAGCCCTGGTACGCCTGGGAATGGTTGTGGGATGTCTGTTTTGCCTGGCTGTACCATCACGGGGGCCTGGCCACCGTAGTAGTTGCCAGCATCGTCGTCATCTGCCTCACGATGGCCCTGCTTTACCGCCTGGTTCTCCGGAATTGCGACAACCCCTTCCTGGCGATGGGAGCGACGTTCTTGGCCTGTGCCGGATCGGCGATCCATTGGCTGGCGCGGCCGCACCTGTTCACACTGCTGTTCGTCGTGATTCTCCTGTCGATTCTCGACCGCGTGAACGCCGGCCGGTTTCGACTGCTGCTGGCGCTTCCGTTGTTCTTCGTTCTGTGGACCAATTTACACGGCGGTTTCTTTGTCGGGCTCATCATCCTGGCCGGCTACCTGGCGGGTGAGTGCGCGCGCGCGCTGTTTGTCGCAGACACCGGCGAGCGCCGGATCGCGCTGCGGAAGGCGAAATGGTACGCGTTGACGTTCGCCGGTTGCGCCGCGGCCACCCTGCTGAATCCGTACACCTACCATCTGCACGTACACATCTATCAATTTTTTGCGGAACCCTATCACGTCGCCAATGTCGTCGAATTCCAGTCCATCAGCTTTCACCAGCCGGTCGCGCTGTATCTGGAATCCATGCTCCTGCTAGGGGCGCTGAGCGCGGGCTGGTACGTGGTGAAGCATCGGGACTTCGTTCCACTGGTGCTGGTGGCCGGCTGGGCGCATCTGGCTCTGTTCTCCGCCCGCAACATTCCGATCTTCGCCATCGTCGCCGCTCCCTTCGTCGCCCAGGCCGTGAACGAGATGCTGATGAGTCTCCAGCAGGCTCGCACGGCCGGATGGTTGCAGCGCCTGGTTTCCGGCTTCCGGAACATAGCCCTGGAGTTCGGCGAGACAGACCGGATCTGGAGGTTGCATGTGGTGAGCGCGGCCGCGGCAGCCATCGTCGCGCTGTTGGTGCTAAACCCAGACGCCAGCGGAAAGCTCAAGCCGGAATACGATCCCCAGCGTTACCCGGCCAAGGCGCTCAGCCTGCTCAGGGCTAATCCGGACGCGCGCATCTTCACCGACGACGAATGGGGCGACTATCTCATATATCAGTTGTATCCGGCCCAGAAAGTGTTTGTGGACGGCAGAAGCGACTTTTACGGACAGGACTTCGAGGAAAAGTACCTCAGCCTGATGAACGTAAAGTACGACTGGGAGCAAACGCTCAACCAGTACCGGATCAACCTGGTCATCCTGTCGACCTCGAGCGCGCTCGCGACCGCGATTAAAGAGTCCAGCCACTGGCGAGCGGTCTATGACGATACGGTCGCGATTGTATTCAGACCGGCTCCAAAAAGCGCGCCGGAACAACAAAGGTTTTCCACTGCAGTTGGTGGGAATGGGCGTGATCCCAGGGTCACGAAAGCAGAACAACGCAACCCCAGGGGCACCCTAATAAAGCAGACAAAAGGAGTGTAGCATCGAACATGACGATCCTAAAAAACTTTCTCAGAGACGATCAGGGCCAGGACCTGATCGAATATACATTGCTGCTCGCATTCGTAGCCTTGGCATCCGCGGCTCTGTTTATCAGCGCCGGGACCAGCGTCAACGTGATCTGGTCAGTAGCCAACTCACGCCTCAGCGCGGCTGCGGTGTCGGCCAGTTAAACGACTTGCAGTCAGGCGCTGCAAGCGCGGCGCTTGACTGCGATTCTTTCCCGGAGGAACCCAGAGAACAACTATGTCTATCTTGAACCGCTTTCTAATCGATGATCAGGGCCAAGACCTGATCGAATACACACTGCTTCTGGCATTCGTGGCGTTGGCCTCCGCGGCCCTGTTTATAGGCGGCGGCGCCAGCGTGAATCTGATTTGGTCGGTGGCCAACTCGGAGTTGAGCGCCGGTGCGGTGTCGGCAAGCTAACTAGGCGCAGCCAGGTTCCGCAGGCGCGCGCTTGGCTGCGACGCGTATGCAGTTGAACTTGAAGCAAGGAGGCCGGAGTGTTGGCGGATTCATCCGTGATGAGACCGCACAAGACCTGGTGGAGTACGGGTTGCTGCTGGCATTTATCGCCTTGGCCGGGGCGGCGGCATTTCTGGGAATGAGCCAGAGCGCCAATGTCCTATGGTCGGCGGCGAACAGCGGTCTGGCGGCCGCCAACTCAGGGAGTTAGCAAAATGAATAAACGTCTGTTATCCGTTCTGGGCTTCGCCCTGGTAGTCTCCGTTGTCGCAACCGTGGTGCTGTACCGTCTCATTGTCACCAAGCTGGCTGTCAGCGCCAAGCCGACCACGACGCAAATCATCGTGGCTAACCGCAACCTCGATATCGGGAGCCTCGTCAAGGATTCGGATTTGAAGATTGTCGGTTGGAGCGGTCCGCAACCGAAGGGCGCGATCCTGAATGCCGCCGACGCCATCGGTCGCGGAGTCATTGCCGCGATCTATGAGGGCGAGCCGATACTGGACACCCGTTTGGCCATGAAGGGGGCCGGAGCGGGCATGGCCGCAACCATACCGCGCGGCATGCGCGCCGTGGCCCTGCGGGTGAATGATGTGGTCGGGGTGGCTGGCTTCGTCGTCCCAGGCATGCGCGTCGACATTCTCATTGCCGGCAATCCTCCCGGGGCGTCGGGCAACCTGGGGACGCAAACCAAGACGCTGCTGCAGAACGTTGAAGTGCTCTCGGCCGGGCAGAACATCCAGAAGGACGCGGAGGGCAAACCGGTAAGCGTCGCCGTGGTCAACCTGCTGGTTACTCCCGAGCAGGCCGAGACTCTGAGCCTGGCCAGCAGCGAAACGCGCATCCAACTCATCCTTCGCAACCCGATCGACACCGATACCGCCAAGACGCCGGGAACGGCCGTGGCTAACCTGTTCTCGGGAAATAGCGGCTTGCCATCGCCCCCAAGCGCTCCTCCCAAGCCTAAGCTCAAGCCCGCAGCGGGGCCCGCTAAGCCGGTTCCGGTGGCAACGGCAGAGCCGGTCAAGGTGATCGTGCCCCTCACCGTGGAAGTCATCACCGGAACCAGCCGCACGGAGACCAAATTTAAGCCCGAAGAGGTAAAACAACAGTGAAACGCTTGATCCAGAGGTTACTACCGCTTCCCGTTGCGATTCTTCTTCTGCAGGCGCAGAATCCGCAACCACCCAACCCGGAGAGCCCGGCCACCGGGGCGCGAGAGCTGTTTGTGACGGTCGGAAAATCGCTGCTGGTCGACAGCCCGAGCGTGATCCGGCGGGTGTCCATTGCCAACGGCGCCATCGCGGAAGCCCTGGCCACCAGTCCCAGAGAGGTTCTGGTAAACGGCAAAGCGCCCGGTGAAACCAGCCTCATTGTCTGGCAGGAGAGCGGCAATCGGTTGATTTTCGATCTGATCGTTCAGCCTAATCCTGCGCGGCTGGATGCCATCAACCGCGAACTGCACACCGAGCTTCCCGGAGATAGCGTCTCCGTCACTCTGGAGGAAGGCGTTCCCTTCCTGCGCGGCACCGCCAAGGATCTGACCAGCGCCGACCGCGCCGTGATGATTGCCAGCACGTTGGGCAAGCCCATCAACCTGCTGCGGGTCAACGTGCCTCCCGTCGAAGCGCAGATCCTGATCAAAGTCCGGTTCGCGGATGTAGACCGAACGCGCTCCCAGCAGTTGGGACTCAACCTCTTCAGCACCGGCGCGACCAACACGGTCGGTTCGGTCAGCACTCAGCAGTTTTCGCCCCCGGCGGCAACCGGCACCAACGCCGGGGCCAACACTTTTTCATTAACCAACGCTCTGAATATCTTCCTCTTTCGCCCGGACCTGAACTTGGGCGCCACCATCGAAGCTCTGCAGTCCAGAAACTGGCTTCAGATCCTGGCTGAACCGAACGTGCTGACCATCAACAACCACACCGCGAGCTTCCTGGCGGGCGGCGAATTTCCGTTCCCGACGCTGCAGGGCGGCGGAGCCGGCCTGGGCGCCGTCACCATTCAGTTCCGTGAGTTCGGCGTACGCATCAACTTCACTCCCACGGTTACCCCGCGCGGAACCATCCGCCTGCAGGTGACGCCCGAAGTGAGCGCGCTGGACTTTGCCAACGGCCTTACCTTCCAGGGATTCACCATCCCGGGCCTCTCGACGCGCCGCGTGCAGACCGAAATCGAACTGGAGTCCGGCCAAAGCTTCGCCATCGGCGGCCTGCTGGACAATCGCGTTACCGAGCAGCTCAGCCGCATTCCGGGCCTGGGCGATATTCCGTTCTTCGGAAAACTCTTCCGTTCGCGCAGTTTGCAGAAAAACAACTCCGAACTGCTGGTCATCGTGACGCCGGAGATCGTGCGTCCCATTCCGGCCGGCCAGCCGCTTCCGCAGTTGAGCTTCCCGCGCCAGTTCATGCAGCCCAATACCGCGGCTACGGCTCCGCGCACGCCGGGCGTGGAGGCCACTGGTCCGGTACCGGTTCATCCACCGCAGGAGACAATCCCAATGGAGGATCTGCTGAAGAGCGTGCAGCCCCCGGGCAGCGCTCAACAACAGGGGCAGCCCTCCATCCAATTCGTGCCAATGATCGTGCCGCCAGGCCAGGAAACGGCTCCCCCAGCCAGGCCCGCCACAACCCCGGCGCAGAACCCTGCTCAGCCTGCAGCGGCGCCAAACCAATGATGGTGTTTGCACTCAGGAGTGTGCTGTGTATCCGCTGACGGCCGGAATCGTTATCGAGACCAAGGAATTGTGGGATGCCCTGCAGTCCTCCCTGCAGGATCTCCCGGTCCGAATTGTCTTGGAACAATCCGAAGTCGGCGAGCTCAGTTCGCTGCTTGAAAGGATCGAGCGAATCCGCCCGGACGTGATTTTCCTGGATATTTCGACGCTGCGGGTTCCTCTGGATCAGGTGATTCGGGGGATTCGCGCGCTTCCGGGCTCGCCGGCCGTACTGGCCGTTAATCGCACCGCCGAGCCGGCCACCATTCTCAACGCCATGCGGGCCGGCGCGGCCGAGTTTCTGTTCCCGCCCATGAACGACCTTCGGGCGGCGTTGGAGCGGATCGGCAACGAGCGCAAGACCGCCAACCAGGCTTT
Source organism: Terriglobia bacterium (assembly GCA_020073265.1). GTDB lineage: Bacteria > Acidobacteriota > Terriglobia > Bryobacterales > Bryobacteraceae > Palsa-89. The sequence continues at coordinate 22,543 of JAIQFN010000012.1, read as the reverse complement.
TCGCCGCGGCGGCCACACGGTCGGATTCATTTCCGCCAAAGGAGGCTGCGGCGCCACCACCATCGCCTGCCATACCGCCGTGGAGCTCCCGCAGCGGGTCAAAGGTAAGATCCTGCTGGCCGATCTGGACTTCGACGCCGGCATGGTCGGGTTTCTGCTCAAGTCCAAAGCGACTTACAGCATCGCCGACGCAGTGCGAAACACGCAGCGGCTGGATGAGAACTACTGGAAGGCGCTGGTTACCAATGGATTTGTTCCCGGACTGGAAATCGTGACCGCTCCCGGACCCGGCGCCAGGCAACCGCTCAAGCCCGAGCAGTTACGGTTCGTTCTGAGCTTCCTGCGTACGCAATATGACTGGATCATCCTGGACCTGGGCAGAAGCCTCAACGCCTCGTCGGTGGCGGCGCTGGACGAGGTCGACGATCTCTTTCTGGTAACCACCCTGGAAGTGCCGGCGCTGCACCAGGCCAAACTGATCATCCAAAAATTGCTGGACAGCGGATATGGCGCCAACCGCCTGCATCTGGTTTTGAATCGCGCGCCGAAGCGCTTCGACGTTACGCTCGAGGAACTCGAACGCATGCTGGGCGCCCCGGTGTACGCCACTCTGCCGGACGATTATCAGGCGCTCAACGAATCCTACACTGAGGGAAAACTGCTTTCGCCGGGAAGCACTCTGGGCAAGCATTTTTCCCGGCTCGCGATGAAGATCGTGGGCGCGCCGGAGTCCAAGAAGAAGTTTTCACTTTTCGGATAGCGGGGTCTTATGGCAACAGCAGCAACACGATCAGAAGCGATGCGGCAGGAGGCCGGCTGGGTCGGCCGTCTCTTTAACCCGCAGTCCTACACGCCCGAATACCAGGAGCTGAAGTTCACGCTGCACCGCAAGCTGCTGGACCGCATCAACCTGGAGGCCCTCTCTTCGGTCGCCAGCGATCGTGTGCGCGGTGAAGTCCGCGCCGCGGTGGCCAAGCTGGTCGAGGAAGAGAAGACGCCGCTCAGCGTAATCGAGAAGGACCGGGTGGTCGAAGAGGTTCTGGACGAGGTTTTCGGCCTGGGTCCCCTGGAGCCGCTTCTGGCGGATCCCACTATCTCCGATATTCTGGTCACCACGCCGCGTCTGGTGTACGTAGAGCGGGGCGGAAAGCTGTACCGCACTCCGGTTGAGTTCAAAGACGACGCGCACCTGTTGCGCATCATCGAGAAGGTGGTGTCGCGCGTCGGCCGGCGGGTGGACGAATCGTCGCCTCTGGTGGACGCCCGGCTTCCGGACGGCTCGCGTGTCAACGCCGCCATTCCGCCGGTCGCCGTGGACGGCCCGCTGCTGTCGATCCGCCGCTTCGGCCGCGAACGTCTGACCGCCGAAGACCTGGTCAAGAATCTCACCCTCACCTCCGGAATGCTGGAACTGCTTCAGGCCTGCGTGAAGGCACGGCTCAACGTTGTGATTTCGGGAGGAACCGGCGCCGGAAAAACCACGCTGTTGAACGTCTTGTCGACCTTTATCCGGGACGATGAGCGCATCGTCACCATCGAGGATGCCGCCGAGCTGAAGCTCAACCAGATCCACGTGGCGCGCATGGAGACCCGCCCTCCGAACATCGAAGGCCAGGGCGCCATCCGGATTCGCCAACTGGTCATCAATGCGTTGCGCATGCGGCCGGACCGCATCGTGGTGGGCGAGGTGCGCGGCGAGGAAGCGCTCGACATGTTGCAAGCCATGAACACCGGCCACGATGGATCCCTCACCACCATCCACGCCAATTCGCCGCGCGACGCCATCAGCCGCCTGGAAGTGATGGTGGGAATGGCGAACGCGAACATGAGCGTGCATTCGATTCGGCAGCAGATCAGCTCGGCCGTGGATCTGTTCATTCAGATCGCCCGCTTCAGCGACGGCAGCCGCCGCATCATCAACGTGACCGAATGCGTGGGGATGGAGGGCGACCTGGTTACCATGCAGGATATTTTCGTTTTCGAAAAGACGGGCGTCACTGAAACCGGACGCGTCACCGGCCGATTCCGGGCCACCGGCATCCGTCCCAGGTTTTATGACCGGCTCAAGGCCGCTGGCCTCCAAATTCCCGCCTCGGTGTTCCAGACCGTGGTCGAGATCGCTTGAGGGAGCCTATGTCGCCGCTATTGTTCTTCCTGTTCTTTTGCATACTGGCCGTGGTCCTGGTTGCTACGGCCGTGGGATTGAACTTCCTCGAGGCCCAGCGCAAGAGGAAGGTCAAGGGTCTATTGCTGACCGTAGACGGCAAGGTGGCACAACCGTCCGAAACCAAGATTTTGAACGAGCCCAGAGGAACCGAGAATCCGGTGGCGCGCCTGGCTTCCAGGCTCAATCTGGCCTACGCGCTGGACACCACTCTGCAGCAGGCCGGGCTGACCTGGACCGTGACCAGGTTCCTGGTGCTTACCGTCATCACCTTCGCGCTTGGTCTGGTAGCCGGCTGGAGATTCAATATCCTGGTATTTTCGGCGGCCAGCGTCGCTGCGTTTGGCATAGCAGGCGCCTGCCTGCCCTATGTCTTCGTCCGCGTCAAACGGCACCGGCGCTTCGCTGATTTCGAAGAAGAGTTTCCGGAAGCCTTGGATTTCTTGGCCCGATCGATGCGCGCCGGACACGCCTTCTCGGTCAGCCTGGAGATGCTGGGGGCCGAGTCGCCCGAGCCGCTGGGGATGGAGTTCCGCACTTTGTTCAATGAACAGAATCTCGGCGCTCCGCTCGAAGTCGCATTCGCGAACATGGTGCGGCGGCTGCCCCTGATAGACGTGCGCTTCTTCGTGTCGTCCGTGCTGCTGCAGAAGCAGACCGGCGGGAATCTGAGCGAAATATTGACCCGGCTTTCGTACGTCATTCGCGAGCGATTTCGCTTGAAAGGCCAGGTGCGGGCCGCTAGCGCCCATGGCCGGCTGACCGCCGCTATTCTGACCGTCATGCCCATCGCACTCATGTTCGGAATGTTCATCGTTGCTCCCGGTTATCTGCAGGAGATGGCCAAGGATCCCGACGGCAAGTGGCTGATTGTCGCGGCCATCGTGGGGCAAGGGGTCGGTTATTTCTTCATCCGCAAGATCATCCGGATCAAGGTCTAGGAGGACGTCATGGCCACTCTGATTTCTCTGGCGCTTTTCGCGATACTCATGACGGCGATCTCGGTCTATGGCTATCGCCGGTATGCGCGGCCAGGCCGTCTCTATGAGCACTTAGGCGCCCCGGTGGATATTCCAAATCCCGCCGTGGACAAGCTGAGTGAAAATGAGCCTGGCCTGATAGTCAAGGTGATTCAGCAAGTCGGCGGAAAAGTTCCCATTTCGCCGCAGGACGCCCTTTTGTCACGCCGCGAGTTGATCGCGGCTGGTTACCGGGGTGAAGGCGCCATCGCGCTTTACTATGGAATCAAGATCCTGCTGTGCGCGACGCTGGTGGTTCTCGCTCTCATTTTCCGCAACGACATAACGTCCAATGTTGTTCTTCGCAACGTGGTGGTGGTGGCGGCCGGTCTGCTGGGGTATTTTGGTCCCACGCTTTATCTCGGTCACCTGGTGGACCAGCGTCAGGACGAGCTGCGCCTGTCGCTGCCGGATGCCCTGGACCTCATGGTGGTCAGCGTGGAAGCGGGTCTGGGTCTCGACCAGGCCATCCAGTACGTGGCCCGTGAGCTGAAGTTGACCCACCCGCACTTGAGCGAAGAACTCGAACTGGTGAATCTGGAGATCCGCGCCGGCAAACGCCGTTCCGACGCGTTGCGGAACCTGGCGGACCGGACCGGCGAACGGGAGATCGGGAAACTGGTCGCGATTCTGATTCAGACCGACCGGTTCGGCACCAGCATGGCCGAGTCTCTGCGAACGCATTCCGATTTCATGCGCGTGCGCCGGCGCCAGGACGCCGAGGAACGCGCCGGGAAAGTTGGCGTCAAGCTGGTGTTTCCGATCTTCTTCTTCATTCTGCCGTCCATGCTGCTGGTGGCTGCCGGCCCAGGACTATTGCAGGTTTTCAAGCACTTGTTCCCGATGATGCGAGAATTTAGAGGCTAGCCAAGAAAGGATGATGATCGATGAGTAATACGACGTTGTCTGCAATCCTGTGGATTGCTGCTGGAGTCATTCTGGTGTTGTACCTCATGCGGCGCCGGAAGCGGAGGTCTCTTCGCTAGGTGATCGATTTGTCGAGCCTGCTGTCCCGTCAGAATCCAGACGGCGGCTGGCCGTACAGCAGGGGCAGCTCATGGACTGAGCCCACCGTTTACGCCCTTTTGGCGCTGTCCGCCTCCGGGGAGGGGGATGCGCACGTAGTGTATCGAGGGCTGCAATGGCTCCGAATCGCGCAGCGGTCCGATGGCGGGTGGTCGCCTGGCCAGTCCGTGGATGAGAGCACCTGGGTAACCGCCCTGGTCCTGCTGCTGCCTGATGCGATGCTGGCCCGCTTCAACACTCGATCGGCTCTGCGCCGGCTTCTTGCCCAGACAGGTCGCGAGTCAACCTGGACCCTGCGCCTGCGATCGATGCTGATCAGCGGACGGGTGGATCCCAGATCGCCCGACGGCTGGCCTTGGTTCCCGGACACGGCTGCCTGGGTAACTCCCACGGCGCTGGGAGTCTTGGCCCTTCGCAAAACCGGCCGCCGGAATCCCAGCCGGGAAATCCAGGACAGGATTCAACAGGGCCAGGAGTTTCTGATATCCCGGATGTGCGCGGACGGCGGATGGAATCATGGCTCATCGAAAGCCCTGGGTTATGATGGCCCGTCTTATCCGGAAACTACGGGGCTGGCGCTGCTGGCATTGAAGGGCGTGCCCGAGAACCGCCTGGTGAAGAGCATCGGTCGGGCCGAGCAGCATCTGGCGGTGTGCCGCTCTCTCGAAGCGGCCAGCTGGCTCGAAATGGGTTTACTCGCGCACGGCCGCCCGTCAGAGGCAGGCACGATTCCCTTGAATCGGGCCCTAACGACACAAGAACTGGCGGTCGCCGTTGTGGCGCAAGAAGCCCGGCGCGGCCGCAAGATTTTGGACGATTGAGTTCACCCCATGCGCCGGCAACTAAGTTTCCTGGCTAGAGCATTCATCACCGCCCTCACGTTGCCAGCCCTGTGTGCCTTCGCTGTCTGGGATCACCTGCTCACCAATCCCTACCTGGCAGCCGCGCTGATCGGGTCTTTTGTGATTCACCTTTCCAATCGCCCGAAAAAACTCCACCTCGCGAGCGCCGTCGTGCTCGCGACAGCCTTTGCGCTGGCCTACCACCTGACTAAGCAGGAAACACTCTCCAGTATTTACCTGCCCGCCTTTCTGGGGGTCGGCAGTCTGGCCGTGCAGGGCCTGGTATTGACTTGGAGCGACCCCGCGGGGCGGAAGAGCGCCGCGAGGGCGTTGGCGATCGGAGCGATCTTTCCGTTGTTCCTGTTCTTCACCGCAATCGGTCTGGCAGTAGTCGATCAATTGAATCCGAAAACGTACGACCACTTTCTGTACGTCTTCGATCAGAGTCTGGGTTTTGTGCCAAGCTTCGCCGCGGGGCGATTACTGGAAAGCTATACTCCGCTGGCATACATCTGCTACTACGCCTACGAGTTCCTGCCGCTCGCGATGTCTCTGGCATTTGTACTGGACAAGAACAGCGCTTCCCGATGGTCGCCCAACCTGCTGTCTGTATTCGTCACCGTTGGATTGTGGGGCTATCTCGGTTACCACCTGTACCCCGCCACTGGTCCGATTCACGTCTGGCCGGATCAGTTTCCGTGGCACCCCTTGCAACCGGGAACGGTCCTGCTTGAGAAATCTCTGGTACCGCCGGCTTCCAGAAATGCGATGCCGTCGCTGCATCTGGGGATGGCCTTGGTGATCTGGCTGGCGTCCCGCAATTGGCGCATCTGGTGGCGGGCCCTTTCGGCGGCGCTCGTAGTTCTGGTAGCCCTGGCGACCCTGGGCTTCGGTGAACACTATCTGATCGATCTCGTGGTGGCGGTGCCGTTCGTTGTTTCTGCGAGGGCCTGGTGTACGCAGGCGGTCCGCTGGGGTTCGCCGAGCCGCTCACTACCGGCCTTTGGAGGGGCCCTGCTTACTATCGGCTGGCTTGTGTTGCTTCGCGTTGGCGTTCCGCTTTTTGAGCATCGGCCCTTTCTGGCATGGATGTCCATTATCCTCACGGTTGGTTTGCCGCTCTGGTGGGAGGCCCGGCTGGCACGATTCGCTGCCCGGTCGGCAAGATGTTTTGACGCCTTCGACGCAACACTGGAGCCGGAGGTGAGGCCGCCGTTTGGACTCGTAGGAGCAACGGAGTGAGGCGCTGACGGCACATGCACCGGCTGGTCATACTCAGCATCAAGGGATTCGTCACAGCGTTTTTGTTGGCCGACCTCGGTGTATTCGTGATCCGGTATCACCTCCTCGGGCAACCATACATGGCCGCGGCTTTGATGGGATCATTTGTCCTGTTCGCTTCGAGCAGTCCCGGTAAGCGGCAGCTCGCGGGCGCGCTCCTGCTCTCGGCGGGCTTTGCACTCACCTATGGGTGGATGCGTCATGAGTCCTTGCTCAGTATCTACGCCGCCGCTTTCTTGGGAGTCGGGAGCTTGGCTATACAGGGGCTGGCATTGACCTGGGGACAACCCCAAAAGCGCACGGACCATGGCCGGGGACTGCTCATCGGAATGATCCTTCCGGCCTTCTTGTTCTGCACTGGAATCTGCCTGGCTGCGCTCGATCAGATGAACTCGAAGACCTACGATCATTTTCTATACGTCTTCGACGCCAGCCTGGGCTTCTCGCCGAGCTTCGCACTCGGGCAGCTCATGGCTGTGCATGCACCTCTTCGAGTGGTTTGCTACTACGCGTACGAGTTCCTGCCGTTAGCCATGTCGATCGCGTTCGCACTGGACCGCAAGCGATCGCTCCGATGGTCTCCCAACCTCTTGACCCTGTTTGTCACGCTCGGTGTGTCGGGTTACATCGGGTATCATCTCTATCCTGCGGCCGGCCCCACGTATGTATGGCCAGGCCAGTTCCCGTGGCATCCTCTTCCAGCGGCAGCGGTTCTGCTGGAGAAGACTTTTGTGGCGGATGCGTCGCGGAACGCGATGCCGTCGCTTCATCTGGGAATGGCGCTGGTGATTTGGTTTGCTTCGCGAGGCTGGAGCTCTTGGTTGAGGATCGCCTCGGCTACTCTCGTGTTTCTGACTGTGCTAGCAACGCTGGGCTTCGGTGAGCACTATCTCATTGATCTCGCCGTCGCGGTTCCCCTGGTGGTCGCCGCGGTAGCCTGGTCGACTAGCAGTGTTCCGTTGAGTGCGCCGGCCCGTCTGACACCCCTGCTGGGCGGAGCTTCGCTCACGCTGGCATGGATCGTGCTGCTCCGCGTGGGCGTTCCGCTTTTCGCCGAGAGGCCGCTACTGTCGTGGTCTTCGGTCTTGTTCACGGTTGCCCTGCCTTTCGTCTGGGAAGCCCGCCTCGCGCAAGCCGCCGCGCGGTCGGTGCCCGCTTCAGACGGCCGGGCCGAAACGCATGCCGAGGAGGTGCCGCAGCCGTTCGGGCTGCTGGGAGCCCGGAGTGAGACATAAGCACAGTCTGACGCGCCGGGAACTTCTGATCGCGGGATCAACCGCCCTGGCAGTCTCTTCCTGTGCTCGAAAGAAGACCCTCGCGCCGCAGGCGGTATCGATCGTGCGCCAGGATGGCTACGATCAGAACTTGTACGATTCGGTGCGCCGGCTGCTGATCGATCACCGGGTAGACGTTCAAGGCAAGCGCGTGGTGCTCAAACCGAATTTGGTCGAATTCGATTCCGCCACGACCATCAACACTCACCCCCTGCTGGTCCACGCCGCATTGGAGGCCTTCCGCTCATTGGGTGCGGCGGAGGTCCGGATCGCGGAAGGGCCGGGGCACCGGCGCATCACTCTCGATCTGGCGGAGGCAGCCGGCTATTTCCGAACCGTCCCGTCCTTTGAAAACGTTTTCACCGATCTGAATCTCGATGAGCTGACCCGGGTACGCCTGCAGCGTCCGTTCTCAAAGCTGAGTTCGCTGTATCTTCCGAACACCGCCCTCCGCTGCGATCTGCTGGTTTCCATGGCCAAGCTGAAGACTCATCACTGGGTGGGCGCAACCTTGAGCATGAAGAACCTGTTCGGCCTGGTGCCCGGCGGCGTTTACGGATGGCCGAAAAACATCCTGCATTGGGCGGGAATTAATGAGTGCATCGCGGATCTCTACGCCGCCTTTCCAAAAACATTCGCCATCGTCGACGGCATCGATGGCATGGAGGGCAATGGTCCCATTCAAGGCACTTCCAAGCATGCGGGAGTGTTGGTGGCGGGAAGGAATCTAGCAGCTGTCGACGCCACTTGTTGCCGGATCATGGGCATCGATCCCTCCAAGATTGCGTATCTGCGGATGAGCGCCGGCGCGGATGGATTAGCCGAGCAGAACATCCGGCAAATGGCTCAGCACGTGAACGCAGTCCGAACAGATTTCCAACTCTTGCCTGACTTCCAAGCTATTCGGCTCGGTGCCGCATGACCATCTCGGATCCGCAGGCCGCCGAGGGTGCAACGGAATCGCACGAGCCTGCCCCGGGAAACACGCTCCCGCCCCGGCCGTCACCGGTGAGGAACGCTGCGGTCTATTTCGCCATCGCCTTGCTGATTGCGATCCCTTGCGTTTGGCAGCCGCACATCCAGGCCAATGATCTCTCCAGTCATTTGTACAACGCCTGGCTCGCCAACCAGGTCTCCGCCGGCGAGCTGAAGGGGCTTTACCTTGCGCCTCAGTTCACCAATGTGCTCTTCGATCATCTGCTGAGCTTGTTGCTGCGGACGGGAAGCTTGGTGTGGACCGAACGCATCGCGGTCCTGCTGGCTGTCCAGGTCTTCTTCTGGGGTTGTTTTGCGTGCGCTTCGGCGCTGGGAGGGCGGCCCGCTTGGACGCTCGCGCCGTTTCTAGCGCTGCTCGCTTACGGGTCCGTTTTCAGGATGGGTTTCTTCAATTTCTATATTTCCGCCGGGATCTGCTTGTGGGCTGTCGCGCTGATCTGGCGGAACCGCCCGGGTGTTCGTCTGCTCGCTATTCCGTTGCTCCTGATGGCCTGGACCGCGCATTCCCTGCCCTGCGCCTGGGCCGCGGCTGTGATTGGCTATGTGTTCGTGGCCCGCCGCTTGAAACCTGGTCAACGGTGGTGGCTGGCAGGCGGTGGTCTGATCGCTCTCCCTGGTCTGGCGCTCTGGCTGGCCGGTAGTTTCCCATCTCGCTGGACAGGCGGCCTCCGCGTGGATTCGATGTTCGGCGCCGACCAGGTCCTTATATACGGGTTCAAGTATAAGTTCCTGGCCACCGCCCTGCTGTGTTTCTGGATTCTGCTCCTGCTCCAGCGATTCGCAAAGCCGCCATCGCCGGCCGGCGAGACGGTATTTCAACTCTGGGTACTCAATGCAGCGGCCTGCCTGGTTTTACCGGACGCGGTCTGGTTGCCTTTTTACGCTGGCGGTCTTTCTTTCCTGACGATGCGACTGTCTTTGCTCTCGGGCATCCTGTTCTGTGGCGTTATTGCGAGTGTCCCGGTCAAGACGCCACACAAGCTACTCGCGGTCGCGCTCTCGATTTTGTTCTTCGGGTGCTCTTACTGGGACGAGCGCACGCTCAATTCGGTTGAACAGCGGGTCGCTCGCGCCGTGACAACTTTGCCGCCGGGCGCGCACGCAGTCTCAACCCTGCAAGACTCCCGCCTCAACCCCTGGGCACTAGAGCATGTATTGGACCGAGCCTGTATCGGACGTTGTTTCGACTTCGTCAACTACGAACCGTCTACCACCCAGTTCCGCCTGCGTGCGCAGCCAGGCAATGCATACGTCATCTCCGACTACCAGGATCTTGTCGACCTCGAACGCGGGCAGTTGATCTTCCAGCGAACCGATATCGACCTGTACCGGCTTTCCCCTTGCCGCCCGACCGGCGAAATCTGTGTATCGCGAGTGAAACCAGGGGACCGCCTGGCGAAAGACCAAGTCGCTCCTGGCAGCGAACCTTTGGAGAAATAAATGCCAGGTATCTAGCCCGCCTACAATGAACAGCCTGCTTGCGCACAACGCGGCCGCTCCTCTTGAACACGCCAAGACCGGCGGCTCTTCATCCGGGCTCGCCAGGCGAGATGCCATCGCCTTGTTCGTCATGGGCGTTTTGTTTGGTCTGGTGAACACCCTCAACGATTCGGCGTCCAGCGGCGGAATTGAGCCCATGGCCATCGCCAAGAACCTGGCTGAATCGGGACGCTTCGCCGACCCATTCGGCGTCGCGACCGGACCCAGCGCCCACACCGGCCCGCTATTTCCGTTCTACCTGGCGGCGGTGCTCCTCATTTTCAAGGGTGCCGCGACGCAGGCCCTGGTGCTGCGTCTCGGCGCGGCCATCGTCCATGGTCTCGAGATCGCGTTGCTGCCGCTAGTCGCCGAAACTATGTTTGGTGAAGCCGAGATTGGATTCATTGCAGGCCTGCTGTCCATCGTCATCCCCTGCTACCGAGTCCTGCCGCTGTGGGACTCATCCGTCTCCGGTCTCGCGGTCATCGGGTTCTGCTTGGTAGCCGCGCGCATCGATGCCCAATCGCGTCGTGGCATGCTGGGTCTCGGTCTGTCGTGGGGCCTGGTCTTGCTTCTTAATCCCGTGCTCGCGATAGCGACCGGAATCTGGGCGCTTTACGCGGCCCGCAGGAACAGTTGGCCGCTCCATCACTCTGCTCTCGCCCTGGCGTCGGCGATTCTCGTGTGCTTACCTTGGACCATCCGCAACTATGTGACCTTGGGTGGGCTGGTCCCGATCCGGGATAACTTCGGTCTTGAACTGCAGGTCTCCAACAACGATGGCGCCGCGCCCAGTATCGTGCGGAATACAACGTCGTTGGAACAGTTTCACCCGTCCATCAACTCCCGGCAAGCGGCCGAAGTCCGGCAGCGTGGAGAGCTCGCTTACAATCGCGACAAGCTCCGCCAGGCCACAGCTTGGATCCAGAGTCACCCCATCCGCTTCGCTGAATTGTCGATCCGTAGAGTGCTCGAGTACTGGTTCCCCCGCACGGACGCGGGGATACTCACCGGTTTCGGCATTTGGATCGTGACCATGCTATCGGTTCCAGGGATGTTGCTCGCGGCGGTTCGACGTGTCCCTTATGGAGGCGCGTTGCTCGCGATGCTTCTCCTGGCGCCGCTTCCGTTTTACATCCTTCAGTCCGACGCACGATATCGCGAGCCGCTGCTGTGGATCTCTCTGCTGCTGGCCGGCTACGCCTTGCATTCGGCCATGCGTGGAATCGCCCGGCATCGCCTCACCTAGCTGCACTGCGATGGAAGACCGCGACTTCCACGCTGCCATAGCGGACATCGCTCACGCTGCGGAAGCCCCTGCCAGACAGGTCTTCAGAAATCCAGGGTAGCCACGCCGGCCCCCAGAAGACGCGCCGCACGATCACCGTGACCGTGTCACGATCGCGCAATGGACCTTCCATCAAACGCCTGACATAGGCCTGTTCTGTCGAGCCGAATTCGAACGGCATCAGGAATGCGTTCTCCGGTGTCATCGAGGATCGATACGTCAGAATCGGAGCCATGAGACGGAACCACCATTCCCGTTGTTGCAGCCAATCCAACCGGCGCGTTTCCACGTATCCGCTGTAAACCAGGGCGGCGCCTGCATCTGGTATGCTTCTCACCGCGCTTCTCCAGTCCTCGATCCTGTATTTCGGAACGGCGGAAAACCCTCCAATAAGTATCACCGACACGATCAGACCCGAAGCCACCGAAAGGCGCCGGAAGGAGCGCGGCTCAATCGCACGCAGCAAAAGGCCCCACAACAACACGAAGCCCGGAACAGCCGGCGTTAGATACCGGTCAGCGAAGAGTCGAATGCTGGTCAGTCGAGAAATCGCGAAAAGCCCGAATGCCGGAATGAACAGTATAAGAGCGCCTAGAATCGCGGCCTTCGCGTTCGGTTTGACTCCAGTCCAGTGCAAAACTTGGCCTTCAATCGCCATTAGCAACGCGATCAACACAGCCGGAGCCAACATGTAAACCGGTAAGATCAGCGGCAAGAGATCCGCGAGCTTGGGAACTTCAAGAAAGCCGAGCTGGCCGGCCTGTTGGGCTAACGCCAGAGCTCGCGGAAGGGCGGGCAAAAGCATGACGACCCCCAACAATTCAACTCCGAAAACCTGGCGCACGGGGATCGACGTACGCCGGAGCGCGATCCACACCACGAACGCGCCCTCTATCGCCAACGGCATGACGAACAGATCGTGCATGTAGCATGCAATTACAGAACAAACGACCCAGAGCAGTCCCGCCTTAATGCTCGCCGAACGCAACCAGCGGAGCAGCCATAGGACTGCAACCGTCGCAGCCCATATTCCGAGCGAGTAAGGCCTGGCGTCCGGCGTCTCGAACGCAACGTGCGGCAACGAGAGGTAGAAACCAATGAAGATAAACCCGGTCTCTCGATCTATGAATTCTGCGCCGAGCCGGTAAAGCACGTACAGACTCGCAATCCCGGCGAGTACCGAAGGCAGCCGGAGCGCGACTTCATTTAGTCCGAAAACCCGGCCAAAGCACCACTCCACCCAGCAAAATGCGATCGAAGCCACACTGACAGGGGTGTTAGCGACAATATTAGTGAAACCATTCTTAACGATCCAAGCTATCGTAGTCTCATCCAGCCAAAAGCTGTTGCCCAGCGGCATGAGCCACAAGCGTACGACTGCAACGGCCGCAAGGACTGCGATGACGCCCAGTTCCCGGCTACTTCCGGACGAACTCCCAGCCCCATTCATCGGTGCTCCGCCATCTCATAGATCACGCACCCCTCACACGGAGATGCCCGGGGAACCAGACCGGCCTGGAGCAACGACTGTTGCAATTCAGCCCGCCGTTCCTTCGAAAGACCAGTCAGATTTCTGTCGCGAACCAAGGCATATCGAAGAGCACGGTCTTTGAGAAACGCGGGTATCGACCGCACCCAGTCCACCTTCCGGTGTTCCTCGCTGAGATACCAGTCGGGGGTCTTCAGGTCGGGGGCGCTCCCGTTGCGGCCGGTGTCAAGATACAGAATTACCGGCCGGTCCGAGACGAATCCGGCCGTGGGTGGCGTGTTCGCCAGGATCCATCGAGTGGCCAGCTCATCGCTCACGCGCTCTTGACGTGTGTCCGCGATAAACCGGGGAAGGACCAGGCGCACTAAGACATAGTCACCGGCGGCTCCCCACACAATCGCGCCTCCCAGGAACGCGATCAAGAGCAGAGAGGCTGCCAGCGTAGCCCTGGTTCGGGTTTTCCCCCTGGGCGCGTTGATCCGCTGCAGAGCGGTGTGCGCTAAGCTCACCAGGGCCGCGATCATCAGCGGCAACACCGGCATTACCAGCCGCTGGTCCGGAGGAAACGGCCACACAATCAGGGCCGCTACATACGCGGCTGCAACGATCAGGTAGATTCGTGCGCCGCGGACACGAATCAGCGCTGCGGCGCCTGCGACAATGGCGATGTCCAAAGCGCCGGCGAGCCAATCCGGCGCACTGAAGATGAATGTGCTGGCGGCAGCTCGCGAGAGAACGACCGCGTTCTGCCAGGCCATCGCCATGCGGGCGTTGAGACTCAGACTCTCGAAGAGAACATCCGTGTAATTGCTGAAAGCGCCGGAGGCGCCGGTAAATCCGGCCGTGGAGTGGAAGCGCACCCACAGGGTCCAGGCCGCGATCGACGGCGCCGAGATTGCTGCGAATATCATCGCGTGGCGGTATCGCCGATACAAGACCGCCAACGCCAACGCACCCGAGAACACCACCACCAAGCCGGCGCTTCTCGTCAGATAGGCGGCGCTGGCCAGCAGCCCCGCTCCCACGGTCCACCAGGTGCTTCCAGCGTCGGCGGCCCGCTCCAGTGTCATCAATGTCAGCAGCAGCAGCGAGCAAAACAACAAGTCGGACATCAGCCGCAATCCGGATATGACCACGATCGGGAGCACGGTCATCACAGCAGCCGACGGCCACGCGAGCCACCCCAGCCCGATCCTCCGGAAATAACACCAACCGATCCACCCCAGCAGCGGCACAGCACACCAGTTCAAAAGCGAAGCCAGAACCAGGTTGTGGGGATAGGCAGGGTCGAGCCGCCAGATCACCGACAGCAATGCCGGATAGAGCGGCGGATACATGGTGTGGTAGGGGCGGCCCGGCGCGCTGAGCGTGCGATAACCCTGGCCCTCGGCCAGCGATTTCGCCGTGATCCAGTAATACTGGTCATCGTGGGCCGCGCCCAAGTGCGGCATGTCGCGCGCTTGCCAGACCAGGTTTGCGGAAACGAGCCAGGCGGCAACCAGCAATGTGAGTCCCGCGAGCCGCTTGATCATGGCAATTAGTTCAGTTCAATCGGGACAACGCCGGTGGCTGGTCGTCCGCGTCGAGTTCCCAGACCTGGCGGTCCTTGAAGTAACTCAAGAGCTCGCGGTTTTTCTCGGCGCCCATGTCTCGCGCCCAGACGATGCGCGCGTGGTCGATGTCGGCTGCGTTGTATACAAACTCCCGAAAGGAATCGTGCTTCGGGCCGTAACGAACCAGGACCAGATGCCGGCCCGGGTGCGACTCCAATTGCGCGATGATCCGCTCGCGGCCGAGGGGATGCCACTCGATGGTTCCCCAAGTCAACGGCCAGATGAGATTCACCGGCAAATGAAACACCGCGATGCCGATTCGGATAGCCAGCATGAGCGCACAAACCAAAGGCGTCATCCGAACCAGCGCCCTCCCCACCGGCCGGCCTTTCCAGCGCCACGCGCGAACATGGCGCAGCGCCTGCACCGCTATCGCAAGCACCGCCGCGGTGATGGGTGCGGCGTAGTGCGGCATAAACCAGGCCTCGACGAAAAGCGCCAGGGCGAACACGCCGCAAATGAATAGCAAGCCGCGAATCCTCTGGTCCCGGAAAATGACCGGCAGAACCAGGATCGGGAGCATCAACACTGGCCCCAGATAAAACTGCCAGGCGCGGGTCAATTTCGAAAGGCACAGGTTGATGAAGCCAGGCACGCTGCGCACCTTCTGAAAGTCCGGAAGTTCCCGCTTCAAGTAGAAGTCGGCCATGGCCGCGTGTCTGTAGACCGGCACCGGCCTGGGAGAGTCCCATATGTACACACCTGCAACCGCGTAAGTGGCCCGGTTCACCTGATACGGCAACGTGAGCGGGCTCCCGAACACGCGCCAGTCATAGTAGGCCATGAACGCCAAGGTGGGCACCAAGACCAGCGCCAATGGAGCGACGATTCGCCAAAGCAGGATGCTCCCTGGAGTGCGCTGCCGGATCAGCTTGTAGAAAACGACCGAGACGCTCGCCGCCGACAACGCCGCGCCCTCATAGGGCCTTGCGTCCGCAAGTAGTGCGATCCCGATTCCGAGCACAAAAACGCTCGCGGCCCGCTTGGTCCGAAGGATCCGCGGGATGGCTCCCAATATCAGCGCTCCACCGGTGGCAGGGAGCGCGCCCAACATGTAGCTGTCGACCCAATAGCTGAAAGTAGACAAACGTATGACCGCGATGCTCGCGCCGAACACCGCCCATCCAGGATTGAACCAGCCTTGCAGCATCCAGCAGATTGCGCCGCACATCACCGCCGCCATGATCCAAACACCGTAGAACGGGCTCCCGAACAGTTGGCCCGCCGCCAGCACCACGCCTTGCCCCGGAGGGTACATGGACGCGTAGCTGGGCTGGTGCTCGATATGCATGCTCTCGAAGTGGACCCACATCGGATGCGTTGGATTCGTCAAACGGCCGGACCTGAAGGTATCCGCCTGGAGAAGGTAGCTGAATTCGTCGTGGACGGTCGGCTCCGGGACCGGTTCCACGGGAAGAAGCAATCCACGAAGCACGAATGCCAGTGTGGCCACGGCCAGCACCGCGGCCGCGCGACGGTTCGCAAACCGGCTGAGCTTCCGCTCGAACGCGGTGAATCGGCGTGACCCAAGCTCGGGGAAATCGAACGCAAGCTTGGTGCACAGCAGCACCAGCGCGGCTTCGATCGCAAACAGCAGGTACACCCACAGCCAGGCCAACAATGAGACCAGCATTGGTTCAGAGACCGAAGGGGAATGAGGCGCTGGCCGGTGCGCTGCTCTCGAATGTGTGCGCCATCATGACGAGCATACCCCAATCCCGGGACGGCTCCTGCGGGCTCGGCTCCGGGCCATCATCTCCATTCCGTGCCCATGTTGTCGTCCGTGATCAGGCGCTGGCCTTTCCAGCGTTCCCGAATCCTTTCTCCGGTCTCCATGACCTTGTCCTCAGGGCCGTGCTGGCCAGCCAAGGTATCTACAAGCGACAACATCTCCTCCAGTCTGGCGCGCCCGGCCGCGTCACGAAGATCGAATACAGGACGCCCATCGATCTCGAACCGTGACAGGCAGCTCTCCCACCGGCGCTGGGCCACCTGGATGGGACTGTCGCTGACCGCGAGAAAGGTCCAGACACGCAGCGCATACGGGAACACGCTGGCGCCCGTAAGCTGCGTTTCGCCGGATCCGGTGGTGTTGTAGTAGTGAATTCCGCCGGGCTTCAGATGCAGCCGAACCAGCCTTAGAAACTCCATTGACAACAAATTCGAAGTATGCTCCCTCCAGTTAAAAGTTGTGTTCATCACGATCAGGTCGAACTTGCGCCGTTGGTTTCGCACCAGCCAGCGCCGGCCATCGTCAATAATGATTTCTACTTTGGGATTGTGCAGAATGCTTGCGACCTGGGGATATCGCGGGATGACCTGAAGGTAGCCGGGATTGATCTCGATGATGGTAAGCCGCGACACATCGGGGTTGCTCGCGATCACCTGGGCCCAGGATCCCGACGAGAGACCGATCATGAGCACGTCCGCTGGATGGGGATGGAAGCTGCTGATGGCGTAGGCGCGAAAGATGCCGTTGGAATCATGGGCCGGATCGGTATTGAATCGGCCATCGTATGCGCCGCCGCCGTAGACCGTTCCATCCTGGGCAATGGTGATCACGCCGCTGCGGGTCTCGACGATATGCTGGAACATCCCGGCCGTCGAAAAATCGTGCTTGTACAGAAGGCGCTCGTAAATCTGGGAAAAGAGTTGGGGCGACAGCAGGGCGGTTAGCACAGCCGCCGCAAGCCCGGCGGCCGTCGACCGGTTCACGCTGGCGGTCCCGCCGCGCAACAGCAGCAGCGCCGGTGCCACGCCCAATCCCAGCAGAACCAGTCCGATGGTGCGCAAAGAAAAGTAGTCCATCATCAGGAAGCCCACCGCCAGACTGCCGCCGGCGGCTCCGAGAATGTTCGCCAGATAGAGGTAGCTCAATCTGCTACCGGCCTCATCCGCCGGCGTCATGGCGGCGTGCGATACCAACGGAAACACCGATCCCAGCAGCGCCGCGGCAATAAAGAGCAGCGGAAACGTCGCCAGGTAGGAAACGTGTCGAACCGCGTGTGCCAAAGCCGGCCCGATGAGAAACCCTGCCACCGCAGCCCATATGATCCAGTTCCGGAGATATGAAATGGTCTGGCTGGGATCGCCAGCCAGCTTCTGGGCGCAAAGATCGCCCACCAGCAGAGATCCGTAAGCAATACCGCCCAGGTAACACGCCAGGACCAGCGCGAATGACGCGGCTGAGGCGCCTGAGGTAAACGAGTACAGCCTGTACCACAGGATTTCGTACGCGAGCGAAACAAAACCGGCCGCCGCGCATAACGCCAGTCCTAGCTTGAAAGGTATAGCCCGAGCGGGATCCGGCACGGAGCGTGGAAGGTCGGGCAGAGACGCGTGCTTGCGCGTGGCAACTTGAAGCCACAGCGCTGAGCAACCCACGATGGTGTTCAGCGCGGCGGCCATTCGCACCGCGCCCGATTCTCCCAGTAACCGCATGACGAAGAGCGCCGCTAACAGGCAGGCGACGGCCGATCCGCACGTGTTCAGCGAATACAGCCGCCCGACCGATTCCCCTACGTTCCGGGTCACGCGGACAAAGTGGGCCACGAGCAGAGGAAGAGTCGCGCCCATCAGCAGCGTAGGGAACAACAGCATGCCCATCGTGATGAGCCCGGTCTTGGGCGCGGATGCGCCGGCGGTGAACGAGGCAACGCGATGGAACAGGAGCAGCGAAAAGACGCCGTAGAGTCCGACGCCGAGTTCGATCGCGCCAAAGACGCCCAGCAGCGGTAGATTCCCGATTCGAGACAGCCTGCCTCCTGCCAGACTCCCCCAGCCCAGCCCCAGCATGAAGGCGGTAACGATCACCGTGACGGACTCGATGTTCACTCCATAGAACGTGAACAGCGCCCGCTGCCACACGATCTGGTATGTCAGCGCCGGAAACCCGGACAGGAAGAACAGCACGTAATAAGGAGCTGTGGAATTTGTCGGGCGGCCAGGCCGCGTCGGTTCCTGAAGGGCCGCGGTTTGGCTCGGGCCTGCGTCTGTGCTCATGGGGTACTTGTTTTCGAGCAGCCTGCTATCCGCAACCTCCTTCATGTTACGCCCGGCGGTTCCCCGCGTAAAGCTGGAACCGCCCGCCCAAGCCACGGGCACTCGAATGCTGCTAGCTTTATTACATATCCGTGGATCGTACACCCTTCTTCAGCCAGGAAGTGCACAGCGTTCAGGAAACCGGCCTTCCGCAGCCCCTGCTGTTTGATCTGCTTTTGAAACACGCTTTCTTTGAAGGCTCCATCAGCCTCAGCACGCTTTCCGAACGAATGAAGCTGGCGCCCGCCACCATTGATTCCCTGTACCGGCACCTTCAAACCGAGCAACTATGCGAGACCAGGGGCATGCTGGGCGAAGACTACGCGATCGCTCTGACCAGCCGGGGACGCAACATGGCCGAAGTGGCTCTGAAGAAGAGCCAGTATGCCGGGCCGGCGCCGGTTCCTCTGGCGCAATACAAGCGCGCCATCCTCAAACAAGCCGTGCAGGTCCACGAAACCGCCGAGAGTCTGAAGTCCGCCCTGGGCGATTTGGTCCTTTCTGACGACGTAATCGCGGAGATCGGCACCGCGCTGGTCACCGGCGGCTCGATCTTCCTGTATGGTCCCACCGGAAACGGAAAAACCAGCATCGCGGAACGGCTGCAGCGGGTGTTCAACGATCTCGTCTATATTCCCTACGCGGTGGAAGTGTCCGGTCATATCGTGACCGTCTTTGATCCCCTGGTGCACCGGCCGGAGAAGGAGCAGCCGCCGGCCATGGATCGGCGCTGGATGCTCTGCCGCCGGCCCATGGTCAAAGCCGGCGGCGAGATGCGAGCCGAAATGCTGGAGCCGCAGGTGGATGAAAGCACGCGAATCTGCGTGGGACCGCTGCAGATGAAGGCCAACAATGGAATACTGCTGATCGATGACTTCGGACGGCAGCGTATCTCGCCTCACGAATTACTGAATCGCTGGATTGTGCCGCTGGACCGCCGCACCGACGTGCTATCTCTGTCGACCGGCGTGAGCTTCGAGATTCCGTTCGAGCTGCTGGTGGTGTTTGCCACTAATCTTCCGTTGAGCGACCTGGCCGAGGAAGCGTTTATGCGCCGGGTGAGGAACAAAATCAAGATTGACGCCCCGAGCGACGAAATATTCAGGAAGCTGTTGCGACGGGTGTGTCACGACAAGAGCCTGGAGTGCACGCCGGAAACGGAAGATTATCTGTCGCAGCAATGTGCTAAGAACGCACCCAGCGGACTCCGGGCGTGTTTCCCGGAAGATATCACCACGCTAGTCTGCGGAATCGCAACCTTCGAAAGACGCGCGCCGAAGTTGGGAAAAGACGAAATCGACCGGGCGCTGCGGGTATATTTCGTGCATTGACCGGGAAGCAGTCCTGTACAAGCAACTTCAATTTGCGACCGTAAGGACCCTCAGGATCACGCAAAGGTTCCAAAATACCAAACCGGCGTACCAGTAATTGATCCAGGCGATGATCCGGTCCTTTTTCAACCACACGCACACGCCCCCCAGGCCGAGCGCGAGGAATTTGGACAGCGCGACGCCCGCCGCGGGGCCCAAGTAAATAAGCGCACGAATAAAAGGGCTAGCCTCGGACGCACCCAAACGAAAGCCCAAAAGCGTGGTGATCAAATCCAGCAATTGCAAGTAAACGAACACCTGAAGCAACAATCAGCCCTCCAATGGCCGGACTACTTGCCTGGCAAAGGCAAGTACCCGTTCATCGGCAAAAGTCTCTGTTTTCTTTATCGCGGCGCCCAGATCCAGGCGGCGCCCAGAAATAAGACCGATCCCCACGCGATTACGACGCCATGGGGCAGCTTCACGGACTTAGGGCTGCCAAGATCCAGCTCTTCTTTCCGTGCATAAGGGGGCCGCAAGCAAAGTATTTCAACCAGCAAGTATCCGACATTCGATAAGCCGCGGGCTAGTTGCTGCCGGCTCACCAGCAAAGCTATCGCCGCCACTCCGCCGATCAGGGCGGTGAGAAAGAAGATACCCAGCCAGTCCGCCCAGCCCACGATGGAACCCACGGCCGCCATGAGCTTCACATCGCCGGCTCCCATCCCCCGCAACATATATAAGGGAAAATACACCAGCAAGCCGACCCCCAAGCCCAGCAGCGACGCCCGCAGCCCAGTCCATTCAAATAAAAACGAATTCAGGCCCAGGCCCAACAACAGCCCGGCCAGAACCAGCCAGTTCGGTATCCGGCGAAAGCGGAGATCGTAGACGGCGGCGGGAACCACGAGAAGCACCAGTATGATCTGCAGGACGACAGGCGGGAAGGTCATTGCTAGGCATCGCCACGCCGCCCGGCTCCGGGCTCGGGGTCGGGGGCGCTCCTTTCTATATTGCCGGCCTCGGCGGCCTTGAGCAGTTGGTGCAGGCTCCCATAGGAGGACAGGTTCTTCTCGACGTAGTCCGCGCCGCGGCTGGTGATGACGAAATTGCTGCTGTCGTCCTGCTGAATCAGATCGGCGTCCTTCAGGTACCACAGCGGAAACATCAAATGCTCGCGCGGGAAAAACGTAGCCGCCTCGAGTTCCAGGATGGCGTACCCCGGATAGTCGGGATTCGAGCGGCGGCGGTTGTACAGCAGGCACAGAATCCCCATGCGCCGGTTGGCTTCGCCATCGATGCCCGCCGCGAACTCGCTCTGCTCGAAGACCGCGATCGGATGGGTGTTGTGCAATTGATACTGCACATCGTAGGCCGCTCGCTTTCCGCCATTGGACAACACCTGGTACGCCTGGCTGAGCCGGACGAAGTGGTCCCGATCGCCGGTGCGAGGATTGTCGGGATGGTAGCGAGCCGAAAGCATGCGGTAGACGCGTTGCACGGTCTCCGCCTCGGCCCGCGGGCTGATCTGCATCAGGTCATAGAAATCGATGAACTGGTCTTTCTCCATGCGGAATTCTGGTTCAGACCTATTGTACCGTCCGAGCGGCGGGCCACCAGGAAAGGGTAGTGCGCTAAGTCTGCGTTGATGTTTTGGCATGCCCAGTCGGGAATGGCTTCCCGCCCTCAATTCGCATCTTGATGGTCCGCACTGCTGACCGGAGTTGGCGAACCCGAGTCTTGGCTTCAGAAAGCGCCTCTTCGGCTTCCCGCAAAATGAACTCCCAGTTAATTTGTACATCCTGGTTCTTTTCTCTTGACCTATGTTTGTACATGTTGTACAATCCTTATATAGAAAGATGGACGACGCCAGACTCAAACGCAGGCAACTTATCGAGGGAGCGATTAGCTCCGCGGATGACGAGCTTAAAGCCGAACAGGAACGCCTCGAACGTCGCCTGAAAGAGATTACAGAGGAGCGATATGCACTCGGAGCAGTATGGAGATCGCTTGTCGAACAGAGTGGTGTTTACGCTGAAGACAAGCCTCTTCCGCCTGCTTTGAAGGAACTCCTTGAAGATGACCCCGGAATGACGCAACGTATCAGGTCGATCCTCAAGGCAAATGCTGGGCAAGAATTCTCGCCACCGCAGATCCGGGACATGGTGGCGGAAACAGGTTTCAACCTGGAAGGCCGCTCTAACCCGTTGTCTGAAGTTCACATGGTGCTGAAGCGCCTTGCCGCGAGAACCAAGGAGCACGTGACAGCCCATGAGACGGAAGCAGGAACGTTGTACAAGTACAGCCGTGGCGTCGCCTACGCTGTGCCGAGCCGTCCAATTACCAGGTTGAAAAAGAAGAGTGCTCTCAAACAGAGCACTTAAGATTGACTCGCCCCGCAGGTAGTTGTCGCTACCTGCGGGGTTCAGCCTCAGGCCGAAGCCCAAGACGAGGGATTTTCTAGGTCCCCTTCGATTGTGGCGCTGGCCTGAAGAAAGGTCAAGGTGCGGTGGCCCCCTGAGCTGGGACAAATAGTTAAGACACAGTTCGCCGTTCGATGAAAACTGCTCGACCGGCAAGACGACATTACAGCATACTGGTGCCCGGCTGGTGAAGCGGAAGCGGGCACTGCTGGAGAGCAACTCGCCGAGGAATAGCCGGCTGGAAACTCATCGAGACGATGGGTGGGGGCGGCAGCCGTAGTCGCCCCCAAGCTTTGCC
>JAIQFN010000083.1 GCA_020073265.1 Terriglobia bacterium | reverse complement strand
CCGAGGCGCTGGCGCTTCAGAACCATCCGCAGGTGGCGGCCGCTCAGAATGAAGTCAACTTCGCCAACCAGCAGATCATCGTGAGCCGCGCCCCCTACTATCCCAACGTGACCGCGGATCTGACCGGGTCGCAAGGCAACAACCTTTCGCGCATCGGCGCAGGCGACCTGCCCGCTTCCCGCCTGTTCAACCGCTTCGGTCAGGGTGTGATCGTCCGGCAACTGATCACCGACTCGGGGCGCACGCAGAACCTGGTGGCGAGCTCCCGGCTCAATGCGGATGCCGCGGCTCAAACATCGCAAGCCACGCGCTTCGATGTTTTGCTGCAAGTGAACCGCACGTATTTCGACGTGCTGCGGGCTCAGGCCACCGTGAGAGTCGCCGAGCAGACCGTGGCCGCGCGACAGCTTCTGAGCGATCAGGTGACCGAGCTGGCGCGCAACAATCTCAAGTCGCAACTGGATGTCAGCTTCGCCGAAGTCAACGTTTCCGAAGCGAAGCTGCTGTTGCTGCGGGCGCAGGACAGCGTCCAGGAAGCGCTGGCCGAGCTGGGCCGCGCCATCGGGTCGGACCAACCCGCCGCCTATCAGCTGGCCGAAGAGCCTCTGCCTACGGCCCCGCCCGCCACCGCCAACGAACTGGTGGCGCAGGCTTATGCCAGCCGGCCGGAACTCGCGAGTCTGCGTTCTTCGCGCAACGCCGCGTACAAGATCTACGAGGCCGAAAAGGATCTGTCACGTCCCACCGTCAGCGCGGTGGCGGTGGGCGGGTTCCTTCCTTTCATCAATACGCCCGCGACGGCTCCGATCCCTACCGAGTACGAGGGCGCCGGCGTGAACGTCAGCATCCCGGTGTTCAATGGACACCTGTTCTCGGCGCGCCGGGAGGCCGCGCTGCAGCGCGCCATCGAATCCGATCAGCGGCTGCGCGACGAGCAGGAACGCATCGCCCGCGACGTGCGGGTGGCATGGGCCAGCGCGAACGACGCCTATCAGCGCTTGGATGTCACTGCGCAGTTCTTGCGGCAGGCGTCGCTGGGACTCGACCTGGCGCAAGGCCGCTACAATCTCGGCCTGGCTTCGATTGTCGAGCTGACCCAGGCGCAGTTGAGTCTGACGCAGGCCGAAATCGAAAACCTCAGCGCGAAGTACGATTATCAAACGCAGAATTCGGTGCTGCAGTACATGCTCGGCCAGTTGCGATAAACCCGCGCCATGGCTTCGAGCGGCCAGGCTTTTCGCGAAGTGCGGCGTTTGCCGCTGCGCCGGACCGCGTTCGTGCTGGCCATCCCTCCCACCGTCATGCTGGCCCTGCTGGTCTGGCAGGTGGTGCTGGGCCATGCTTGGGGCAAGCAACCGATGTCCAACTCCGGCATCATCGGCTGGACCGTGTTTCTCTGGATTGTCTACCTGCGCCTGGTGACGGTCCGCCTGGTCACCGAGGTTCGCGGCCGGGAATTCGTGGTCGCGATGCGCGGACTCTGGCGCTCGCGTCGCGTCCCGGCCGCTGAAATTTCTTCAGTGGAAACCGTGACCTATGATCCTGAGAGCGACTATGGCGGCTATGGCATCCGCGCGAATCGGGAAGGGAAGGCCTACCTCGCTGCCGGCAATCGGGGCGTGCGTCTGCGCCTCTCCGATGGTTCGACGTTGGTTGTAAGCTCGCAACGTCCGGAGGAATTGGCCGAGGCTCTCAAAGGACTTGCCTCGCGAATCTGACGAACCGGGTGGTGTCGAGCGGCTTGACGCCCTCCGGATTCCGGCCATCGGAGATCGGCTCAGCCGCGGCGTTGCGAAGCGGGACCACTCCGCCCCACACCGGTAGCGAGTAATCGCGCTCTTCATCGACCGGCGGACCGGTTCGCACCTTGGCCGACACTTCGTCGAGATCCAGCGAAAGAACGCTGGTGGCCTTGATCTCGCGCTCATCCGGTTGCCGGACCTCTTCCCAGCGGCCGGGGACGATGTGATTGGTGATCGCGCGCAGAGCCGCGAACTTCTCCCGCGGGTCGCTGACCGGATGAGCTTGGCCCAGAACCACTACCGAGCGATAGTTCATCGAATGATGAAACGCCGACCGCGCCAGCACCAGTCCGTCCACCAGCGTCACGGTGAAGCACACCGGAATGCCGCGGTCGAGTGCGCGCAACATGCGGCTGGCCGCGGACCCGTGGAGGTAGATACGGTCGTCGACGCGTCCATAGCCGGTGGGGATCACATAGGGCTGATCGTCGGCCACGAAGCCGAGGTGGCAGAAGAAACCCTCATCCAGGATCGAGTGCACCTGTTGCTTGTCGTAGACCGCTCGCTTGGGTAGCCGGCGGACCTGAGTTCTTTCGGTGGGCTGATAAGCTTCCATTCTGCCTCCAGTCTAAGCGGGAAAGTGGTTGCCGGAAACAGCCACTTTTGTTATCGTGGGGCAGTCCACTATGCGGCCCGCGATTCTTGTAAATCCCGATTCTGCGATACCCCTGCGCCGCCAGATCTATCAGGAGTGGAGAAAGGCCATCCTCACCGGACGGTTTCACCGCGGCGACCAGGTGCCGTCATCGCGCGAGCTGGCGGTCACGCTCGGCATCTCTCGCAGCACCGTGACGGAGGCCTACGAGCAGCTGGCCGCGGAAGGCTATCTGGAGTCGGCGCACGGTTCGGGCACCTATGTGTGCCGGCACATCCCCGACGAGCTGCTAAAGGCTCGCCGCGCGCCCGCCAACGGAGCGGCCGCGAATACCTCCATTCGGCTGTCGCGTTACGGCCTTCGTCTGCGCGAGGATCTGGATCAGCATAGAGCCGCGCCGGGCGTGATTCAATTCTCGAGCGGGCGGCCGGATTTGAGCCAGTTTCCCTTTCGTGTGTGGCGGAAACTGCTGGGGCGGCACGTGCGGGAAGCCAAGCCGCAACTGTTCGACTACGCCGAGCAATCGGCCGGTTACGAGCCGCTGCGCCGGGAAGTGGCGGCTTCGCTTTCGCGCTCGCGCGCGGTTCGATGCACCGCCGAACAGGTCGTGATCGTCAATGGATCTCAACAGGGCCTGGACCTGTGCGTGCGGTTACTGCTCGAACCGGGCGACGTGGTGGCGCTGGAGGAGCCGGGTTATCAAGGAGCCCGGCGCGTCTTCAGCACCTACGGCGCGCGGCTTCGCCCGGCGCGAGTCGACGCGGAAGGAATCGTGATCCGGGACCTCGGCAAGAAGGCCCGGCTGGTTTACGTGACTCCCTCGCACCAGTTTCCGGCCGGCATCTCCATGTCGCTGGCCCGCCGTCTGGAGCTGCTCGACTGGGCCCGCCGCTCGGGCGCCACGCTCATCGAAGACGACTACGCCGCCGAATACCGCTATAACGGACCGCCGCTGCCCGCGTTGCAGGGCCTGGCCGCCGACGTTCCGGTGGTCTACATCGGAACGTTTTCGAAAGTCATGTTCCCAGGGCTGCGGATCGGTTACGTGATCGTGCCGCCGCAACTGGTGCGGCCGCTGACGCGCGCGAAATGGCTGGCCGACCGGCACACGCCCGTGCTCGAACAAGCGGCGCTGGCCGATTTCATTCGCGAAGGGCACCTGGAGCGGCACATACGCCGCATGCGCCGTCTGTATGGCCGCCGTCGCGAAGCGCTGGTGGAGGCGATCGCACACCATTTTGGGGACCGTGCTGAAATCCTCGGCGACGCGGCGGGCATGCACGTGCTCGTGCGATTCGAAGATGGTGCGATGCTGGAACGCACAGCGCGCAACCGCGTGCAAGTGGTGAACTCCCAATATTGCTACCTGAACAAGACGGCGCACCACGAGCTGGTGCTCGGGTTTTCCGAGCTCGGCGAACGAACCATTCGCGAAGGAATCCGCAGGCTGGCCGGTAACGCCTGAGCTTGCGAGCTACTCGATCTTCACGCCCAGGCGATCGGCGATGAAGCTGATCTGGTCCACCTGCTGGTCGATCACCTTGTCGACCGATCCGATGCCGCTGTGGCCGCCCTTGGTGTCGTAGCGCAGCACGACCGGATTCGCGGAGCCGTTGTCGGCTTGCATGAACGCCGCCATCTTGCGGGCGTGCGCCGGGTCGACGCGGGTGTCGGAATCGCCGGTGACGAACATGATCGGCGGATACTTTGTCCCTTTGTGGACATTGTGATACGGCGAATACTTCAGCAGATACTGGAACTGCTTGGGATCGTCCGCGGAGCCGTATTCGGCGGTCCACCAGGAGCCCACCGACATCTTCTGAAATCGCAGCATGTCCAGCAGCGGCGCGCCGCAGATGATGGCGCCGAACAGATCCGGCCGCTGCGTCATCATGGCGCCCATCAGCAAACCGCCGTTCGATCCGCCCTGGATGGCGAGCTTGGCGGGCTGTGTGAACTTGTTCTGGATGAGCCACTCGGCCGCGGCGATGAAATCGTCGAAAACGTTCTGCTTCTTTTCGAACATGCCGGCGCGGTGCCATTTCTCGCCGAACTCGCCGCCGCCTCGGAGATTGGGCAGCGCGAAGACGCCGCCGTGCTCGGTCCACCAGGCGGCGATCGCCGAGAACGTCGGCGTCATCGAGATGTTGAACCCGCCATACGCGGTCATCAACGTGGGACGGTTGCCGTCCAGCGCGAGTCCCTTGCGGTACACCACGAACATCGGCACCTTGGTCCCGTCCTTGGATTGATACCAGACCTGCTTCACTTCGATGTCATCGGTGTGTATTGGCACCTTGGCGCGGAACCACAGGTCCTGCTTGCCGCTGGACACCAGGTAGCGATACGAACTGGGAGGCATGGCAAACGAGGTGAAGTCGAAGAACAGCTCCTTGCCGGCCCACTCGCCAGAGGGCGGAGAAGCGGAACCGATGCCCGGCAGCTTCAGGTCGCCGAGATCCTTGCCGTTGATGTCGAACTGCTTGACCTTGGTGACGACGTTGTCGAGATAGCTGACGAAAAGCCGCCCGCCCGCGGCCGAAACGGTGTCGATGGCCAGCGTCGATTCGGGAACGATCTCCTTCCAGTGGTCGCGCGCGGGGTTCTTCAGATCGGCGCGAAAGATGCGGCGGTTGGGAGCGTTCCAGTTGGTCGAGAGGATCAGCGCATCGCCGGCGAAGTCCGGATCGAACTGCGCCTCGATGTCGTTCACCACGGTTTGAATGGGACCACCGTGCTCCACATCCTGCACGTACACTTCGTTCTTCTTGGGCGGCACGCCGTCGGAGACCACCAGCGCCAGCCAGCGCCCGTCTTCAGAAAGCGCGCTGCTGATGAGTTGCTCCGGACCATAACGGCCGCCGAAGATCTCTTTGTCGGCCGAGGGATCGGTTCCCATGGCGTGGTAGTAAACGCGCGTTCCTTTTCCGACCGTGAACCGCGAGTAGTACAGGCCGGTCTTGTCGGGCTTGATGGAAACGCCCATGTAACGGCCGCGCGGGATCACGTCGGCCAGGGGCTTGCGCGTGTTGACGTCCAGCAGCCGGATGTCGGTCTCGTCTTCGCCGCCTTTGCGGATGCCGTACGCTGCCAGCGTTCCGTCGCGTGAGAGCCCCAGGTACTGCACCGACGAGGTTGGGTCGGCGGTGACTTTCTTGGGGTCCACCAGAACTTCGTCCTTGCCGCTATAGCCCTGGCGCATGCACAGCGACGCGCGGTCCTCGGTGGCCAGGCGCCGGCTGAAGAAATAGCGGCCGTTCAAAGCCGCCGGCGCGCTCATCACGTCGATCTTGAGAAGCGCGTCAAACTCCTTGCGGAGCTGCGCCCGGCCGGGGAGCGCATCCAGATAGGAGCGCGCGGCTTTCTCCTCGGCCTCCAGCCATTGGCGTGTAGCGGGACTGTTCTGGTCTTCCAGCCAGCGATACGGGTCGGTGATCTTCACTCCGTGCAAGACTTCGGTGACCGGCTGGGTTTTGGTGGGCGGCGGCATGAATTTCTCAGCGTACAGGAAAGCGGCCGAGATCAGCAGGGCGGGGGCCGCTCGAACGATCCTTGGCATGAATTTTCAACCTCGTGCTCGATTATAACCGGTGAGCATCTTGGAAGCCGCGCCGGCTCAAGCCGGCTGCAGCCTGAAAGGCTGCCCCACCGAGCTAAGCGATGGTGAACGGGAACGGATTGCCGGCTTCGCGCGGCATGCGCTTGGTGGCTGCGATACCGGACACGCGCACGCTCACCAGGAATCGGGATCCCTCCCAGGGGTCGGGAAACAATTGTATCGCTGCGCCTTCCTTCGCCGCCGCGAGTTGGGAGGCTTCCTCCGGTGTGACGAATCCAATGGCGTATTCGGTTCCATCGGCGGCCTTGTGTACCTCGAAACTGTGATAGTCCTTCTTAGCGAACACGGGCGTTTCGGGTTGGCCGGGCGCATAACTGTAGCCGTAAACGCCGGCGGGCAGACGCGCGGTCGCTGAGCCCTCTTCTTCCGGCTGCAAGGGCCGGACGCCGTGGAGAATCCGCAATTGTTCGATATTGTCGGGCGAGGCTTGCGCCGGAGTCGCCGAACTGTGGGTGCTCATATCCGTGTGAGAATAATAAAGTAACACAAGGAATTTTGGATATGCCAGCCATCCCCAACGCCCCTCCGGAGACCGCCGCAGAGAGCCTGCCCGCAGTTCCCTTGACCATCGAAGGCGCCAGCGTCCTGCACCAGATGCTGCGCGTTCGCTGGACCGCATGGAAGGCGTTGCCGGCCGCCCAGCGCTCGGAAATCGTCCAGGACGCCGCCGCCGTTCTGGCCGAAATGGAGCAGAATCCCTCCGGCCAGACCGCCTCGTTTTCGCTGCTGGGCCACAAGGGCGACTTGATCCTGGTGCACTTCCGTCCCTCCTTCGACGATCTCAACCTGGTGGAAACGCGCCTGGCTCGGCTCCGGCTGTGGGACTACCTGGAACCCACCAGTTCCTATCTCTCGGTGGTCGAACTGGGTCTTTACGAGTCCAGCCTGAAGACCTACACAACGCTCGCCGAGCAAGGCATCCAGCCGTCTACGCCGGAATGGAACGCCGCCATTGAGGAAGTGCTCAAGCGCCAGCGTGAGGCCATGCATCCGCGCCTGTTCCCGCAGATGCCGCCGCACAAGTACCTATGCTTTTATCCCATGGACCGCAAGCGCGGCGAGGACAAGAACTGGTATCAGCTTCCGATGGCCGAGCGCCAGCGCCAGATGCACGAGCACGGCATGATCGGCCGCCGCTACGCCGGCGAAGTGAAGCAGATCATCTCGGGTTCGATCGGCTTCGACGACTGGGAGTGGGGCGTGGACCTGTTCGCCGACGATCCGCTGGTGTTCAAAAGGCTGATCTACGAGATGCGTTTCGACGAAGTGAGCGCGGTCTATGCGCTGTTCGGCGCGTTCTATGTGGGCATCCGCCGCCCGGCGTCGGAATGGGCCGCGTGGCTGGCGGTTTGATCCGGCTACTTGCCCTTCTCGAGATCTTGGGCGGCGCCGGCCGCATCGCCTAACAACTTCCGCGTGGCGGCGCGATTGCGGTACGCATTGACGTAGTTGGGGTCGAGCCGAATCGCGTCGCTGAAGTCGGCGAGCGCATGCTGGTAGTCGCGCGCGCGCAGGTACGCATAGCCTCGGGCGTTGTAGGCGCTCGCCAGCTCGGGCTTCAAACGGATGGCCTCGCTTAAATCAGCGATCGCTTCCGGATATTTTCCAGCATCGGTGAACGCGCGGCCCCGGCGCTCGTGCTCCTCGGCGGAAACTCCGGGTGCCGCAGCGGGCTGTGGCGGAGGAGTCCGCTTGACCGGCGCGGGCGCGGGTGGCTGAGTCTTCACCGGCTCGACTTTCGCTGGTTCCGGAGCCGCCGCAGCGTTGCTCGCCACCGCTGACACCGGGGGCGGCGCTTCGATCGGTTTGGGAGCCTCTGGTGGCGCGGTCTTCGCTGCCGCCCGCTCCGCCAACCGCGCCTCGGCCTTCTTGAGCACCTGCGCGGCTTCCTCGTATTCCGGCCGCAGCCGGACCGCCTCGGCCAGGTCGTCGCGCGCTTTGCCGTAGTCACCCAGCAAGTAATAAGCGCTGCCGCGCGCAAACCACGCTTCCGGGAGTGTAGGGTCCAGCTCGATGGCTCTTGTGCGATCGGCCAGGCCCTTGTCATGCATGCCGAGTTGGTGATAGGAACCGCCGCGCGCCAGGTATGCCTCCGCCATGTTCGGACTCAAACGCACGGCCGTCTCGCGTTCCTCCAGCGCCTCCTGGCTCCGGCCCAGCTTCACCAGGGCCGCCGCGCGCGCCAGGTAGAGATAAGGGTCCTGGGGATCGATCTTGCGGGCTTCGGTAAAATCCGCCAGCGCCTTCTCGCTCTCCTCCTGCTTCAAGTAGGCGGCGCCACGCAGCGTGAGGGCCTTCTTGTCGTTGGGCTGGATCGCCAGCACATGGTTGAAGTCCTGGATAGCGCGCGCGAAGTCGCCCAGTTGTCCGCGCGCGAAGCCGCGATCCAGGTAGGCGTCGGCATAGTCCGGCTTCAGACTGATGCTTTGATCGTAGTCGTCGATGGCCTGGCTGTAGCGCCCGGTGCTGGCGTAGATGTTGCCGCGCTGTTTGATGGGCGCCGGATCATCCAGGCGCAGTTTGATTCCCCGCGTGTAGTCGGCGATCGCCTGCTCGGGTTCGCCCAGGCTGGAGTGCGCCGCGGCGCGGCTGTTGTAGATCGCGGGCGTGTCCAGCTTGAGTTCGATGGCGCGGTTGTAGTCTTCCAGAGCCTCGCGAGGTTTGTCGAGCTTGCGGTAGACGTCGCCGCGCAGTTGAAATGCGGCGGCGTTGGCGGCCTCGGCGCGGGTGACAGCGTTGGCGTCCTCGAGCGCGCGCTGATAGTCGCCCAGTTCGGCTCGAGCGCGGCCCCGGCGCAGATGGTACTCCCCGACCCCAGGATCGGCCTGGACGGCTTCCGAATAGGCCTTCTCGGCTTCCTTCCATTGGCTGGCCTCTTCGAAGCGCAGCCCTTCCTGGTAAGCTTTTTGAGCCAGCTTTGGATTCGCGGCCGGCCAAGCGGCGGAGGCCGTCAAAAGGAGGCACAGCAAAAGGCGGCGATCACACATCGAAACGCCCAGGCGCCTTCAAGTTAACATACGCGTGTTCGAGCGGCCAGCGCCCCGGCCGCCGGTTACGGCATCGACGCCATGGCGGCGGTGGGGAACGAGATCAGAGAGAAATAAGAAACGATGCGGGACAGGAAGCTGTCGCGCTCGGAAATGCTGACTGATTTGAGCAAGGCCGATTCGCCGTCCTCGGAGAAGAAACCCACCCCGCCGCGGCTCAGGCGATTGTCGGTCCAGGAGCTGACCACCTGGCCGTTCACCGAAGTCAGAAAGCGCCGGCCCTCGACATTGACGCGCACCCGGTAGTCCACGCCCCGCTCCAGCGTGAGAGGCAGCGGCAATTCCACGCGCTCGCGTTCGCGCCCGTCCAGCACGATGAACCGGACCAGGCCGGCATTGGGCAGCGGACCAGGCCTGGTGATCACCAGCTTGGTGGCGTAGTAGTTCTTCGTATCGGCGGCGCGAAACGCCCAATCCATGCTCTTGCGGTCGATCTGGCCCACAAAGTCCATCTGGTAGTTGGCCAGCGATGCAGAAGGCTTCCAGATCCTCAACGAGCCCGGCCGAACGTGGTCGCGCTCCGAGATCCAGTCCGACCCGTTGGACTTCAAGCCTTCCCAGTTGACCAATCCGGCGCGGAAATCCTCGCGCATGGTGCCGGAGGTTTTGCTCTGAACCAGGCCGGTCAGCATTTTCCCGAACCCGCTCTTGGACGGCTGAGAGTGCGCGTCCGGCATCGCCGAAACGGGCTTCTGCGAAGGTCCGTCGTTGGACACCTGGGTCAAGGCCAGCAGAATAAACACAATCGCCAGCGAAACGAAGACGCTGGTGCCGTAACCCGAGCGGCGTTCGGGCTTATCCTCGCTCTTGGACTGCATGACCGCGCGAAACGAGACGGTATTCGCTTCGTCGAGGCCATACAACTCCTCGGCGTCCCGCATCACTCGCGCGGACTTGGTCATCAGCTTACTGCGATGATCATCGCAGCAGAAGTGACGGTCCTGAGCGCGGCGCAGCAGGCCGATTTTCTTACGGCAGTATAGACAACGCACGGTACCACGTACCATGATGCTTCAGTGTACCAATGGGGTTTCTGCAAAGATATGTACTAAGGTAAGAATGTGGTTGGGTTTGGGAATCCGGCTAGGGGCGGACTAAGTGAATCCTACTAGTGGCCGTTTGGTCCCTAATATTCGCTGGAACTAAGCCCATAGTCCCTAACGTATTCCGTGTTAAGGTGAACCTCGGATGCCCTCAGTTTTGAAGCACCTGCCACTCGCGGCGTCGTCGCTGAGCTTCTTGGTTCTATCGGGTTGCGTGGCCGAGGTCGGTACCTCGGGACCCACTCGCACCGAAACTCGCTCGGTGGAACTGGATAAGTCGGAGCTGGTGCGCGTGGAGTTGAAGATGGGCGCCGGCGAACTGATGGTTCGGGGCGGTTCGCCTCACTTGATGGACGGGGAGTTTACCTTCCGCCGCGCGTCGTCGAGGCCGGACATTCGCTACGATGCCAGTGGCTTCCGGGGAACCTTGCGGGTGGAGGAGCCTTCCGGCGTTCACACCGCGAACTCCAGGTATCGCTGGGACTTGCGGCTCAACGACTCCAAGCCGATCGACCTGCAGGTGGACTTTGGCGCCGGGGAAGGCCGGCTGGACCTGGGCACTCTGAGCCTGCGGAGCGTGGAGGTTCACATGGGGGTGGGCGAGCTGCGGCTGGACTTGCGCGGCACGCCCCAGAACGACTACACCGTCAATCTGCGGGGCGGCGTCGGCGAAGTGACGGTCTACCTGCCCCGGGACGTCGGGATCGTGGCGAGCGCCCAGGGCGGTATCGGCGGCGTCAACGCCCGGGGGCTCGAGAAGCGCGATGGCGAGTACGTCAACGAAGCCTACGGCCACGCCAAGACCACCGTGCGCCTGGACATCAGGGGCGGTATTGGGGCCATCAACCTCATCGGCGGCTAAGGGCTTGGGTTACAAGCTCGTAAGCAGCCGTTAACATTTTACATCTAAAGGCTTTAGCGCCAAACGCCGATAGTTCTCCGTCAGCTTTTTCTAAATGTACTGAGGAGCTAAGCAAGCTTGGCGGTATTGTATCCGTTCATTTGGCTGTTGTGTTTCGTGGCGCTGGCGCTGGTGGTGAACCACTTGCGGCGGGCTGCGCCGCCCAAGAACGCCGCCGCTGCTCCGGAAGTCTGGGACCGCGGCCCGGTCAACGATCTGTTTGAAACCGCTCCGGCCGGCTACATCGAGATCGATCGCCAGGGCATCGTGCAGCGCGTCAACCGCCAGTACTTGAAGCTGGTAGGCAAAGAGAAGCTGGAAGTGATGGGCAAGCACTACGTGGAGTTGTTGCCCCCGTCAGACCGCCAGCGTCATCGCGAACAGCTCAAGAACCGTATATCCACGCATACCGCTCTGCTGCCGTACCAGTGGGAATACCTGCGCGCGGACAACACCAAGGTGATCCTGGAAGTGCACGAGGAAGTGCTGCGCGATCGATTCGGATACGTGGTGGGGATGCGCATGGCGGCCATCGACGTGACCGAGAGGAAGAAGAGCGACGAAGAAGCCTACCAGATCGCCACCGAGCTGCGCGCCTTGTTTCAGGCTTTCCCGGACTTGTTTCTGCGCGTGGATCGCGAGGCCAAGGTGCTGGATGCCAAAGGCGGCCAAAATTCCGATCAGTTTCTCAGCGCGGAAAAATTGCTGGGGCACAACCTGCAGGAGATTCTGCCCGCCAACGCCGGCGCGCAGTTCTTGGAGGCGCTGGACAAGGTTCGCCGGACCACCACCATGGAGATCGTCGAGTTCGACTTGGACGGCCGGCTGGGACAGCAGGTGTACGAGATCCGCGTGCTGCCGCTCGATTGGGAGCAGTGGATCGCGGTGGTCCGCAACATCACCGCGCGCAAGATCGACGAGCAAAAGCTCAAGGAATACGCCCAGGAGCTGGAGCACAAGAACCAGGAGCTGGAGTCCGCGCTAGTCACCGCGCGGGAAGCGACGCAGCTCAAGAGCCGCTTTCTGGCCAACATGAGCCACGAGATCCGCACGCCCATGAACGGCGTTCTGGGGATGACGGATTTTCTGCTCGGCACCAGCCTCTCCGGCGAGCAGCAGGAATACGCCGAATCGATCAAGCGTTCCGCCAGTTCTCTGCTGGGGCTGATTAACGACATCCTGGACATTTCGAGAATCGAGGCCGGCAAACTGCGGGTGGATCATGTTGCGTTCAATCTGAAGACGATTCTGGAAGAGACCGTGTCGCTGTTCGCCCTGCAGGCGCGCGCCAAAGGGCTGGAGTTCGTCTCCGACGTGGGGGACGGCTTGCCTGATGGAGCGGTGGGCGATCCGGACCGGCTGCGGCAGGTGCTCACCAACCTGCTCGGCAACGCGATCAAGTTCACCGAACGCGGGACCATCGGCCTGGCCGTGGAATTTCTGGGAGAAGCCGGCGATCGCATTTCGGCCCGCTTTATCGTGCACGACACCGGCATCGGCATCCCCAAGGAGCACCAGGAAAAGGTTTTCGAGCGCTTCATGCAGGCCGACAACTCCAGCACGCGGAAGTATGGAGGGACCGGGCTCGGTCTGGCGATTTCAAAGCAACTGGTGGAGTTGCTGGGCGGCAAGATCGGTGTCGATAGCGAGCCGGAATCGGGCAGCCGTTTCTGGTTCACGGCTTTCTTCGGCAAGGCGGATCCGGCCGATCTGCCGGCCGCGACTGCGCCCAGCTCGCCGGTCGCGAAGACGACTGCGCCCGCCCCAAAACCCGCTCTGCAAATTGAAAAGCTCGAGGAGCCGGTGGCGGCGCCCGCTCAAAAGTCGGCAGGCCTGGCGAAGCTCACGGCCGCGGTGCTGGGTCAAAGCCAGCGCATACTTCTGGCCGAGGACAACGAAATCAACCAGCGGATCACTCTGCGCCTGTTGAAGAAACTGGGCCTCGCCGCCGACGCCGTGGTGAACGGGCGGGAAGCGGTGGAGGCGCTCGGAAAGGGCAAGTACGGGCTGATATTGATGGACTGCCAGATGCCGGAGATGGATGGCTTTGAAGCCACGGCGCTGATCCGGCACCGCGAAGGCCGGGAACGCCACACGCCCATCTGCGCGCTCACCGCCAACGCCATGGAGGGCGACCGCGAGCGCTGCCTGGCGGCCGGCATGGACGACTACATCAGCAAGCCGGTGAGCCTGGAGAAGCTGCAAGAGGCGATCGATCGCTGGATTTATCGGGCTAGTGGCGCGGAAACTGCGTCCACCTCTGGTTTCGCCGGCTAAAGCCGGCTGCGGGCAAGAATGCCCGCCCCACACCCAATCTGTTGCGCTCAGTGGGGCAGCCAATCCTGGCTGCAGCCGGCTTTAGCCGGCAAGAATGCACGCCCCTAGACTTCCAGCCCGACTGAACGCATCAGATCCAGCGCGTTGCTCCGCTCCACCACGCCCGCTTGCAGGCGGTAGTCGAAATGCAGCTTGCCTTGTTCGTCGAGCGTGTCCGCGAAATGCACATTCACCGCGCGGCCCGGGAGGTCGTCCGCGATTCCGGCCAGTGCGAGATCGTGCGTGGTGATCATTCCCAGCGCTCCCCTCGCCACCAGCATGCGCACCACTGCTCCCGCGCCGATTTTGCGGTCGTGCGAATTGGTTCCGCTCAACAGCTCGTCCAAAAGGAACAGCGCGGTCCGGTCGCCGCCCGTGAGATTCACGATCTCGCGCAGACGCGTGATCTCGGCATAGAACCGCGAGCGGCCGTCTTGCAGCGAATCGAGCACGCGAATGGAAGCGCCCACGGCCACTGGCGAGATTCGCAAGCTGCGCGCGCGCACCGGAGCGCCGGCCCAAGCCAGCACCGCATTCAATCCCACGGCACGCAGCAGCGTGCTCTTTCCCGACATGTTCGACCCGCTGACGATGGCGAGCCGCAGTTCGCCGCCCAGGCGGATGTCGTTGCGCACGCATTCCGCGTCAGGCATGAGCGGATGGCCGAGGCCTTCGGCTTCGAAACAGCCTCCGGTCTGGCCGGCTAGCTGGGGCAAGGGATCCTCGGGATGCTCGTAGCTGTATCCGGCCAGCGCGCACAGAGCCTCGAACTCACCCACGCGTGCGATCCAATCGCCAATGTGCGGGCCGGAGCGCCGCCGCCAGCTTTCGATGGCCATCGCGACCTGCGGTCCCCATAAAACCGCCATGGCGATGGGAGTGAACACCAGGTTGCGCTGCCAGTCGAGGGCGGCCACCAGACGGCACAGGCGCGCGATCTCAGCCCAAGCACTCCGGCCATTGCGGGTGCTTTGCCCTTCGCCCGTGGCCAGGTCGCGCTGCATGCGGCGCAGCAGGGGCGTTTCAAAAGGCTCTCGCGCCAGCCGCTCCAGAAGCTTCGCGAACAGCTCCAGATCGTTCGCGGGAGCATCGGCCGAGGCCGTCACCTGGAGCGTCCTGGACCCCAGGAAGAATCCGTAGCTGAGTTCCACCAGCAGCGCGATCAGGAACGGCGTGCGAGTGGCGAGTCCCGACATGTAGAGTGAAAACGTCACCACCACCGCCGCGGCCAGCACTGCTGCGATCAAGCGGGCTCCGGCCGGAAACAAGACCGGTGGGGCCTGGCCCCAACGCGTGGCGGCTTCCGGATTCATTCCGGAACGGACTGTCTCGCCGAGCACGGCCAGATCCTCCCGCAGATCGAGACGAGGCCGAAGGTCCTGGATGGCCTGGTGCCGCGCAGTCACTTCGTCGACGGAAGCGGGCGCGAGCAGCCAGCCGGCCAGCGTATCCTCGCCGGCGCGAGTCCTG
The DNA here is from genome assembly GCA_020073265.1 of Terriglobia bacterium. Classification (GTDB taxonomy): domain Bacteria; phylum Acidobacteriota; class Terriglobia; order Bryobacterales; family Bryobacteraceae; genus Palsa-89. The sequence goes on along the minus strand of JAIQFN010000083.1, from coordinate 10,169 downwards.
GCAGTGCAGAGCAGCTCGAACAGCGAAGCCTTGCCGAACAGGTCCAGATCCTCGGCGTAGATGTGCGCGGGGTTGCGAAAGCGCTCCCCGGGTTCGCCTCGCCCCATCCATTGGTTCTGGAGCCGCGCCAGGCCCTGTTCGTAGAACACGACGGCCCGGCTGGCGCGTTCCAACCGTCCGGCGATGCGCGCATGAATCACCACCAGGGCGGAGAAGAGAGCCACTGGCGCGATCAGCCACCAGGGGGAGATCACGGTCTTGCCAAAGACGAAGAACGCCAGGATTACTCCCGCGATGGCGGTGGCCAGCCGCGCGTTGCCGATCCAGAGATACTGCTTCTGCTCGCGCTCCCGGGCGCTACGCCGCTCCGCCAGCCGGCCCTGGTATTCAGCCAATGGATTCACAATGCTAGGCTAACAGCAGTGACGCATGGACGAAGAGCCGATCCGGATTCCCGTGACCGACGTGTTCGATCTGCACAGCGTTCCGCCGCGCGACGTGAAGCCGATTGTGGAAGAGTACTTAGTGGAAGCGCAGCGGCTGGGATTCAAGGCGCTGCGGATCATACACGGCCGCGGCATCGGAGTGCAGCGGGAGATTGTACGCTCGGTGCTGGCGAAAACTCCTTTTGTGGTGAGCTTCAGCGACGCGCCCTTGGAGGCCGGAGGCTGGGGTGCGACCATAGTTACGTTACTCTAGCCGGAAAAAAGTGGAACTTTTTGATCCCCAGGCCGGAATCCCTATCAACGGCCGATGCAGATCGTCGAGTAGACTAATGCTGGATTCCCCGTCCCTTAGCGACGACGATCTGCTTCGGCTGATTGCTAGCGGCGACGAGCGTGCCTTTCTGGAATTTTACCGGCGCCATCAGGGCGCTGTGTTTCGCTTCGCTCTCCAGATGAGCGGAAAAAAGGAAGTCGCCGAAGAGGTCACGCAGGACGTGTTTATGCAGGTCATGGAGTCCGCCAAGAAGTACGATCCGAAGCGCGGGTCGGCGGCGGCGTACCTGTACGGAATCGGGCGCAATTTCGTGCGGCGCTGCCTGGAACGCGAAAAGCCCTACCTGACCGTTCTGGACGACCCAGACAACGAGCGTTCCGACCAGATCGCCGATGGCCGCGACCTGATGGCTGAACTGGCGCTCAACGAACGGATCGAGTCCTTGCGAAAAGCGGTGCTGGCCCTGCCGCCCGCCTATCGCGAAGTGGTGGTGTTGTGCGATCTGCACGAACTGGATTACGCCGAGGCGGCCGGTGTGCTGGGATGCGCGCTCGGAACTATCCGGTCGCGTTTGCATCGCGCGCGGGCGTTGTTGCTCGAGAAGATGCGCGCGGCCGAGAGGCTGGCGGTATGAAGGAAAACGAACGAGAGTTACTCGACGGAATGCGGGCCTTGGCGGCGAGCGAGCCGCGAGAGGCTCCCCAGCGCGTCGAACAGTTGTTGTTGGCCCGGTTCCGGGCGCGTTCCAAGCGGCGCCGCGCGGAGCTGTGGGGATCGGTTGGAGCTGGAATCGCGGCGGTTGCAGCGGCCACGGCGCTGGTGTTTTGGCTCGCTCCGCCCAGATCCCAGCAGGCGCCGGCTGATCGGGCTGCTGTGAACCCCGCTGGCGCGACGCAGCCGGCTGCGGAGATGCAGGTTGAAAATGCCGTGGTTCGAACCGACGAGATCGCCGCAAGCTTTTATCCGCTGCCGGTCGCCGACGAGCTGCCGCCGCTCGAAACCGGTATGGTCGTGAGAGTTCAATTGCCGATGTCGTCTCTTCGCCTGATGGGCCTGCCCGTCGGCGAGGACCCCGGCGAGACGGTGCAAGCGGATGTCTTGCTGGGCCAGGATGGTCTGGCGCGGGGAGTCCGGCTGATACAGTAACTGCATTTCAGGAGCTAGGTATGATTCGATTTGTTTCGCCGATTGCGTTGATATTGCTGGCGGGCGCGTGCGCGTTTGCGCAACCAGGTCACAGAGGGCCGGCGCCTGGTCCCGGCGGCCCTGGTGGTCCGGGCGATTTCGCGTTCCTGCGAGGCGAGTTCGGTTTCTCCGGAAAAGTGGTCACCGGTGCGCCCTATTCGGCCCAAGCCGTGACGGAGTTTACGCAGACCCTGGCCGATGGCACGCACATCCAGCGGTCCTCCACGGCCTCGGTGGCGCGCGATAGTCAGGGACGAACGCGAACCGAGCAGAGCATGTCCGCGATCGGCCCGCTGTCGGCGTCCGGCAGCGGCTCGCGCACTACCGTATTCATCCACGATCCGGTAGGCGGCATGAGCTACGTGCTGGATCCGACCGCCGGGACGGTGCGCGAAACGCAGGTGGCTTCGAAAGGTCCGCGCTTCCAAGGTGGCGGACCGGGATCTGGAGCGCGCAGTGCGCCCCGCCCCCGTGGAGCAGCGGATGCGACGTTCGGCTCGCGCCGTGGTCCGGCCGCCCAGACCGAAGACTTGGGCACGCAGGTGATCCAGGGCGTCAGCGCTCAGGGCAAACGCGTCACGCGCACCATTCCAGTCGGCCAGGCCGGCAATGACCGCGCCCTCGACATCGTCACCGAGACCTGGTTCTCGCCGGATCTTCAAGTAGTGGTGATGAGCAAGACCGGCGATCCGCGCTTCGGCGATAGCGTGTACCGGTTGACCAACATCAGCAGGGTGGAACCGGATCCGGCGCAGTTTACGGTACCCTCTGGCTACACGGTGCAACAGGGCCGCACCGGCCGGGGGCCCCGGCCAACGCAGTAGCGTCCTGGCCGGCAACCGAGCCCGGTAGCGCTACCATAAGTCTGTGCGCATACCAGGTTTGTTGGCCGGTTTCTTCCTAGTCTGCCTTTCCTTCGTTCAGGCGGGTCCAGCGCTCGATTCGGCGCTGGACTCGCTTTCAGCCGCTCACCAATTCCGCGAGCTAACCGTTTCTGAGGACGGCAGCATGGCGGCGTGGAGCGAAACCGTTCGCGCCAAAGACGGAACCGAATCCGTCGCGATCTGGATCAAGGATCTTCGCGATTCGAGCGCTCCGGCGCGGCGTGTGGCTGAGCCGTCGGATGCCGTGCACGGCCTGGCATGGTCGCGCGATGGCCGGCTGGCGTACGTTTCGAGCGCCGATTCGCCCGGCGAGCTCGCGCTGTACGTGGCCGAAAAACCCTGGCGCGCCAAGCCGCGAAAGATCACCAGCGCGCAGGGCTACCTGGCGGATCCTGCATGGGCGCCGGACGGGCGCAGCATCGCACTGCTGTGGATCGAAGGTGAGGCGCGCGTGCCGGGTCCCACGGAAGCCACCAAGCCGGACTCTGGTGTGGTCGCTTCCCAGACCCACGAGCAACGTCTCGCGATCGTGAACCTCGCCGCGAAGAAGATGCGCGCCATTTCTCCGGCGGACATGTACGCCTACGAATTCGACTGGGCGCCCGACAGCGACCACCTGGTCTATCTGGCCGCGCCTGGAGCAGGCGATGACAACTGGTTTGTCGCCGAGCTGTATACCATCGACTCCGACAGCGGCGCGGCCCACGGGATCCTGAAGCCGTCCATGCAGGTGGCCAACCTGCGCTGGTCGCCCGACGGGAAGAGCATCGCGTTCATCGGCGGGCTGATGAGCGACGAAGGGTCCACCGGCGGCGACATCTATGTGGTTTCGGCGAACGGCGCCGCGCTGCGCGACGTGACGCCCAAGCGCAAGTCGTCACCGAACTGGTTTCGCTGGATGCCTTCTTCGAAGCAGCTTCTGATGACCGAAGGCGTGTCCGGAGAAATGGCGGTGTCGACGCTGGACCTGGCTTCCGACACCGCCGAGCCGCTTTGGAATGGACCGGAAACCATCGTGTTCGCGGGCGATCCCAGCATGAGCGCGGTGGTCCGCAGTTCCTGGAACCACGCGCCGGAAGTTTGGGCCGGCCGTCCGGGCGACTGGAAGCAAATCACGCACTCCAACGACGCCTTGCATCCGAACTGGGGCGACGTGAAGAGCCTGGAATGGAAGAGCGATCGCTTCGACGTGCAAGGCTGGCTGGTGTTGCCGCAGCCCTATGATCCCTCGAAGCGCTATCCGATGGTGGTGGCGGTGCACGGCGGGCCGGCTTCCGAATATCGTCCGGGTTGGCCGCGTCCGGGGCTGCCGCTGCAGTTGCTCTCCTCGCAAGGCTACTTCGTGTTCATGCCGAATCCGCGCGGCAGCTACGGGCACGGCGAGGAATTTACGCGCGCCAACGTTCGCGATTTCGGCTATGGCGATCTGCGCGACATCCTGGCCGGCGTGGACACGGTGGTGAAGAACTACCCGGTGGACAACCAGCGCGTCGGCATCGCCGGCTGGAGCTACGGCGGCTACATGACCATGTGGACCGTCACGCAGACTCACCGCTTCCGGGCCGCGTTCGCCGGAGCAGGAATCGCCAACTGGCAGAGCTACTATGGGCAGAATTCGATCGATCAGTGGATGATTCCATACTTCGGCGCTTCGGTGTACGACGATCCGGCGGTGTATGCCAAAAGCTCGCCGATCGATTTCATCAAGAACGTCCAGACGCCGACTCTGGTTGTGGTGGGCGACCGCGATGGCGAATGCCCGCCGCCGCAGTCTTACGAGTTCTGGCACGCCTTGAAAACATTCGGGGTGAAAACGGAGTTTGTTCTCTATCCGGGCGAAGGCCACGGTTTCCACAAACCAGAAGATTCTCGCGACGTTTTCGAGCGCTTGGTGAAGTGGTTCGACGGCAACATGCCGGCCGGGAAGTAGTTGATACCCATCACTCCTCGCTCAATTTACAGCCAATGAGCCGGAGACGCCGTTGCTGCCACACGTAGTAGAACGTCCCACAGGGGCCTTCATCGAGATAGTCGCCATTGGGAATTTCCAGACTGCCCCGAACGATCATCAATCGGCTATCCGCCTTGCGCTCGATTGTCCGGTGTTCTCCAGTAACCCTCTCGCAGCCAATCACACCGGCAAAAGGAAGTTGAACGGTCCGCGCAGTGCGGACATCCGCGATTGTGGCGTTGGTGCACCATGTGCCGCACGTCCAGAGCACTACGGCGTATCGTCCTGCGAAGTCCGGACCTTTGGCAGCTTCTGCCTTTACGGTATTGCCGAACAGCCGATCATCGAACACGACATCCTTGCCAATGACGGCCTCATCGCTCCGCGGCGAGGCGATCGGTCGTACCTTGTACTGCTCAAAGTCGATGGACTTCGGGTTTCTCAGTGTAGGTAGCGGTCCTCGGTTCGTCCGCTCGGCGAGCTCGGCGCAGAACTGGGATCGGTCGTCGAGCCATTTGGGCCTTTCAGGTTGGACCTGCGCGTTTGCGCTTACAACCAGCAGCGAAAACGCAAGAAGGACACGTGGCATGCCCGCTGTCAGCGTACCAGACTGTGAATGGTTAGAGCAGATCGTGGCGGTGCTGTTGTTCGAGCAGTTTTACTAACTCCCCGACGTCCTGTGCGCGGGAACGGTCGGCTATCAGCAGCGCGTCCGGAGTATCCACCACCACCAGGTCCTTTACGCCCAGCAGCGCCACCAGCTTGCCTTCGGCGTGAACGTAGTTGCCGGAGCTGGAATGCGCCAGGGCTTCGGCGCGGAAGACGTTGCCATTCTGATCGCGCGCCAGCAGTTCGTACACGGCGTTCCAACTGCCCACGTCGTTCCAGCCGAAGTCGTCGGTTGCGAACCCGACCACCTTGCGGGCCTTTTCGAGCACCGCGTAGTCGATGGAAATGTTTTCGCAGCGCGGAAAGACCGCGTTCATTTTCGCGAGAAAACCGCGATTCCCGAAATCGGGCAGGCCCGCCAGCAGCGTGGCCGTCTTAGGCAGAAACTGGTGCAGCGCATCCAGCAGCACGGACGCTTTCCAGAAGAACATGCCCGCGTTCCAGTAGAAGTTGCCGGCCTTCAGATATCGCGTGGCGGTCTTGAGGTCGGGCTTTTCCTGAAAACGCCGCACCGCGACCGGTTCGAACGATCCGGCCTGGACGCCCTTGGGGAACTCGATGTAGCCGTATCCGGTCTCGGGCCAGCGCGGCTGAATTCCCAGCACGACCATCTCGCCGCGCGCGGCGGCCTGCATGGCGGCGCGCACGAAGCGCAGGTAGCGCGCCGGCTTCGAAATCATGTGATCGGATGGAAACACGCCCATCAGGGCATCCGGATCGATGGACTGGAGAATGTGAGCCGCCAGGCCGATGGCCGGCGCCGTGTTGCGCTGCGCCGGTTCGGCCAGGATCTGCCGCTCGGGCACTTCCGGCAATTGCCGCAGGATCTCGGCGCGCAGGTGCGTGCTGGTGAGAATCCAAAGATGCTCCGGCGGAATCACGGGCCGCAGGCGATCCACGGTTTGCTGGATCAGCGAGCGCTCACCCAAAAACCGCAGGACTTGCTTGGCGTGCGCGCGCCGGCTGTGCGGCCAGAAGCGCGTGCCTCGCCCACCCGCCAGGATCAGGCCGTAGTAGCTCGAGCGGCGGGGCATCAGCCGAGCGGGTATCCGTGAATCAGTTTGAGCGTGCGATTCCAGCGCGTCTTGGTGAAGAAATGCAGCGCCAGATCCACCAGGTGGTGTAGGTTGTAATCCTTCAGATCGTCGGTGGGCGCGTCGTAAGACCAGAACACGATCAGCGGCTTGCCGGTGATGTTGTCGCGCGGCACCAGGCCCCAGTAGCGGCTGTCGAGCGAAAGGTCGCGATTGTCGCCCATGGCGAAGTAGCTGCCCGGCGGCACCACCAGTTCGCCGTTGACGACGTTGTCCCGAAGCATGGCAGCCGCGCGCGCAGCCATGGCCGGGTCCTGCGCATAGTCGGGTTCGCCCACGGGAAAATTGTCGCGGTAGTTGGAGAAATTGTCTATGTGAATGGCGTACGGCTCGTTCAGGGCCTTGCCGTTGATGAAGACCTGCTTGTTGACCAGCTTGACGCGATCTCCCGGAACGCCGATCACGCGCTTGACGTAGTCCACCGTGATCAAGGTGGGGTGGCGGAAGACAATGATGTCGCCGCGCTGCACGTCCTGGTAGGGAAGCAGAAACTGGCTGAGCGAACCCTTGGGCGAATAGGCCAGCTTGTCCACGATCAAATGATCTCCGGTGTACAGCGTGTTGTGCATCGACGAAGTCGGGATGACAAACGGCTGCGCGATGGTGGAGGTGCCGAACAGCAGGATCAGGATGGTGAGCGCCCACTCGGCGATCGAGTTGCGCTGAATCACTTCGGTTTTTTCTGCGGGCTTAGTCGGTGCTGTGGTAGCCATGGATCAGCCTGAAGGTCCGGCTCCAGCGCGTCTTGGTGAAGAAGTGCTCGCCCAGATCGACAAAATGCTTCAGCAGCGTGTCAACCGAAGAACTCGCCAGACTCTCTGTATTGGCGTCGTAGGACCAGTAGATGATGAGCGGTTTTCCGATGATGTTCTCGCGCGGAACGAATCCCCAGTAGCGGCTGTCGAGCGAATTATCGCGATTGTCGCCCATGGCGAAGAACGAGTTGGGCGGCACCACCACTTCGCCGTTGACGACATTGTTGGCGAGCATGTCGCGCGCGCGGTCGAGCAGCATCAAATTCGGCTCACTGCTCGGGAAATTGTCGCGAAATGAATCCGGATAAGGATTCTTGTGATAGACGTACGGTTCGTTGAGCTTGACGCCGTTGCGATAGATCTGCTGGTTGACGATCTTGATATGGTCGCCGGTGACTCCGACTACCCGTTTGACGAACGTCTGGGTGATATCCACCGGGTAGCGGAACACGATGATGTCGCCGTGCTTGGGATTTTCATACGGCAGGACAAACTTGCTGAACTTCCCGCCCGGAGCGTAGGCCAGCTTGTCCACCAGCAGGTGGTCGCCGATGAGCAGCGTGTCCTCCATGGAACCGGTGGGGATGACGAAAGCCTGAACCAGCGTGGTGGTTCCGAACAGCAGCAGCAGAATGGTGATGGACCACTCGGCGATGGCTCCGCGCGGGGGTTCCACCTTGGCGGGCGTTTGCGCCGGAGCCGGTTCAGCCACCGCGGTCTTAGTGCGATCCGAGGACGGTTTCATAGAGCCGATACCTTCAGTCTATCAGGCCGGGGGCGCCACAGCCGCAGGACCTCGCCCAGCGCGATGTAGATGTTCACCACGCCCAGCCCGCTGAGCGCTCCGCGGAAGTAGGCGCTGCTCCAAAGGTCGCGCGTCCAGGGCGCCAGCGAGGCGAGCGAGTTGTGATCCCAGAACTGCATCCAGGGGAAAATCAGCAGGAATACCCCGACTTCGAACGAGACCAGGATGAACAGCAGGGTCCCGAGCTTGCGAGACCAGGACGATCTCACTGGTGCGGCGCGCTCCTCGATGATGGGCGGCGGCGTTACCGGTTGCATGCGGCCATTTCCCGGAGCGGCGGTTCGTTCTCGCCGGCCTCGGCTTGGTTCCAATCGGGCGCAATTTCCGCGGCCCCGAACAGCTCGCCCTGTTGCGGATATCCGGTCCAGACGGCGTGCGGCGAATGCTCGCGCACCGGCCAGAAGCTGAAGCGGTGCAGAGCAGTGGGTCCGTGCTGTTCGAGCGCCTTCCAATGCTCGCCGGTAGTGTAGCCTTTATGATTCTTCAGGCCGTATTGCGGGAAAACCTGGTCCCAGGCGCACATGCAGGCGTCGCGTTCCACCTTCGCCAGGATAGACGCGGCGGCGATGCATTGCGATAGGGCGTCGCCGTGAATCAGGGCGCGTTGGGCGACGGGAAGATCTACCGTTACGGCATCCAGCAGCAGGTAATCGGGCGCGGGGTTGAGCTTCTGGATGGCGCGCCGCATGGCCAGGCGCGAGGCCTGATAGATATTGACGCGATCGATCTCGAAGGCGTCGGCGGCGGCGACGGCGAAGGCCACAGCGCGGTCGCGGATTCTCTCGGCCAGAACTTCGCGGCGTTCTTTCAAAAGCTGCTTGGAGTCGCGCAGGCCGCGGATGGGGCGGTCGGGCGAGAGGATGACGGCGGCTGCAAAAACGGGGCCGAACAGGGCGCCGCGCCCCACTTCATCGACGCCGGCAATGCGCTGGAAACCCTGCGCGCGGGCCTCGCGTTCGTATTTGCCCTGGCATCTCATCCAAAAAACCGCCCCCTTCGAGTCGAGAGAGCGCTTCGAGAAACGGACTCGCCTACTCGCGTTCGCGGAGGCGCGCCGCCTTGCCTTTCAGTTCACGCAGGTAGTAAAGCTTGGCGCGGCGAACCCGGCCGGTACGAATCACGTCGATGTGATCGATGACCGGCGCGTGGATGGGGAAAATACGCTCGACCCCTTGGCCAAAGCTCACCTTGCGCACGGTGACGGTTTCGCCCAGACCGGAATTCTTGCGGGCAATCACGGTCCCTTCAAAAGCTTGCAAGCGTTCTTTGTCGCCTTCCTTGATCTTGACGTGAACGCGAATCGTGTCGCCGGGGCGAAATTCCGGCACATCCGGCCGTTTGTGTTTGGCGACCACCTTGGTCAGTAGTGGGTTGGGCATGGTTACAATTCCTTGAATCTTCTATTGTAATAGATCCGGGCGGTTTCGTGCCGTCTTCTCCCGGGCCACCTGCCGGCGCCAGCGGCGGATCTCCTCGTGATTGCCGCTGAGCAGCACTTCCGGCACCTTCCAGCCGCGGAAATCGGCAGGGCGCGTGTACTGCGGGCAGTCCAGCAGTTTTTCTTCGCTGAAGGACTCCTGGACGGCGGAATCGACGTTGCCGAGCACGCCGGGGAGCAGGCGGGCGACGCAATCGATCACCAGCGCGGCGGCCAGCTCGCCTCCGCTCAGGACGAAATCGCCGATGGAAAGCTCTTCGTCCGCCAGGTGCTCGGCCACGCGTTCGTCCACGCCTTCGTAGCGGCCGCAGATGAGGAACAGTTCCTGGAACTGGGACAATCGGCGCGCGGCGGCCTGGTCGAAGCGCTGGCCTTGTGCCGAGAGCAGCACCAGGCGCTGGGTTTCGGCGCGCTGGGGCCAGATGCTCTCGACGGCTTCGAAGATGGGGCCGGGCTTGAGCAGCATGCCTTCGCCGCCGCCGAAGGGGCGGTCGTCCACGGTGCGATGGCGGTCGTGCGTCCAGTTGCGAAGGTCGTGAATCTGGATGGTGATGAGTCCGGCTTCGGCGGCCTTGGCGACAACGCCGTGCCGGAAGGGGCCTTCGAAGAACTCCGGGAAGATGGTGAGGATGTGAAAACGCATTGGTTGGCGCCGTGGCGCACGCACT
>JAIQFN010000011.1 GCA_020073265.1 Terriglobia bacterium | reverse complement strand
AAAGCAGGACGCCATTCGCAAGGAGATCAAGGGCAAGCCGGTGCAAACCTACCTGCACCCCGAGCGCCAGTGGGTTTTTGATCCCGGAAAGAAGGACGACCCGCGCATTTTCTACTACAAATACCTGGACCCAGCGCAAAAAGTGATGGTGGGTCCGCAGGTTTACGAGCTGGATCCCGCGAATTTTCGGTTGCGGAAACATATCGCGGCTGAGAAAGCGCGCTGGGAGCCGGCGCTCGGCACCTGGATTTTCGAGAACGGCTGGAGCCGCGATTTTACCGGGCGCCAGTTGAAGTTTGTGAACTTCAGTGGTCAGGCCGCGACCTTCCAGGAGATCAACGAGCGCCCCGATTATTTCCTGCAGGAGGTGCTGCAGGACCAGCAGATGAACTTCCAGCAACTGGCCGCCTACATCCAGGATCTGCAGCGCAGCGGCATCGAGACCATCACGCTCCAGGTGCGGTTCTATCGCAAGTTCGCAGTGCCGCTGTTTGCGCTGGTGATGGCGCTGATCTCCGTGCCATTCGCGTTCGTCGCTGGAAGCCGCGGAGCCATGGCCGGCGTAGGCGTCAGCCTGGCGATTGCAATCGCCTACTTCTCGGTGGGCACGCTGTTCGAGCAATTGGGAGACGTGAGTCTTTTGCCCGCCGCTCTGGCGGCCTGGTCGCCGGACGTGGTGTTCGCTATGGCCGGCATGTATTTCTTCGCGCGCATGCGAACGTAGTGATGCTAAGGATCTGATAACCGCAGTGCGCCTCCGATGCTATACTGAAATCGAGCGGCACTAAACGCGAGTGCCCACGGCGGGTGTGAAAATAGTGGCGCAGAGCTGGGTGAGCGTCCGCAGGTTCGGTATCCCTTCCATTTTGACGCTGGGCGTTTGTGCGCTCGCCGTCATTCGCCTTTCCGCGGCTCCCGACGATGAAAAGGTCTCGATCACACCGCGTGTCAAGCCCTCCGCCGCCAGAGCCAGCGGCAATGCGGAGCTGGAGCGCCGCCAGGCCAACATCCGCATCGACACGACGCTCGTTCAGATCAATGTGACGGTCACCGATCCCTTGAATCGCTTCGTCACCGGACTAGAGAAGGAACACTTCCGTCTGTTTGAAGACAAGATTGAGCAGGCCATCTCGGATTTTTCGAGCGAGGATGCGCCGCTGTCGATCGGGCTGGTGTTCGACACCAGCGGCAGCATGGGGCCGAAGCTCCAGAAATCGCGCCAGGCCGCCGTGGAGTTCTTCAAGACCGCCAATCCGCAGGATGAATTTTTCCTGGTCGAGTTCAGCGACCGGCCCGAGCTGGTGATCCCGTTCACCGCGGACACCGAGGAGATCCAGAACCGCCTGACGTTCTCGCAATCCAAGGGCAAGACGGCGTTGCTGGACGGCGTCTACCTGGCCATGAACCAGATGAAGAAGGCGCACAATCCCCGCAAGGCCGTTCTCATCATTTCCGACGGAGGCGACAACAACAGCCGCTACACCGAGAGCGAAATCAAGAACGCCGTGCGCGAGGCCGACGTGCAGATCTACGGAATCGGCATCTTCGAATCCGTGGGAGCCCGGGGGCGAACTCCGGAAGAGCTCGCCGGACCCGGCCTGTTGAACGAGGTCGCGCAATTGACCGGCGGGCGCAGCTACAACGTCGAGAACCTGAATGAACTCTCCGATATCGCCGCCAAGATCGGAATTGAACTTCGAAATCAGTACGTGCTCTATTACACACCCAAAAACCAGACACGGGATGGCAAGTACCGGCATGTGACCGTGAAGCTAGTGCAGCCGCGCGGCCTTCCGCCGTTGAAAGCCTTCTTCCGCCTGGGTTACTATGCGCCTTCTCAGTAGCCTGATCCTTTCGAGTTTCGTCCTATTTGCCCAGCCTGCCAAGCCGCCCTCACCGGCGCAGCCGCAGGACGACGACTTCGTGTTCAAGGCCGATACCAAGCTGGTGATTTTGCCGATCAGCGTGTCGGACCGGAGTGGAAAACTGGTCACCAACCTTCCGCAGAAAGCCTTCAAGGTTTTCGAGAACAATGTCGAGCAGCCCATCAAGATTTTCAGGCGCGAGGACGTTCCGGTGTCGCTCGGAATCATCATCGACAACAGCGGCAGCATGAAGGAAAAACGCCAGAAAGTGGAGCTCGCCTCCATGGACCTGGTGAAAGCCTCCAACCGCCAGGACGAAGTCTTCATCGTGAACTTCAACGACGACGCCTGGCTGGACGTTCCCTTCACCAGCGACATCAAGGCCATGGAGGACGGGATCGCGAAGATCGACTCGCGCGGCGGCACCGCCATGCGCGAAGCCATCAGCGAGGCGCTGGATTACCTGAAGAAGGAAGCCAAGCGCGAGAAGAAGGTGTTGCTGGTGATCACGGATGGAAACGACAACGCCTCCTCTATCACCCTCGAAAAGCTGGTCAACCGCGCCCAGCAAAACGAGGTGTTGATCTACGCGATTGGCCTGTTGAACGAAGAAGAGCGGCGCGAGGCGAAGATCGCCAAGCGCGCGCTGGACGCGTTGGCGCGCGATACCGGCGGGCAGGCGTTCTATCCGAAAAGCGTGTCGGAAGTGGATCAGATCACTCTGGAAGTGGCGCATGAGCTGCGGAACCAGTACACCATCGGCTACACGCCCACCGTTCAAGCCATGGACGGCACTTTCCGCCAGATCAAGGTAACCGTGAACGGCCCGGGGCATCCGGTGGTCCGGACGCGAACCGGCTACTACGCCACGCCGGACACTTCCGAGAAGAAATCCCTGAGCCAGTCGCACTGATGTTGCGATTCCTCTGGCGCGCCACGCGAGGCTATCGCCTGCGGCCGTGGCGGAGTCCGTATTTACGCTGGCGCATCGAAACTTATTGGGGAACGCCGGCCGAGGAAATCAGCTTTGGCGGCTTCTGGCGGTTTATGTGGCGCGAGCGCCGCGAGCTGATGCGCTTTCTCGAGTGGGCCGGGCGGATGCGGTAATTCAGGCCCGCCGTTAGTAGGCGCCCGCTCTTACTTGCCGAAGTAGTTGTCGTCCAGCACCACGGGTGTCTGCTTCTCGATCCGGTCCATGGCTTCGCGCGTTAACTGCGGCTTCAATTGCTTTTCGATTTCCCCGCGCGACTCGTCGAAGCTCTTGCTGGCGCGCTCATCCACTCTGATAATGTGATATCCGAATTTGGTCTTCACCGGCTCGCTAACTTTGCCGACTGGCTGGACGAAAACGGCCTGCTCGAACTCGGGCACCATCTCGCCTCTGCCGAAAGGGGTCAGCGTTCCGCCATTGCGGGCCGTACCGGAATCGTCGGATTCGGCTTTGGCGATGGTTGCGAAATCGCCGCCGCCGGCAAGCTGCTTGGAGATCGCCTGAGCCTTGGCCAGAGCCTCTTCTTCGGTAAGATCCTTCTGATTGGGTCTGGCCGGAACGGGAGATCCTTTGTAGCGGATCAGAATGTGGCTGGCCTTAATCTGCTCGTACTCGCCTTTGTGGGAATCGTAGTAGGCGTGCAGGGCGGCTTCGTCGGGATTGGCTTCGTTCGAGATCTGCCGCTGCAGCTCGCTGGCCAGGATCTGATCGGTCTGGATCAGGATCATCTGCTTGACGGTGGCGCTCTGATCGAGTTTTCTCTTGCGCGCTTCCTGCGCCACCGCCAGCAATTGGCCGAGCTGTTGAGCCACCTGGCGCCTGGCTGCCGCGTTCGGCGCGGCCCGCCCGTTTTCGGCCAGCGCCTTGACTATGTCTTCGAATTGCGCGCGCGTGATCTTCTCCGACCCGGCCGTGACCACCACGGCGTCCGGGGACGTCTCTGCCGGGGGAGCTGCGAGCGAAGGCGCGCGGCGGGGAGGCTGGAGCTGCGCGGGAGGCGGTTGCTGTGCGAAAGCGACGGCAGCCAATGCCACCGCGCATGCCACTGACAGTTGAAATTTCATGCATCCTTATTGTAACCAGCTTCGGTCGGGCGCCGAGCGAGGCAGCGTAAACTGGGACCAATGCCATCTGAGCCGAAGGATGCGGCGCGCAGAGAGCTGCTGGGCGGGATCGAGGCCGGCGGAACCAAGTTCATTTGCGCGGTGGGCAGGCATCCCGGCGATCTGGATATCGCCGAAATCCCTACCACCAGTCCGGTCGAGACCCTGCGGCGCGTGGTTGAATTTTTCCAGGCTCGGCCGGCCGTGGCGGCCATCGGAATTGCGTCCTTCGGGCCGGTGGATCTCCATCCGGCGTCCGCCACCTTCGGCTACATCACTTCGACGCCCAAGGCCGCCTGGAGAAACTTCGACCTTGCCGGCGCGATCCGCCGCGCGCTCTCGCTCCCGGTGGCGTTCGATACGGACGTGAACGCGGCCGCGCTGGCCGAATTTCGATGGGGCGCGGCGCAAGGACTCGACACCTTCCTCTATGTCACGGTCGGCACCGGCATCGGCGGCGCCGCCATGGTGAACGGCCGCCTGCTGCACGGGCGAACGCATCCGGAAATGGGGCACATCCGCGTACCGCACGATCTGGCGAGCGACCCGTTTCCCGGCAACTGCCCGTATCACGGCGACTGTCTGGAGGGACTAGCGGCGGCTCCGGCCATCCAGGCCCGTTGGGGCCAGGCGCCGCACCTTTTGCCGGCGCAGCATCCCGCGTGGGACCTGGAAGCTCACTACCTGGCCCTCGGTGTCGTGAATTGGATCTCTACGCTTTCGCCCGAACGAATCATTCTCGGCGGCGGGGTGATGCTGCGCGAGGAGGTCTTGGGGGGCGTGCGGGCGAAAGTCGCCGCACTGCTGAATGGATATATCGATGCGCCCGACATCGTTCCGCCGGCCCTCGGCTCGCGGGCCGGGGTGCTGGGCGCGATCGCGCTGGCCGGTCTCGCGATACGCTAAGGTTATCTTGAAGGGCCGCCAGATGAAGACTCTCCTTGCGTTTTTCATTTCCGCGCTGGTGCTCACCGCGCAACCCGATCTGAATGCGCTCAAGGATCTCAAGTACCGCAACATCGGCCCGTTCCGCGGCGGACGCGTGGTGGCGGTGGCGGGCGTCACTTCGCAAACTAGCGTCTATTACTTCGGCGGCACGGGCGGCGGAGTCTGGAGAACCGTGGACGGCGGCGTGAACTGGGCGCCCGTTTCCGATGGCCAGTTCAAGACCGGATCGGTGGGATCCATCGCCGTTTCCGAATCCGATCCCAACACCATCTACGTCGGGATGGGCGAACCGGACATCCGCGGCAACGCCTCGCACGGCGACGGAGTCTACAAATCCAGCGACGCGGGCAAGACCTGGAAGAACGTCGGCTTGGAGGACACGCGTCACATCGGCGCCGTGCGCATTCATCCTCGGAACCCGGACATCGTCTATGTCGCCGCCCTCGGCCACCAGTTCGGACCGAACGACCAGCGCGGCGTCTTCCGCACCATGGATGGCGGCAAGAACTGGAAGCAGGTCTTCACGCGTGGACGCAACGCCGGCGCGGTGGATCTGATCCTCGACCCGAACAACCCCAGTGTGATCTACGCGGCATTCTGGGATGTGCATCGCACGCCCTGGTCGCTCGAGAGCGGCGGCCCAGGCAGCGGCCTGTTCAAGTCCACTGACGCCGGCGACACCTGGACCGAGCTGAGCCGCAATCCGGGCATGCCGAAAGGAGTGCTGGGACGAATCGGCATCGCGGTCTCGCCCGCGAATTCGGATCGTGTGTGGGCCATCGTCGAGGCCGAAGACGGCGGCGTTTTCCGCTCCGACAACGGCGGCCGCAACTGGACCAGGGTCAATGACGAGCGCAAGCTGCGGCAGCGCGCCTGGTACTTCTCGCGCATCTTCGCTGACCCTCTCAAGGAAGATACGGTTTACGTGCTGAACACCAGCTTCTATCGATCCGACGATGGAGGCAAGACCTACACCGCCATACGCACGCCGCACGGCGACGATCACTACCTATGGATCGCGCCCAACGATTCGAATCGCATGATTGAGTCGAATGACGGCGGCGCCAACGTCAGCACCAACGGAGGCCGCACCTGGACCACGCAGGATCAGCAGCCCACCGCGCAGTTCTATCGCGTGGCACTGGATAACGACTTCCCCTACCATGCTTACGGCGCGCAGCAGGACAACAGCACCGTCCGCATCGCCACGCGCGGCGACGGCGGCAGCATTCAGGTGCGCGACTGGTACGAAGTCGGTGGCGGCGAGAGTGGCTGGGTGGTGCCCGACCCGAAGGATTCGCAAATCGTCTTCGCCGGCTCCTACGACGGCCTGCTCACGCGCTACGATCACCGCACCGGCCAGCTCCGCAATGTCACGGTCTGGCCCGACAATCCCATGGGCTCTGGCGCGGAGGCCATGAAGTACCGCTTCCAATGGGATTACCCTCTGCTGTTTTCGCCCAACGATCCCGCCACTCTTTACGCCGGCGGCGATCACCTGTTCAAGACCACCAATGGCGGCGCGAGCTGGGAGACCATCAGCGGCGATCTGACGCGCAACGACAAGTCCAAGCAGCGTTCGTCGGGCGGCCCCATCACTCAGGACAACAGCAGCATCGAATACTACGACACCATCTTCACCATCGCTGAATCGCCGGTGAAGAAGGGCCTCATCTGGGTGGGTTCCGATGACGGCCTGGTGCATGTCACGCAGGATGGCGGCAAGACTTGGGAGAACGCGACTCCCAAGCAGCTGCCGCAGTGGATTCAGATCAACTCCATCGAAGCGTCGCCGTTCGATCCGGCCACCGCCTACTTCGCGGCCAGCATGTACAAGCTGGACGATTTCCGGCCGTACCTGTACAAGACCACCGACTTCGGCAAGAGCTGGTCGCGGATCGACACGGGCCTTCCGCCGAACGCCTTCTCGCGCGTGATCCGCGAAGATCCGAATCACCGCGACCTTCTGGTGGCCGGAACAGAAACGGGCATGTATGTTTCATTCAACGGCGGCACTTCGTGGCGGCCGATCCAGCTCAATCTGCCGGTAGTCCCCATCACGGATCTGGCGTTTCAGAAACGCGAGGATGAACTGGTGGTAGCCACGCAAGGGCGCGCCTTCTGGGCGCTAGACGATCTTCCTTTGCTCTATCAACTTGCGGATAGCACTCTAAAGGAAGACATGAAGCTCTTCCGCCCCAAGGACAGCTACCGAACCGTGCGTGGCGGGGCGCGGACGGCCCGCGCCGAGGGCCAGAATCCCGCCGCGGGCCCCGTGGTCTACTATTCGTTTCGCGAAAAGCCGCCAGGCGAAGTGACGCTGGAGTTCCTGGACAATTCCGGCAAGCTGATTCGCAAGTTCTCCAGCAAAGAGGCTCCCAGGCGAGCGGAGCCGGCTCCCGGCGGCGATGACGATGAAGAAGGCCCGCCTCGTCCGCGCGGCGCCGACCGTGTTCCAGCCGAAGCGGGCTTGAATCGATTCGTCTGGGACCTGCGCTATCCGGATGCGACGTCCTTCCCTGGAATCATCCTGTGGGCCGGCAACTTGCGCGGGCCCGCCATCGTTCCCGGGACGTACCGGGTGCGGCTCACGGCGGGCGGGAGGTCCGAAACCCAGACCTTCCAGGTGAAGAAAGATCCTCGCCTCTCAGCTACGCCCGAAGACTACGCGCGCCAACTTGAAGTGGCGCTGCAGGTCCACGGCAAATTGAGCCAGGCCAACCAGGCCGTGGTCGAGATCCGGGATGTTCGAAAGCAGCTCGACGAATACGCCGGGCGCGTCAAGGATGCCAAGGTCGTGGATGCCGCTAAGGCACTCGCTGGCAAGCTGTCCGCAGTGGAAGAAGCGCTGTATCAGACGAAGAATCGCGCCAGCGAAGATCCGCTGAATTTCCCGATCAAGCTGAACAACAAGCTGGCCTCGCTGCTGGGCAGCATCGAAGGTTCCGATGACGCGCCCACGTTGCAGGCCACGCAGGTCTACGAGGACCTGGCCAGCCAGGTGAACGTACAACTGGAGGCGCTTAAAAAGCTGGTGAGCACGGACTTAGCGGGTTTTAACAAGCTGGTCCACGAACAGAACGTCCCGGCGGTGATCGTTACCGAGCCGAGACCGCAGGCCGGGAGTGCACGTTAGGGCCGGGTTTCACGTCATAATTAATGTCATGCAGCAGTTTCGAACCAGGCGCCTGCGGGGCGCGCGCGGCTTTTCGCTCATCGAGCTCCTGATCGTGATCGCGATCATTCTGGTGATTCTAGCGGTCGCAGTTCCGAAATTGGGCACCGCCCGGATGAACGCCAGCGAGACCATCGTGATTCGAGAAATCCAGACCGTTCATCAAGCGGAGACGCAGTACATGTCGCAGTTTGGACGATACGCGACCACGTTGGCCGAGTTGGGCCCGCCTACCAGCGGTGGTCCTGGCCCGCAGGCCGCGGATCTGATCCCGTCCAGCCTTTCATCCGGTGAGAAGGACGGCTACCTGTTCATCCTGACGGCGACGCCCCAGGGTTACACGGTCAATGCCAATCCGAAGGTGTATAACAGCACCGGCCGCCGCACGTTTTTCTCCGACCAGAGCATGACCATTCATCAGAATTGGACGGCGGAGCCCGCCAACGCCACGAGTCCCGAACTGAAGTAGCGGCTCACCGGCGGCAACGCTGTGCTATTCGTGGCGCAGTGTGTTGCGCACGCGGATTCCCATCGCTCGAACGTCGGCCTGCTCGGCTGCCGCATAGTCCTTCATCCGTCTCAACACGGTGGCGTACGATTCAAGCACGGGGATCAGGCGCGGTGTGTTTGGGCCGAGCGCGACTTCCTGAATTTCGATGGCGCGTTTGTAGGAATCCACCGCCTGGCAGTCGCGGCGTTGGGCGAAATACATGTTGCCGAGATTTGTCAACACATCCGCCAGGTGATCGCGGCCGGGAACTTCGGGTTTGTCCAGGGCCGCCAGCGCCCGTTGCAGCGACGATTCCGCTTCCTGATATTGGTGCAGCATGATGAGCGCGGCGCCCAGGTTGTTCAGATGGACGGCGGCGGCTGGATCGTCCGGTCCCAGGCTGGCTTGGTCGATCGCGATGGAATGCCGGTTGAGATCCACGGCTTGTTTGTATTTGTGCTGTGCCATTTCGACGGTCGCCAGATTCGACAGAGCCGCGCCGAGGTCGGGATGGTTCGGCCCGACCGTCTTCTCGAGTATGGCAATCACGCGTTCCAGAAGTTTGCGCGATTCCTTGTAGTTGCCTTGCCCCGAGTACACGCTCGAGAGAGTGTTGAGCAGCGGAGCCAGGCGGGGATAAGTAGGACCCAGGCGCTGCTCCAGAGTGGCAATGGCGCGTTCCAGCAATTCGGCGGCGGCTTGGTAATTGCCCTCGTGCCGATAGACCTCCGCCAGACCGTTCATTGCGACCGCTGTGTCAGGCGCGTCACGGCCCAGCACTGTTTCCCGGATCGCAATGGCGCGGTGGAAGTACGGTTCGGCTTCCCGGAACCTGCCCTCTACGTTATATAGCTGACCAAGATTGTTGAGCGCTGTAGCCGTGCGTACATCGTCGGGTCCGGCCAGCTTCTCCAGCGTTTCAAGAGCGCGCCTTTGCAAAGCTTCCGCCTCTGCATATTTGCCCTCGGCGCGCAGCACCACTCCCAGGTTGCTACGCCCGATGGCCGCCGCGATTCCCGCACCGGAAGTCTCCCAGATCTCAAGCGCGCGCCGGTACAGATCTTCGGCGCTTCGGTAGTTCGCCTGAGCCGTGTACCCGGATGCCAGATCGTTGAGACGCTCGGCCCGCGCGAGTGTTCCCGCGTTCGAAAGCGCCGTCGCGTTGTCTGTTGCAAGAACGTAACAGGGCATGAGTAACACTAGCGCAGTGCAAAGTGAACGTATGGCTCGCATCCGCATGAATCACACTCAGAGTAAATTCTGAGGCCGCCTGGAATCTTGCCAAACTTCAACCAAGCTGGTTCGCGGTTAGCGGACGATTAAATCATTTTCGACAACCTATGTGCGTTTGTGGGAAAGCCTGTCCGCTATTGGGACAACGCGGCTCGACTTGAGATTTTTGGAACTTTTTCTACTGTAAATGAATCAATGGATCAAACGAACTGTCCATATCGTGCGTATAGGAGTTATGAGCTTCGGCAAGGTTGATGCGGATTCACTGGATCGCAACACTAACCTATCGGAGCAAAGTTCGTCAAATGAGGAGGACGGAATTCTAACGGCCATGAGCGCGGTTGCTGTCACTCTTGAGAAACGCTTCGGGGCGTGTCCGACCACGGAGACTTCCGGAAATGTAATTCGGCGGCGTGATGTCGCGGGCTTTTCGCTCGCTGAAGCCGCTTATTCCGCGGGCCTGGCGCTAGCGCCGCATTGCCACTCCCACGCCTATTTGAGCTTCGTGCTCTCAGGCACCTACACGGAGAAATATGCGAACCAGGCTTGCATCTGTGAAGAAGGCGCCTTGCGATTCCTGCCGCCTGCGGAGCTGCATGAGAACCAATACACCACCACCGTGCGGTGCTTGCTGGTGAAGATCGACCCGCAGATCCTGGATCGTCTGCGCGATCATGCGCCGGTGCTGTCCAAGCCAGGCGAAGTCCCGGGCTTGGCCTCCTCCTGGCTCGCGAACCGCATGCTGCGCGAGTTCAGAGCGGACGACGATATCGCTCCGCTGGCCATCGAAGGCGTCCTGTTGGAGATTCTGGCCGAGAGCGCGCGTGCCATCGGCGAAGGCAACGGATCGAACGCGCCGGGTTGGCTGCGGCGCGTGCGCGAGACGCTGGAAGATTCCTATTTGCTGGCTCCGAGCCTGGCTGAGCTGGCTTCCATCGCCGGGGTGCATCCGGTGCACTTGTCGCGGGAGTTCCGCAAGCACTACCAGTCCACCATCGGCGAGCACATCCGCAAGCGCCGGATCGAACACGCTTCGCAGCTTCTTGCAAACAGCGAGACGCCTCTGTCGGAGGTCGCGCTCACCTGTGGATTCTCCGACCAGAGCCACTTCTGCGCCATGTTCAAGAGTCACACCGGTCTGACGCCGGCGAAGTTCCGCGATCTGTCGACGCGCCCGTAGCGTCGCGGCCTACACCCACCAGGGTGCGCTGGGCTGATCTTTAATCACGATCGCGTTCAGAAACGCGGCGCCTTTCCTCAGACCTTCATCCGGAGACATCAGCGAATCTTCGTGCTCGATCGAGAGCACGTAATCGTAGCCGTACATGCGCAACGTGGATATGAATTCTTTCCACCAGCCGAACGCATGGCCGTATCCGACGCTGCGGAAAATCCAGGCGCGGTTCCGTTCGTCGGTGTACTTCTTGGTGTCGAGCACGCCGGAGCGCGGCAGATTGTAGTCGTAGATCTGCGTGTCCTTGGCGTGGACGTGGAAGATGGAATCGCCCAGCACGCGGATGGCTTTGATGGGGTCGATGCCCTGCCAGAACATGTGGCTGGGATCGTAGTTGCAGCCGATGGTATCACCGGCGATCGATCGCAGCTTGAGCAGCGTCTCCGGACTGTAAGCCACGAACCCCGGATGCATCTCGATGGCGATCTTCACGCCGTGGTCCTTGGCGAACTGCGCGTGCTTGGTCCAATAGGGCGCCACTTTCTTGTCCCACTGCCAGGCCAGGAGGTCCAGATACTCGGGCGGCCACGGGCAAGTGACCCAGTTCGGAAAGCGCGCCTTGTCGCTGTCGCCGGGGCACCCGGAAAAGTCGATGACCACGGGGACGCCGAGCTTTTCGGCCAGCAGCACAGTTTTCTTGCTGGTCTCCTGATAGGCCTTGGCAACGGCATTATCCGGATGCAACGGATTGCCGTGGCAGCTCAGCGCGCTGATCGAGAAACCGTTGTCGGCTAGTTTCTGCTTGAATTCTTTGAGCGCGTTGCGGTCGCTCAACATCGAGAGCTTGCAATGCGGATCGCCGGGATAATTGCCGGTGCCCAGCTCCACAGTGTGGATGTCCAGGGTCTTGAGCTTTTCGAGGACCTTATCGAGTGAAAACTGCGCGAGCAGTGCGGTGAAGACGCCGACTCTCATGTGGGATGCTCCTTCGGAGATTCTAGCAGGCAGCAAACTGCGTCATCGAAAGATCAAGACAGGCACGCTCAGACTGGGTACCTTCCGCCAGGCCAAGTCGGCTGTTACGGCTGTGGCGCCGAGCTGCTTTGCCAACGTCAGGCAAGCCCGATCGCCGAATGACAGGCCGTGTGACTTACCGAGAACGGCGAACTCGGCGCTACGGTACGCCATATCCTGAGACCAATCGACCACGTCCAGATCCAACTGGCGGAGCAAGGCTTCCGTCACGCGCGGAGTGGAACCTTTTTGGACCAATTTGTGTATGGTTTCGGCAAGATTCACGGCGCTGATTGTCGCGCGGTCCAGCATTTCCTCGACCGTCCGATGGCCGGGCTCAAGAGTCACCAGGGCGATGAGCGCGGTAGAGTCCAATACGTACTCAGACCGTGCGGGCACGGCGCGCCTCCCGCCTGCGTTCCTGGATCAGTTCCTCCGACCAGAGCTTACCAGACGGGCGCTGACGTGAAAAATGCTCCTGGGCCTCTTTGAGCGCCTGCGCGCGGGACTTGAACGTGACTCTGTCATCGCCCACGCGGCCGATCAGCTCTGATCCCCGGCGCAAATTGAGTTGCTTGCGAACCTTGGCCGGCAGCAAGATCCGGCCCGAGCCGTCCACGACTACGGTAAAATCCCTCACTATGCCAATATTATCAAATCTGGCAGAACGGAACGATTACCCAGTCGACTTGTGCTCGATCCCCAATTGCTGGCATTTCTTGTATAGATGGCTGCGCTCCAGGCCGAGCGCGCGGGCGGTGTCGGTCATCTTGTAGTTGTGTTTCTTGAGCTCATCCAGGATCAGCTCGCGTTCGTGCGTCTCCATTCGCTCCGACAGCGTGCCGCCCCCTGTCTGATGCGGCGCTGCCTCGGAGGGCAGCGCGAGGCGCACCGTGTCCCGCTCCACGCGTTCGTCGGCTAACAGCAACAGCCGCTCCACCACGTTGCGCAATTCCCGCACGTTGCCGGGCCAGGAATAGCGCTGCAGCTCGGCGTAAGCGTCCGCTGTGATCTCTCGCGCGCGCCAGTCGTTCTGCTCGGCCACGCTCTTGGCGAAAAAGTCCACCAGCAGCGGGATGTCCTCCTTGCGGTCGCGAAGCGGCGGCAGCGAGATGGGGAAGACGAAGATGCGATGATACAGGTCCTGGCGGAAGGCGCCCTGGCGGACCAGCTCGTCCAGATTGCGGTGCGTGGCGACGATCACGCGGACATCCACCTCGATCGACCGGTCCCCGCCGATGCGTTCCACCTCTTTCTGCTCCAGCACGCGCAGCAGCTTGGCCTGCATCAAGGCGGGCATGTCGCCGATTTCGTCCAGGAACAGTGTTCCGCCGTGGGCCTGCTCAAACTTGCCGAGATGTCGGGCGGTAGCGCCGGTGAAGGCCCCTTTCTCGTGGCCGAAGAGTTCGGATTCGATCAATTCTGCAGGGACCGCCGCGCAATTCAGCGTGACGCACGGGCCGTTGCGGCGCGCGCTCTTGTCATGCAGCGTGCGCGCCACCAGTTCCTTGCCGGTACCAGTCTCGCCGAGAATGCAGACGCGCGTCTCACTCGCCGCGACGCGCTCCACCTTGGCCATGACCGCTTGCATGACGGCCGATTTCCAGACCAGCTCCTGCTTTCCGGCGCGCTGCCTGAGCCGTTTGTTCTCCTCTTCCAGTCGCGACAGCTTGACGGTGTTCTCCACCGTCACCAGCAGCTTCTCGGTGGAAAGCGGCTTTTCAAGAAAATCGATGGCGCCCAGCCGCGTGGCGCGCACCGCCATATCGATGTTGGCCTGGCCCGACACCATCACTACCGGAGTTTGCACGCCTGCGGATTTCAATTCGGCCAGCAGCGTGAGGCCGTCCTTGCCCGGCATCACCACGTCGGAGAGAATCATGTCGAAGCGCTGGGTCTTGGCGAGTTCCAGCGCGCGATCCGCCTGGTCGCATACCACCGCCTCGTGGCCGGCCAGGCGGAAGGCGCGGGCCAGCGAGGCCAGCGTGTTCGCGTCGTCATCCACCAGCAGCAGTTTGCTCATGCGTTCAGCTCGATTCGAAAGGTGGTGCCTTTTCCGGGTTGGCTATGCACCGTGATGGTGCCTTTATGATCGCTCACCACGGACTGCACAATGGCGAGACCCAGGCCAGTACCGTGCTGCTTGGTGGTGTAGTAAGGGGTAAACAGGCGCTCGCATTCTTCCGGCGTCAGGCCTTCGCCCGTGTCTGAAATCTCGAGCGCTACCTTGCCTTGGCCCGCTCCGTTGAGGCTCTCGGTCCGAATCGCGAGCGTGCCGCCGTTCGGCATGGCGTCGAGCGCGTTCAGGATCAGGTTTCGCAAGGCGCGGCGGATCTGATCCGGATCGGCGCGCACGGTGGCCAAATTGTCCTGAGTATCGAACCGCACCTCCACCGGCGGCCGGCCGGGAGCATGTATCTGCGCGTCGAACAGTTTCACCACGTCGCGTGCGGTCTGGTTTAAATCTACCGGTTCCAGGTGCGGCGCGGGCATTTTCGCAAAATCGCTGAAGCGTCCGATGATGGTCTTGAGGTTGTCGAGTTCGGCCAGCAACGTGGTAGTGCTCTCGCGAAAGACTTCGTCGAACTGCTCGGGGCTGGCGTCGCGCGCGCGTTGCAGGTTCTCCACCGTGAGCTGCAGTGGAAACAGAGGGTTCTTCAACTCGTGCGCCAGCCGGCGGGCCAGCTCACGCCAGGCGGCGACGCGCTCGGCCTGGATCATGCGGTCGCGCTGCTCGGCGAGCTGCTGGGTCATCTGATTGAAATTGCGCGCAAGCTGGCCGACTTCGTCGGACGACTCGACGGTCGCGCGCGCGTTCCAGTTCCCGCCTGCGACTTCGCGGACGCTCGCGGTGAGCTCGCGGAGCGGCCTGGTCACGCGCGATGCGGTCCAAAGGCTCAGCATCAAACCCAGCAGAACGCCGCCTCCGCCGACCGTCCAGGCCGTTCCTTGGATGTAGTTCTTCAGGCTGGCCAGTTCCGCGCGGGAGCTTTCCACCAGCAGGATCGCGAGCAGTTGTTGATCGCGACCGAGCAGCGGCAGCGCTGTGATGCTGGCTTGAGTGCCGGTGCGAGTCACTTCACGCGGTTGTTTCCGGACTGCTTCAACTAAAGCGGCCGTGAGCTTTGATCCCAGGCTCTCAGGCGGCGGCAGCGGCTCGAAATTGCGAACGAGCTGCACTCGCATGGCTTCGACCGAGGGCAGGGAATCGAGAAAGTCCTTGTCGAGCTCGAGGCCGCCGGCGATGTACAGCGTGCGCTCTCCCGCTTTCAACGTGCGCACGGTGATCAAACCGAGCGCGGAGCCGTCGGCGAGATCCTCGCGCTTCAGGAATGTGCCCGCCGATTTCCAATTCGCCTGTTCGGTGAGCCAGCTCTCCTGGTATCCGAAGCGCGCCGGCCATTCCGCCGAGCTGATGATGCGCCCGTCGGGACCAACCAGGTCCAGAAAGTTGAGCGACTGCTCGCGAGCCAATGCTTGCGCCTGATCGAAGTAGCGGTTGGCGTCCGGTTCGCTTCCGCCCAGATTGACGGCCATTCGCTGGATCGCCTCCGAGTTGGCGATGGCGTCGATGCGCCGGGCCACTTCGGCGCCACGCCGGTCGAATTCGCGGCGAAACTGCGAGACCAGCGCGGCGGTGCGCTCCCCGTCGCGACGCTCGAACGATCTGGTGACCAGCGTGGAGACCACCGCGGCCACGATCCAGACGGCCACCACCACGGTGGCGGTGATGCTCAGAAACACTTTGACGCGGAAGCTCACGGGTCCACCCACAGGTTTTCTAGATGGAGGTTGAACGCATCGTTCCGCTCCACATTGTGCACGCGCGGGGCGAGTCCGTATACCAAGGGCAGGTAGACGAGCGGGAGCACGCGGTTCGTGTCGAGCAGCGCTCGCTCGGCCTCGTACAGCGTTTCCGGTCTGGAGGGATCGAGCGAACTGGCGCGTTCGGGTGCGCCAGCGAATCCAGCCAGACGCGTCAACTCCGCGAAGGCGTCCGCCGAATCGAGCTGCCAGCGGACCAGCCGGAGGTTGCCATTGGCGCCCGGCGCCGGCCGTATTGCGATCCCCGCATCGCGCGCGTTGAGGGCGATGCGATCGGCCACCGCCCGCGCGAAAGAATCATTCGGCGCATAAGTCAGGGTGAGCGGTGCGGGCCGCGCCGAAGCGATCAATTGCCGGGCGTGGGTAAGATCCGGACTGGCTTGGAACAGAAAGGCGTAACCGCTGAGCCACTGGGGAAGCAACCCGAAGGCAGCCTGCCCACGCTTTTGCGTGAGCACATCGACGACCGGCGCGCGGTCGATCGACAACGCGAGTCCCTGCCAGACCGGCGCATCGATCCCTGCGGCGACTAATGCGACCAGCTCGCGCGGGGACGACGACCAAGTCCGCGTGGCCTCCGGCACAATGCGCCGCGGCGACGCAAAGGGAATGTCAAAAAGGTCCGCATTCGCGCGGGTGGAGGTCAGGTTGATCACTACCGAATCGAGGTACGGACGGCCGCCCCAGTAATCTTCGAACGCCGCGAGAGTCAACCGGCGGCCCGGTTCCCAATTGGCGACGCGAAAAGGTCCGGTTCCGATGAAAGTATTGGCCTCGGTTTTTCGGACGATAGCCGCGCTCGGGTTGGCAAGTTCGCTGAGGAGATCCCGCATGGGGTGATCGGATTGAACGACGAGGGTCTGGCTCCCAGCGGTCACCGTGACGTCGGCGTAGGTCTTCTTGAGCGCGGCCAGGAGCACTGGCGCGACGCTGGTGGCGGTCATCGGCTCGCCGTCATGGAAGGTGACTTTCGGACGCAACGAAAATCGCCAGCGTTTTCCCTCGGACTCCCGTTGCCAGGAAGCGGCCAAGAGCGGCTCGACTTCGCCCCGCGCATTCACGCGCACCAGCGTCTCGGCGATCGCGGGCCAGAGCAGCGGAGGCAGCTCCGCGGGTTCTAGCGTATTGAATGCCGTGGAGAGATCCACCGCCAGCGCCCCTCCGTAGTGCGGGCGAGTTGCGCACCACAGCGGGCCGAGGCTACTCAGCGCAAGCCAGGCCCAGGCGCGAAGCTTCATAGTTTCCTGTTTTCGAGTTTCGAACCACTAGCGTAACCTGTCCGGACGCGTCGGCCGGCCACAGCGCGGTGACGGCTCCCGGGAGCGCCAACGCTTCACTGGCGGGGGCCGCTTGTCCATTCGCGATTTCGAACACCCGTACCTGATCGCCCGCCTGGCCGTCGCCCGCCGCTGAGGCGATTACCAGTGTGCTGGAGCCGCACGGATTTTCGACGCCCGCGAGATCGCTGCCCCAGCCGTCCGCGCCTGCCACGGGATCGTTCGCGCGGTCCTTGATCCGACTGTCGGAAGCCGCGAGCAAGCCGGCGGCTGCATTGTAGAAGGCGCCGGGAACGCCGGACGATTCGAGCAGGTTTCGATCGGTCACCCAACGCACCTCGAACGCCGTGTCGCGCGGATTCAATGGCCAGGGATCGCTGGCCGCCGAGCAGGTGAAGCGGAGCGAAGACAGAGGGCTGCTGCATGTCGTGCCTGGGAGGTAAACGCGGAGCGCGCCGTCGGCGAACTCAAGCCGGCCTCGTGCGTCCCGCGCGGGTGGCCGGGCCAGTGTGAAAAACGCTTGTACGGAGAGCGTCCAATTTCCGTCTGCCATGCGATAGCCGGCCACTTTGCCGGCGCTCAAGACCAGCAACTGCGAACCCGAATCGAGCAGCACGACATCCAGCACCGGCTCGGCCTGATCCCAAACCGGAGTCTTCACGATCTTGATGCGCGGCTTGGTCTCGGCGGGCGCCGCGCGATTCCAAGGGAGCATCGCGACCTGCCGCGCGTCTTTGGTGGAGATTTCCGCGACGAACAGCAAGCCGCGCGGATTTTCCGAGATGACGACGCGCAGGCGCGATTCAGGCTGCGTCGCCGCCGCGAGATCCAGCCCCGCCTTGCGCAGCTCCCCCTCCAGCGCGCCGCGGAAGTTCAACCACTCGGCCGGCGCCAGCGCCGTCAGGTTTTGAAATTCGAGCGAAACGGTTGCGCGGCGCGGCAGCAGGGAGGAGATACGGGCCGCCAGCGGCGCCGCTGCCTCCGCCGCGGGTTGGCCCTGCAGTCTGAGCAGCGGGATCAATCCAAACCAAAGCGCGAACCCGACGCGGAGCATCGGAAACATTATCGCGTGTTACCAGGCCCACGACCAGCTTCAGACCAAGGAATCCCAGCACCAGCGCGCAACTAAAGCTGAACGCCAGCGCCAGGGCCACGTCCGGAAACTCGCCCAGGAAGGTCGGCGCGTTCATTGCGCACCTCCGCCGGCGGAGGCCAGCGTGGCGGTTTGAATCGGCTCGGTTGGGGGCGCGCCGGTGAATGCTTTGGCTAGCTCCGGCGTAGTGGCCGTCACCAGTTCCACCGTGTCGCCCACTTCCACCAGGTTGAACAACTCTTCGACGTCGTGATTGCGCATCCGGATGCAGCCATGCGAGGCCGCTTTGCCGATCGAGAGCGGGGCGTTGGTTCCGTGAATGCCGTAGCCCTTGTAGCCCAGCCCCATCCAGCGAGTGCCGAGCGGATTGGCGGGTCCCGGCTTGACCACCTTGCCCGGCCCGTACCAGGTCGGAAACTGAACATGGCTGGCGATGTGGAACGTGCCGTTCGGGCTGGGCGTTTGCTGCTTGCCGACCGCGACCGGATAGACCTTGACCACGCGCCCGTCTTCAAACAGGACGATCTTGCGGTCCGGAATGCTGATCACCAGCTTGCGTGTTGCTGCGTCTTCAGCGAGGACCTCGGTACTCGCCGCCAACAGAATCGCCACCAGACCAATCGTTCTCATCACCGCCTCCATCCCGTAGGGCGCTAAACATCTCGCCATTCGTTCACGAGGAAGGAAGCAGATGCACCGCCAGGATGTAAGCTATTGAAGCAAGAGGGGTTGTAAGCCCGCGCCGCGTGTCCGGTCAGACACGACGTGTCAGCGGGACCACGGGGAGAGGCGTTACTTCGGCCGGGCGACCACGCAACGCAGCTTGCCGACCGTCTCCGAACTCAGCACTTCGAAGCCGGCGCTTTCGAGCAAGCGATGCACGGTGGATTGGCGGAAGAAATAAACCGGACAGCCCTGGATGTATTGCAGCCGTGCTTTGCGGACCGGCATGCGCCAGGTCCAGAAACGCGGCCAGGCCGAGAGGAAAGTGCCGCGCGTGAAACCGCGAATCAGGAGCAGGCGTTCCAGCGGGTCGGCGATGTAGTCCCAGAAACCGATGGCGATGGTGGTGTCGAAGGTGCGATCGGGCGTCCAGTTCAGGACGTCGTTGAGGACAAAATCGCAACGCTCGGCCACGCCGTCCTGTTCCACCAGGTCGCGCGCCAGCCGCAGCATCTTGGGCGCGACGTCCACGCCGGTTACCTGCGCGGCGCCGCGCTTGGCGAACTCGGTGACGAAACGGCCCGACCCGCATCCGATGTCGCAGATGGTCTTGCCGCGTAAGTCTCCGCACTTGGCCATCACCCAGTCGAAGCGCTGATAAATGTCCTTACGGAAGAACCGGTCCAAGGCGCGGCTGAAAGCGTTCTTGTTGGCTCCCGAGTAAATCGAATCGAACTCCCAGGCGATGTCGTTCCAGAAGCGTGCTACTTGGGCCGTGGTGTCGCGTGTCATCTCGATACAGCCTCCGCCAATGTCGATGTGGATCTGAAGTGCAGAATTCCGCTGTCGCGGAAGCTGGTGAATTCACCGAGCGCGAGCAACTCGCGCAAACGCCGCTGGGTCTTGCGCAGGTTGGTGTAGTGGCGCAGTCGCGACTTAAGCGGTGCGTGGATGCGCGGCTGCTCGGCGTCCAACTCCCAGGAGTGTATATAGCTCACTACCGGCAGGCCTTCGCGCCAGGCGCTGCGTACGCCGGCCCTGGTGTACCAACGCGGAAAGATCCTCAGGTAGCCGCCGCCCGCCACGGGAAGATTAGGTCCCGCCGGGAGACGAAAGGTTGCCATTGGAAATTCCACGATGGCTCCCCTGGCGGTCTCCACGCGAAAAGGGCCGCGGTGCGCGTCCGGATAACCATAGAGGTCGTGCCGAACCGGAAAAATACTCGAATCGTAAACGAAGCCCAGTTGAGCCAGGATTTCGAGCGCCCACGTGGACTGGCGCGTGATCGAGAAACTGGGTGCGCGATAGCCGTAGATCGCGACGCCGGCCGCCTGCTCGATGGCGTGTTTGGCGCGCAGAGTGTCTTCGCGAAAGTCGTCGGGCGTCAGCTTGTACACCAGCCGATGCCAATAGGAGTGACAGGCAACCTCGTGCCCGTGTTCCCGGATGCGGCGGACCAGCGCCGGATAATGCTCGGCCACCCAGCCCAGGATGAAGAAGGTCGCCTTCACGTTCAGGTCGTCGAATATGTGCAGAATGCGTTCGGTGTTGTGCTCCACCCGGCTCGGATAGTCTTGCCAGGTGGCGCGATCCACGGTGCCGGCGAAAGCCTCCACCTGGAAGTAATCTTCGACGTCGACGGTGATGATGCTCGGGGCGGGCAATTGGATCGTTCCTTGGTTCCTTAGTTCCTTAGCTCTCTAGTTCGCTGGTTAGCGGGTTTTTCTCGGGCGAAAGCGGCTCCGTCTCACTTCCAGGCCATGTTCCGGCGCTCGGTTAAAGCGTGGTAGAAGCCAAAGAACGCCGCGGCGTTGATCATGGAAAAGTAGAACGGCAGCATGAGAAGTTTGGGGCGAAGCCGCCACAACGCGCCGGAGCCGGCCAGTACGTAGAAAATCGCCTGGCAGCAGAACAGGCCGAAATAGAAAGGTGACGCGAGCGAAAACGCGTTGGCGATCAGGGCCGCCAGCATCGCGAAGGGCACCAGCAGCCGGCCCATTTTGTGGGAGAGGAAAAAGTAGAGCGGCAGCGGACGGAGCGGGCGAAGCAGTCCGCCAATTTCGCGGAGCTGCTGAATGTTTCCGGCCATGATGCGGATGCGGCGGCCGAATCCCGCCATCTCGCGGGCTTCTTCGTACACGATGGCCTCGGGTTCATAGACGGCGCGATAGCCCTTCGACAACACCGAGACGGGAATCACGTAATCGTCGTTGATGGTGCCGGCGCTCGGGTAAGGGTAGAGCTCCTTGCGAATGGCGTGCAGGTGGCCGTGCGCACCCAGCGTGGACGCGAGCTGGGATTCCTGCACTTTCAGAAAGGCCTCGTACTTCCAATAGAGGTCCTCCGACGCGCCGATGTTCACCTCACCCGGGCGGACCACGGTGTAACATCCGCTGGCCGCACCCACCGAGGGATCGGCGAAGTTCTCAACCAGCCGGGCGAGCGAATCCGGGTGAAGCATCGCGGGAGCGTCGGAGAAGACCACGATCTCGCCGCGCAACTGGGGAACCGCCGCGTTTAAGGTCGGCATCTTTCCCCTGTTTTCGGGAAACGCCAGCACTCGAACCCGCCGTCCGTCCTCGAACCTCCGCGCGATGGCCACGGTTTCATCCCGCGAGCCATCGGATGCGACCACGATCTCCAGGCTCTCGGCCGGATAGTGAAGCGCCAGCGCGTTCGAAATCTTCTGCTCGATAACGCGAGCCTCGTTGAAGGCAGGAATCAGCAGGCTGACGGACGGCCGAAACGGACGCTTTCGAATCTCACGGTGTATCACCAGGCGCAGCGCGCGGAGCACCAGCGGATAGACAACGTAGGTGTAGAGCGGAACCGCCGTCGCCGCCCAGAAAATGACCTGTGCCGGCATGGCTTCAAGCCGACAGCCGCGCGACCTTGGGCGGATTGCGGTGCTCTTCCAGGTCGCGGTACCACAGCTCCAGCATCAGCAGGTTCCAGAGGTAGTGGCAATTGTTGCGGCGCCCGCGGTCGTGTTCCGCCAGCAAATGACGAACGAAGTCCGGCGAGGCGATCCCGCGGTCCAGGAACGACCTTCCGGTTAAATGGTCCCACAGGAAATTTCGCAGCGGCCCGCGGAACCAGATGGCCAGCGGCACTCCGAATCCGCGTTTGGGCTGGTGCAGCAGCTCGGGCGGCAGGCGGTGGCCCAGCGCCTGGATAAGAATATCCTTGCCGCGCCCGTTTCTTAACTTCCAGCGATGCGGAATGCGCGCCGCCAGCTCCGCAAGCTTGTGATCGAGCATGGGGCAGCGCACCTCCAGCGAATTCGCCATGGACATGCGATCCACCTTCACCAGCATGTCGCCGGTGAGCTTCGCGGCCGTCTCGAAATACAGCGCCTGCGTGAGCACGTCGGCGCCGTTGGGAAGCAGGCAATGCGCCAGCGTTCGCGCCAGGTATCCGGAATCGCCCGGCGGCATCCATTCGGGAGCCAGCAAGCGGCTGAGCAGGAAATGCGGCGAGCCATTTTCGAAATAGCGCTCCAGCGGCGTGGCGCGGCTGATCATGCGCAGATAGTTTTTTCCGTAGGCGGAGTAGGGGAGCGCATCGGCGATGTCGGAAATGACACTTCGAGCCGCGAAGGGAATGCGATCCAGCTTGCGCCGGCGCTGGATGGCAAGGAAACTGTCGTAGCCCGCAAACAGCTCGTCGCCTCCATCCCCGGTCAAAACCACTTTGACGTGTCGCGCGGCGAACTCGGACACCAGGTAGGTGGGTATGGCGGAGGAATCGCCAAAGGGTTCGCCAAAATGGCGCACGAGTTTCGAAACCAGGCCGACCGAGTCGGGACGCACGAGGATCTCGTGATGATCGGTGTGATACTTCCGCGCGACCGCGGCGGCTAGCGGAAGCTCGTTAAATCCGGGTTCTTCGAAGCCAATCGAAAACGTTTTCACCGGCGCCTGAGTGACGTATGCCATGGACGCCACCACGGAGCTGGAGTCGATGCCACCGCTCAGAAACGCCCCCAGTGGCACGTCGGAGATCATGCGAACCTGGACCGATTCGTCGAAAGCCTCCCGCAATTGCCGGCACGCGACGTCTTCGGTGAGGCCCGCGGCGGGCTCTTCGACTGGGACCGGGAGCTGCCAATAGCGCCCCTGCTGGGTGTGGCCGTCGGCGTAGTAGCGCAGCCAGGTCCCGGGCGCCAGCTTGCGGACGGCGCGGTAGGGGCTCCAGGGATCGGGAATGTAGTTGAGCAGCAGATAAAGCCGCAAGGCTTCGGGATCGGGGTCCAGCGGCACGCCGGCCGCGCGCAGGCACTTCAGCTCGCTCGCGAAATACAGGCCGTCGGGAAGGATGGCGAAGTACAGCGGCTTTTTTCCGAAGCGATCCCGCGCCAGCAGGATCGAACGGGAGCGCGAATCGAAGATGGCATAGGCGAACATGCCGCGCAGCCGTTGAATACCATTCGCGCCTTCCTGTTCGTAAAGATGAACCAGAACCTCGGTGTCGCTGGCGGTCTTGAAGCGATGCCCATGGGCGATTAGATCGGCGCGTAATTCCCGGTAGTTGTAGATCTCGCCATTGAAGACCACCCGGACGGTTCCGTCTTCGTTGGCGATGGGCTGCTGGCCGGTGCCGAGGTCGATGATGCTGAGGCGGCGCATGCCGATACCGCATCGGCCTTCGACGTGATAACCTTCGTGATCCGGACCTCGGTGCCGGATCTCGTCGCACATGGCGCAGATGTGTGAGAGATCGGCGTTCCTCTCGCGCAGGAACTGTCCGGCAATGCCGCACATTGGCTTTGCCGCTTTCGCGCTTTACCATTATCGCAGTTCGTGGGCGGGGGGGCTGGCACGCTAGAATGAGGCTTTGCGGGCGCCTGCGGAAATTGCCTTCCGAATCAGGCAGGAGCTGGGGAACATTCGTCTATGGGCCAGGCCTCCTCGCCGCGAGTTCGATCCGAAATTCTCGCCGTGTTTTCCAGCGCCGGATGCGAGCGAAGTGGCTCGGGCGCTGGCTGGGTCGGATTTTGCCCGCGAGGTGATCGACGTGGCGGGCGACATTCGGCGGCATCGGTTTCCACTCCTCGGCGTGACGATCGACACCGGGCCGGAGATTCGCTGGCGCCGCGACTACCTGCGCGGCATCGAGACCGGGCTGGACTATTTCCGGCGGATTCCCTACCTGGATGCCGCGCGCGCGGGCGATCACAAGCTGATTTGGGAGCTGAATCGCCACCAGCACCTGGTGACGCTCGCGCAGGCATACCTGTTCACCGGCGATGGCGCCAACCTGGAAGAAATTCGCGCGCAGCTCGAGAGCTGGTTCGAGCAGAATCCTCTCGCCCGCGGCATTAATTGGGCGAGCGCGCTCGAAGTCGGGTTCCGCGCCCTTTCCTGGATTTGGGTTTATCATTTCGTTGGCCACCAACTTCCGGGCGGTTTTCGATCGGAATGGCTCACCAGGCTGTATCAGCACGGCTGCTTTCTGGAGAACAACCTTTCCTATTATTTTTCACCGAACACGCATCTGCTGGGTGAGGCGCTGGCATTGCATGCACTGGGCGTGTTGCTCGCGCCCGGCGACTTGTGGGAACAACTGGGGGCCGATGTCATGCGCGACCAGATGGCGCGCCAGGTGCATGCCGACGGCAGCCACGTGGAGCAATCGACCTACTATCATGTCTACGCGCTGGATATGTTTCTCTTGCACGCGGCGCTGCGGAAGCCCGATCGGGCGTACCTGGACAAGTTGGAGCGCATGGCCGACTACCTGCACGCGTCACTCGGGCCAGCGCGCAGGCTGACGTTTCTGGGCGACGACGACGGCGGCCGCCTGTTTCATCCCTATGGACAGCGCGATCGGTTCGGGCGCGCGAGCATCGCGACGGCTTCAGTTCTACTGGACCGGCGGGATTGGCGCAGTGAGGCACAGGATGTTCATCCGCACGCGGCCTGGTGGCTGGGGGCTGCGGCGGCTGTGAACGATCCAAGGGCAGGGAAGTGGGGATCGCGATTGTTCCCGGATGCGGGCGTCGCGGTGATGGTCGCCGGCGACAACCACATCATTGTGGATGCCGGATCGTTCGGACCCTGGCGCGCCGGACACAGCCACGCCGACACGCTAAGCATCGCGATCCGCTCCGGCGACGAAGAGATTCTCGACGATCCCGGAACTTATGCCTATGTCGGCGACGAGCGGGATTGGTTTCGCGGAACCGGAGCGCACAACACGATTCGCATCGATGGTCTGGATCAAGCCAGTCCGGCTGGAGCATTCGGCTGGACGAATCCTCCCGAGGTCAACATCCTCTCCTGGACCACGAACGCAGAGTGCGATGCGCTCGAAGCCGAGTGCCGGTACGCCGGGTTCGTCCATCGGCGGCGCGTGGAGTTTCAGAAGCCGGATCAGGTGCTAGTCGTCGATGAAATTTACGGGCCGGCCGGGGAGCACGATGTCGAGCAACTGTGGCATCTGGGGTCAATCGACGCTAGGCGCCGGCTGATCGTGGGCGAGGGAGCCGAAGTGGTGGATAGCTGGAGATCCAGCGTGTTCGGCGAAAAACATCGCGTGCCGCTCTTGGTTGTGCGGCGGCGCTGCGTGCTACCACTGCGGTTGGAAGCGAGGATTTGCCTGGGCGCCAGGGCGTTCGCATGAGTGCGTGCGCCACAGTCAATCGCTGAACAGGTGCAGGACCACGCTGCGGCGGTGGGGCCGCTCGCGATGTTCAAACAGGTACACGCCTTGCCAGGTGCCCAGCGCCAGCGCCCCGTTGCGGATCGGAATGGAAAGCTGCGTCGCCGTGAGCGCCGAACGGATGTGCGACGTCATGTCGTCAGGACCCTCGGCGGTGTGGCGGTAGAGCCGCGTATCTTCCGGGACCAGGCGAGCGAAGAAATCGGCCAGGTCTGCCACGACGTCGGGATCGGCATTCTCCTGAATCAGCAGCGAAGCGGAAGTGTGTTGGCAAAAGACCGTGAGCAATCCGGTCTGCGGCTGTTGCGCGCGCAGCCAAGCTTCGATTTCGCTGGTGAACTCGTACAGTCCCTTGCCATGCGTCGCGATGTGAAGCTGATGCGTCGACTGCTTCACTCGACCGTGACGCTCTTGGCCAGATTGCGCGGCTGATCCACGTCGCAACCGCGCCGTACCGCGATGTGATAGGCCAGAAGCTGCAACGGCACGATCTCCAGAATCGGCAGCAGCAACTCGTCGCTATGCGGAATGGTAATCACATGGTCGGCCATCTTGCCCACTTCTTCGCGATCGTCGTCGCACACCACGGCGATGACGATGCCGCTGCGCGCTTTCACTTCCTGGATGTTTGACAGGGTCTTTTCGTAGCGCAGGCGGCTGGCTTCGCTCTTGCGGTCACGCGTGCACAGCACCACCACCGGCAGGTTCTCGTCGATCAGCGCGTTGGGGCCGTGCTTCATCTCGCCGGCCGGGTAGCCTTCGGCGTGGATATAGGAAATTTCTTTCAGCTTCAGCGCGCCTTCCAGCGCGATCGGAAAATGAACGCCGCGGCCGAGGTAAAGAAAATCAGTGGAGCGAAACAGCTTTTTCACCAGCTCATCGTAGATGCTGTCCTGCGACAGAACGGTCTCCAGTTTTCCTGGCAGGCGGATCAGCTCCTGCACCAGATCCTGCGATTCCTCCGGCGGCAACGCCTCGCGCACCTGGCCCAGGTACATGGCCAGGATGAACAGCGCCGTGAGCTGCGAACTGAAAGCCTTGGTGGAGGCGACGCCGATTTCCGGGCCGGCGTGCGTCATAAGCGTACCCGAAGCTTCACGGGTGATCATCGCACCGACCACGTTGCAGATCGCCAGGGTCTTGGAGCCCTTCTGCTTGGCTTCGCGCTGCGCCGCCAGCGTGTCGGCGGTTTCGCCCGATTGAGAGATGACCACCGTCAGGTCCTGCTTGGAAACGATCGGATTGCGATATCGGAACTCGCTGCCGTAGTCCACTTCGGTGGGGATGCGGGCGAGCTTTTCGATCATGAACTTGCCGGCCAGCGCCGCGTGCCAACTGGTTCCGCAGGCCACCAGCTTGATGGAAGTGAACTCGCGGAAAGCCTTGTCGGTGATGTCCATCTCGTCCAGAAACACGCGGCCGGACTCCTGGCCCACGCGTCCGAGAATGGTATCGCGCACCGCGCGCGGCTGCTCAAAGATTTCTTTGAGCATGAAATGCTTGTAGCCGCCCTTTTCGGCCATGATCGGATCCCAAAGGATGTGCGTCACCGGGCGCTTCACCAGGCGGCCGTTGAAATCGGTGAGGTGCACGCCTTCCGGGGTCAGCACGGCCAGGTCGCCGTC
Organism: Terriglobia bacterium; assembly: GCA_020073265.1. GTDB lineage: Bacteria > Acidobacteriota > Terriglobia > Bryobacterales > Bryobacteraceae > Palsa-89. The sequence continues at coordinate 87,172 of JAIQFN010000011.1, read as the reverse complement.
ATTCAGGAAAAACATGTCGCGCGTGTGGCTCAGGATGGCCGGCACATCGGAGGCGACGAAGTACTCGCCGTCGCCCAAGCCGATCACTACCGGCGGTCCCAGGCGCGCCGCCACGATCTTGTTGGGGTCCGAGCTGGCGATGATTCCCAATGCGAAGACTCCGGTAAGATCCTTCACCGCCTTGCGAACGGCTTCCTCCAGGTTGCCGTCGTAGTATTTCTCCACCAGGTGGGCCACCACTTCGGTGTCGGTTTCGGTGACGAACTTGTGGCCTTCAAGCTGGAGCTGATGCTTGAGCTGCAGATAATTTTCGACGATGCCGTTGTGCACCACCACGATGTCGCCGGTGCAATCGCGGTGCGGATGCGCGTTCTCTTCGGTGGGGCGTCCGTGCGTGGCCCAGCGCGTGTGGCCGATGCCGTACGGGCCGTCCATCGGATTCACGCGGATGACGTCCTCCAGATTCCGGAGCTTGCCGGAAGCGCGGCGCACGGACAGATGATTGTCACCATTCAAGACCGCGATGCCGGCCGAGTCATAGCCGCGGTATTCGAGCCGCCGCAGGCCGTCCAGAATGATCGGCACCGCGCGCCGGTTGCCGATGTACCCCACAATTCCACACATGACTTCAGGATACTAGGTATGCGGTGAATGCGCCGATTTCACGGGTTGTGCAGTACTAGAACCTTGCCGATCAGCAGCGCGGCGCCGGCCAGGAAGCCGAGCAAAGCCTGGTATTCGCGGTTGTGCTGGTACAAAGACCATCGAAACCGTTGACCAGTGCGGGCCGGCTTCAGTGTGGGCCATAGCGCCGGAACTCGTTGCGCGTAGGCAGCGAAGCCGGGAAACAGTTTTGCGAGATGTTGCTGTTCGAGTTCGATCGCCGGCAAATAGATCAGAGCGAAAACCAGGGCGAAGAGCGCCGCCAGCAGCCAGCGTTGGGACGCGAGCACCAGGCCCGCGGCCACCAGCAGCGTTCCGATGTAGAGCGGGTTGCGGACATACGCGTAAGGTCCTCCGGTCGCCAGGCGCGCGTCTTTTTCCAAGTGTCCGGAGGCCCAGGCCCGAAGCAGCAACCCCAGCACGGATAGCGGCAAGCCAAAAATCAACGAACGCGCGTCCGGCCGCGAGAACCACGCAAATGCCGCGACCAGAACAAAGCCGGTGGTCACCCGCAGGCGCGCGACCAGATCCGCATACGGCTTCGGGAAGACACTCATCCCAGCGTCATCCGTGTCGATTCGCGGCGGAAAGAATTGCTTCGAGCGCGGTGAAAACCTGATCCGGGGAAATGTCGCGCATGCTCGCATCGGGTTCCGCCGTCCTGCGATAAGTGGTGGCGGCGCTAGGGCTGCGAAGAACGCGGAACGTGCCGCCGCAGGGTCCGTTGCGCGCCGGGTCGGTGGGTCCGAAAATGGCCACGCCGGGCTTGCCGATGGCGGCCGCCAGGTGCATCGGTCCGCTGTCGACTCCGACGATGGCCGTGGCTCGACGCGTCGCGTCGATCAGCCCCCGGAGTGACGAGACATGCGTCCTGACGCCTTCCATCCGGATCGGATGCGGGACATTCAGGACCAGCGGCATCCCGCAATCGTGGCGGAGCTTTTCCGCCAACGCGGCGTAGTTCTCCAGCGGCCATTGCTTGGCGCCCCAGCCGGCTAGCGGGCTGGCGAGCACAAAATCTCCCTCCGGCAAATCGCCTTCCGGAGCGCCGGCCGGCAGCGGAAAAGTGCGCAGGATGCTGGATGCTCCAGCCGCGGCCGCCAGCTCCAGGTTGCGGTCGACGGCGTGCTGCGCGCGGGTCTGCACCTTGTTCGAGTAAAACCAGGTGGCCGCGGACTCGCGGGCGAATCCGGCGGCGAACCCGAAGATGCGGTCGGGCCGCGCCACGCTAGCCACCAGCGCGGACTTGATCAGGCCCTGAAAATCCACCGCCAGATCGAAGCGTTCCGCCCGCAGCGCGCGCCACGCACTGCGCAGGCCGGCCAGTGTGCGGCGATCGACAAGCAACACCGAATCCACGTAAGGGTTGCCCTCCAGCAGGACGCTCCAGCGTGGTTCGACGGCCCAGGTGATCCGGGAATGCGGGATGCTGTGTTTCAAACTGGCGGCCGCGGGAAGCGCGGCCAGCACGTCGCCCATCGATCCCAGCCGGACCACGAGAATCTTCGGCCCGCTCATCCGGTTTGTTCCTCCCGATGCCCGGCACGCCCATGCGCCACCCGATCGCCGGGACGATCGCGCACTTCCTCAACTGGCTGGATCTTCGAGCAGGTATCCAAAATAGCTTAGTCTATCAAGCTCGCGCAGCCGGCATCGCTCAGCGTCACTTGTCCTGGTACTTCACAATCACGGACACGCGGCGGTTTCGGCTATCGGTGGGGTCCGCGGATATGAGCGTGCGGTTATCCGCGTAACCGCGAATCTCGGTGACTTGCGTCGAACTCAGGCCAGCCGACACCATGATGCGACGCGCCATGTTGGCCCGGTCGAAGGAAAGCTCCCAATTGCCGTAGGAGTCCGGAGTTTGCGAACGGAAGGCGCGGGCATCGGTGTGCCCTTCGATGGCGATTTGATTCGGCAGTCCGCCCAGTTCTTGGCCGAGTAAATCAAAGAGCCGCTCTCCGTCGGAGGTAGGCCGGGGGCTGCCGGTGCTAAAGAACATGCCGCCCTCCTTTTCCATCAGCTCGACGCGGAGTCCCTCGCCCGTCACGGTGAACTGAACGTTCTTGGAAAATCTCTGGAAATCGGGCAGATCGTGCAAGGCCTGTTCCATTTTCTTCCGCAACTGCTGAACCGTGGAGCGATCCACCGCCAGGCTTTCTCCCGAGCCGGCCTGGGCGGTTCCAGACAATTGGTGGTGGCCGCGTGGATCGCGAAAGTACCCGCTGACGGCCTCCCGCACTTCACGGCCGGCGCTGACCAGCCAGAGCACGATGAAAAGAGCCATCAACGCGGTGACAAAATCGGCATAGGCGACCTTCCAGGCTCCTCCCCGATGACCCGACTCATCGTCCAGGCCCCGCTCTTCTTGAGGCGTATCCAACATCAGGTTGACACAACTTCACCGGCGGCTTCTGACGCGGCGATGGCTTCCTGCTGGGCGCGCGTCAGCGGAATTTTCTCGCGCCGGAGCTGGGTTTCCATCTCATCGAGCGAGGGCCGAAGGTCGAGCGGTGTGGAGCGCCGCCCGGCCTCCGCCGCCACCAACGGTGATGCGCCGTGGAAGAAAGCCGAGATGCTCACTCGCAAGACCTGCAAGAACTCGGCGCGCGCGCGGCCGAGATAGTCCAGGCGCCCGGAGAGCGGGCTGATCGCGCCGTAACAAGCCAATATTCCCAGAAACGTGCCCACCAGCGCGGCGGCTACCTTCTGGCCGATCTCGACGGCGGGTCCGCCCAGCGCTTGCATCGTCACCACCACGCCCAACACCGCTGCGACGATTCCCAGGCCGGGAAGCGAATCCGCGACGTTAACCAGCGTGCGTATCGGCTGCAATCTCCCAGAGCGCTGCACGTCGATGTCCAGCGTCATCAGGCGCGCCACCTCCTCGGCCGTCAGGCCTGCCGAAAGCGCCATGCGGAACGAGTCGCAGATGAATTGCGTGGCCTCGATATCGGCCAGCAGACTGGGATGCGCGCCGAAGATCTCGCTCTCCTGGGGCGTTTCGACGTGAGCTTCCAGCGCTGACCTTTCTGCTCCGCGGCCGATATGAAAGAGCACGTACAACACCTTGAGCGCTTCCAGATAAGTTTCCCGAGTGTAGCTGCCTCCCCGAATCGAAAAGATCGTTTTAACGAGAATGCGCAGATTCCGAGTGGGGCAGGAAATCAGCACGATTCCGAGTGCGCCGCCCCCGATGATCAGCAATTCGGCTGGCTGCAGCAGCACTAACAGGTTGCCGCGCTCCAGCAGATAGCCCGCCACAACCGAGCCAAGCACCACCACCAGGCCGGCATAGATTAGAAGCAAGCGTCCTCCCATTGGCGGCAAGCTCCGCAGAGCGCGCTGCACACCTCACTTTTCCTATCGACCAGGGGAGACCGACCTTGAATCCACCACGACCACCGGCATCTTCGGCCGCTCAGCCGGTTTGTTCTTGCCGATGGCGCCGCAGTACATGTTCGACGAAGCGCTCGGTGATCCCGGAATCGGCGCCGGCTCCGCGCGACGGCTCGCCGTTCCCCAGCACCACGTAATCCACCATCGACAGCGCGGCCACCAGCTCGGCGCGAGCCCGTTGCGCCAGCAAAGGCCGCGTGGGATTCGTCACTTCCACCACCAGGAGCTGCCCGGGAGCGGCGCATTCGCGCAGACGCTTCGCGTGCTCGGCCAGCAAAGGGTCGAACTGGCCCGATACCCAGCGCGCGGGCTTGTTCCCGAGCCGCTCGCGCACTTCTTCGATGGGCAGAATCTTCGAGCGGGTATCCAAGATAGCCTAGTCTAGCAAGCTCGCGACAGAAGCACTCCCGAGTGCCGCATCAGCAAGGCGAAAACTTTACTCGATCGCGATGCTGGCCGTGTTCGACTGCACCCCGCCGATGCTGAGTGCCACCGGAACCGCCGCACCGCTCGGAGCATTGTCCGGAATCCGGATGTCCACTTGATACAGGCCGACGTAGCCCGGCGCGAGTCCTGAAAACGAAACATTCGCGGGCACGCCGCCGACCGTGACCGTGGGCGGCTCCAAGGTGGCCGACAGCGAAGGAGTGCTCGGAGCCGCGCTGCCCGTGGCCGGCCGGTGATTCACATCGCCCAATCCGGTGCAATAGAGTGAAACAAACTCGCCGGCCTTGGCGGGGCGTGAATCTGCAAACGTTCCGGCGGGCGCCGCGATGGTCGCCGTGCCGGAAATCAAGGCCGATGCCTGTCCGGTGCCTTGCGAGTTGGTGGTGAACAGCGCCGGCGAGTAGCGGGTTATGGTAACGGTGACGCTGCTGCTGAGCTGGCCGGCCGCTACCGTGAGTTGGACGGGCACCGGTCCCGACACGGTCGCCCACGGCACCTGAAAATTAACTTGGCCCGGCGAAACGAAGAACAGCGGCATCAGGGTGCCCGCGAACGTCAGGCTGGTCCCACCCAGTGCGGTGGGGAGCGGCGGCGCGCTGTCGGCCACCGACGTGATGCCGGCCAAATGCGTTCCATATAGCGATCCGATGCTGCCGGGCGCCAGCGTGCTGCCACCAGTAGGATTCGCGTCGCTCACAAATGCATTGGCGGCCGTGGCCGGCGCCGGACCGATCACGAAGACCATGGGAAGCGAAGCTCCTCCTCCGCGCGACGCATTGAACGCGTCGATGCTCACGCGGCCGACCTGCGCGATGTCGGCGGCGCTGATCCGAGCCGTGAGATGAGTGCTGTCGACAATCGTGGTGGGCCGGCTCAACCCGTTCCACCGTAGTGCGGTTCCAGCGCCAAAGTTCGACCCGGTGACCGACAGTGTGAAATCGCCGCCGCCGGCATCGGTCCCTTCCGGCGAAACCGCGCTGATGGACGGCTGCAGCGATCCGGAGGGCAGCGGCACCAGGATGTCCCACATGCTGCGGCCGTGCGTGGCGGCCCGCAAGATGCGCGATTTCCGGTGCAGCACCAGCGAGTGCACTACCACGCGCGGCAGCCCGTTGCCCAAGCTCGACCAGGTGGCGCCCGCATCCGTCGTCACCATCACTCCGGCATCGGTGGCGATGTACAGAGTGTCGGGAACGTCCGGATCCACCGCCACGTCGTTGACCGGGATGTCCGGCAGATTCCCGCTGATGTCGGCCCAGCCCGCGCCGCCGTTGGAGGTCTTGAAGACGTGGCCCTGCCGGTCGGTCGTCGCCGAGAAGCCTGAGAACGTCGCATACGCGGTGGCGGGATCCACCGGATCAACCGCGATCTGCGTCACCACCCGCGGGGGCAGGCCATTGGTCCGATCCGTCCAGGTTGCGCCGCTGGGATCGAGCGCGTTGTTGGTGGCTTGAATCCGCGTAGTCGCGCTGCCGATGGATACGCGCGAAAGGTCGGTCGAGCCGGCGTAGACCGTGTTGGCATCGCTGGGAGCGACCGCCAGCGCTCGAATCGTCGCGACACTCCGCGCCGTGATGTCCGGTGAGATGGGCGCCCACTTCCCGCCTCCGTCGAGCGACTGCCAGACCCGGTACGTCCCGAAGTACAGCGTCTGCGAGTTCGACGGATCCATCACCAGCGGCGCGATGAAAGTAACACGATCCGTGGGATCGATACCGTATTGGCTCCGCAGCCAGGTGGAGCCGCCGTCGGACGTTCGCAGAATTTGAATGTTCTGACAGGCCGCGTAAGCGATGGAAGGCAGGGCGGCGTCGATGGCCGTGAATCCTCCATCCCCGCACGTGACGTTGCTCCAGCTCGGGCTCCCGGCGTACTGCTGCGTCCCGTTGTCCTGCGAGCCGCCCAGGCCGGCGGCGGGGTCGCTCGGGTGGATCGAAAGGCCGGGATAAAACTGCGTGAGCGCCAGCGTGTCGTTCAATTCGGTCCAGTTGACCGGGGCGTTGGTCACATCGGTGGTGCTGTAGACGCCGCCGTCGTTGGTGACGTAGAGCTTCGCGCCGTCCGGTGTAAACGCCAGGTTGTGTTCATCGGAGTGCAGCCGGATCCGGTTGGGACCCACGAAACTAAGCGGACTCCAGCTCGCGCCACCGTCCACGGTTCGAAGCATGACCAATGATCCTCCCGCGAAGACCACGTCGGGATTGGCCGGGTGGACCAGCAGCGTCATGTCGTACCAGCATTGCTGCACCGGAGCCGGGCAGATGTCGGGCGCGTTGGCGTTGTTCCAGGTGTTGCCGGCGTCGGTGGTCTTGAAGATTCCCAGAAGGCTGTTGGAGGAAGAGTTGTGGAGGGCTGCGTACAGCGTGGTGGGCGTGGAAGGCGCGATGGCGATCTCCACGCGGCCCACCCTGGAACTGGGCAGGGCATTCGCTCCCGAGCCTGCGATGGGCTGCCAGGTTTGGCCGGCGTCGGTCGAGCGGTAAACCCCGTTCAACGGGCCTCCGCCCGGCGATCCCAGCGCGGCATACGCGATATCGCCGTTGGTAGGATCGAACAGCACCGATGTGCCGGTGCCCACCAGCACGCGCACCCAGCTGGCAGCGCCGTCGCTCGACCGCCAGATCCCAAACGAACTCGCGCACAGCAGCACCTGGCCGTTGCCGGGATGCACCGCGATGGCTCCGATCTTGTCTCTCAGGAACGGGCCCACCAGGTTCACCCAAGTTGCGCCGCCGTCGGTGGATTTCAGGATGCCCGCGCCGTAGTAGCTGTCCTGCGCGAAGTTTTCTTCGCCGGTTTCCACGTACACCGTGTCGGGGTTGGAAGGATCCAGCGCGATGGCGCCGTTCGCCAGCGACGCCTGATCGTCGGTGAGCGGCGTCCAATGCTGGCCGCCGTCCGTGGTTTTCCAAACGCCGCCTTCCGCAGCGCCGATGTAGACGGTGTTGCCGTCGCGCGGATCAATCGCGACGGCGTTGACGCGCCCGGACGTCACATTGGTGGTTCCGAGATCGGTGGGCAGCGGTCCTATGGAGGTCCAGTTCGCCGCGTCCAGCGCGGTCGCCGGCTTCGGAGCCACAGTCGCCGCCCGTCTTCGCAAACGCGCCGCGCGATCGATCTGCTGCATCGCCGCGATGGCATTGATTCTGGCGCCAGTCGGAATCCGCCCGGTGGGAAAGGCGCGCTGATTGTAAAACCATTCCTCCCGGTCGGCCTGATGGTCGTCGACGTCGTCGTCCGGCGTTTGCGCCAGACAGACTGTGCCTAAAACGGCTGCAATTAAAGCCGTAAACCAATACTTCATCGCAGGAAATGCCCCTGGGCTGAATCTATTTTAGCCGACAATGCCTGGCGGGCCATAGTGCCGCGCAGAGTTCCTCAGCGCGTCTCGGTTTGCGGACGGCCACGTAAAGTGGCAGAATGTGCGCTAGGGCCCAATCCGTGCGCACTCAGTCGCTCGTGCTAATCCTGATGCTGGGTGTCATCCATGCCCTAGCCGCTGCTCAAGTAGACAAAGCCAAATCGAGCGGGAGTTCTAACGGTTGGAAGAAGACCGCAGAATCCTTTATGAACGATTTGGTCACTAACCATATCGACGATGCGCTCGATCTGATGGAGCCCGACTTTATTAAGGCCGTTGGGAGCCGCAGCAAGGCGAAGTCTGCGCTAGAGCGATTATTCGACTATTGTGGGCGACCTCTCGATAGCCAGTTTCAACATGAGGAAAGAGGCTTTAAGGTCTACCTTGATGGAAGGCGCAAAGAGATGCACAAATTCTTTTACGATGCGACCACGAATCAGTACCCCAAAGGTGTGTGCTTCTTCGCGATCGACGTCGTGTCCAACGGCACTGGAGGCGAGTATAAGGTAACGACCGTCGGTCCTCTCAAACGCGCGGGGGGCCGATAGCCAGATTGGCCTGAGTTACCGCTTCTAGCCGTGTGCCTCACCGTCCCTCGCGTCAAACCAGATGTCTCCAGCAGTAGCAGAGTGATTTCCTTCCACCGCAAGATGCCGCAGCTTTCAATCCCGCATTTCCCCAGACGCACCAGGACTCAGCTAGAATGAGCCTCAGCCCAAGCGACGCTCCGCCTCGGCAAACGCAATGCGATCCGTCGCTGGAACCAAAGGAGGCACCTCATGCAGAAAAACGTAGCGCGGCGCCAGTTCCTCCAGCGCGTCGCAGCAGGGTCAGGTGTGCTGGCCGCATCGGGAACGCGCGCCGCCGCCGAAGATAAGTTCCTCACCTCGGCGAAACTGGACAATTTCGAGCTCTACTACGAATTGCATGGTGACGGCCCGTCCGTCGTGTTCGCTCATGGCGCAGGCGGCACACACATGAGCTGGTGGCAACAGGTCCCGGTGCTCGCGCAAAGGTACAAGTGCATCACCATCGATCACCGCACCTTCGGCTACTCCCGCGACGTCAAGGGCGGCCCCGGCAGGCGCGCCTTCGTCCAGGACTTGAAAGGCTTGCTCGATCAACTGGGAATCCTCTGGTTGGTCAATCCATGGGTGGCTCGACGGTCTTGGGCTTCACATTGGCGAATCCCGATCGCGTCAGCGCGTTGATCATGTCGGACACCACCGGCGGGTACTCGAACCCGGAGATCGCCGAACTGCGCCGCACACTGGCACCCGCTCCAGCCAGCATCGACCGCGCCTTCGCGCCCGGCTTCTCCAAACGCGATCCGGTCCGCGCGTTCCTCTACCGCGAGATCAACGCCTTGACGCTCGCCGCGAACCAGCCGGCGGCAGCCGCGCAACAGAATTCCCCCGCGCCAAGCCCCAACCTTGGCCCGCTGCTCGACAAGAAAATCCCCGTGCTCTTCATCGTCGGCGAACAGGATCAACTGATCCCGCCTCCCATCATCGAAGCCATGCACAAGAAAGTGCCCGGCTCGCAACTAGTGAAGGTTCCCGGCGCCGGTCATTCCGTGTATTTCGAAAAGCCGGAAGACTACAACCGGATCGTGGCCGACTTCCTCCAGAAACACTCGCCGGCGTAGCGCCAGATCCTCTCACGCTACACAGCGCTCCAGCCGCCAGGAAATCATAGTCGTTTCCAGGAATTAACAACCGCGGTGATCTGCCGGATGATTGCCTCGCCGGGATCATCTCCACTTCCGCGAATCAATTGAAAGCTTGAATACGGCGTCGCCAGAAACCGGATTGAGCCATAGATATAGCGGGACGACCCTGCCGGATCAAAAGCGGCTTTCTTCTCAAAGGTCACGGTGCCGCCCACAACGTCACAGCGCAGAACCTTTGGAGTGACATTACCCATACGGTCGACGTTCGCGATGGCGGCCCTCTGCTGGGCTGTCAAGCCTGTTAAGCGGGGATCTGCTGGATCGAGGTGCCGCTCGCGTCCAATGGCATCGCACAACATATCAGGAGTCAAGACCGGCAACGCATTCCGAATCACGTTCGCGATCGGCGCCGGGAAGATTTGGAGAGTGATCGGGTCGTAGAGTCCGCCGGCTGCCTGCAGATCGAATTGCGGAGCCCCGCTGGTCAACACTGCCTCACCGCCTAGAATGATGCGCCCCGCATGCACACCCGCCGAAAACTCAGAAAATCGAACCGCCGCCATCCGGCTGCCAAAGCCGTTGTCGGTGCCGGCGGAGGGTGCGCCGAATTCAGCGGGATAAGTAAACTGAAATCGGTTTTGCGGATCCTGATAAGTCCGCAACGAGTCCGGCTGCGATTGTGCCATCGCAACGCTGATGGCGCATATAGCGAAAACCAGCTTCACAGCTTCAGAGTACCTTGTCGGAAACAAGCGTCAGCCCCAAGCGCCATCGACTGGAGCGAAAGATGCCAAACTTGACGGCTCACGAGTAGCTTGCCGCGCGCCAGTTGCGATATAGTTCGAGATGTCGAAAATCATGCGCCGCCGGGATTTGCTGCCTGTCGCCCTGACGCCCCTGCTTACGGGGCTGGCGCCTCCGCTGAGGGCTCAAGGGAAGGGTCGCCTGAAGCAAGGCGTGACGCGCGGCGTATTCGCTCGCGACATGAGCCTGGAGGATTGTTGCCGCGAAGCCGCCCGGCTGGGGATCCAGGGATTCGACTTGATCGGTCCCGCCGACTGGCCTGTTTTGAAAAAGTATGGCCTGGTGCCTTCGATGTACCCGCCCGGGCCCGGTGGCACGATCCCAAATGCTCTGAATCGCACCGAGAACCACGATCGCCTCGAGAAATCCCTGCGAGCCGCGATCGATGAAGCCGTTGCCAATGCCGTTCCAAACATCATCACCTTCTCGGGAAATCGCAATGGCATGGACGACCGCTCCGGCGCGGATCACTGCGTCCAGTTCCTCGACAAAATCAAAGCCCAGGCCGAAGACAAAGGCATCACCATCTGCATGGAGTTCCTCAACAGCAAGGTGAACCACAAAGACTACATGTTCGACCACATGGCCTGGGGCGTGGATGTAATGAAGCGCGTGAATTCGCCCCGCGTGAAGATCCTGTTCGATATCTACCACGCGCAGATCATGGACGGCGACATCGTCCGGAACATCCGGGACAATTTCCAGTGGATCGGGCATTTTCACACCGGAGGGAATCCGGGCCGCCATGAGATCGACGACACTCAGGAATTGAACTACAGGTTTGTCGCGCGCGCGATCGCCGATCTGGGCTTCGGCGGCTTTGTGTCCCACGAGTATTCACCATCGGCGGGACACAACCCGATCGCCGAGCTCCAGAAAGCCATCGAGATCTGCACCGTATGAGAGCTCTTTGCCTGCTCTTCGCCATTTCGGCGAGCCTTTGTGCCCAACCGGGTCCGAGGGCCCGCCAGCCGATCGATCCTGCCGCCGCCGCGCGCGGCAAGAAGACCTATCTTCAGTACTGCATCAACTGTCACGGCAGTCTCGCGCAGGGAACCGAGCAGGGTCCCGACCTGGTTCGCTCCGTCGTCGTGTTGCGCGACAAGCTTGGCAGCGCGCTCGGGCCGGCGCTTCAAAAACTCCCCAATCACAAAACCGATCTGACCCAGGCTCAGATTGTCGACCTGTCTCACTTCCTGAGGGACCGTGTCGAGTACACCGCCATGAACCGGCACGCCAGCCGGCCGCCAAACGTGCTCACCGGCAACGCCGCCGCAGGCAAGGAGTACTTCAGCGCCAAGTGCAATGAGTGCCACTCCCCGACTGGCGACCTGGCCGGAATCGCTGGCAAGTTTCAGCCGGACGAGCTGCAACAGCGGCTACTGTTTCCGCGCCGGAAGCCGATCGCAGTCACGGTGCGCGCTCTCGGGGCGCCGCCAGTGTCGGGAACCCTGGAGCGCATCGATGATTTCACAGTGTCCCTGCGAGACGCCGGCGGCGAATTTCACTCCTGGAAGCGCGTGGCCGGGGTCGAGGTCGAGATCAAGGATCCACTGAGCAGACATCACGAGCTGCTCGATGAATTCACCGACGCCGACATCCACAACCTGGTGGCTTACCTGGAGACCCTGAAATGAAATTCGTCTTCTTCGCCGTGTTCTCGGTTTCACTTTTCGCCCAGGCCAGGCTCGATCCCGCAGCGCTCCTCCAGCCCCTGGCCTCTAGCTGGCCCACCTACAATGGCGACTATTCCGGGCGGCGCTACAGCGCGCTCTCGCAGATCAATGCATCCAACGTCAGCTCGCTGGCGCTCGCCTGGGTCTATCGCGCCAACCCCGGCTCGGACCAGGCCGGCGGCGGCGGCAACGTTCCCGTGATCAAATCCACGCCGCTCGAGATCAATGGCGTGCTCTACTTTACCGTTCCCGATCACGTGTGGGCCATCGATGCCCGCTCGGGCCGCCCCATCTGGCATTACGAATGGAAGAACTCCAAGGGCGGCTGGCACATCGGCAATCGCGGCGTGGGAGTTTCCGGCAACTGGCTCTACTTTGAAACGCCGGACTGCAATCTGGTGTCGCTCAACCTCAAGGACGGCAAGGAGCGCTGGCACACCGAAATCTGCGACCTGGATCAGTTCTACTACGCCTCCGTCGCGCCGGTCATTGTGAGGAACCACGTGATCACCGGCGTCAGCGGCGACGATCTGGACATTCCCGGCTACATCGAGTCGCACGATCCGGCCACCGGCGCTCTGCAGTGGCGCTGGTATACGCACCCGGAGCCGGGCGATCCAGAAGCCCAGTCCTGGCCGAACGTCGAAGCCATGCTGCACGGCGGCGGCATGACCTGGGTGCCCAGCACGTACGATCCGGAGTTGAATCTGATCTACTTCGGTACCGGGAATCCCCAGCCGGTGATCGCAGGCAAAGCTCGCAAGGGCGACAATCTCTACACCGAGTGCATCATCGCGCTGAACCCCGACACCGGGAAACTGAAATGGTATTTCCAGCCCTCGCCGCACGACACGCACGACTGGGACGCGGTGCAGACGCCGGTCCTGTTCGACGGCGAAATCAAGGGCGAAAAACGCAAGCTGCTCGCGCAGGCCAGCCGCAACGGGTGGTTCTTCGTGCTCGACCGCGCCACTGGCAAAAGCCTGGTGACGTCGGAATTCGTGAAAACGAACTGGGCCAAAGAAGTGAACGAAAAGGGCCAGCCGGTGCCGAATCCCCGCAAGGAGCCGAAGCTCGACGGAGTGCTCGTTTCGCCCGACCAGGGCGGCGGCGTCAATTGGCCGCCTCCGAGCTTCAATCCCGAGACCGGCCTGTTTTACGCCAACGCGGCGCGAGCGTTCAGCGTCTACTACCTCTACGAAGACGACGACAAACCGGAAGGCTGGGGCGGCAACGATCGCGGAGGATGGTCGGAAGCCATGTTGCAGGCCATCGACTATCAGACCGGCAAGATCCGCTGGAGCCACAAGTGGCCGGGCAACGGCGGTGGCGTCCGGTCGGGACTGTTGAGCACCGCCGGCAAGCTGCTGTTCGCCGGCGACACCAATCAGAACCTGGTGGCGCTCGATCCGGAGCAGGGAACGCCGCTGTGGCACGCCGGCCTGCACGCCCAGATGACCAACGGACCCATCACCTACGAGCTGGATGGCGTTCAGTACGTAGTCGCGGCAGCCGGAGACAGCCTGTACGGGTTCGCGCTGAATTCGGCTCAGCGATAAAGTCGTCGCGCAGTGGACGCCGCCCGTGGACGCGGCTCACTGTGGTCAGATCTACGCGTCGCGACTACGCGTCCATCTGGGTCTGATGATCCACGCCTTTTGGATGATAATTAAAATCTGTGAAGACGACGGAATTGCTGCGATTCAACGGCGCTGTCGAGCGGGATCCCGCCATCGATGCGTGGATGAAAGAGCATGCAGGTGAATTGGGAGCCATCGCGCAGCAGTGGTTTGAGGTGATGCGAAAGTGCGGGGACGAAGTCCGGGAGCTTTTGCATGACGGCTGTCCGGTTGCATGTTTGGGGGATGCGCCCTTCGGCTATGTCAATGTATTCACCTCGCACGTCAACGTGGGGTTCTTTCACGGCGCATCGCTGAGGGATCCGGCCCGCTTGCTGCAAGGCGCCGGCAAGTTCATGCGCCATGTGAAACTGAGACCGGGAACGGCCGCGAACGCCGCAGCTCTAACCAGGCTCATCGATACGGCGTACTCGGATATAAAGGCGCGCGTCGAAAACGGCTAGCTCGGAGAAACGCCCTGAGATCTTCGCATGGCGGCGACGGATTTGACGACCAGGGCCTCCAACACTTTTTGGTCCACATCAGCGAGCTTCTTGATGTAGAGGCAGCCCTTGCCGGTTGTGTGCTTGCCGAGCTTTGCGAGCAGATCACCAGAGTCGCGCAGCCCGCTCATGATATACAGAACGGTTGCGGCCTTTCGCGGCGAAAAGCCGATGAGTGGCATATCGCCCTGGCGCCCGCTGTCGTACCTGTAGTGGTAGCCGCCGAAGCCGATGATCGATGGCCCCCACATCTTCGGCTTTTCGCCAGCCGCGTTTTGCATCAACTTGACGAGCGCCTTTGCGTCTCGTCGCCTGGTCGGGTCCGTCAGGGCATCGACAAACGCCGCCACACTTTGTTTCGTAGGCTTAGTTTTGTTGTCCGCCATTCCTCCTGCCTTTCCGTGAACTCATAAGGCTAGCCTAGCTGGAGGTCGTCGCAAAAGGCGAAGGATGCCCGATTATCTGGGCACAATCGCCTCATACACTTCAATCGTAGCGTGGAGGCACCTCAAACGCACCGCTGCGGAGCGGCCTACTGCGCACGAAGAGTACAATCGGGACAGTAACTGTAAATCCGGCAACGTGGTTTTTCGTCGGAGTGGGGAATGGGGAGAATATGCGATTTCAAACACTCACGCTGGGGATCGCCTTAGCGGGTGCGCTGGCGTCTGCGAACGCTCAGTGGCTGAACTATCCTGCGCCAGGGACTCCATTAAAGCGGGACGGCAAGCCAGACCTGACGGCCAAGGCGCCCCGCGCCTCGAATGGCAGGCCGGATCTTTCCGGAGTCTGGCAGATCGAACCTCCGCCACCTGGTGAGATCGAGCGACTCTATGGCCCCGTTGGCGCCGGCGAGGTGTTCGGAGATGACATCCGTGATCAAAACAAGTATTTCTTTAATCTCTTTATCGATTTCAAAGCGGGAGAAGAGCCTCTTCGGCCCGAGGCCGCCGCGCAAACGCTGAGGAATCGGCAGAATATCATTACTGATTCCCCTGTCGCTCACTGCTTGCCATACGGCTTGCCGAATCGCTATTTCAACGCTCGTCCTTTTAAAGTCTTCCAGACTCCGGAAGCGATTGTCATTTACTATGAACTGGACGGAGCGTTTCGCGAGATCCATACGGACGGGCGCAAACTTCCCGTGGATCCCTTCCCCGCTTGGATGGGTTACTCGACTGGCAAATGGGAAGGCGACACGCTCGTGGTGGATACGGCGGGGTTCAACGACAAAACCTGGCTGGATGTGAGGGGACATCCGCACAGCGAGGCGCTGCGGGTTCAGGAGCGTTTCCATCGCCGTGATTTCGGACATCTGGACATACAGGCGACCGTCGAAGATCCAAACACCTTGACGACGCCGGTTACGGTAAAGTTCACGGTGCGATTGATCCCGAACAGCGACGTTCTGGAGAATTTCTGCGCCGAGGGGGAACGGGATCAGGGCTACACGCGTGGAGCGAACAAGTAACTGTCAGGATTTCTGAACTGGTCTCAGCAGCGCGCGCCAAAGCCGCAACGCTTGTTATAATTGACCCCTGTTCACCCCATGGGCGCTGAGCGCTCCCAAACCAATACCCGCAAAAGAGTCGGCCGAATCCCCCATCGGTACTATAGGAAAAAAACTCCTAAGCCCTAATAATTGCATTTACCTAGTACACAGGTAGGGAGAACCGATGGACCTGCTGACTGAGAACAGGCCGGAAACTTGTGCCGCCCTCGGCCTGAAATGCGGCGCCTGCGTTCGCGATACGGCAGCGAGCGTGGCCGGCATCTGCCGAGGCCTCCAGACGGACGGCATCCAGCAGATCTTCTTTCAGCTCTATTCCTCGCCCGGCTGCCGTCCCATGGCGCAGGCCTTCGAAATGGCCTACCGGGAATCCTCCCAGCCCGTTCAACCCATGCTCACTCTGGTCTCCGCAGCCTCCGCGGCCGCCTGACATCGCAGCTCGCACGCGGCAGCGAGCATCCGCGCCACGCTAAAATAGCATTCATATGACGGTTGCGGTCGAAGGCGTCAATCTTCACCTGGCGCATCCCGACGAACTCACGGTTACCTGGGTTGGTCAGGAAGAGGTGATGCGGCAGTTGCTGGCCGCCTGGCTGGTGGTGGATCCCCAGGACATCCCCATGAATCCGCGCCTGCTCGGCAAGCCGGGCGTCGGCAAGACCACGCTGGCCTATGCGGCGGCCAAGCGGCTGGAGCGCGAGGTCTACATCATGCAGGCCACCGTCGACACCCGCCCCGAGGACCTGCTGGTGACGCCCGTGATCGAAGGCGAATCCAGGCTGCGCTATGTCGCTTCGCCGCTGGTCACCGCCATGCTGCGCGGGGGCGTCGTGATCCTGGACGAAGGCAATCGCATGAGCGAGAAGAGCTGGGCCAGCCTCGCGCCGCTGCTCGACAATCGCCGCTACGTGGAATCCATCGTGGCCGGAATCAAGATCAAAGCCCATCCGCTGTTCCGCCTGGTGGCCACCATGAACGACGACGCCTCCACCTTCGATCTTCCCGAGTACATCCACTCGCGCCTGCAGCCGCAGATCACCATCGATTTTCCGGAGCGCCACGAGGAGTACGCCATTCTCAAGGAAAATGTCCCCTTCGGCGAAGAACACATCCTTAACTACGTCACCGAATTCCTGCAGCAGGCGCACTCGGCCGACGAGCGCTACACGGTTCGCGACGGCATCAACATCGCGCGCTTCGTGATGAAGCTGAAGGGCATTGAAAACGGCCTCACGCTGTCGCGCAAGAGCGACGAGCAGTTCCTGATGCGCACCGCCATTCTCGAAACCCTGGGGGACGAAGCCTTGCGTTATGTCCCACGCGCCTAAGCTCGAAGATCCGGCCAGTCTGCGCCGCGGGAACTTCACCTATTTTCCGGTGGTACCCGGAAGGCTGGAGTTCAGCATCGCGTTGCGCCGCGCCATCCTGAGCGAGCGGCCGCACATCGTCGCCGTCGAGCTTCCCGGATCGCTCGAAGACACCTACCTGCAGGCCCTGGCCCGCCTGCCCGAGTTGTCCGTCATCGTCTATCCCGACCCCGTCAACGACGAGCGCGGCATCTACATCCCCATCGAACCTTGCGATCCGTTCTGCGAGGCCGTGCGCTCGGGCCTCGAGGTGGACGCCGAGGTGATCTTCATTGAACCCGACTCGGGCGACCGGCCGCATCTTCCCGATTCGTACCCCGACCCCTACTCGGTCCGATACATCGGCATCGACAAGTACGTCGAGGCCTACCGCGTTTACCCGCAGGAGCGCAACGACGAGACCGCCGCGCACGCCTCCGGCATGGCCTGGAAGCTGCAAGGCGCCGATCCGCTGGCCTCGGTGTTCGTGGTGGTTTCGCTGAACCTGCTCGACCCGCTGCTGGACGCCATGGAGCAGCCGCAGGATCCGCCCAGCCGCCGCAGCCCCGCCGAAATCCGCCTGCTCAACCCGCATCCCGACTGCCTGGCCGAAATCACCGTCGAGTATCCCTACCTGCAAGATCGCTACGAGACCTTTCGCGCTCAGATGACTCCCGAGGAAGTCATCGACCGGCCCAAAGTGCAATTCGATCTGCTGCGTGAGGCCGAAGCCGAGTACACCAAGAATACCGGCGACAAGATGGAATACTGGCAGCGCCGCATGCTGGCGCGCTTCACCCGAAACCTGGCGTCCATCAATGGCGACCTGCTGGCCGGCGTCTTCGATCTGACCGTCGCGGCGCGCTCGGTGGTGGACGACAACTACGCCTACGAAGTCTGGCAGATGGCCAATCGCTATCCGGCCCAGAAACCGACCAGCAACCTGCTGGAGACGGTGAATCTATCGGGTGAGGAAATCTGGCTTAACACCAAGAAACTACGGCTTCGTAGGCGGCTCCCGAGGCCCAAGCAGCGGCTGGTCCCACGAGCCTTGAAACGCCGCAAGAAAGAGAAGTTCGAAGGCGAGTGGGCGCACCAGACCGACGGCAACGCCATCTGCTCCTACCCGCCGGAGGACCTGGTGATTGAGGACTATGGGCGCTTCCTGAAGCGCAAAGCCAAGAGCATGCTGTCCGAGGAGCGGACGCGCACCGAGCCGTTCACCACCTCCATTCTGGACGGCATCGACCTGCGCGAGACCATTCGCAACTGGCACGAAGGCAAGATCTACGTCCGCCAGCTCGACCGCATCGCCGGCGAGGTGGGTGCGGCCGTGGTTGTCTTCGACCAGGATCCCGAGGATCGCTACCAGTACCTCACCACCTGGCTGGGCGAGAATCAGAACGAATCGGACATGGCGTTTTATTCGACGTATCCGTTCGAGCACCTGGTGGGTCCGGGCATCGGCCGCGCTGAGTACGGCGGATTCCTGATGACGCTGCCGCCGCGCCGCCTGGTGGACGTGTGGTCCGATCCCGACTACGACTTCGCGCAGAACAAACCGGAGCGCCTGCTGCTGGCGGCCTTGGATTATTCCATGCAGCGCTATGTCGTGTATGTGGCCGCGAAGCCGCCGCGCTCGATTTTCCGCTCCATCGCCGCGCATCTGAACCGGCGCATCGTTTATATTCCGATCGGCGCGCTGAATCCGGCCAAGCTCAAAAAGATCCGCGTGGTCCACGTGCTGGATAGCTACGAGCGCCGGAACGACGCGAAAGAGTACATCTGGTAACGGCTGCCCTGGGTCGCCTACGAGTTGATTCGCAACCACCCGGTTGCGTTTAGCCGGGCCGATTCGCAGCTCCTCGAAAACCTGGGCCGAGGCATGAACAGTTGGTCGGCGATGTACGGAACAAGCTGAAGACCGGGCTAAAGAATCCCCGCCGTCATTCGAAGCGGAACTTGCGCGCCAGAACATATCCACCGATCAGCGCCACCGCGAGAAACGCAGCGACGTGCGGCGCCACCGCAAGCGGCGAATCGCCGAAGCTCATGAGCTTGTGCAGCGCGTCCATCGCCCAGCCGGTGGGAAACACCAGCGCGAATTTCTGCGCCCAGGGCGGCGTGATCTCGATGGGCCACCAGCAGCCGCCCAGCGCCGCCAGCACGTTGCTCAGGATCACACCCACTCCCACCACCTGGCCTTCCATGCGCGCGAAGTTGCCCAGCAGCATCCCGAAGACTGCCACCATCGCCGCGTACGAGGCCAGCACCAGCACGACGGCGCCCAAATGATCGCCCCAATACACTTTGAACAGTATGGTTCCAGCCGCCATCGCGAATACGATCTGCACGAAACCCAGCGAGAAGCGCGCGCCCCACTTGGCCAGTGTCACCGAGCCGCGCGAGACCGGCGCCGACGCGAGCCGTCGCAGGATGCCTTGCCGGCGCTCCACCAGCAACGTTACGCCGCCGGCATTCAGCAGCACCAGCATCGTGAACATCACCAGCATTCCAGGAACCGCCTGCTCGAACCCGATGGGCGCGACCTTGCGCTTACCCGCGGAGCTTACCTCGAGCGAAATCCGGCGCGGCTGCTCGGCCAGGTTCGCGAGAGCCTCAGGCGACGGCGCGATCCCCTGCGACTTGAGCTTGGCCACGTCGCCCGCCAGCGAGTACACCGCGCGATTGATGCGCGTCGCCTCATAGTCGGCATTGATCCCCGACGCATAGCGCACGAACTTGACGGTGGCTTCGCGGCCGGCCAAAATCGACGCCGTGAAATCCTCGGGAATGTGGACCTGGCGGAAGAAGTCCGGCTGATCCACGATGCGGAAGTGGCGCTGCTCGAGCCGCTCTGCGAGCGCATCGGCGAGAAAACCCGCGTCGGGCGCTTTCGTCACCGCGATCGGATCCGGTTGATCCATGCGCCCGTAGCCGCCCGCGATGCTGCCGATGAAATAGAAGAAGATGACCGGCATGACGAACGTCCACATCAGCGTCTCGCGCCGCCGCAGCAGGTGGCTCAAGTCGCGCGAAACCAGGAACAGGACGTCCTTCAACATGCGAACCTGCGTATGTTCCGAATCGAGGCCAGCCACGCGACCGCGAGCAGCGCGGCCATGACGCCGTACGCACTGGGTTCGAGCGTCCCAGCCAAAACCGCGCGCAGCCGCATCACGCACCAGCCGTTGGGAGTCCACTGGCCGATGCTCGCGAGCGGTCGCGGCATCCACTCGAAGGGGAAGAAGCCGCCGCCCAGCATCACCAGGGGCAGCGTGACGAAGTTGGTCAGCAGCGTGGCGACGCGCTCGCTCGAAGCCGCCGATTGCAGCAGCATCATGGCCAGGTACAAGCCGCAGCCCGACGCCGCGATCCACAGGACCGCCGCCGGAAAATTCGCGACGCGCAGGTTCATGAGGCGTTGAGCGGCCAGCAACCCGGCTGCACCGATCACGCTGAACACCAGCGCGGAGGCGATCAGCTTGCCGACCAGAAAAGCACCCAGGCTCGCGGGAGTGGTTGCCACGCGCCGCAGCGCTCCCGAGGTTCGCTCGCGCCAGACGTCGGCCGCCAGCGCGCCGGCGATGAAGAAAACCCCCATGAATAGCGCGCCCGGAAGCAGGATGGCCGCGAATCCGCCGGGCTGCTCGGTCTTGTCCGGGATCACGGTGGC
Organism: Terriglobia bacterium; assembly: GCA_020073265.1. GTDB lineage: Bacteria > Acidobacteriota > Terriglobia > Bryobacterales > Bryobacteraceae > Palsa-89. The sequence continues at coordinate 66,496 of JAIQFN010000011.1, read as the reverse complement.
CTCCAGTTGGATCAGCGGCGCGCCGGCCTGCATCGAAGACGCGCGGTCCAGCATGGTGGCGAGCGCCTCTTCAGCGATTTCGGGCAGAATGCGCTGCGCCGGATTGCGGACCATCTGGATCGCTACCGGCTTGCTAGAGACGAACGACGCCGTGAACCCGGCGGGGATGACCAGCAGCGCCGACGCTTCGCCTTGATCCAGTTTGCGCCGGCCTTCTTGCGCGCTGGTTTTCTCGACTGTGAACATCTTGCCGAGCGAGCCCTGTCCGAACGCGTTCCCGAGCATCGTGGCGCCGATCCCATGATCGTTGTCGGCGATCAGCAGGGTGCCGTGCGGCTGCGCGCCGCCGGGGCCGAATACCAGAGTCGTCACCACGGCGATGAAGCTCGGAATCGCGATCCAGGTGAGCAGCGTCACCGGCTCCCGGCGCAGCCGCAGCAGGTCCTTCCAGGCGCTGATCCAGGCGAAGCGCATGGCTACTCCCTTAGGTCCGTCCCGGTCAGCTTGATGAACAAGCTCTCGAGACTGGGCTGCGTCAGCGTGGTGCCGCGAACCTCCGCGCCGTTCAGCGCGCCGAAAATCAGCGGCAGCCGGTGCGAGGCGTCGCTCATCGCGAGCGACAGGAGCGCCTCATCAGCATGGATGATCTCGACGCCGTCCACGCTCGCCAGAGCTTCGCGCACTCTGTCAGGATGAAACGCGCCGGTGAGCCGGAGCACATCGCGTTCCCCGAGCATCGACCGCAGCTCCTTCAGCGTGCCCTGCGCGATGAGATTGCCGTGATCGATGATGCCCAGCCGGTCGCACAACGACTCCGCTTCTTCCATGTAGTGCGTGGTGTAAAGCACGCAGGTGCCAGCGCGCGCCTGCTCGCGAACCAGCTCCAGCAGCCGCACGCGGCTTTGCGGATCGACGCCGACGGTCGGTTCATCGAGCAGCAGCACCTTGGGCTCGTGGACGATCCCGCAGGCGAAATTGAGCCGCCGCTTCATGCCGCCGCTGAATTGTTTGATCGGCTCCTTGGCGCGGTCAACCAGGCCGGTGAGTTCCAGAACCTCGCGGATGCGATCGTGCAACTTCGACCCGCGCAGGCCCTGCGCGCCGCCCCAGTAGGCCAGGTTCTCGTGCGCCGAGAGGTCGTCGTAGAGCGCGATCTCCTGCGGCACCACGCCGATGCTGCGGCGTGCCGCGACCCCATCGCTGACCACGTCGTGACCCATCACGCGAATCCGGCCGGACGTGGGCGCGAGCAGGCTCGAAATGCAGCCGATGGTGGTAGTCTTGCCGGCGCCGTTGGGACCTAGCAGCCCGAAAATCTCGCCCGCGCGCGCATTGAAGCTGACGTCGTGGACAGCCGTGAAATCGCCGTATTGCTTGCGGAGCTGTTCGACTTCAATCATCGCTCATCCCAGCATAAGGCTAGCACTCAGCCGTAGGCCAGCGGATCCCGACGAATGGTCGTTCAGCCACGACAGATCGCTTCCACCAGGCCATCGAGCGTGTATTCCTTCGCTTCGGCATGAACCGTCAGCCCGTGCCCGCGCGCGGTCTCGGACGTCACCGGGCCAATGGACGCGATGCGGACGCCTTTGAGCGCATCCCGGCCCGCGGCGGCCACCAGGTTATTCACGGTCGACGAACTGGTGAAGGTGATCCAATCCGGTTTCTTTCCGCCGGCGAAAATCTCGCGCGCCCTCTCGGCGACGTCCGGCGGCGCGACATTTCGATACGCCTCCACCACGTCGATGTGCGCGCCCAGCTTCGCGAGCTCGGCCGGAATCAAGTCCCGGGCAACGGCCGCCCGAGGCAGCAGCAGACGTTTGCCGTTCAAATCCTCGGACGCAAATGCCCGCACCAGCCCTTCGGCGACATATTCAGCGGGCATCAGATCGACCTTCAAATGCAGATTCTCAACCGCGCGTCGCGTGGCCGGCCCAATCGCGCAGATCCGCGCCTTCAACGATCGCAGGTCGTGCCGCGACTGATCCAGGCGATCCAGGAAAAAGCGCACACCGTTCACGCTGGTGAAGATCAGCCAGTCATAGCTGGACAATCGCTCGATGGCCTGATCCAGCGGCCTGGGGTCCTCCGCTGATTGAATCGAGATCACGGGCAGCTCGATCGCATCGGCTCCCAGCGCACGCAGCCGCTCGGAGAACTCCGCGGCCTGATCCGGCGCGCGTGTCACCACGATCCTGCGCCCGAACAGCGGCAGCTTCTCGTACCAGCTCAGCTTCTCGTGCAACGCGACCACTTCGCCGATAATCACCGTCGCGGGCGGCTTCAAGCCGGCTGCCTCGATGCGCTCGGCAATGTTCGCGAGCGTGCCGGCGACCGTTTCCTGATCCGGCCGCGTGCCCCAGCGCACCGCGATGGCGGGAGTATCGCCGGACCGGCCGTGCGCCATGATCTCGCGCGCGATGTCGTGAATCGCGCCGATGCCCATGAAGATCACCAGAGTTTCGGACTGGCCGGCCTTGCTCCAGTCGATCGACGCGACGTCGTGCCCGGTGACGAAGGTCACCAGCTTGGTATGCGCGCGATGCGTCAACGGCACGCCGCTATAGGCCGCGATTCCGAGTGGCGACGTGACGCCCGGCACCACTTCGAACGCAACGCCTGCCTCGGCCAGCGCCTCCAGTTCCTCGCCGCCTCGTCCAAAGATGAACGGGTCGCCGCCCTTCAGCCGCACCACGGTCAGCCCGCGGCGCGCCCGCTCGATCAGCATGCGGCAGATCTCTTCCTGAGGAAACGCATGCACGGCTTTTTTCTTGCCGACGTAGATTCGCTCGCAGTCTTTGCGCGTCAGCTCCAGCAGGTGTTCGCTCGCCAGGTGATCGTACAGCACCGCGTCGGCGATGGCCAGCAGCTTGCGGCCCTTCCAGGTGATGAGGTCGGGATCGCCCGGCCCGGCTCCAACCAGGTAGACCTTACTCATATCGCGTGGCGCACGCACTCGTGCGTGCCGCGTTCACACTCGTGTGAACGCCTCCGCGTCGGGCCAGCCATGCATCGGCACGAGTGCCGATGCGGCACGCAAGAGTGCGTGCGCCACATGCTCTTCATGCGCCGTAGACCGCTTCCAGGATTTCAGCGCCGCCTTCGGCCAGCAGTTCTTCACCCAGGACACGGCCGATCGCCGCTGCATCGGTCGCCTGACCACTCGATTCCTTGCGGATCACCTGGACGCCATCCGGCGAAACGATAATAGCCCGCAGTCGAATCGTCGCGCCGTCGATCGTGGCATATGCGCCGATCGGCACCTGACAACCGCCCCCCAAAGCCGCCAGCACCGCTCGCTCGGCCGTGACCGCGACTCTGGTTCCAGCATGCTCCAACCGCCGGCAAATCTGCTGCGCCTCACCGCCGTCGTCGCGCGTCTCCACCGCCAGCGCGCCTTGCCCCACCGCTGGACACATCACCTCCGGCGAAAGCAGCTCGGTGATACGCTGCTCCCAGCCCAGCCGCCGCAGCCCCGCCGACGCCAGAACGATCGCGTCGTACTTGCCCTCATCCAGCTTGCGCAGCCGCGTCTCCAGGTTGCCGCGGATGTTTTCGATTTCCAGATCCGGCCGGATGGATCGCAATTGAGCGGCGCGCCGCAGCGAGCTGGTGCCGACATGCGCGCGTTGCGCGAGATTCGCCAGCCGTCCGCCGATCAGCGCGTCGTGCGGATCCTCGCGCTCCGGAATCGCGGCCAGCGTCAACCCCGGCGGCAGCTCGGTCGGCATGTCCTTCAGGCTATGCACCGCCAGATCGATCGTTCCCGCCAGCAGCGCCTCTTCGATTTCCTTGGTGAACAGGCCCTTGGTCCCCACCTTGGAAAGCGCTACATCGGTGATCTTGTCGCCGGTGGTGTGGATGATCTCCAGCCGGCACTCCACACCGAAGCCCTCCAGCCGCGCCTGAATCCAGCGCGCCTGCCACAAAGCCAGTTGGGAACCTCGCGAGCCGATGGTCAGCATGCTATTCGCCCAACCGGAACACCTTTCGAATGGCCGCGACGAAGTGGTGGCCATCGGGCTGCGTGGCGTGGCGGCGCAATTCCGAAATGGGTCCGTGCGCGATTTTGTTGATGATGCTCCGGGTCAGCGCTTCGAGCGCCTGCTCCTGCTCCGGCGTCAGCGTGCCCAGCTTGCCGCGCATGCGGGCCACCTCCGCCGCCCGGACGCTCTCGAGCTGCTCCTGTAGTCCCACGATGGTCGGAACCACGGAGCGCTCTTTCAACCGCGCCATCATGCGGTCCACTTCCTCGCGAATGATCGCCTCGGCGTCCACGGCCGACTGCATGCGCCCCGCCAGGTTGGTCTCCACCACCTTTTGCAGGTCGTCGATGTCGTAGAGGAACACGTTGTCCAGCTCGTTGACAATGGGTTCGATGTTGCGCGGCACCGCGATGTCGATCAGGAACATGGGCCGGTTGCGCCGGGCCGCCATCACCTTCTTCATGTCGTCGCGCACCAGGATGTAGTGCGGTGCGCCGCTACTGGTGATCACGATATCCACTTCAGGCAAAAAACTAAGGAAGCGCGTGTATTCGACGATCTGGCCCCCGAAGAGCTGCGCCATTTCGACGGCCCGCTCCGGCGTGCGGTTGGTCACGAAAATATGCGTGGCGCCGCTGCGGCGCAAATGACGCGCAGCCAGCTCGGACATTTTCCCCGCGCCCACGATCAGCACGCGCTTGTCGGCCAGGGTGCCGAAGATCTCCTTGGCCAGCTCCACGGCCGCATAGCTCACCGATACGGCGCTCTCGCCGATGTCGGTCTCAGACCGCACGCGCTTGGCGACGTTGAAGGCGCGCGTCAGCAGACCGTCCAGAAACCCGCTCAGCGCGCCGTGTTCCTTGGCCAGCGCGTAGGCCGCCTTAAGCTGGCCCAGGATCTGAGGCTCGCCCACCACCATGGAATCCAGGCTCGCCGCCACGCGGAACAGGTGCCGGATGGCATCGCCGTCTTCGTAGTGGTAAAGATACGGCGTCACCCATTCGCGCGCGACGTGCCGCGTGTCGGCCAGAAACTCGTCCACCGCCAGGCCGGCGCCCGAGGCGTCCTCCGACGTCAGCGCCACTTCCACCCGATTGCAGGTGGAAAGAATCATCCCTTCGCAAAAGCCCGGCCGGCGTTTCAATTCCTGCAGGGCCGTCGAGAGCGAATGCTCGTCGAACGCCAGGCGCTCGCGCACTTCCACCGGAGCGGTGTTGTGATTCACGCCTGTGATCGAGAATCTCATTTGACGATGGTCGATCGCAGCCCCACGTGCGCGGCCCAGGTCAGGGCCGAACAGCACACCACCGCCACCGCCATGAGCGCGGCTTTACGCCCACGCCACCCGGCTGTCGCGCGCAGAAAGACCATGGTCAGGTAGAAGCCCCAGGTGATGAACGCCAGCGCGATGCGCGGTTCGCTGATCCACGCCGTGCCCGATTCGATGGACGCCCAGGTGCTCCCCGCGATCACTCCCAGCGTGATGAACACAAAACCCAGGCTCATCGAATTGGTCACCAGGTTGTCCAGCGTTCCGAGCGGGGGCAGCCGCGTGAACAGGTTGACCTTGGTCTTGCGCTTGAGCTGCCGCTCCTGGATCAGGTAGAAGATGGACGCCACCGCCGTCAGCAACAAGGCCGCATAACCCAGCAGGATCATCATCACGTGCAGCAACAGCCAGGCGTTGCGCACGCCCGAGTTCGGCCACGCCAGCATGGGCGTCTCCATCGACCCCACCTGCGTCATCACGAACACCAGCGGAAAGATGCAGACGCTCAGGCTGGCAAAATCGTAGCGCCAATAGACGAACAGAAATAAGACCGCGATCAGAAACGCCGACAGCGTGGCGCACTCGAAGAAATTGTCCACCGGCAGATGCCCGCTCGAAGAGGCCATCTCGACGATGGCGACAAAATGCAGGACCGCGCCCACCAGAAACGCGAACAGCGCGGGCTTCAGGAACCCGGCCTTCTTGCGCAGCAGCACGGCCAACGCGTGCAGCAGGCCCACGCCATACAGCGCGGTGGCCAGACGAAGCCAAAATAAGGCCATTTCGTGCATTAAATTTCAGTATAGCGTGGGGGCGTTTTCGGCACCGGAGTGACGCTGAAAATCCGCTGTCTTGGGCCGAAAACGAAGAAACTGGCGCGCTGGCCTGCACCAGGGCGGCGGACCAGCGCGCGAAGTCGTCCTACTGCTTGGGAGCGGGCGCCGCGGGCGGCGGACCGTCGGCCTTGGTGACGCGCTTCTTGAAGCGCCAGCCATCGGCCGTCTTGACCAGCTGATCTTCATACTTCGCCGCCGTGCCGATGGTGGGCGGCCGAGCGCCCACGTCCATCAGAAACAAGTAGACCGTGCCGTTGGCGCCTTCCGGTGTCGGAGTGATGAGCAGGTTGGTGTTCCAGTGGCGGCGGTTGGCCCCGCCCATCTTCTCCCGCCAGTTATGGATGAACCCAACCAGCGCGTCGTGGCCGTTAAAAGTGTTGAAGACCCCATCCGGGGTGAACGTCGCGGCGTAGCCTTCGGCATCGCCGGAATCGATGGCGTTGTTGTATCTCGCGTAGAGCTGCTGGATTTCGACGTAGTCTTCCGCGGTGAACGATCGCTTGCTGGTCTGCGCCACGGCCCACGTGAGGCCGCCAATCAGCAGCGCCAGAACTGCGATCGCTAACGCTCTTTGCTTTGACATGACTTCTCCTTAGCCGGATTAGTTCCTGGTTCCCGTCAGGAGCCAGTATATACAATCCATGCCGCTCCGAAAGACAATCGACCTCCTTCGCCACACCGTTGCCAATGACATAATTAAATCCTGTTCGATACCGATCCAGCCACAATGTGTCCCACTAATCGCCGCCGATATCTTGCCGCCTTCGCAGCGTCTCTCGCTCTTCTTCTTCCGGCCTTCGGTCAGCAGACCATCACCACCTTCGCCGGCACCGACTGGCTGTTTCCAGGCGACGGCCGCCCGGCCCTGCAGGCTCCCATCGGCGGCCTGTTCAGTCTGGACGTCGCTACCGATCAGAACGGGAATTATTACATCTGCGACGCCGACAACGGCATGGTGATGCGCGTCGGCCCGGACGGCATCATCAACGTGGTTGCCGGCAACGGCCTGCTCACCCGTTCGGGCGATGGCGGCTTGGCGGTGAACGCCTCGCTCGATACGCCGCTCGGCATCGCCGTCGATACCCAAGGCAATCTCTACATCGCCGAGTTCGGCAGTCACGTTCGCAGAGTCACGCCCGACGGCATCATCCGGACCATTGCGGGAACCGGAGACGAGGGCTACACCGGCGACGGCGGTCCGGCGATCCAGGCGCGGCTCAACGAACCCAGAGGCCTGGCGGTGGACTCAGCCGGCAATCTCTACATCTCCGACACCGGCAACAACGTGGTCCGCAAAGTTTCCGCCGACGGCATCATCACCACCGTCGCGGGGAACGGCCACCCTGGATACTTAGGCGACGGTGCGTCGGCCACCGCGGCTCGACTCAATTTCCCGGTCCACGTCGCCCTGGATACGGCTGGGACCCTATACATCGCCGACAGTTTCAACGGCGTCGTGCGGAAGGTCTCGGCCGGAATCATCGATACCTTCGCCGGGGGTGGCATCAATTTTGCAGAAGGCGTACCCGCTACTCAAGCCGGTTTGATTCCCGCGGCGGTGGCCACCGATTCCGCCAACAACGTCTACATTGCCGATGTGGTCGTAGCCGGCGTACGCAAAGTTGACGCCAATGGCATAATCACAACCATCGCCGGCAGCGGCACCGCGGGATTCGCCGGCGACGGCGGCCCCGCGCTGAAAGCCCAGTTCAATCTGGTCTCGCCTGGCATCGCGGTCGATTCGATGCGAAACGTTCTGATCGGCGATCAAAACCGCCGCATACGCGCGGTAACAGCCGACGGGAATGTTCAGACCATAGCCGGAAACGGCTTGTATCGTTTTTCGGGCGACGGAGGCGTCGCCACCAGCGCTACCTTATACCTGCCCACTTCAGTCGTCGCCGATGCTTCAGGAAATGTGTTCTTCTCCGAGACCGGTCAGAACCGCATCCGCCGCGTGGCCCAGGATGGCGCCATCTCGGTCTACGCCGGCACCGGCTTTCAGGGTTATTCCGGCGATGGCGGCCCGGCAACCCAAGCCACGGTCGCCTTTCCAACCTACCTTCGCCTCGGGCCTGACAATAATTTGTATTTTTCCGACGGCTTCAATCAGGCCGTCCGTAGGATCGACGCAAGCGGAACCATCACCACTTTTGTCGATACCGGCAACTCCGTCTTTGGCCCCGACGCACGAGGTCACAGCCAACCATACGGCCTGGACTTCGATGGTTCGGGAGACCTTCTGATCGCCGACCGGGGTACAAACCGCGTGGTGGCGGTAAATTCAACCGTTACGCACGGCGGTGTCATTGCCGGCACCGGGGAGGCTGGCTTTTCCGGAGACGGCGGCAAGTCGGCCGACGCCAAGCTAAACAAACCGATCGGCCTGGTTTTTTTCAACAACGCGATTTACTTCTGCGATTCCGCCAACAATCGCGTGCGCCGCATCGCCGCCAGCGACCTCACCATTACTACCGTCGCCGGCAATGGACTGCCTGACTACTCCGGCGACACCGGCCCGGCTGTAAAGGCCTCTCTGAAGAATCCGCAAGGCCTGGCCTTCGATCCTGCCGGCAATCTCTACATAGCCGATCAGGGCAATAGCGTCGTTCGCAAGGTCGATCTGAATGGCACCATCACCACCTTCGCCGGTTCGCTGCCGCCAGCCGGATTCGGCGACGGCGGCCCAGCGACCAACACCTTTATCGGAGCTCCAACCGATGTCGCCGTGGATCTGGCGGGTAATGTCCTGATCGCCGATTTGGGGCTCAATCGGATCCGCGAGGTGCTCGCCAACCCGCCTGGCTTTCAGATCTCGGCCACCAACCTCGCATTCACCGCGCCCGCCGGATCCTCGCCCGTGACACAAAGCGTCAATCTGACCGGCTCGATTCCCGGCATCCCTTACACCACGTCCGTGCCAGCTTCGAGTCCCTGGCTCAGCGTTTCGCCCGCGTCCGGGTTCATGCCCGTCACGCTCCAGGTGACAGTGGACCCCTCCAAGCTTACGGCCGGCGCGAATCAGGCCTCCATCAACATCACTGCTCCCAACGCCAGCCCGGCTTCGCAAACCATAGCGGTGGCATTGACCGTCACTGCCGCCGGTCAGCCCAGTCTCGACGTGAAACCTACCTCGATGGTCTTTTCATTCGTGCAGCAATCGCCGGCCCGCTCGCGGACGCTCTCGGTGTCGAACCTCGGCGGAGGCTCGATCGTCGCCAACGTGGCCGCCACTACAACCTTCGGCGGGCACTGGCTCTCCGCTTCTACCGGAACTGCAACCCTCGCGGCTTTCGGATCAACTTCGGTCAACATTACCGCCGACCCAACCGGCCTCATTCCGGGCACCTACTCAGGTACCGTCACGTTCTCCAGCGCGAATCCTCCGCAAGCAGTGACCGTCCCGGTGACCATGACCGTCTCCGCCGTGCCGCAAACGATCCGGATCCCGCAAACCGGCTTGACCTTCTTCGCGGTGCAAGGTGGCGGACCGGCGCCGCCGCAATTCTTCAATATCCTGAATACCGGCCGCGGCCAGATGCGTTGGACCGCCCAAGCGTCCACGCTGTCCGGCGGTGGCTGGCTCTCCGCGTTCCCCGGCAGCGGGGTGAGCGATGCGGATTCACCACTGGTTCCCGCCGTTCGACTCGACGTGAACCCGCTGTCCCTCGACGCCGGTACCTATTCTGGAACGGTGCAAGTCAGCGCGCCGGACGCCGACAACACGCCTCAGTCTGTGTCGGTTTTTCTGAATGTCCTCAAGCCGGGCAGCAAAATCGGCCCGATCGTGCAACCCTCGGCTATCATCTTTACCGCCGTCGCTGGAGGCGAATCCCCCGGATCCCAGACCGTGCTGGTACAGAGTCTGAGCACTACGCCCGTTACGTTCCGCTCAGTAAGCGCCACGGCCGACAGCCAGAACTGGATCACGACGCTCCCCCCGGATGGTACGGTCACAGCAGCTCAACCGGTGCGCATCGTCGTCCAGCCGAACATCAAAGGACTGAACCCCGGCATTCACCGCGGCTCGATCACGCTCTTGTTCTCGGACGGCAGCACGCGCAACATCGCCATTGTCCTGGTGATCGTAGCGCCGGCTTCCGCTGGGCCGTCGGCGAGGTCGTTCACTGAAGCCCAAGCGGCTTGTACGCCCACCACGCTGGCTCCGGTCTTCACGCTGCTCTCGGACGGCTTCACGGTGCCGGCCGGCTTCCCCGGTGCCATCGCCGTCTACGTCATCGACGATTGCGCCAATCCCATGACCACCGGCAACGTAGTGGTCAGTTTCTCCAACGGCGACGTGTCGCTTTCGCTGCTTTCGCTCAAGGACGGCACCTGGACCTCAACCTGGACGCCGCAGCATAATACTCCGTCCGTCACAGTGACAGCGGACGCCCAAATCCCGGAGCAGAATTTGAAAGGCCAGGCGCATACCAAAGGCGGCTTCCTGACTTTGGATACGCCTCCGGCTGTCGACACCGGCGCGATTGTCAACGGCGCCAGCTATGCCGCGCAAGCGCCCGTCGCTCCAGGTAGCTTCATCACCATTCGCGGCAGTAAGCTGGCACAGGGCCAGGCGCAGGCCGATAAAGTTCCCTTGCCGGTGAACCTCGCCGGAAGCACGGTGGCGCTGGCGGGAATCGCGACTCCGCTCATTTACGCCAGCGACGGGCAGGTGAACGCCATCGTTCCGTTCGAGGTCGCCCCCAACACGGACCAGCAGGTGATCGTCACGCGCGGAAACAGCCTGTCGGCCCCGCAGTCCGTCACTGTCGCTCCAGCGGCGCCCGGGATCTTCACGCTGGACTCGTCCGGCAAAGGTCAGGGCATCATACTCGGAGTAGACGCCACTGGCGCTCAAACATTCGCCGATCCCGCGCATCCGGTGAAGGCAGGAGACGCCATCATCATCTATTGCACTGGCCTCGGCAAAGTCGATCCGCCCGTTCCAACCGGCGCCGCTGCCCCTCTGTCGCCCTACTCGTATACCACGAACCAGGTCAGCGTCACGGTCGGTGGCCAGACCGCGGAGGTCTTCTTTTCGGGGCTCGCGCCAACCTTTGTCGGACTCTATCAGGTGAATGCCTACGTGCCCAAGAACGTGCAGCCCGGCGACCAGGTGCCCGTCGTGATCACCGCCGCGGGCCAGCCCAGCCTGCCCGTGACCATCGCGGTGCGGTAGCGGCAAGCCGCTCACTCGACTTGAAACTACCGCAAAAACTTCCCGGTTGAGCGAAGAGCCTCAGTTTTTTGTGTGCTAAGCGCCCCAAATACCCCGCTGCTGCGGCTGAGGCCGATACCGTACTACAAACCATCCCGCGGCGAGCACGATGGCATGCCAAATGCATTGTTGATCGCAAGCGTCCTGCCACGTAACGGTTGGTCCGCGAGATTCTGACTACCTACCTGTCTCTACTAAATCGGTAAGGAGGAAATACTACTGCCTATGCAATATTCTGCACGGGCTAGGGCTACGTTCGCCTTAGCTTGTAGTTTCGTCTTCGTCACTGCCGCCGCTGCACAGCGTCCGGCCAAACAAAACAGGGATTATTCTCCGGCGGCGGTTGCCGATCGCGCATTCAACTCGTTCACCCCGGGAGTCGTGATCAAGATCAAAAGCGCCAGCATCGCGAGCGACGGCACCATCACTGCCCGCTTCACTCTGACGGACTCCAACGGCAATGGACTGGATGTGAACGGCGGCTTGACGCCGGGCGCGGAAGGCGTTAGCTTCGTCGCGGCTTACATCCCCAACGGCCAGTCTCAATACATCGCTTACACCACCAGCGTCGCCAAGTCGACCACCAACTCGAATGCTCCTCAAACCCAGGCCGGCACGGATAAGAACGGCACGTTCACGCTGGTGGACTCGACCACTGGCACCTACGACTATACGTTTGGGACGAAAGCGTCGGCTGGTTTCGATGCCACCGCCACGCACACCATCGGCGTTCAGGTGGAGCGTGACTTATCGGCCTACGGCTTTCCGAGTATGTATACGTCGGACGATGTCTTTACCTTTGTGCCGAACGGCTCCAAGCCCACCAACGTCCGGGACGTCATCAACGAAGCCAGTTGCAATGGCTGTCACGATCCGATCAACGCTCACGGAAACCCCGGCCCTCGCAAGAAGATGGCCTTCTGCGACCTGTGTCATACCCCGCAAAGCACCAATCCGGATTCGCTCAACACCGTGGACATGAAGGTGTTCATCCATAAGCTGCACATGGGATCCAGCCTGCCCAGCGTGAAGGCGGGCGGAGACTACTTCGTCATCCACCGCGGCACCAAGCAGGATTACTCCTCCATCGTGCTCCCGCAGGATGCACGCAATTGCACCACCTGTCATGCCGCCGGACCGGCGCAAGCCGACAACTGGAAGACCAAACCCAGCCAGGCGGTGTGCGGTTCCTGCCACGACGATGTTAATTTTGCCACTGGCCAAAATCACGTCAACCTGGTTCAAGTGGATGACACGCAGTGCGCCAACTGCCACACCTCAACGCAGCACACGGAATTTGACGCTTCCATTCCGGGAGCGCACACGGTTCCCAACAATTCGGCGGCGCTGCCGGGCCTCGTCCTGAAGATTATGAAGATCGACAACGCGACTCCGGGCAGTTCTCCGACAGTGACGTTCCAGGTGAAGGACAAAGCCGGCAATCCGGTTGACATCACCAAACTGACCACCATCCGAATGATCTTGGGTGGCTCGAACGTCGACTATGGAACCCAACCGGGCGGAATGCGAGTTTCGGAAACTCCAACCAAGGCCACCGCCGGCAGCGACGGCACCTACGCTTACAAGATGACCAATGTGATCCCGGCCACCGCCACCGGCTCTTACACCATCTCCATGGAAGCCGCGAATACAGTGAACCTGATGGCCAACACCACCCAGCAACAGGCGGCCACCGACCGCGCCATGCCGGTGGAGAGCTACTTCTCGCTGGACAGCAGTCCGATGGCGGCGAGACGCCAGGTTGTTTCCACCGCGAAATGCAGCGCCTGCCACCAGGATCTGGCGTTCATCCATGGTGGCTCCCGCGGAAACACGCAGGAATGCGTGATCTGCCACAATCCCACGCTGGCTGACGGCACCTCCAAGCAGAGCGTCAGCTTTGCCACCCAGATCCACAGCACCCATCGCGGCGAGAACCTGGCGAATCCTTACGTCCTGGGAAGCACCAATTACCAGGAAGTCCGGTATCCGGGCGACCTTCGCGACTGCGTCACCTGCCACGTGAATAATTCCTATCGCGTGGACAACGTCGGCGCGCAAGCAGCAGTGGCGAGCCCGGGCGGCTTCACGCCAACCATGGGACCGATCGCGGCCGCTTGCCAGGGTTGCCATGACGACAAGGCAACCGCTATCCATGCAGTGGCCAATACCACGGCGCTCGGCGAGAGCTGCCTGGTGTGCCATGGCCAGAACGCTGAGTTCTCGGTAGACACAGTGCACTCCAGAACTCAGTAACCTGTCTCAGCAGTCTGATCGTGCGCTCCACGGGATCGTCTGATGCCAAACGTCAGGCGGTCCCGTGGAGTTTTTCTTGGCTAGCCCATCTTCGCTTTCATCACGTCCACCAGCTCCTGCACGGCCGCCGCGCTCTTCTGTAGCGCCGCTTGTTCGTCGGCGCTCAACCGGAGTTGGAAGATCTTTTCGATGCCGCGCGCGCCCAGCTTCACCGGCACTCCCACAAAAAGCCCCTTGATCCCGTATTCGCCTTCCAGATAGGCCGCGCACGGCAGCACCTTCTTCTTGTCCTTGAGAATGGACTCCACCATTTCCACGGCGGCCGACGATGGCGCGTAGTAAGCGCTCCCGGTCTTGAGGTATTTCACGATCTCGGCGCCGCCATTGCGCGCCCGATCCACCAGCCGGTCGATGGTGGCCTGGTCCATCAGCTCGCTGAGCGGGATGCCGGAAACGCTGGTCAGGCGGGCGAGGGGAACCATGGTGTCGCCGTGCCCGCCCAGCACCATCGCCGTCACGTTCTCCACCGACACCTCCAGCTCTTGCGCGATGAACGTCCGGAAGCGCGCCGTGTCCAGCACGCCGGCCATGCCGATGACTCGGTTCTTCGAAAACTTCGAAACCTGGAACGCCGTCCAGCACATCGCGTCCAGGGGATTGGTGACCAGAATCAGAATCGAGTTGGGCGAGTGCTTCACCGCCTGCTCGGTGGCGGCCTTCACGATCTCGTAATTGGCCAGCAACAAATCGTCGCGGCTCATGCCGGGTTTGCGCGGGAAGCCCGCGGTGATCACCACGATGTCCGAGTTCGCCGTCGGCCCGTAATCGTTCGATCCGACGATGTTGACGTCGTAGCCCTCCACCGGACCCGACTGCAATATGTCGAGCCCCTTGCCCTGGGGGACGCCCTCCACGATGTCCACCAGGACCACATCCGCCAGCTCTTTGCCGGCAATCCGCAGCGCGCAATTGGCGCCTACATTACCTGCTCCCACTACTGTGACTTTTTTTCGCATAGAATTTTCAAGGTAGGACAGGCGCGGCCGTCTGTCAAGATCGAGTTTTAGAAAGGCGCCACTCTTGAGTCTCCATTTTGAAGATTTTGCCGTCGGCAGCGTCAGCACTTCGCGCAGCCGGACCATCACCGAAGCCGACATCGTGAACTTCGCCGGCCTCTCGGGAGATTTCGTCGAGCTGCACATGAGCGAGACCTACGCGGCCCAAGGCCCGTTCGGAAAGCGCATCGCCCACGGCGCTCTGATATTCAGCATCTCCACCGGCCTCAGCGTGCAGCTCGACCAGATTACCGACACCGTGATCGCGTTCTATGGCGTCGACAAGCTGCGCTTCACGCGGCCGGTGTTCATCGGCGATACCGTCCACGTCGCCAAGAAGGTGACGTCCAAAGAGCCCAAGGGCGCCGGACGGGGCGTCGTGACTTTCGAAACCACCGTGCTCAACCAGCACGGTGAGACCGTGATCGTCTATTACGACAAAGTACTGTTGAAGGCGCGGGCATGACCGTCAACTATTGCCTGCGCCGCGCGAAAAGCTTCTTCGGCGACACCATCGCCATCGAGGATGAGGATCGCACCTTGACCTACCACGAGTTCTACGCGGAGGTGGAGCGCTCGGCACGCAAGCTGGCCAAGTTGGGCGCGTCGAAAGGCGACCGCGTCGCCCTGCTGATGCTGAATTCTCCCGAGTACCTGGAGTTGTACTATTCCACCGCCATGGCCGGCGCCCTGATCGTGCCGCTCAACACGCGCTGGCACGTCAACGAAATCATCTTCACCTTGTCGGACTCCGGCAGCAAGATGCTGTTCGTCGACGAACGCTTCGCCGCGCTGGTGCCCGAGATTCTGAATGCCGTGCCAGGCATTCAACACTTCATCTACGCCGGCAAGGGAAGCAGCCCGTCGGGATTGCTGGATTGGAAGAGCCAGGCCGACCCCGGCGTGCCGAAGAACTTTCCCGAGCCGGACGAAAACGACGTCGCGGGATTGTTCTACACCAGCGGCACCACCGGCGGCCCGAAGGGCGCCATGCTGACGCATCGCAACCTGTACTCCAACGCCATTCATTCGCTGCTGCCTCCCGGCGGCCTGTTCAGCGAAGGCAAGTGGCTGCACGCCGCGCCCATGTTTCATCTGGCCGACGCCGGCGCAATCTTCGGCTTGACGCTGTGCGGCTCCACGCATTGTTTCATCCCCAGCTTCGATCCGGTGGCCGTGATGCGCGCCATCGAGCGCCACCGCATCAGCACCCTGGTGCTGGTCCCTACCATGATCAACATGGTTCTGAATCATCCCGACCTGCCGAATTACGACCTGACGAGCCTGCGGCGCGTGGTCTACGGCGCCTCTCCCATGCCGCTGCCGGTGCTCCGCCACGCCATCGACACTTTCCGCTGCGAATTCGTGCAAGGCTACGGCATGACCGAAGTGAGCCCCTTGCTCACGCGTCTGCAACACGAGGATCATCGCTTCGAAGACGCGGACCGCGAGTTCGCTCCGGTGAAATCGGCGGGCAGGGCAGTGATGGGCGTCGAGGTCCGGGTGGTGGATCACAACGATCAGGACGTAGCGGTAGGCCAGGCCGGCGAAGTGATCGCGCGCGGGCCCAATGTGATGAAGGGATATTGGAACCGGCCCGAGATCAGCGCCGAGGTCCTGCGCGGCGGCTGGATGCACACCGGCGACCTGGGCGCGTTCGATGAGCACGGCTTCCTCTACATCCTGGATCGCAAGAAGGACATGATCAAGCCCGGCGGCGAGAACGTGTATTCGCCTGAAGTGGAATCCATGCTGTGCGCGCATCCGGCGGTGCTCGAAGCGGCCATCATCGGCATACCGCACGAGACCTGGGGCGAGGCCATTCGCGCCGTGGTGGTAACGCGGCCGGATGCGACGCTCAGCGAGGACGAGCTGATCACCTGGTGCCGCGAGCGCCTGACGCACTTCAAATGCCCCACCTCGGTGGTGTTCACCGACGGGCTGCCCAAGGGCGGCACCGGGAAGGTGCAGAAGAATGTGCTGCGCGACAAGTGCGGCGGAGCCGCAGCCGGTTAAGACTTCGCCTTCATCACCTGCACGTTGGCTTGCAGGCGCCGCATGCCGCGCAGCCAGCGGTCGTAGTCGGCCGTCTTGCGGCGCAGGTAATCGAGCACTTCCGGGTGCGGCAGGATCAGGAACTGCTCGGCGTCCAGTCCCTGGATGACGGCGTCGGCGGCTTGCTCGGCGGTGATGGCGCCTTCCAGCAGAAACGATTCGCCGCCCGCGGCGCCTTCCAGCATCCTGGTTCGCACGCCTTGCGGGCACAGCACGGACACTTTGATCCCTTGGTCGCCGTATGTGATTGCGAGCCATTCGGCCAGAGCCAGCGCGGCATGCTTGGTGACCGCGTAGGGCGCCGAACCGATGGAGGTCAGCAGTCCCGCGGCCGAGACGGTCTGCAGCAGGTAGCCCTCTTTGCGAGCCAGCATTCCCGGCAGAACCGCGCGGGCGGCGTAGATGTGCGCCACCACGTTGATCTCCCAGATGCGCTGCCATTCGCGATCCGAGACCGTGCAGTCGCCTTCGGTGGCGATGCCGGCGTTGGAGCAGAACAGGTCGATGCGGCCGTGCAGCTTGAGCGTCTCGTCCACCAGCTTCTGGACGTCCGCCTCGCTCGAGACGTCCACGCTCATGCCGCGGCCGCCGATCTCGTTGGCCACCTGGCGCGCCGCCTCCTGGTCAATGTCGGCGACCACCACAGCCTTGGCGCCTTCGGCGGCGAAGCGGCGGGCCAATGCGCGGCCGATTCCGTTGCCGCCTCCGGTCACCACCGCGACTTTGTCCTGTAGCTTCATTCCACGATGATACAATGCCCGCCAATCACCGATCGTTGCGAACCCCGAGGCGTAGCCGGAACGTTCTAGTACCAACGTAACATTCAGGTGCAAAACATCCCCGTGAAAGACTAGATACCGCGCCATGGCTTCTGCAGGCCGTCAACCCGATCCCGAAGGTTTCTACATCTGGCAACCTCCGAGCAAAGCCCTGTCGATTCACCTGAGTTTGAATCTGGTCAAGCGCTTGCACCTGATGCATGACTACGTGGATGACATCCTTGGTCCAGGCGAGTTGGCAGGTGTGCTGCTCGGTCATTCCGTTGGCGCGCCGCAGCCGGCTTCTTTTGTCGAAGACTTTCGAGTGCTGAGCAACGTCAGGCTGGCAGACGTATCGCCGGACGAGTCTTTTATCCACCGATTGCGCGAGTTGCACCAATATGACGTGCTGGATCGAAGAACGATCGGCTGCTTTCGCTGGCAATATGGCGGTTGGTTGGGGCTCACGGAGCGGGATCTGGAAGCTGCGAATAAGTACTTCCCGGCGCCGGAAGACCTCATACTCTTAATCCGATCCAGCGAACGGAAGGGGGCGGAAGCCGCGTTCTTCTGGCGTGAGAACGGTCGCGCTCCATCCCGGGACTCCGCATTCGAATTTCCTTTCGAGGTTGGCAAGCTTGCTCTGCCGCACGCTCCGCCGCCATTCCTCGATTCGCCGGAGGCGCATCCAGTCAGCCCACCAGCGGACCGATCGGCGGCGCCATCTCCGGCCATTCACCTCGTGCAGCCGATTCAATGGGCACGCTTGGTCCCGACTGCCGCGCTGGCTATCATCGTGACTGGAACCGGATTGGTCGGGTTCGACTCCTGGCGCCAAGGCGGCGCGCCCGCGGCTACCGAGCCTCCCCCGAAGTACGAATCTCCGCTGGGGTTGGAAGTAACCTCGCAAGTCCCCCAACAACTGATCATCCGATGGAATCGAGACTCGAAGGCGGTCTCCGCCGCCAAGAGAGGCAGCCTCGAGATATCGGACGGCCAGAAAACGGAAGTTGCTGAATTCGACTTAAAGCATCTTCGGGATGGATACGTCGCATATGGGCCGGCTAGCAAGGACGTCAACATCCGCCTGGAGATCCAGCAACAGGATGGCAGGAAGACCAGCGAGTCCGTGCGGTTTCTCACGCCTCGGTAACGGCTCCGCCCCGGTCCCTGCATTTCTCCGGTGCTACAATGTGTCTCTTTGACGGTTCGAGACCTTCGTAAAGCATCCGAGCACTTGCCCTTCAACTCGCTACTCGGCGTCCACATTGTGCGCCGGCATCCGGATGGCGTAACCATCGAGTGCGCCGTGCGCGACGATCTGAAAAATGTTTCCGGCTACTTGCACGGCGGCGTGGCGGCGAGTCTGGCGGACTCTGCCATGGGGATCGGCCTCGCCAGCCACTTCGGTGGCCGCCGCCCGGTTACAACTACCGAGCTGAAGATCAACTATCTGCGCGCGGTGAAGCACGGCAAGCTGATCGCCCGCTCGCACATTCTGCGGGTCGGCAGGCATCTGTGCGTGGGCCGCGTGGACGTCTTCGATGGCGATCGACATCTCGTGGCGGTCGCGGTGGTGACCTATATTCTTTTGGATCCGGCGGCCGCGGCTAGAGTAGCGGATTGATCGGCTGCGCTGGAACCCGTCAGAGCGGTTCCCTTCGGGGCCGTACGAAACTCGTGTTTCAATATGATGACTTCCACCAACCGGGAGCCATTCCACGACGGTCTGCCTAGCACGACCAGCTTGAGGCGCGTGCCATCGTCCAAGGCGGCCGGCCAGGCGATCTGCAGCTTGATATCGGTCACTCCCGGGGTCAATATCTCGAGTGGTTTCACTCTGATCCCCTGGCGGCTTATCTCTAACGTTTGGCCGGTTCCGCGCTCGATGACGCGGCCGCGCCGGCACGCCAGGTACGAGAAATCGAGTTGGAGGGGATAGTACGTTCTCGGAACGCGACTCCGGTCTTTCGCGGCAGTCGCCACCGCGACACTCACCATATACTGTAGTGACCTTCGGCCGCGATTCGTTACAAGCCGTTCGCCCGGCCACACGAAAGCTGTGCCGCGGCGCCTGGTTCCTCCGCGGCCTGGAGCGCCGCTGCTGCCGCTCTAAGGCTGATCAGGCCGCGTGGTTGATGGGGTGCGCCTTGGCCAGCGCCATGCGTTCCCCGAGTTGCGGGATGGCGGTGCGCAAGACGTCTTCGACGCGCTCGGCGAAGATGAACTGCATCTCCTTGCGGACGTCCTCGGGCAGATCGCGCAGGTCCTTTTGATTGGCCTTGGGCATGATCACCGTGTGGATTCCGGAGCGGCGCGCGGCCAGCACCTTTTCCTTGATGCCGCCGATCGGCAGCACCAGGCCGGTGAGAGTGATCTCGCCGGTCATCGCGACATCCGAACGCGCCGGCAGCTTGGTGTACAGCGACGTCAAAGCGGTGGCCATGGTGACACCCGCCGACGGCCCGTCCTTGGGGATCGCGCCGGCCGGCACGTGCACGTGCACGCCCGCGTCCTTGAAGAGTCTGGGAGCGATATCGAAGTCACCGGCGTGCGACCAGATGTAGCTCTGGGCCGCCTTGGTAGACTCCTGCATCACTTCGCCCAGTTGGCCGGTGAGCGTGAGACCCTTGCCGTCCGGCAGCAGCGTGGCTTCGATATAGAGCACGTCTCCGCCGGTTTCGGTCCAGGCCAGGCCGGTCGCGACGCCCGCCGGCAGTTCGCGCCGCGCTTGCTCCTGGTTGAACGGTTCCGGACCCAGCATCTCGGCCAGATCGTCGAGCGTCACGGTCGGAGCTTGAACGTTGCCTTCGGCGACGCGCAGCGCAACCTTGCGCGCCACGCGGCCGATGGCCCGCTCCAGCCTTCGAAGGCCGGCCTCACGAGTGTAGCCGGAGATGATCTTCTTGACGGTCTCGTCCGGCAAAGTGCACTGCTCGGTGCTCAGCCCGGTTTCCTTGAGCTGTTTCGGAATCAGGTAGCGCTTGGCGATTTCCAGTTTTTCTTCTTCGCTGTAGCCGGCCAGGCGCAGCACTTCCATACGGTCGAGCAGCGGCTGCGGAATGGTGTCCAAGGCGTTGGCCGTGGTCACGAACAGCACCTTCGACAGATCGAAGGGCAGATCGAGATAGTTATCGCGGAACGTCTTGTTCTGCTCGGGGTCCAGGATTTCGAGCAGCGCGTGCGCCGGATCGCCGCGGAAATCGCGGCCCAGCTTGTCCACTTCGTCCAGCATCAGCACCGGGTTGTTGGCTCCGGCGCGCCGCATGGCTTGAATCACGCGGCCGGGCAACGCTCCGATGTAGGTGCGCCGATGGCCTCGCAACTCGGCCTCATCGTGCAACCCGCCCAGGCTCATCCGCTCGAACTTGCGGTTCAACGCGCGCGCGATGGATTGGCCGAGCGAAGTTTTGCCGACACCGGGAGCGCCGACGAAGCAGAGTATGGGCGCCTTGGCGTCCGGATTCAGCTTCAACACGCCCAGGTGTTCGAGGATCCGCTCCTTCACATCCTTCAAACCGAAGTGATCTTCATCCAGCACCTGGCGCGCGCGGGCGATATCCAGCGAATCTTCGCTGCGCTTCCGCCAGGGCAGCTCCAGCACGTAATCGAGATACGTCCGGATGACGTTATAGTCCGGCGCGCCCGGAGGCAGCTTCTCCAGCCGGTCCAACTCGCGCTTAGCTTCCTTGAGGATCTCTTCGGGCAGATCGGCCTTCTCCAGCCGCTCGCGCAACTGCTCGGCCTCGGCCTGTTCGCCACCTTTTTCGCCCAGCTCCTGCTGGATGGCGCGCATCTGCTGGCGCAGCAGATAGTCGCGCTGTTCCTTGGTCATTTCGCTGCGCGCTTCGGTGTTGATCTTGTTGCGCAGCTCCAGCACTTGCACTTCATGCGTCAGGTAGCGATGCATCATGCGCAAGGCTTCCAGCCGCGAAGGGGCTTCGAGCAGCGACTGGCCCTTTTCCGCTTCCAGGCTGAACATGGACGACAGAACAAACGCCAGCCTCAGGGGATCTTCGTTGGACGACAGCAAGCCGCGCAGCTCCTGAGGAGCGTTGGGCTGCGCCAGAGCCAGCGCTTCGCCGGCCAGCTCGAGCAGGGCGCTCTGCAGCGCTTCCACTTCGGCGCCGGTGTCTTCGGGCAGCGGCAGCGGCGTCACGCGCGCTTTCAGGAACGGCTCGGAAGTATCCAGCTTCACCAGCGTGACGCGCTCCATGCCCAGCACCAGCAATTCCAGATGGCCTTCGCCGGCGCGATTCATTTTGCGAATCACGGCCTTGGTGCCGATGGAGTACAAGTCGTTCTGCGTGGGTGAGTCGATGTCCGGATCGCGCTGGGTGAAGACCAGAACCTCCTTGGATTCGGTGGCCAGCGCGGCTTCCACGGCGGCAATCGATCCCGGCCTGCCAGCCGACAGGGGCATCAGCAGATACGGGAACAGAACCGCGTTCTTCAACGGCAGCACCGGCAGCGTATAGACAACTTGTTCTTCAGACATAATCGACTCCTTCCGTGTTCACTCTCACCAGCAGCAAACCATCCCGCGCCTCTAATGTCAGACGCGCGTTCTCCAGATCGACCGGCATTTCAATAGACCGCTGGAAGCGGTTGTAGGAAATCTCCATGGAGTAATAACTGCAAGCCTCCTCAACGATCGAATCGCGGCGAATCCCTTGCACAGTGATGCGCCGTCCTCTCAAACTGACCGTGACGTCCTCCGCTTTTACGCCGGCCAGGTCGAACTTCAGAAGCCAGCCGTCGCGCGTGCGATAAACGTCCACGCTAGGCTCCCAAGGCGCCGGGCTTTCCACCAGGAAACCGCGCCAGCCTATGTTTCGCTTGCTCATACAGCTCAACTACAACTTAGATGCAGCAGCAGACAAAAAGAAGCAGGCCCGCGTCCTTTGTTATCAGCGGACCTGCTTCGTTTGCACTCAACCTGTACTACTTGTTCGGAACCACCACGAAGCTGGTCCCAGCGCCCCGCTTGACGAGCAGCAGAGTGGACTCTCTGGACGCGCCTTCGCGGATCGCCTGGTTGAACTGAGCGACGGTGGTGACCGGACGATGGTTCACCTGCACGATCACGTCGCCGGACTGCAAGCCGGCCTGGGCCGCGGGCGAGGCATCGTCGACGTCGGTAATGATGACGCCAGTGGTGCCCTCCGGCAACTGCATCTCGCGCCGGATGTCGGAGGTCAGGGCCTGCACCGAAACGCCGCTGAGAGCGCCTTTCTCGCCGCTACCCGGGACGTTGCTAGGTCCGCCGCGCCCGTTCTCGGCTTCCAGGTTCAGTTCGCCCAGAGTCACCGGGACTTCGAGCGTCTGGCCGCTGCGAGCCACTTTCAGATGGACCGTGGTGCCCGGAGCGAAGCCGGCCACTTCGAGGCGGAATGCATTGACATCGTCCACCGGGTTGCCGTTGACGGCTGTAATCACGTCGCCGACCTTAAGTCCCGCGCGCTCGGCCGGAGTGTTGGCTTCCACCTGCGCGATAGCCACGCCATGGCCGTTGGGCATGTTGAATGCCTTGGCCATCTCGGGCGTCAGTTCCTGCGGCAGGATGCCGAGATAGCCGCGAGTCACTTTGCCTTTCTTCAGGATCTGGTCCATGATGTTGCGGGCCAGGTTGGCCGGAATCGCGAAGCCGATGCCCTGGTTGCCGCCGGTCTGGCCGGACAGGATGGCGGTATTGATGCCCACCAGATTGCCGTGGGTGTCGATCAGAGCGCCGCCCGAATTGCCCTGGTTGATGGCAGCGTCGGTCTGGATGAAATCTTCAAACCGTTCGATCTGTCCGCCCAGGCTGCGTCCGGTGGCGCTGATGATTCCCATGGTTACCGTTTGTTTCAATCCAAACGGCTCGCCGATGGCGAGCACCACGTCGCCGACCTCGGCGTGCGAGGAATCCGCGAAGGGCAGGGTCGTCAGACCGGTTTTGTTGATTTTCAACACCGCGATGTCCGCCCACTTGTCGGTCCCGATGACCTTGGCGGAGAACTCCTGTTTGTCGGCGAACGAAACCTTGACGTCGGTGGCGCCGTCGACCACGTGGTTATTGGTCAGGATGTAGCCGTCCGCGCTGACCACGACACCTGAGCCGAGGCTGGTCTCGCGCTGCGACTGAGGCTGGCTGGGCATACGGCCGCCAAAGAACTGGCGGAACAACGGATCTTCAGACATGCCCGGCGGCATCTGCTGCGCGCGGACCACCTTGGACGAAGAGATGTTCACCACCGCGGGCATGGCGTGCTTCACCACCGGGGCAAAGCTGACCAGCGGCCCCAGGTCGGTGGTGGCGGCCTGCGCCGTGGAGACGAACATCGGAATGTTGTGCGTGCCGGAGATGGTGGCGATCAGCGCACCCGCCAGCATCGCAATTACAGCGACTAAAGCAACCGTAGAGGTACGGATGTGACCTTTCATAGTTTCAAGTGTCCTTCTAGAGTTTTCAAGTTTCCTTCAGAGCCGTTTCACGCTCGCGGCTCGCGCTTTGGGTTTCAAAGTTCAACTTCCCGGAAGAATCGAGATCCACGACGACGCGCTGCGAGTCGCGCAACTCGCCTCCCAAGATCCGGCGCGCCATCGGCGTTTCGATTTCGCGCTGGATAGCCCGTTTTAACGGACGGGCTCCGTAGGTTGGATCGTAGCCCGAGCGGACCAGATATCCGCGAGCCCGATCCGTCAACTGCAACTCGATATGCCGGTCGGCCAGACGCTTCCTGAGGCCGTTGAGCTGGATCTCGACGATCTGCTTGAGATGCTCTTCGGTGAGCGAGTGGAACACGATCACCTCGTCCACCCGGTTCAGGAATTCCGGGCGGAAGTGCTGGCGCATTTCTTCGAGCACCGCATCCTTCATGCGGTTGTAGCCGTCGCCGGCGAAAGTTCCCCGGTACTCCAGGATGCGATGGCTGCCGATATTGGACGTCATGATCACGATCGTGTTCTTGAAATCCACCGTGCGGCCCTGGCCGTCCGTAAGACGCCCGTCGTCAAGGATTTGCAGCAGCACGTTGAACACGTCCGAGTGGGCCTTTTCGATTTCGTCGAAAAGCACCACACAATATGGACGACGTCTGACGGACTCCGTTAGTTGCCCTCCTTCTTCGTAACCTACGTAACCTGGGGGCGCGCCGATCAGCCGGGCCACGGTATGCTTCTCCTGGTACTCGGACATGTCGATGCGGACCATGGCCTTTTCGTCGTCGAAGAGGAACTCGGCCAGCGCCCGGGCCAGCTCGGTTTTGCCGACGCCGGTGGGGCCGAGGAAGATGAAGCTTCCGATGGGCCGGTTAGGATCTTTTAACCCGGAGCGGGCGCGCATGACGGCTTCGGCCACGGCTTGGACGGCCTCGTCCTGGCCGATCACGCGCTTGTGCAGCTCGTCTTCCAGGTGCAGCAGCTTCTGCATCTCGCCTTCGAGCAGCTTCGAGACCGGGACGCCAGTCCAGCGGCTGACCACTTGCGCGATGTCTTCTTCGTCCACCTCTTCCTTGAGCAGGCGGCGGCCGGACTGCTTCTCGTCCAGGCGCGACTGTTCGGCGGCGAGCTGGCGTTCGAGCTCGGTGAGCTTGCCGTATTTCAGCTCGGCGGCGCGATTCAGATCGTACTGGCGCTCGGCTTTTTCGATGTCGATCTTGACTTGTTCGAGCTGCTCGCGCAGCGCGCGAAGGCGCTGCACGGCTTCCTTTTCGGCCTGCCACTGGGCTTTGAGAGCGGTGGAGTCTGCCTTCAGATCGGCGATTTCCTTCTCCAGGTTCTTCAGACGCTGCTTGGAAGCGGCGTCGGATTCTTTCTTGAGCGCCTCGCGCTCGATTTCGAGCTGCATGCTGCGGCGCAGGATCTCGTCCAGGTCGCTCGGCATGGAATCGATTTCGGTGCGCAGCTTGGCGGCAGCTTCGTCCACCAGGTCGATGGCCTTGTCGGGCAGGAAGCGGTCGCTGATGTAGCGGTTGGAGAGCACGGCGGCGGCCACCAGGGAGGAGTCCTTGATGCGGACGCCGTGGTGGACCTCGTAGCGCTCCCGGAGGCCGCGCAGGATGGAGATGGTGTCCTCCACACTGGGCTGGTCGACGTAGACGGTCTGGAAGCGGCGTTCGAGCGCGGCGTCTTTTTCGACATACTTGCGGTATTCGTCGAGCGTGGTCGCGCCGATGCAGTGCAGCTCGCCGCGCGCCAGCATGGGCTTGAGCAGGTTGCCGGCGTCCATGGCGCCTTCGGCCTTGCCGGCGCCGACCACGGTGTGCAGCTCGTCGATGAACAGGATGATCTGGCCTTCTGAGGTTTGAACTTCCTTCAAGACGGCCTTGAGACGCTCTTCGAACTCGCCGCGAAACTTCGCGCCGGCGATGAGAGCGCCCATGTCGAGAGACACCACGCGCTTTTCCTTCAAGCCTTCGGGGACGTCGCCGCGGATGATGCGGGCGGCCAGACCTTCGACGATGGCGGTCTTGCCGACGCCCGGCTCGCCGATCAGCACCGGGTTGTTCTTGGTGCGGCGCGAGAGCACCTGGATGACGCGGCGGATCTCGTCATCGCGGCCGATCACGGGGTCGAGCTTGCCTTGCGCGGCGAGCTGCGTGAGATCGCGGCCGTACTTTTCGAGCGCTTCGTAGGTGGCTTCGGGGTTCTGAGTGGTCACCCGCTGGGAGCCGCGTACTTCCTGCAGCGCTCTCATCAGGCGCTCGCGCGTGATTCCGAACTCGCGGAACAGCTTTCCGGCCGCGCCGGCATCTTCGGTGGCGGCCAGCAGGACGTGTTCGACCGAGGTGTACTCGTCCTTGAGCCGCTTGGCTTCGTCTTCGGCCTGGGTGATCAGCTTGGTGATGCGGGGCGTGACGTAGACCTGATCGGGGCCGGCGGCTGGACCGGACACTTTGGGCAGGCGATCGACTTCCTGCTGGATGCGGGCGCGCAGGGCGTCCACGCGGATGTCGGCCTTGTTGAGGATGGACGGCGCCAAGCCGCCCTGCTGGTCGATCAGGGCCAGCAGGAGGTGCTCGACATCGAGCTGCTGGTTGCCGTGTTGGACGGCGACGGATTGGGCGGCCCGGACGGCCTCCTGCATCTTTTCTGTGAATCGATTAAAGTCCATAGTTGCGATTCTAGCTGGTAGACGCCTAGAAAGCTGAGTGCGTTTCTATCAACTAATATCAGCATATCACCAGCATGGCAGTATGGCAAGAGGCAATCAGAACCAGGGAAGGGAGATAAGGGGTTGTTTTGTTAGGTAGTTATCGCGCAGGGGGCGACGGGTAGAAGATCCGCAAAAACGAAGCCATCCCGTTCGACGATCTGGCCGGCCTCGAGCTGGAGAGGGGTTCGGAACATGGGGCCGTCGTAGACGAAGGAATGGAATTCGCCGTTTTCGCCGCAGGGGTCGACGGACGGGGGAAGATCGGCGAGGAAAGCGGCGTCGAAATCGCGTCCGGCGAACTCGCGCGGCAGGACTTTCGGATCGACGCAGGTGATCTTGGCGCGGAGGCCGGCCTGGATCATCTCTTGCGCCAGATTGTGCGTTGGCAGGCCCCAGACGGGAAACAGCGGCTGGAGGCCGGTCCCGCGGAGCTGTTTCTCGCGATAGGCGCGGATGTCGGCCAGGAACAGATCGCCGAACGCGATGGCCTGGATGCCTTCGTTCACGGCGCGTGCGCAGACGGCCTGCATTCTGGCTTCGTATTGTTCATTCGAGCAGGGCCAGGGCAGGGGAATGGTCCAGAGGGGCAAGCCGGCGGAGGCGGCCTGTTGCTCGACCAGCTCGCGCCTGACGGCGTGCATGGCGACGCGATCGAACTCCTGGTTGATGGTAGTGATGAGGGCTACGACTTCGACGTCAGGGTTCTGCCTGAGAAGATACAGGGACCAGGCGCTGTCCTTGCCGCTGCTCCAGGAAAGCGCGCAGCGTTTCACGCCACGGCGACGCGTTCGCGGGCGGCCACGCTCCGGCCGAGCCAGGCGTAGAGTCCGAACAGAGCGGCGGTATAGACCACGTCGCCGGCTAGCGTCCAGCCGAAGAAGGGGATGGCGGCGACGTAGCAGCTCGCCAGGCCGGATGCGGTCTTGGGATAGCTCTGGAACCAGAGCCAGCTTCCGAAGTTGGTGACCAGGAAAAACTGCACGCTGTTCAGCACGGTGAACGCGCCGATGCGCGACCAGTTGTCGGTGGAGCGCAGGCGCCGGCCGAGCCAGACGCTGATGAGGAAGCTGGAGTACATGAAGATCTGGAACTTCGAGAATGCCGCGACGCCGTAGAAGGCGCCCAGGATCGGATCGGTGATGGCCATGAGCGCGAGCGGCACCAGGTAGGCCTGCCAGACCGGCAGACGCGCTCCGGCGAAAAGGCTCATAGCGCCGACGGGCGCGAAATTGGGTGGATGGGGGAGCAAGCGCGCCAGGGATCCCAGCACGGTGAGCGATAGAGCGACGGGCCGCCAGGCAGTGTTCTTGGTCATCAAGGGAATTATAACCCGGTTCCTTGGTTCTTTGGTTGTTTGGTTCCTTGGTTATTGGTTCATGGGAAGCGCGGAACTGGTGTTCGCGGTATATTGCTTACAGGTTTGTGACCTTCCGGTTTTTCCTGGGTGTTGCGTTTTTTCTGGGCACCATTCCGTTGTACAGCGGCGAGGTGACGCTGGCCGGCCGCGTGGTGGATGAGAACAACGCCCCGGTTGCCGGCGCGGTGGTTTCGCTCCGGCTGGCGCAAGCGCCTCAAACGGGCTCGCCCGGCATTCAGTTAGTCGCGGATCCTGCGGGCGCGTTCCGCACGGCGGTGCCGGGAGCGGGAGGCTACCTGATCAGCGCGGGGCACGCCGATTTTTTTGCGCTGGTAGACCGGCCGGCCGAGCTGCGCGAGGGCGCGAACGACATCGAGCTGGTATTAAACCACGTTCACAACACGTCCGAGTCGGTGAACGTGAGCGCGTCGCCGGCGCCGGTGGATGTCGAGCAGACCGCGTCGGAACGGCACCTGAGCGGGAAGCAGATCTTCGAGGTACCCTACCCTTCGTCGCACGATCTTCGCAACGCACTGCCGTTGATTCCCGGCGTGGTGAGGGGATCGAGCGGCGATCTGCACTTCGATGGCGGCGCGGAAAACCAGGTGCAGTACTTGCTGGACGGATTCAACATCAGCGATCCGCTGACGGGCGCGTTTGATACGCATCTCAGCGTGGAGGCGGAGCGGTCGGTTGATTTTTTGGGCGGCCGCTATTCGCCGGAGTTCGGTAAAGGCTCCACGGGCGCGCTGGCGGTGCATTCGGAGTCGGGAGACGACACCTGGCGTTACTCGGCTACCAACTTCATTCCCGGCGTCGACACCGGACAGGGCGTGCGGATCGGCACT
Organism: Terriglobia bacterium; assembly: GCA_020073265.1. Taxonomy (GTDB): domain Bacteria; phylum Acidobacteriota; class Terriglobia; order Bryobacterales; family Bryobacteraceae; genus Palsa-89. The sequence continues at coordinate 37,715 of JAIQFN010000011.1, read as the reverse complement.
TACACGCCGCGTTTGAACTTTTCGGGACCGATTCGCAGAGGGCGCGCGTGGTTCTTCAACAGCGTGGATGCGAACTACAACCAACTGCTGGTGCCGGATCTTCCCAAGGGCCAGAACACGCGGTCGAGCTACGGAGGCAGCGACCTTTTGCACGCGCAGGTGAACGTGACGCCCTCGAACATCCTGTTCGCGGATTTTCTGATGAATTTCAGCACCACTCCGAACGCCGGGCTGGGGGCGCTCGATCCGCTGCCCACCACGGTGGACCTGCGGACGCGAACATGGTTCTACAGCGTAAAGGATCAGATATACCTGGCGCACGCGACGCTGCTGGAGTTCGGCTTCGCGGATCTGCGGACGTTCTCTCGCGAGATTCCGCAAGGCCAGTCCACGTACCTGTTCACGCCGGAGGGACGGCGGGGCAACTTTTACGTCGACTCGACCCAGGAATCGGACCGGAAACAGTTTCTGACCAATCTGTTTCTTCCGTCCTTCCATTGGCTGGGTAGTCATCAGATCAAGACCGGCATCGACGTGGACCGGCTGAACTACCGGCAAGACATCCGGCGCACCGCATTTGAGAACCTCGATCAGGCCGGCAGGCTGTTGCGCCTGGTGGCGTTCGAAGGCAATGGCGCTCTGTCGCAGCCCAGCCTGGAGGCGTCGTCGTACCTTCTGGACCACTGGAAAATCAGGCCCGATCTGTACGTCGACGCCGGCGTGCGCCAGGATTGGGACGAGCTGGTGAGGGATGTGGTGTGGTCGCCGCGGGTGGCGTTCTCATATGCGCCGTTCCGATCGAACAACACCAAAGTGTCGGGCGGCTATGCGGTGACCTACGACCAGACCACGCCGCAGTTGTTCAGCCGGCCGGCGGACGCATTCTCGCTTACGACAGCCTACAACCCCAACGGAAGCGTCCAGAGCGGTCCGGCCGCGACGGTGTTCACCATCGCGCCGCATCTGGAAATGTCCCGCTATCAGAGCTGGAGCCTGGGGCTGGAGCAGGTGTTACCGGAGCGAATGCTGCTGGGCGTGAATCTGCTGCGCCGTCGAGGCAACGACGGCCTGGCTTACGTGAACGTGCTGAATCCGGGCGCGCCGCTGCCTCCGGACCTGGTGGCCGCCTATCAGACCACGCAGTTCGACGGCATCTACCGGCTGGAGAACGTGCGCCGGGACTGGTACGATTCCTTCGAGATCCGCTTGCAGCAGCCGTTCGGCAACGGATACGAGTGGCTGGCCAGCTACGCGCGCTCGCGGGCGCGGTCCACCTCGGTGGTGGACGTCAGTGTGGATCAGCCGGAGATCGTCGCGGACAACGCGGGGCGGCTTCCCTGGGACACTCCGAATCGCTTTCTGAGTTGGGGCTACCTTCCGACTTTTTGGAAGAACTGGGCCATTGCGTACCTGTTCGAAACGCGGACCGGGTTTCCGTTCTCGATCGTGGATGAAACCAGCCGGGTGCTCGGGCAGCCCAATGCCTATCGCTTTCCCGACTACTTCAATCTGAATCTCCATTTGGAGTGGACCACGCACGCGTTCGGACACCGCTTTGCGCTGCGCGGGGGATTCAACAACATCACCGGGCATGGCAACTACACGGCGGTGAACAACACGACGGGATCGCCGCAGTTTCTGAGCTTCTACGGCAGCGACGGGAGGCACTTCGTGCTGCGGATCCGATGGCTGGGGCGGTACAAGAGCTGAGAGCGGCTGGGACACCGCTCCCTCACGGTCACGGCTCGGTGGAAACTTTCAGGCCGAGCGATTTCTTCCGAGCCACTTCTTCAGGGCCGCTATGCCGATCAGGCCCGATCCGATCAGCAAGAACGTGGCGGCTTCCGGAGCGTCACTCATGCCCTGGGCGGCGCCGTATCGAAAGTCGTCCAGCAGGGCCGACGTCGATCCGTTGTAGACCGTACCCTGGAGCGTCAGGTCGACCGAAGGAATGGGGGTGTCGGAAGTGACGCCCCAAAAGGTTTCCGTCGGACGATTGCTGGTTGGCACCGTGTAGGGCGTTCCGGCCACCGTGATGGTGTAGCTCAGCGCGCTGGGGCTGACGGTGAAAAGATCCACGCCGAACGCGGTCACGTTGGCCGGCAGGGCGACGTGGATGTACGGCAGCGGCGAGTTGCTGGTTGGCCGGTCCATGTTCTGACGCAGAGCGTCGCTGGTGCCGAAGTTGTACCAGATGTTGAAATTCGTGTCGATCACCTGGATCCACGACGAACCCGAAGAGGTGTAGCCGATGAACTCGGCGCCTCCCGAGGTCACTCCGGTTGAACCGGTATAGGTTGTACTTCCGTTGGCCGGCGCGAGTCCTTCGAAGTCCACGGTCGCGAGAACGCTCGCGGCGCTTTGCCAGGCCGAGGAATCGCTGTAGGTGGTGATGGTGGCCGAATAGGCCGGCGCTACGACGAACGCTGCCGCCACGAGGCCCGCGAGTACTGAGACGCGAAGAAATAAAAGCCGCAACATTACATGACTCCGTTTCAGGAAACTTGAAACTGGTTAGTGCGGCTGGAGCGGAGGTGCTCTCTTCGAAACTATCGCGCCGGATGAAGGCCGGCTGAAGGCAAGATTGCCTGCCCCACTCAGGCGGCCTGTTCTCTCAAGTATGCCGCGATCTTCTTATCCGTTTGTCCGATGTGATGCGTGAGCCAATCCTTCAAGAATTGCATGAGCTGCACGGTCATCGATGTGCGGCTAGCCTCGAAGTCTTTTTGAAACTGGACGACTTTGGTGGTGAGCTGATCGTGAAGCTGCTTGTGCTGCGGATACTCCGGGTAGTTGTACTTCTTCATCAGCCCCTCTTCGGCGGCGAAGTGGACCTTTGTATAGTTGATGAGATTCGCAAGAGTGGTGCTGATCACGTCCTTGCCCTTTCCCGACGCCATGGCGGCGTGGAGTTCGTCGGCGAGTTGGAACAACCGCTTGTGCTGGCTGTCGATGGCAGCGTAACCGACGCTGTATTCGTCTTTCCACAGAAATATGCTCATAGCCAGCAGATCGGCAGGAGCGGCGAGCTGCGAGATATTCCGTGTGGAGGTATCGCTTCTAGCGCAATGAGGCGGAGACCTTGGCGGCGTATTCCTTGGCTTTGGAGAGGATCAGGTTCGAGTCGAGCGTGAGCGACCGGGAGTCGCGCACGATGGGTTTTCCGTTGACCACCACGTCCTGGACGTCCGACCCTTTGAGCGCGTAGACGATCTGCGAGTAGACATTGTAGAGCGGCACGGCGTGGGGCCGGTCGAGGCGTAGCGTGATCAGGTCGGCGCGTTTGCCTGGTTCGAGTGAGCCGATTTCCTTGTCGAGCGAGGCGACGCGCGCGCCCAGGATGGTGGCCATGGCGACGGCCTGTTCGGCGGGGAGCACGGTGGGGTCGCTGGCGGTGACCTTTTGCAAGTCGGCGGCGAGGTTCATTTCTTCCATCAGATCGAAATCGTTGTTGCTTCCGGCCGGGCCGTCGGTTCCGAGTCCGGTGGGAATGCCGAGGCTGAGGAGCTTGATGACCGGCGCGACGCCGCTCGCGAGCTTCATGTTGCTGGAGGGGCAGTGCGCGATCCCGGTCGCGTGCGCTTTGAGGATCTGCATGTCGGCGTCATCGAGCCACACGCCATGAGCGGCGATGGTGGGGCCGTCGAGAACGCCCAGGGCGTCCAGCAGGCGCGTCGGGGTCATGCCGCGAACGCGCACGGCGTCGTCATTCTCGGTCTTGGTCTCGGAGAGATGGATCACGAGCGGCACGCCGTACTTGTTGGCCAGCTTGCGGGCGCTTCTGAGGTCGGCGTCGTCGTTGGTGTAGATGGCATGCGGCGCCGGAGCGGGAACGATCAGTGGATCGTTCTTATACTGCTGGATGAATTTCTCGGTGAGCGCGAGAGCATCCTTGGGAGTGGCGGCGTCGGGAGATTTGAAACGCAGGATGGTTTCGCCGAGCACGCCGCGGAGGCCGGCTTCTTTGGTGGCGCGCGCGACCTGGTCTTCGAAGTAGTACATGTCGACGAAGGTGGTGGTGCCGGAGAGCATCATTTCGAGCGCGGCCAGGCGGGTGCCCCACAGGACGAAGTCGGGCGTGACGTTCTTGGCTTCGGCGGGGAAGATATACTTCTCGAGCCAGTCCTGCAGCTTGAGGTCGTCGGCGATGCCGCGGAACAGCGACATGGCGGCGTGGGTGTGGGTGTTGATAAGGCCCGGCATGATGAGCGCGTCGGGGCGATCCAGGCGGTGGCGGGCCTGAAACTGGCGATCGATGTCGGCGCGTTTGCCGACCGCCACGATGCGGTCGCCACGCAGCGCCACTGCGCCGTTTTCGATCAACTGGCGGCGGGCGTCCATGGTGACGACGTAGCGGGCGGAGTAGATCCAGTCGGCGGGTTCGGCGAGGGCGATGATCGGGGTGAGAAGGGCGAGCGCGAAAAATACCCAGGCGTTCACACGAGTGTGAACGCGGCACGCATGAGTGCGCGCGCTACAGGAACGATGCATCGAAGGGCCTCGGGAACAAGTCTCTCAATTGGAACACCTCGGTTTTGCCCTGGAGGTTGACCAGCGTCAGCTCGGCATCGCCGCAGAATTCCCACAGGATCTGGCGGCAGGCACCGCACGGTGGGGTGAGGACACCGGTGTCGGCGGCGACCGCGATGCGCTTGAAGTTTCGCGCGCCTTCTGAAATGGCTTTGAAAACGGCCACTCGCTCGGCGCACAGCGTCAGGCCATAGGTTGCGTTCTCGACGTTGCAGCCGGTGAAGATGCGGCCGGACTCGTCTTCGATGGCGGCGCCGACCTTGAACTTCGAAAAGGGCGCATGCGCGTTTTGCCGCGCGGCTAATGCGGCTTCGAGCAGCTTGTTCATAATTTCGGCAGCAGCGCCTTTAAAAATCGTACCAGCGTATCGCGAACTCCGCGGCCGGTCTCGAGCACTTCTTCGTGGTTGATCTTTTGCGGAAGCACGCCCGCCGCGATGTTGGTGACGCAGGAAATCGCGAGCGCGCGCATGCCGAGGTAGTTGGCAACGATCACCTCGGGCACCGTGGACATGCCCACCAGGTCCGCGCCGATGGTCCGGAGGTAGCGGATCTCGGCCGGTGTTTCGTAGCTCGGTCCGGTGAGCGCTGCATAGACGCCGTCGGACAGCGCGATTCCAAGTTGCGCGGCCACCTGGTGGGCGGTCTCCCGGTAAGCAGCCGAGTAGGCTTCCGACATATCGGGGAAGCGCGGGCCGACGGAATCGTCGTTCGGTCCGAGAAGCGGATTGGAACCCTGCAGATTGATGTGATCGGAAATCAACACCAGCGATCCCTGCGAGTAGGACAGGTTGATGCCGCCGGCGGCGTTGGTGAAGACCATCGATCGCACACCCAACTGGTGGAGCACGCGGACGCCCAGCGTGACTTGCGCCTGGGTGTAGCCTTCGTAGAGATGGGAGCGGCCGGCCATCACGGCGACGTCGAGTGAATCCAGTTTGCCGAACACCAGCTTTCCGGCGTGACCGATGGCGGTGGAAGCCGGCCAACCGGGGATACCGGCGTAGGGAACCTCTATGCGATCCGACAGCTCGTCGGCGAAAGCTCCCAGTCCGCTGCCCAGAACCACTGCGATGCGCGGTTGGCGGCCGGTTTTCGAGCGGATGTAGGCGACGGCGTCCTGCATCTACTTCAGAAGCATACCGGCAATGCAGGCCGACATGAAGTTGGCCATGGTGCCCGCGGCCACGGCTTTCAGGCCCATGCGAGCGAGATCGGACTTGCGGGTCGGAGCCAGCGCGCCGATGCCGCCGATCTGGATCGCAATCGAACTGAAGTTCGCGAATCCGCACAGGGCGTAGGTCGCGATTTGAAATGATCGCGGGTCCAGTTGATCCTTCATGGGGCCGAGCTGCTGAAACGCGATGAATTCGTTGAGCACCAGGCGCGTGCCCAGCAGGTTACCGATGGACTGGCAGTCGTTGTACTTCACGCCCAGCAGCCAAGCCACCGGCGAAAAGACGTATCCGAAAATTTGCTGGAGCGTGATGTGGAAATAACTGAGGATGCCGTTGCACATGGCGATCAGGGCGATGAAAGCGATCAGCATGGCGGCGATGTTCAGAGCCAGGTGCAAGCCGTCGCCGGCGCCGCGCGCGGCCGCGTCAATGACGTTTATGCCGGGCTTCTCCACCGTGATCTTCACTCCGCCCGCGGTGGCCGGCTGGTCCACTTCGGGCATCAGAATTTTCGCCAGCATGATAGTGGCGGGCGCCGTCATGATCACCGCGGTGAGCAGGTGGCGGATCTCGACATGGGCCATCAGTACGTAAGCGGCCATCACGGCGCCGGAGACGTGCGCCATGCCGCTGGTCATGATGGTGAACAGCTCGGACTCGGTGAGGCCCGCGAGAAAAGGCCGGATGGTGAGGGGAGCCTCGGTCTGGCCCATGAAGATGCTGGCGGCGACGTTGGTGGATTCAGCGCCGCTCGCGCCCATCACGCGCTGCATCACGATGGCCATCGCGCGCACGAAGACCTGCATCACGCCGAAGTAATACAGGATGGCAAAGAGGCTCGAAATAAAAATGACGATGGGCAGCACCTGGAAAGCGAAGACCACCGGCTGGCTCCCGCCAAGCTGATCGCCGAAGACGAACTTGCTGCCGGCTTGCGAGTAGCCGATGAGGGCGTTCACCTTGTCGCTGGCGGCCTTGAAGGCTCCCGAGGCCGGAGTGCGCAGCACGATGAAAGCGAAGGTGAGCTGCAGGCCCACGCCCCACAGAATTACGGAAAGGCGAATGGCGCGCTTGTGTTTGGAAAAGGCGACGCAAACCAGCAGTATCGAGAGGATACCGAGCAGCCCGGTCAGCCGACCCATGAACGGATCAGCTTACCACTTCCAGGATCAACTCGCGCTCCTCAGGCGGTTGGGACGAAATGCGGAAGGCGTCCTCGACTTGCTGGGAGGCTTCCTCGACATTCTCCTCGCTGGTGTAATAGACGCGGCACAGCACGGCGCCGGCTTCCACCTTCTGGCCGACCTTGACTTCCAGAATCACGCCGACGGCGGGGTCGATGGTGTCTTCCTTGGTATTGCGGCCGGCGCCGATCATAGCCGAGGCCTGGCCGATATCCTCGGCCGCGATGGCGCTGACGTAGCCGGCGCGCGGCGAGACGATCTCGCGCACACCGGTGGCGTTAGGCAGCAGCTCGAAGCGGTCCAGCACCTGCGAGTTGCCTCCCTGGGCCTCGATGACTTCCTTGAACTTCTTGTATCCGGAGCCATCCAGCAGCTTTTGCTGCGCCACTTCGCGCGCTTCGTCGAGCGTGGAAGTAATTTTGGCCAGGAAGATCATGCGCGCGGCCAATTCCAGCGAGAGCCGCGTCAGATCGGTGGGGCCGGCGTTCTGGAGGGTCTGGGAAACTTCCATCACTTCGAGCGCATTGCCGACCGCGTAGCCGAGCGGCTGGTTCATGTCGGTGATGAGCGCCTGCACGCGCTTGTCGACGCGGCGGCCGATGCCCACCATCATCTGCGCCAGCCTGCGCGCATCCACCTGGCGCTTCATGAAGGCGCCGCTTCCGACCTTGACGTCCAGCACGATGGCGTCCAGGCCGACCGCCAGCTTCTTGGACATGATGGACGAAGCGATCAGCGGAATGGATTCCACCGTGGCCGTGGCATCGCGCAGGGCGTAGAGCTTGCCGTCGGCCGGCGCCACCTCGGGAGTCTGGCCGATGAACGCCAGGCCGTGCTTGGTCAACTGCGCGCGGAATTCTTCGATGGTGAGATCGGTGCGGAAGCCGGGAATGGCTTCCAGCTTGTCCAGAGTGCCGCCGGTGTGACCGAGGCTGCGGCCCGAGATCATGGGCACCACCACGCCGGCCGAAGCCGCCAGCGGCGCCGAAATCAGGCTGGTCTTGTCGCCAACGCCGCCGGTGGAGTGCTTGTCTACCTTGATTCCGGGTATGGAACTCAGGTCGACTGTTTCGCCGGAGCGGAGCATGCAATCGGTGAGGCCGCTGACTTCCCGATCCGTCATCCCCGAGAAGAAGACGGCCATCAGAAAGGCTGACATCTGGTAGTCCGGAATTTCATTCCGGGTATAGCCGTCCACTAACGCCGCGATCTCTTCTGGCGATAGTTCTTCACCATCTCGTTTTCGGTGGATCAAATCGACAGTTCGCATTATAAGTTCTTCAGCGTAACATCTTATGTGTTTGAAAGTAAAGGTTGTAGTGAGCGTGAGGCTAAGTGCGCACCACAAATTTCCGCCGCGCGAGGCTTTTAGCGGGCGCTCCGCGCGACGCTTGACGATTTCACTGGCAGCTTGGGAAAGCGAAATTCCGCTCGTTCCAAGCCGTAACAAATATCATATCCGAACTCGACCGGTCCGTGGGCGGCGCGTAACGGCGGCGCCGCGCTTACCTTGACTTTGCCGACCGCACAGCGCCAAAATGGTTTCCTCTGAAACGCCGGTAACGTGATCCGAAGGAGAACGACGGTGAGACGAATCGCTGTGCTGTTGACGTGTGCGAGCTGGATGGCCGGATCGGGATTCGGCGCGTCGCGGCTGAACCCCGCTGAAAAGCGCGCCATGGAATTGAATCCCGCCGTGGTCCTGGTATCGGTGAAGTATCAGGTCAACGGCCGGTTCCAGGTCGGCGACGAGGCGCTCACGTTCGGCCCCAGCACCATTGGAGGCACCGGCAGCGGGTTCATCTACCGGCCCGACGGTTACATCATCACTAACGGACACGTGGTGGCCGACGCCAACATGAAGGACCCGCAAGCGCAGGAATCACTGAAGCAGTACATCAACCGGGCCGTGCTGAACGGCATCGTCCTGCCGGCCTACCGGTCGCGCAACAAGACACTCACGGGCAACTTGAACGAAATGATCAACGCGGTGAGCCTGAAGGCTTACTACACCACACCGGTGCTGAGTGTGTTCCTGGCGAATGGAGCCGAGTATCAGGCGGTGATCACCGAATATAGCGATCCGGTGAGCAGCATGGGCAAAGATGTCGCCATTCTCAAGATCAATGCCAACAACCTGCCGACGGTGAAGCTGGGAAACTCCGACAACGTTCACATCCAGGAGCAGATCACGGTCATCGGCTATCCCGGGGCGGCCTCCAATGCGGGCATCTCCCTGCTGAGCGAGGCGTCGCGGCTGGTGCCTACGATAACGAACGGGCATGTTTCGGCGGTCAAGGCCATGGTGGAGCAAAGCACCGTGATCCAGTCCGACGCCGTGGTCGGGCATGGCAATAGCGGAGGGCCGGCGTTCAACGAAGCCAACGAAGTGATCGGCATCACAACCTTCAAGTCGACCGACGAAAGCGGTTTCAATTTCTTCGTGCCCATCAACACGGCCATGATTTTCGTGAATGAGGCCGGGGTGAAGCCCGAGTCCGGTCTGTTCAACCAGCTTTGGACGACGGCGCTGGATTCGTTCGACGCCGGCAAATGCCAGGATGCCAAGAAACAACTGCAGAGTGTCCTGAATATCGTGCCCAATCTACCGGATGCGCTGCGGCTGATGACGGCTTCGGAGAAATGCATCGCGGACGAGGGTGTGATCGGCCGCAGCATGGAAGGATCGACCTGGATCATCTATAGCGCCGCGGGCGTGGTGATTCTCGCGCTGGCGGTTCTGATGATCGCGCGCAAGCGTCAGGCTCCCGCGGTGGTAGTGGGAGCGCCGCAGGTGGGAGGCGCGACGGCTCGCTCCGGCTCGCCAGGCGGCACGCGATTGGAAACGGGAGCGGCGCCGGGTCTGCCGCCGGTCGCTGGGGAACGTAACTTCGGCAGCGTGCAAGTGACGTCCGGGTCGCTTTCCGGCAAGCGCTTCAACATCACCAAGGCGGGGCTGCTGATCGGCACCGATCCGTCCAAGTGCCAGATCGTGGTGAGCGAGGACAACGTCTCGCACGAGCACGCCTGGATCGTGCCGGTGGACAACTCGGTGGTGGTGATCGACCGGGGCTCCACCAACGGCACCTACATCAACTCGGTGGACTCGCCGCGCGTCAGCAAGGTCGGGCTGCAGAACGGCGACCGGGTGTATCTGGGCAAGAAGGGATCCGTGGTCCTGACGTATTTCAGCTCCTGACGGAAGAAGGAACGCATGGCAAAATTCTGCGCGAATGGACATCAGATGGAGGACTCCTGGACGGTCTGCCCGTATTGCCAGAAGACCGGCTACCAGACTCCGGGGGCCGCGCCCAACGTGAAGACCAGGCTGGAATCCGAGCCCGCCGGCGCGCAGGCCGCTCCCAGCGCAACGTCCGGGGGCCGCAAGACCGTGCTGCTCACCGACAAGCGCAAGCCGCCCGTGGTGGGCTGGCTGGTGGCTCTCACCGGCGAGCAGAAAGGCGAGGATTTCCGGATTCGCGACGGGCAGAACATCATCGGGTCGGCCGCGGACGCCGATATCGTCCTGCGCGATACGGCCATCTCCGGCAAGCATGCCAGCCTGCGTTATAAGGATCAGAAGTTTTTCCTCACGGACCTGGACTCGACCAACGGGACGTTCGTCAACGAGGGCGCCGATCCGGTGGCGCGGGAAGAATTGAAGGACAACGACACCCTGCGGATCGGCGACGTTACGTTGAAATTTAAGTGTCTGTGAGAACTGGTTCCTTGGTTCTTTGGTTCGTTGGTTCTTTCGTTCAAGCCAACCGAGCGCTCGCGGAACCAAGGAACTAAGGAACCAAGGAACCAAAGAACCTCGCATGCACCTTCGCCCCGGCATCCAACTGGCCAACCTCACCGATACCGGTTGCCATCGCGCCGAAAATGAGGATTACTACTGCTATTTCGAGCCGGAGAGTGAAGAGCAGTTCGAGCGCAAAGGACGAATAGCCGTCATCGCCGACGGAATGGGCGGGCACGAAGGCGGGCAGATTGCCAGCGCCATCGCGGTCGAGAAGGTTCGGGACGCTTATCTGTCGCATCCCTCCGATGATCCGCGCGAAGCTTTGGTCGAGGCGTTCGGTGCCGCTCAGAGCGCGATTCAGGATTTCGCGCGCGAACATCCCGAGCTCGCGGGGATGGGCACCACCTGCACGTGCGCGGTGCTCAAGGACCACCAACTGTATTACGGGCACGTCGGCGACAGCCGGCTGTACCTGATTCGCGACGCTGCGGTCGCGCTGCTCACCGAGGACCATTCCCTGGTCAGGCGGATGGTTCGGGAAGGCTCGATCACGCCGGAACAGGCCGCCGTCCATCCGGATCGCAACATTCTCACGGCGGCGCTGGGGATGCAGGCGGCGGTGCCGGCGGATTTTTCCGAGACACCCTTGTCCCTGCAGAGCGGCGACGTGCTGCTGCTGTGCACCGACGGGCTGCACGGGCTGGTGAGCGATCCGGAGCTGGGCGACGTAGCCACTAATCTGCCCGCCGGCGAGGCCTGTGAGGAACTGGTGCGCCGCGCCAAGAATCGCGGCGGGTTTGATAACATAACAATACAGATTCTGCGTGTTTTTTGAAAGCTTACCCGCGACGGCGGCATTTTCGTAGCGAGAGGCGCGAAATGATCGGAACCGGGAACCCCTGCCACGGAAGCGGCCGGGCCATTGACCAGCCATAGAGGATTTCCATGGTCGGAACTCAAATCGGTAACTATCGAATCCAAGAAAAAATCGGCGAAGGCGGAATGGGCGTGGTCTACAAGGGCGTGGACGTAAACCTGGACCGCGTGGTGGCCATCAAGGCGCTCAACACCGAGCTGCGGGGCAATGCCGAGCTGGAGCAGCGCTTTCGCGCCGAGGCCAAGGCGCAGGCCAATCTGAACCACACCAATCTCGCAACGCTGTACACGCTGCTGATTGAAGACGGCCGGCCGTTCATGGTGATGGAGTTTATCGAAGGCGAGACCTTCGAGCAGATGGTGCAGCGGCGCGGTCCGATTCCCGCCGAAGAAGCCATCCCGCTGTTCCGGCAGGCGCTGCTGGGCATCGGGCAGGCGCATCGCATGGGCATCGTGCATCGCGACATCAAGCCCAGCAACCTGATGCTCAACCGCCAGGGCATCGTGAAGGTGATGGACTTCGGCATCGCCAAAGTTCTGGGAGGGCGCGGCATGACGCGCACCGGCACCCAGATGGGCACCGCGTTTTACATGTCGCCCGAGCAGGTTTTGAATCGCAACGTGGATATCCGCTCGGATATTTATTCGCTGGGCGTGACGCTGTACGAGATGCTGACCGCCAACGTGCCGTTCAGCGGCGACAGCGACTACCAGATCATGAGCGACCATGTGAACACGCCGCCGCCGATGCTCACCAAGTTCTATCCCTACGTTCCGCCGGGCGTTCAGAACGCGGTGCTCAAAGCGATCGAGAAGAGCCAGGATGCGCGCTTCCAGAGCGTGGAGGAATTCGGGGCCGCGCTGGAGCAACCCAACGATTTCGGCGTGGCTCCAGGCGCCGTTCCCGTCTCGGCTCCGGCGGCTTATCCACGAGCGACGGTGGTGGAGAACACACCCCGGTACACGGCTCCAGGGGTTCCGCCCGCGGTTGCCGCTGGCATGATGCCGGGTGTCGCACCGGGCGCTCCTACTGGTTTCCCGCCGGCTGCAACCCACGCTGCAACCCAGGCTGCCACTGCCGCGCCATCGCGGAGTCGCGACTTTATGATCATTGGCGGCGCCCTGCTGACCATGCTGGTGCTGGCGGGCGCGTGGCTGGCTCTGCGGCCGGGTCCGAAGGTGACGCCGCTTCCGCCGGCCTTGCCTCCGGTCACCAATACCGGCACGAACATCGCGCCGAGCACGGACACGAACGTGACTGCCTTGAGCAGTTCGACACCGGTGCAAGGACAGGCCCGGCCGGTCGGCGGCCAAACGCAGAATCGACCGGCTAGCCGGCCGCAGACCAACCAGACTCCGCCGCGCCAGGCGCAAGCGCGCCAGACCAGCCCGCCGCAAGCCAGCCAGCCGGCCCCGGACACACCCAATCAGAATGCGGCTCCGCCACCAGCTCCTCCCCCCGCTCCAGCGCCTGCGCCAGTGGCTGCCGCCCCGGTGGTGATTCCTGCCGGGACGCTGATAACGGTGCGGATGATCGACAACGTGGATTCGTCGCGGGACACGCCTGGCCGGCGTTTTCAGGCCAGCGTGGATGAGCCGATCGCAGCCGGAGGGCGGATCGCGGTTCCGCGCGGCGCCACGGCGGGGCTGGTGATGACCAACGTCGCGCAGGCGGGCCACATCGAGGGCCGCAATGCGGTGGCGCTCGAGCTGGTGACTCTCACCATCGGACGAAACATCTATACGGTGCGCAGTACTCTGTTTGAGAAGGAAGGCCCCTCGCGCGGACAACGTAGCGCGGAGGTGATCGGCGGCGGCGCAGCGGTGGGAGCCGTGGTCGGCGGAATCTTCGGCCATGGGAAAGGCGCGGCAGCGGGCGCAGCCGCGGGCGCTGGAGCCGGCACCGGGGCGCAGTACATGACCAGGGCCGCACCCGTCACCATTCCATCGGAAACTCGGATCAATTTCACGCTTCGCTCGCCAGTCACCGTCGGTCCCTAGCAGTGCAGTACTTCCGAGCTCCGCTCACCGTCTGCGCGCTGCTCGTCGCGGCGCAGTCCGCGTTCGCATTCGCCAGGCTTGTGCCGGCGACGGCCGCGGCATTCGATCAGTACGTCGAATCGGCCGAATCCAGAATGAACCGCTCGCTGAAATCCGACCGGTTCCTGGAGGTGGATTCGCGACCCGACCTCAAGGCCAAGCTGCGGGGCGGGGAACTGCACATCGAATCGGGCGTGTCGCTCGACGGCGGCAACGAGGCCAGCGTCCCCAACGGCATGCTGCAGGACTGGCTGGGACTGATGTTCATCCCTAACGCGACCATCCGGCAGGTGAAAGCGGTCCTGCAGGATTACGGCAACTACAAAAACTTCTACCAGCCCGAAGTGATCGAATCGAAACTGGTGGAGCACCACGACGACGAGTACGACATATTCCTGCGGCTTTATGAGAAGCACATCCTGACGGTTGTGCTGAACACCAATTATCACGTCCGCTACGGCGTGCTGGATGCGCAGCGTATGTACGTGACATCGCGATCCACCCGGATCGCCGAGGTCAAGAATCCATCGCGCTCTTATACCGAAGAAACGCCGGTCGGAAACGACACCGGCTTTCTATGGCGCCTGAATTCCTACTGGCGGTTCCGGCAAACCGACGACGGTGTCTACGCCCAATGCGAAGCCATCTCACTATCGCGCGACGTTCCGCTAGGATTGGGTTGGATGTTGAAGGGTTTTCTGGAACGGTTTCCGAAAGAATCCATGCTGAACACGCTGCGCGGCACCAAGGCGGCGGTGGAAGCGAAAAGAGAAGCTCGAAACTAGAATCGAGGGACCATGCGACAAGTTGCCATCGCTCTGCTCCTGTTCGCGCCGCTGTTGCCGGCGCAATCCAATCACAAGATGACCAAGGCCGACGTGGATCGCTGGAGGACGGAGCTGTCCAACTGGGGCCGCTGGGGCAAGGACGATCAGCGCGGCGCGCTCAACCTGATTACTCCCGCCAAGCGCAAGCAGGCCGTCGCGCTGGTGAAGGAGGGCTATCCGATTTCGCTCGCCCATAACGTCCTGACCGAGAGGGCCGTCGACAACGCCACTCCGTTCGTCCGCACGCTGCTGCCCGGAGGCGGGGCGTACCGCATGGACAACTACAGCGTCTCGTATCATGGCCTGGGCCAGACGCACTTCGACGCTCTGTGCCATGCGAACTTCGACGGGAAAATCTACAACGGTTTTTCGGTGGACGAGATCAAGGCGGAGGGCTGCCCTCAGGATTCGATTCTCGAGGCGAAGACGGGAGTGATGACGCGCGGAGTGCTGATGGATATCGCCAAGCTCAAGGGCGTGGATTACCTGGATCCCGGCACGCCGATTTATCCCGAGGACCTGGACGCGTGGGAGAAACAGACCGGCGTCAAGGTGGCGGCCGGAGATGCGCTGTTCATTCGCACCGGCCGCTGGGCCATGCGATCGAGCAAAGGTCCGTCGAGAACCTACGCCGGGCTGCACGCTTCCTGCGCCAAGTGGCTGCACGATCGCGGAATCGCGATCCTGGGATCGGATGCCGCGCAGGACGTGAGCCCGTCGCAGGTGGAGGGCGTGGGTTTGCCGATTCACGAGCTGGCGCTGGTGGCCATGGGCATCCACCTGTTCGACAATTGCGATCTGGAGGAGCTAGCCAAGGAAGCGGCCAAGCGGAAGCGCTGGGTTTTTCTGGTGACCGCGAATCCGCTGGCGGTGCCGGGCGGCACGGGATCGCCGGTCAATCCCATCGCGACGTATTAGACGATCCTGCCCGACGCCGACGTAGCCGGCTAAAGCCGGCTGCAGCCACGATTGGCTGCCCCACAGGCCGATCAATCACGTGGGGCGGGCAATCCTGCCCGCCGCCGGCTTCAGCCGGCGACTCCTTTCCGAGAGGCTACTTGATCTGCGGCATCGGATGCCGATATTCGCCGCGGAACACTTCGCTGAAGATGCCCAGGAGGCCTGCATGGATGGCCCCGTTGTCCGCCAGCAGGTGAGGCCCGCGCAGACTGGCCGGCGCGCCTTTCATGTCGGAACACTTGCCGCCGGCTTCCTGGACCAGCAAGATGCCCGCCGCCATGTCCCAGGGATTCAGACCGAACTCCCAAAAGCCATCCAGCCGTCCGCTGGCGACGTATGCCAGGTCGAGCGCAGCCGATCCCGCCCGCCGAACGCCGTGCGTCAGCATCGCGAGCTGATAGTAGAAATGCACGTTGACGTCCAGGTGCCGTTTCTTGCTCGGAAAACCGGTGGCGATCAGCGAATCCTCTACGCGGGTCACCTTGGACACCCGGATGCGCCGGTGATTCAGGTAGGCGCCCGATCCGCGCTCGCTCGAAAACATCTCGTTGTGCTCCGGATCGAAGATCACTCCCGCCACCAGCTCGCCCGCCTGTTCAAGCGCCAGCGTGACGTTGTACATGGGGAAGCCGTGCGCGAAGTTGGTGGTGCCGTCCAGAGGATCGACGTACCAGCAATAATCCGATGATCCGGTGTGGCCGCCGCCCTCCTCGGCCACGATGGAGTGGGAGGGAAAATGCGAGCGCAGCCGCTCGATCACCAGCGCTTCGGAAGCGCGGTCGGCCTCGGTCACCAGGTCGTGCTCGCCCTTCAACTCGAAGGCCACCCGCCGCTCGAAAAACTTCGAAAGCAGCGCGCCGGCTTCGCGCGCGATCTCCGCGCTGATCTCTAGATAGGAAGCCATGCCGGGACGGTTAGTCCTCCGGCTCCTCGTACAGATACTTGATGTCGTGCTTGAACAGGAACAGATTGGGCTGGCCGTGCCGCGTGACACGGATGAAATTCGCGTCGTAAAACTCGATCACGCCGGTCACGTCTTCGTTGTTGCTGAGGCGGATACGGACCGGAATCTCCTGATCGATCAGGCGGCGCAGATACTTCACTTCTTCGAAGGTCTGCTCCGGGGCCTTGGTTTTGGATTTGCTCATCGCTTAGCTCCGGCTAGCGGCCCGATCGCCTGGACGCATCCGAATCCTCATAATAGCCGCTGCGCGTCTGGACCCGCAAACTGCTCGCCGGAACGCTGACGTTCAAGGTATGAAAGCGCTCCTTGGTGTACGGAAGATCCTTGGGATAGTAGCCGATCAGGTATTGCGTGCGGAGGTCGCGCAGGATGTCTTCGAAAGCGCGATCCAGTTCGCGCGCCGAACTGGGCGTGAACACGCGCCCGCCGGTTCCGCCCGCTAGAGTGGTCAGCGCGTTTTCACCGCCGATGTTGCGCCCGGCGTCATTGGTGATCGGAATCACGACCACCGGGTACATGACGGCGTCGGCGCGCTGGGCGGCCTCGAGCGCCTGGTGAAAATCCTTGCTGCTGGTGGTGTCGCCGCCGTCGGTGACGATCACCATCACGTGCCGTCCGTCGCGATACTCCAGCTCGCGCGACACCAGGTAAATCGCATCGTAGAGCGACGTGCCGCCCTCGGCTTTGATCTGCCGCAGGGCCTGATCGAGCAGCGCATAGCGGCGGGTATAACTCTTCACCAGCGTCGTTCTCCAGTTGAAGGCGTACAAAGCCGCCGTGTCGCCCGGGTTTCCTTCGGCGACCAGCGCCTTCAGGAATTTGGCGGCGGAATCCAGTTCGTAGCGCAGCTCGATGCCCACCGAAGCGCTGGTGTCCAGCATGAGCGCCACCGATAGCGGCTGTTCGGTCTGGCGCTCGAACACCGCGATGTCCTGCTTCACGCCGTTGTCGAAGACCGCGAAATCATTCTTATTGAGCGAGCCGATCAACTGTCCGCCCGAGTCCTTGACAGTCACCAGCATTCGCACCAGGCGAACGTTGACGCGAATGACCGTCTCTTGCGGCCGCGCGGGCACAGCCAGACACAAGGCGGAAATGAGGAAACAGGCGGCGCGCCGGATCACTTGTTCAGGACGGACTCGTCCCATTCCCCTTCTACCCAGACCTCGCCGTCGGCGAAGTGCTCCTTTTTCCAGATGGGAACCAGGCGCTTGAGCCGGTTGATGCCTTCGAGCGCGGCTTCGAAGGCCGGCTTGCGGTGCGGCGCCGTTACGATGACCGCGACCGACGTTTCACCGATCTGCATCCGCCCCAGCCGGTGCACCATGGCGATGCGTCCGATCGCGTGCGTGCGGGCGATCTCACGCCCGATGTCGGCCAGCATCTTCACCGCCATCGCCTCGTAGCACTCGTAATCCAGAAACTGGGTGGCGCGGCCCTTGGTGTTGTTGCGCACCACGCCTTCGAAGTTGACCACGGCGCCGTCTTCGCCGCGCAGCAGTTGCCGCGCCAGGCCGGCCGTGTCGATCGCATCGCGGGTGAGCGCGAAGAAGTACCCTTCGGGGTCCGAGATTTCGTGCGTATAGCGCCCGGTCCCGCCGCTCACCGGCGGCAGGAACGCGATTTCGTCGCCTTCGCTAACCGTCGCGGAACGGTCGCAGAACTGATGATTACAGGCCAGCACGATACTGGATGCCAACTCACGCATGCGTGGAAACTCGCGCGCGTAACGCTCGAAGACGGACTGAAGCGGGACCCCGTCGTCGAGTTCGATCTGCTCCTCGGCGCGGCCCACAATATCCTTCAACATGCCGAAAAACAGGACTTTGACGCGCACTCGTCTGATAGTAGCAGACGCTTCGCCGCGTCACCGGTTTCAGAAACCTGGTGACAGACGGAACGTTTCCTCGATTTCGAAGGCCGCCGGGGCGGGGCAGCGGCTTCTGCCATAATGCGTTCATATCTCATGGCATCTACTACGCCTCTTGAGCGGCTGCTCGACCGCCTGGAAGCCGCCAAGCGCCAGTTCGGGGCGAGGGAACAGGCCGACCTTCCGCGCTTGCTCACCGCTCTGGGCCGCCGGCATTTTGCGGACGCCGCATCGCTGATCCGCTTCCACGAGGCTCTGCTTTTTTTCCGGGCGTATCCGGCCAACGAGGAAATCCGGCGCTTGACCGACCAGCTGCTGGCGTCGTTTTCCGAGCGAATCGACCGCTTCGCCCGCGAGGACGGCGATCTCGAACCGTTCGAAGAACCGGACGTCTCCGGCATCGCGGGCACGGCGTTCTCGGCCATCTTCAGCTACGACATCGCGCGCTGGCTGGCCGCGCATCACCGCGCTCAGACTGAAATCGATTGGGACGCGGCCGAACCGGAGCTGCTTGCACCGTTGCTCAAGCGCCTCCATCCGATGTTCGGCGAAGACGGCCTGGTGGAAGCGAACATCCCGCACCGCGAATGGTTTCGCGCGGCTAAGACCGGCGGAGGCCCGGACCTCGCGTGGCTGTTCGCCAGCATCCAGCGGTTGCGCCTGGCGCCCGAACTCTTCGAGCATGCCCGTCTCCCGATTCGCTGGGATCTCGGCAACTCGCGCACTACGCGAACCAACCTGAGGCTGGCCGGCCGACGCCGGATCTTCTATCATGACGGCCCCCTGCTGCGCCGCTCTGACGTCTCGCTGGCCGCCGAGCTGGAATCGCCGCCACTGCCGATCGAAAAACTGAGCCGCGAGCGCGGCGAACGATTCCTGGAGTTGACTCGCGAGACGTCGGCCATGCGCTATCGCGAGCTGCACGGCTTCACTTACGGCGATCCGGCCAACGTTCTACACGTGGAGTTGGGCCGTGGCATCGAGGTATTCATCAACGGCGTCCCTCCCGAACACCGGCTGCCGTTGCGCGCCTATCACTCCGGAATGTATTTCAAGAACGGCGTGCCGATCGGCTATATCGAATGCCTCAGCTTGTTCGAGCGCATCGAGGTCGGCTTCAACCTCTACTACACGTTTCGCGAGGGCGAGACGGCCTGGTTGTATGCGCGCCTGCTGCGGCTGTTTCGCCAGTTGCTGGGCGTCAGCTCGTTCGCCGTGGATCCGTACCAACTCGGCTTGCACAACCACGAGGCCATCGAGTCCGGCGCGTTCTGGTTCTATCGCAAACTCGGCTTCCGCCCGGCCAACGCCCGCGTGGCGAAGCTGCTGGAGTCCGAGGAGACCAAGCTTCGCGCCGATCCGCGCTATCGGACGCCCGCCCGCGCGCTCGAGCGTCTGTCCGCTGGATGGATGCTCTACGAGGTGCCCGGCACCCCCCAAGGCGATTGGGACCACTTCGAAGTTCGCCGCGTGGCCATGGCGGTGCAGCGGCCGCCATTCCCCCGGCGCATCCAGCGCGCCAAGCAATCCGCGCTCGAATCGAAGTACATCCGGTTGCTCCAGCAGGACCCCGAATCGCGCCGCACGGTGCTGCGCCTGGGATCGCGAGAGCGCCGGGGGCGCTAACTAGCTCCGCCTCAGCCGCCCTCCCGGCCTGCG
The DNA here is from genome assembly GCA_020073265.1 of Terriglobia bacterium. Taxonomy (GTDB): domain Bacteria; phylum Acidobacteriota; class Terriglobia; order Bryobacterales; family Bryobacteraceae; genus Palsa-89. The sequence goes on along the minus strand of JAIQFN010000011.1, from coordinate 17,883 downwards.
CTACGATGAAAGCCGTGGAGCGACCAGACACCGCGCAGGTCCCGCCCGAGCCTGCCTGGGTGGCTCTCAAGGACGACGAGCTGCTCAAGTGGCGGATCTGCGACCTCGGTGTCGGCATCGCGGGCAGCGAGCTGGAGGGCCGCGTCGCTCAACTCAACGAGGAGCTGGCCAACCACGGCCTGGCGTTCCGGCCGGTTTGCTATCTGGGCGACGAGTGGTTCTCGCCGGCCGGCGTCCCCGCCATCGCGATTCCGTTCTATCTTTCGCACCCGCGGCTGAAAAGCCTGGAGCTGCACCGCATGTTGGAAGTGGAAGGAGGCACACCGCAGTGGTGCCAGCAACTGCTGCGGCACGAGTGCGGCCACGCCATCGATCACGCCTATCGTTTTTCGTCCCAGGACAAATGGCGCAAGGTTTTCGGCAGCCCCGAAGCCGAATATACGCCCGAGACCTACCGGCCGCGTCCTTACAGCAAGGGCTTCGTTCGCCATCTTCCCAACTGGTACGCCCAGGCTCATCCGGACGAAGACTTCGCCGAAACATTCGCGGTCTGGCTGTCGATGACGCCGGAAGAATGGCGCGAGCACTACCGGGGCTGGAAGGCGCTGGAGAAACTCGAATTCGTGAACTCCCTGATGGAGGAATCGAAATCCAAGCCGCCGAAAGTTCCGCGCGGCCGGCGGATTTCCGAAGCCAGCAAATTGCGCAAGACGCTGGAGCGCTACTACGCCCTGCGCCGCAAGCAGTACGCCGAGGATTTCCCCGATTTCTACGACGCCGATCTGCGCGCCCTGTTTGGAAACGGCGAGCCCGGTGGCGAGCCGGCCTCCCGGACCATGCGCCGGAACCGCGCCGCCCTGATCGGATCCATCGTCCGCTGGACCGGTCAGCACAAATATACTGTCGATATGCTGGTGCGTAAGCTCATCGAGCGCAGCCAAAAACTCGGGCTGACCACTCCTCAGCCGCCCGATCAGGCGCGCCTGCTGTTCGAGTTGGCGGCTTACCTGGCGGCTCTGGTCACCAATCATCTGCATACCGGCCGCTTCAAGAGGTCTGTCTAACCGTGAAGGTGCTGGTGTTATTCGACGTGGCCCGGCCGTCCTCGGCGTCCGAGACGTTCTCGCCCGAGATCCTGAAGGAACAGGAAGACAAGGAAACTGAAGCCGATGTTCTCGCGTGCCTGCAACGTCTGGGGCACGAGGTGGAGACGCTGGCGGTCTTCAACGACGTCGTTTGCATCATCGACAAGCTGAAAACTTTCGCGCCGGACGTCGTTTTCAATCTCACCGAATCGTTCCATTCCAACCGCGCTCACGAACCCAACATCCCGGCGCTGCTCGAGTTGATGAAAGCGCGCTATACCGGCGCCCGCCCCGACGGCCTGATGCTCTGCAAGGACAAGGCGCTCGCTAAGAAAGTGCTGACCTATCATCGCGTGCGCGTGCCGCACTTCGTGATTTCCACCGAGGCGCGCCCGCTGAAGCGTCTGCGGCGTTTCATCTTTCCCGCGTTCGTCAAGCCGGTGAGCGAGGAGTCTTCTGAAGGCGTCAGCAAGGCTTCCTTCGCCCGCAGCGAGGAGGAAGCGCTGGAGCGCGCCCGCTTCATCCAGGAGAAATTCCATTGCGACGCGCTGATCGAAGAGTACATCGAGGGACGCGAACTCTACCTGAGTGTGATGGGAAATCGCAAGCTCAGCGTCTTCCCGCCGCGCGAGATTTTCTTCGACCAGGTGCCCGACGACGAACCCAAGTTCGCCACCTTCAAGGCTAAGTGGAACGACGCCTACCGCAAGAAGTGGGGCATCCAGAACGGACCCGCCCGGGAACTCCCACCCGGTCTCGAGGAAAAGCTCGCCCGCCTGGCGCGCAAGGTCTACCGGGTGCTCAAAATCCAGGGGCTGGGCAGAATCGACGTGCGGCTCACCGCCGCCGGCGAGATCGTAACCATCGAGGCCAATCCCAATCCCTCCCTGGCCCGTGAGGACGACTTCGCCCAGGCGGCCGCGACCGCCGGAGTCGACTATGACACCCTGATCCAGCGAATTCTCGACAGCGCGAGCGCTTAAACCACTCCCTGACGGTCGTGCCTCGGATTCGGCGTACTGCGTTCACAGCCACTTACAGAGCCGTCACCGGTTTTTTCAACGAGCGCATAGTACTACTGCGGGACGCCGTCCCATGTAAGCCGGTCCCCTCTGGCCTGTAGGCACCGGTAAGGAGAATTTCCTACTTTCTTAGTACAAACATCGGATTTCTCGACAGCGGGCTTCCATCGATAATCACACTAGAGGAGGGACGCTCCATGAACATGATCTATAAAACGACGTGGCGTCTGAGATTGTGGAAGGACACGCACGGCCAAGACCTGATCGAGTATGCTCTCCTGGCCGGCTTCGTCGCGGTGGCCGCCGGCGCGACCATACCACCCGTGGCCGATAACATCAGCACGATTTATTCGAAGATCACCTCCACGATGAGCTTGGTGGGGTCGCAGAGCTAACCTCCTGACACCGAAACTCGTCTTGTGTCCACTCGAGGGGGCGGTTTCCTTGGCCGCCCCCGTTTTTTTGGGCCCAGCTCTTCCCCGGCGATCGCGCGCGCGAATACCTTAAAATAGTCGTTTGCGAGCTTTCATTCCCCTGTTCCGAAACCCGCACCTGCTCACCATCGCGGGCAACTACTGGCCGCGTGAGTTCGACGAGCGGTGTTTCCCAACACAAGCAAAGCTGTATTCCACCGAGCCGGGCGTGCAGGTGCTGGTGCATTCGCAACGCCCATCGGCCGAACCCGTGGCTGAGATCGTTCTGGTGCATGGGCTGGAAGGCTCCAGCGCGGCCGGCTATGCGCGCAGCCTTTCGCAAGCGGCGCTCGAATCCGGTTGCGCGGTCCATCGCTTCAATATGCGAAGCTGCGGCGGCACCGAGCACCTGAGCGGCCGCACCCTGTATCATTCGGGGCAGACCGGCGATCTGCTGTCGGTCATCCGCGAGATCCGCAGCCGCAGCCCGCTGTTCCTGGTGGGCTTTTCGCTGGGAGGCAACGTGGCCCTGAAGCTGGCCGGCGAACTGGGGGCGTCCGCGCAGGATCTGATCGCCGGCGTTGCGGCTGTATCGACGCCCATCGACCTGGCGGCTTGCGCCCGGCTTTTGGATAGGCCCTCGAACATCCTTTATTCCCGCCGGTTCCTCAGCCGGCTCAAGCAGCGCGTCAGGTTGAAAGAGAGCTTGACGCCCGGACTGTTCCGCCTGGAAGACCTGGACGGCGTCACGACCATCTACGAATTCGACGACCGCTTCACCGCGCCGGCCTTCGGCTTCGGAGTCGCCGACAACTATTATGCCACTCAGTCCGCGAATCAGTTTCTGAACCGCATCCGCGTCCCGGCTCTGCTGGTGCAATCCAAAGACGACCCTTTGATTCCGTTCGAAGTCTACCGGCACCCTGCTTTCGCCGAGAATCGCTACCTGCGCCTGGTCGCGGTGGAGCACGGTGGGCATCTCGGATTCCTGCACAAAACCAAGCCCCGCTTCTGGCTGGATCAGGTTCTCATCGAGTGGGTGGAGGAAATGCGGAACAAAGTGGCGGAGACTTCCGTCCTATGAAACGAGTGGCTCAAACTGCGTCTTTGCGCGAGGCAACCTCGGTTGCGGCCGAATCCCTGCGTTCCAGCAAGCTGCGCAGCTTTCTGACGCTGCTCGGAATCATCCTGGCCACCACCACCCTGATCGCGGTGATGTCGGTCATTCATGGGATGGACGTCTACATCGCCAACAGCGTTTCCAACATGGGTTCGGACGGCTTCCGCGTGGTGCGCATCGCGTTTCTCGGAAACTTCGATCCCAAGAAATTTCTGGAACTGCAGAAGAAGAATCCGCAGATGACGCCGGACGAGTTCGACTACCTCCAGAACAGCACACGGCTGGTGAGCGATCTGGGCATGGCGGCCGGCCGAAGCATCACGGTGTCGCTGGAATCGCAGACGCTGACCGGCATCTCGCTCACCGGAGCCACGCCGAACTGGGCCCGGCTGGCCAACACCGAAATCGCCAACGGCAGGTACTTCACCGACATCGAGAACAACCACCGCGCCGCCGTAGCGGTGCTGGGTTCCGACGTGAAGAACAGCCTGTTCGGCGACTCCGATCCGATCGGCAAGACCTTCAAGCTGGATGGCCGCCCGTTCAGCGTGGTCGGCGTCGCGGTTCCGAAAGGCAGCGTGTTCGGCCAGTCGCAGGATGGATTCGTGGACATCCCAGCGCAGACCTACTTTCAGATCTACGGCTCGCGCACTGGAATCAGTTTCTCCGCCAAGGCCGTCGATCAGACCGTGCTCGAGCAGGCCAAGGACGAGGTGCGCATGCTGCTGCGCGCGAGGCGGCACCTGCGGCCCGGACAGGACGACAACTTCTCCATTCTTTCTTCGGACTCGCTGGTGGGCGCCTGGGACCGGCTCACCGGAGCCATCGCCGCCACCGCCGTAGCGGTCGTTTCGGTTTTCATGGTGGTGGGCGGCGTGGTGATCATGAACATCATGCTCGCGGCGGTGACCGAACGCACGCACGAGATCGGAATCCGCAAGTCAGTGGGGGCGCGCCGCCAGGATATCCTGAACCAGTTCCTGGTGGAGTCGTCCATGCTGGCCGGAATCGGCGGTCTGTTCGGAGTCTCGATCGCCTGGATCGTCGCGCTGCTGGTGCGTTCGTTCACGCCCGTACCCATGGCGGTCCCGGTGTCGGCGGTCTTGATCGGGCTGGGTCTCTCCACCGCGGTGGGGCTGTTCTTTGGCATTTATCCCGCGAACCAGGCCTCCAAGCTGGATCCGATCGAAGCATTGCGGGTGGAACGATGACCTGGGTCGAGTTGTCTTCGGCGGTCGGCCTCGCGCTCGCCACGGTGCGGGAGCATAAAATGCGCTCCTTCCTCACCGTGCTGGGCGTGATCATCGGCACCAGCACCATCATCGGCGTCGGCTCAATCATCGCTGGACTGGACGGCGCCATCACCAACGTCCTGCGCAGCTTCGGAACCAACACCGCGGTGGTGTTCCGGTTTCCTCTGCTGGGCGCCCCTTCGCCCGAGGAGCGCAAGCACAAGCAGCTTACTTACGACGACGCCGTGGCCATTACGCAGCGCTGTCCATCGGTGAAGTCCGTGAGCGTCTACCTTTTCGCGAACAACTTCGGCTCCGGTCCTCCGCAAATCAATGTGGTCCGCTACAAGAGCAACGAACTGTATCAGCCGAACATCGCTGGGACGCAGGAATCGTACGCCGTGGGCGCCCAGGTGGAGATGAAAGAAGGGCGCTTCTACACCTCCGTCGAAGATGACCATCGCGCGGCCGTGGCGGTGGTGGGTGAGGACGTGCCGAGAGGGCTGATGAGCGGCGAAGATCCCATCGGCAAGCGGATCGAGATCAACGGCCACCAGTTCGAGATCATCGGCGTGATGGCGCGGCCGGCCGCCTCGTTTCCCGGCCAGAACGATACGCGCGTGATGCTTCCTTACTTCACCATGCACAAAATGTTCCCAGCTTCCCACGAGAACATGCTGATGGTGGAGGCCAGGCCGGGGCTGATGGCGTCGGCCATCGACGAAGCCCGCGCCGTTTTGCGCGTGCAGCGGCACGTGGCGTACAACAAACCCGACGATTTCAACATCTCCACGTCCGAGCAGATGGTGGAGCAGTTTCACAGCGTGACTGCGATGGTGGCGCTGGTGATGGTGGTGCTGAGCTCCATCGGCCTGCTGGTGGGCGGCATAGGCGTCATGAACATCATGCTGGTGTCGGTCACCGAGCGCACGCGCGAAATCGGTATACGCAAGGCCATCGGCGCCCGCCGCGCGGATATCGTTCTGCAATTCCTCACCGAGGCGGTGGTGCTGACCGGGTTGGGCGGGTTGATCGGAATGACACTCGGCTGGCTGGTGTCTTTCATTTGCCGCATGGTTTATCCCAGCCTTCCGACCGCCGTGCCGGTGTGGGCCGCCGCGCTAGGCGTGCTGGTGTCCGTAACAGTCGGTTTGTTTTTCGGAATCTGGCCGGCCAACAAGGCCGCGCGTCTGGACCCGGTTGTAGCGCTGCGCTATGAATAGGTGGGTGTGGCGCACGCACTCATACGAACGCCCTGAAGCAGATTACCTGGAATGCCGCCGCGCCTTCGGTCTCCGCAGCACACGCTTGGGGGCCGCCGGCTCGATGAGCAGCTTGTTGCAGTGCAGACAGCGCGTCATGTCCGACCGCGTGGCCAGATGGCAGGAGCGGCAGTAAATCTGCGGTAGCGAAACAGTAGTGAGCGCTTGCAACATTTCGTTCTAGATTTGTTTATCGGCAGCGACCCTGATAACTTTAGCAAAAATTTTAGACCTTCAGCACGCCCGAACCCGGCGGAGTGCGATGATGGTTGCGTTAACTGTATGCAAGCGCACGAACAACCAGCCGCTTGGCTCCAGGCCGCGCGCCGGGCCATGGAGATCGAAGCGCAGGCTGTGGCCCAGGCCGCCCGGCGTCTGGACGGCAATCTGTCGCGCGCCGTGGACCTGATCCTGGCCCATCCGGGCAAGCTGGTGGTCACCGGACTCGGCAAGTCCGGCCACGTGGCCCGCAAGATCGTCGCCACGCTGTGCAGCACCGGCACGCCGGCCGTGTTCCTGCATGCGGCCGAAGCCTCGCATGGCGATCTGGGCATCTATGCGCCCGGCGATCCGACGCTGATGGTCTCAAAGAGCGGGACCACTTCAGAGCTGCGCCAGCTCATTCCTTTTCTGCGCGGGCTGCCTTCGCAGCGCATCGGGATTCTGGGCAATCCCAATTCACCGCTGGCCGCCGACATGGACGTGGTGCTGGACGCTTCGGTCGAGCGCGAAGCCGATCCCGGCAACCTTGCGCCCACGGCCAGCGCCACGGTGGCGCTCGCGCTCGGCCACGCCCTCGCGATCGCTCTTATGGGCGCGCGTAATTTCAGCCCCGAAGAGTTCGGGCGATATCATCCCGGCGGCCAGCTTGGGCGCAGTCTCACCCTAACCGCAGCTCAGGTGCTGCACGGCCGCGGCGAAGTGGCCTGGGCCAAGCCCGAGGATTCGCTGAAGCAAGTGGTGATTGCGATGACGCACCATCCGCTCGGCGCGGCCTGCGTGGTGGATGCCGGCGGCAAGCTGGCCGGGTTGATCACGGACGGCGACCTGCGCCGCGCTCTCCAGGCGCACGACGACATCCGCGCCCTGAGCGCCCGCGAGGTCATGACCGCGAATCCGATTACCATCGCGCCGGAAGCGCGCTTAATCGACGCGCTGCAACTTATGGAGGACCGCGCTTCGCAGATCTCGGTGCTCCCGGTAGTCGATCCGGCCACCGGCGCCTGCCTGGGCCTGCTCCGGCTGCACGACATCTACCGCGCCGAGCTGAAGTAGCAAGCGCGCTATACCAGGCTCTCTCAATAATTCGCCGAAAGGCCGCACATCCGCCGCGACACATAATGGAGTTGGATGCCCCGCGAGACTCTGCTCGACTTCTTCCACGACTTCGCGGACCTTCCTGACGAATTCCTGATCCATGACGACGGCTTCCGCAGCCGGCACTATCGCTACCGGGAAGTCGCCGCCCGGGCCATCGCATGCGCCGCGCGGCTCCAGGCCGCCGGCTTCGTCCGCGACGACAAGGTCATCCTGTATGGCGAAAACCGGCCCGAATGGATCATGGCGCTGTGGGGCTGCCTGCTTGCGGGCGTCATCGCGGTCCCCATCGACTACCGGTCGTCACCCGAATTCGTCGCTCGCGTCGATGGCATCGTGGAAGCCCGCGCGATTCTTGTCGGCGATGAAGTCACGCTGCCCAGTTCACCTAGGATCTGGACGCTGGCGAGCCTGAATGAAGGCGACCTGGCCGCGCCGTCGCCTCTAAACGCTTCAATCGGAAAAGATCAGACCGCCGAGATCATCTTCACTTCCGGCGCGACGGCCGAGCCCAAAGGCGTGGTCATCACGCATCGCAACATTCTCGCCAACATCGTTCCGGTGGAAGGCGAAGTCCACAAATACCGCAGGTACGGCAAGCCGTTCTTCCCTCTGCGCTTCCTCAACCTTCTGCCGCTCAGTCACATGTTCGGACAGGCCATGGCGACCTTCATCCCGCCCATGCTCCCGGGCGTGGTGGTGTTCATGCGCGGTTTCAATCCCCACGAAATCCTGCGGCAGATCCATACGCGCCGCGTGTCGGTGCTGGTTTCGGTCCCGCAGATTCTCGAAATCCTGCGCGCGCACCTGGAACAAACCTTCCCCGATTTGAAGCAACTTCGCCCGGTAAAAATCCATTGGCTGCGCCGCTGGTGGCGATACCGCAAAGTGCATCGGCTGTTCGGTTGGAAGTTCTGGTGCTTCATCGTTGGGGCAGCGCCGCTGCCGGCGGACCTGGAGTCGTTCTTCTCCGAACTCGGCTTCCTGGTGATCCAAGGCTATGGCCTTACCGAGACCGCGCCTATCGTGACGCTGAACCATCCTTTTCACGCGCGCCGGGGAAGTGCAGGCACGCCCATCGCCGGAGTGCAAGTGAAGATCGCCCCGGACGGCGAGATCCTGGTGCGCGGAGAGAACGTGACCTCCGGTTACTACCAGCGCCCGGACGAAACCGCCAAGGCATTCGAAGACGGCTGGTTCCACACCGGCGACATCGGCGAGCTGAAAGAGAACGGCGAGCTGACCATCCTGGGCCGCAAGAAAGAAATGATCGTGACGCCCGAGGGCCTCAACGTCTTTCCCGAGGACGTCGAAGCCGTTCTGAAGCAGCAGCCGGGCGTACGCGACGCCGCCGTGATCGGAACCGATCGGGTGCACGCCGTGCTCATCCTCGGCCCTGGCGCCGACCAGGACGATGTAGTGCGCCGCGCCAACGCACAGCTCGCCGATTACCAGCGCGTCCGCACAGTTTCCACATGGCGCTACGACGAATTTCCGCGCACCGAGGGAACGGGCAAGCTCAAGCGGCACGAAATCGCCAAGGGCACGCCGCCTCCGGCCAAGCACGCGCGGGTCGATCTCAGCGTGCCGCTCGAATCGCTCACTTCGCTCGAGCGCGTGGAGCGCATGGTCGCCCTCGGCCTGGATGAATCGGAAATCAGCGGCGCGCCGGTGCCCGCGGTCGACACGTCAGCCGGCGCGTTCCCAACCTGGAACCGGCGCCTGCCCGCGCGCATCGCGCGCCGCGTGTTCCTTCCAGGATTCCTGCTGCCGCTGGCTCGCACGTTCGCCCATGTCCGAACCGAGGGCATTGAACACCTCCGCGACTTACAGCCTCCGGTAATCTTCGCGTCCAATCACCAAAGTTACATGGACGTGCCGGTCATCCTGAGCGCGCTCCCTGGCCGCTGGCGCTACCGTGTGGCGCCTGCCATGCGCAAGGAGTTCTTCGAGCAGCACTTTCACGGGCGCAGTCTAACCAATAGTCTGAATTACTACTTATCGTCCTTGTTTTTCAACGCCTTTCCGATCCCCCAGCGCGAGCCGGGCGCGCTCAGCACGCTTCGCTACATGGGCGAGCTTGCGGGTGACCGCTGGTGCGTCCTGATCTTTCCCGAAGGCAAAATGACCAGGCAGGGCGAGATCGCGCCTTTCCAGCCGGGAATCGGAATGATCGCATCGAAACTCGGGATCCCGGTGGTGCCCGTCCGGATCGAGGGACTGGACCGCGTGCTCCATCAGACCTGGAAGATGGCGCGCATGGGCCGCGTCCGGGTGAGGTTCGGCGCGCCGCTCCGCCTGGCCGGCGACGACTATCTCGCGCTGGCCCGCCAAGTGGAAGACGCGGTGCGGAAGCTGTGAGCCAAACTACTCCGGCTTGTCGAACATCTCCAGTTGCTCCTTGGGCGTTGGCTTCGTTTTGCGCATTCGCAGGGGGCTTCCCACCACGCCCAGCACCTGCACGCCGGTGAGCGCCGCCTTCGGAACGAAGACCCGTTGATTCTGGAAACCGGGGTCGGGCGGAATAACCGAAAAGCCGTACGAATCGAGCGTCAGCAGATTGTTTGCCAGCATGCCGTCCATGGCGTCGCCGTCGCGAAAGCGCATCCGGATCCACAGGCCCTCCATCTTGGGCCGGGTACCGAACAGCCGCAGCTCCTTGCGGGGCTCGCCCTGGTGGAAGTCCCGGACAAAGCAGACCAGCTTGATCTCATCATAGGGAACGATGCTCACCGCTCCGCCCTGGCTCAGCAGCTCCAACCCCTCGGCGAGCAAGTAGCTCTGCGGGTTGACGAAGCCGGACAGGGGTTCCCGGTCGAACCGCGTGACGAGCACTTTCTTGGTGGTGGATACCGCCAAATTACTCCTTCAGCCCGTTCTCGCGGCTCCGGAAACACGCTCGCGGCGCCTGGTTGGGCACCGGCGTCGAGACGGCTCTCCGTTGATCGCGCAACACTTTTCTTCCAAACAAATTTGCGGATATTGTATCATTGGCAGAATGCGGTCTGTTGGAACCATGTCGGCCCACATCGCAGCATTCCTCGACTTCTGCCGTATCGAGAAGGGCTTGGCGAGGACCACGGTGGAGTCGTATCGGCTTGATTTAGAACGGTTTGCTGGTTCGGCGGGGCCTGCCGCTAAGCACGCCGACGCCACCGTGCTGCGCCGCCACGTGGACTCTTTATATAAGGCGGGAATGGCCAGCCGGTCCATCGCCCGGCACATCACCACCCTGCGCAACTTCTACCAGTTCCTGCTCGAAACCGGCGCAGCGGATTCGGACCCGACCGCCCTGCTGGCTGCCCCCAAGCAATGGCATAATCTTCCTAAGTACCTAACTCAAAAACAGTTGAGCGACTTGATGTCGGCCCCGGATGCGACCCGTCCGCAAGGCCTGCGCGACCGCGCCATGCTGGAATTCCTGTATGCCACCGGCCTGCGCGTTTCCGAACTCTGCCGCGTGCGCGTGTCCGATCTGGACCGGAACATGGGCTTCGTGCGGGTGGTGGGAAAGGGCAACAAGCATCGCATCGTGCCGGTCGGTAAGGTGGCGCTCGCCGCTATCGAGCACTATCTGGTGAGCGGCCGTCCCGGTCTGCTGAAAGGGCGGGCGAGTCCGTATCTGTTCGCCACCAATCGGGGCGGGGCCATGACGCGCCAGGCATTCTGGAAACTGCTGGCCGCCTATGGAAGGAAGGCCGGCATTTTCCACGATCTGACACCACACGTGATACGGCACACCTTCGCGACGCATTTGCTGGAGGGCGGGGCGGACTTGCGGAGCCTGCAAACCATGCTGGGCCATGCCGACATCTCGACGACTCAGATCTATACCCATGTGATGCGGTCGCGGCTGCGCAAGACCGTGGACCAGCACCATCCGAGGGCATGATACGGATGCAAGTCCTTTGAAGCCGGCTGAGACCGTAGAGAGAGCGATTCGATGAGCGACTACATGTTTATGCTCGAGAGCCACCTGAGCGCCGACCAGACGCGGTTGGTCTCCGAGGTTCAGGCCGCCGCTGCCCACGCCAACATGAATGTGTTTATCACCGGCGGCGCCATGCGCGACATGCTGGGCGGTTTCCCGATTTTGGAAATCGATTTCACGGTGGAGGGAAACGCCGTGAAACTGGCCCAGACCATCGCCAAGAAAGCCGGCGGGAAGGTGCTGTGGAGCGACGACAACCGCAAGCTGGCCGAACTGGCGTTCCCCGGTGGCGCGCGCGCCACGGTGGGAATGGCGCGCCAGGAAAAATATCCCAAGCCGGGCGCGAAACCGGTGGTGCGTCCGGCCACCATCCACGAGGATCTGCGGGGACGCGACTTCACCATCAACTCGATTGCGCTTTCTTTGAACCCCGCCTCGCGCGGCCTGTTGCTCGACCCCAACAACGGCGTCGGCGACCTGGAACGCAAGGAGCTGCGCGCCGTCAGCAATTACACGCTGTATGACGATCCTATCCGGCTGCTGCGCCTGCTGCGCTTGAAAGTCCGGCTGAGTTTCAACATCGACGAGCGGACCAAGATGCAGTACGACAACGCCCGCGAGGCGCAGCTCGAAACCAGGATCCCCCAGCACGACCTGCTGGAGGAGCTGCGGCACACCGCCAACGAGCCCAACTGCGCGGACGTCGTGCGCGTGCTGCAGGAGGAGAAGCTGCTGCAACTGTATTCTCCGGCTTTGGAAGGAGCCAAGCTGAACACGGCGGGCTTACAGAAGCTGCAGAAGGCCCGGCAGACGGTTCCTTTCGGGGTCGATATCCACCTGGAGCCGCTGGGGGTTTTCCTATATTTCTTCGCCGAGAAGCTTACCGCGAAAGAGCGCGCGGATCTCATCAAGGGCATCGGCCTGACCAGGAGGGACGTCGACCAGTGGCAGAAGCTGGAGGCGCGATCGAAGAAGCTCGAGAAGGATCTGAAGTCGGCTAAGCTGCAGAAGCCCTCGCTCGTTTATCAGGCGCTCACCAAGGCGCCCGGCGATCAGATCCTGTTCCTGCTGGCGCACTCCTCCGAGCGGCTGGTGCACGATCGCATCAAGAATTACTTGCAGAAATATCTGCCGGCCGCGCAGGAAATCACCGAGCGCGATGTGGTGGCCGCGGGCGCGAAGCCCGGTACGCCGAAGTTCCAGAAGGTGCGCGAGGAGCTGATTCTCACCCGGCTGGATGCGCGTCCCAAGAAGGTTCCGCCGCCGGAGCCTACGCCCGCCGCCGCGACAGCGCCCGCGATGGCTCGCAAGTAGGAGCCGAACCGGGTCCGTGCTGGTTCTAGCATCCAACTCACCGCGCCGGCGGCAGATTCTGGCCGACTCCGGGATCCCGTTTGTGGTCCGCGCGCCGAGTATCCCGGAGGAACTGCTCCCGGGTGAATCGGCGGACGCGTACGTGCGGCGGCTGGCGGAGGAGAAAGCCTTCGCGGTTTCCATCGGTCGCGATGAAGTGGTTCTGGCCGCCGACACCGTGGTGCTGGTGGGAGACCAGGTTCTCGAGAAGCCGCGCGATGCGGCGGATGCCGCGCGGATGCTGGCGCTGCTCTCAGGCAGGGTGCATGAAGTGATCACCGGGATCTGCCTGCGCAGCAGTTCGCAGAAGATCGTGGACGCCGAGACCACGCGCGTCCGCTTCGTACGACTCACGGATCAGGAGATCGGCGAGTATGTGGCGAGCGGCGAGCCGATGGATAAGGCGGGCGCGTACGCCATCCAGGGCCTGGCGTCCAAGTTCATCGATCGCGTGGAGGGCTGCTACTTCAACGTAGTCGGGCTTCCGGCGGCGATGGTGTACCGGCATCTGAAGTCGCTGGAGATGTAGAGTAGTAGCGTGCTCAGTCTGCGCGAGAGGCTTGCGCAATTCGAGGAATTCAACCGCTGGGAGCAGCAGAACCCGCGGCCGATCCGCCCGTTTCAATCCGTGCTCGCCGATCTCAGTTTCCTGCTCTCCCTGGTTTCCCGAGAGCAGCGTGCCATTGATCCAGATCCTCAAAAGTTAGGGATTCAGGAGCTGCGAAAAGCGCTGGCTCGAATCGCGGCGACGGCCGAACTCGAGACCTAGTATCTTGGGTGACAAGGTCTGGCGAGCTTCTTACCCATCATTTGCCGGCCGGGACGCGCCGCCGCAACTCGTCGAAGAAGTTGAGCGGATACGGGCGGACAATTCGGTATTATAAGTAAGGACGACCAGTGAATTACGAACAAGCCATCCTTTCTCTCCAGGACACGCTCGTTGTCATGGCAGAGATCCAGCGGCGTCAATCCGAAGTTCAGAGGTTGCAAGCTGCCGAGCTGGATGCGTGCGCGAGCGCACTCTCGCCCACGAAACATGGTCTCAGAAGATGGAAAAATGGTCCCATGAGTTCGCCCAGCGCATGTCCGAGATCCAAGACAAGCTGGACGGACTCATCGGCTACGTCGACCGCCTGCCAAAGCAGCCACGGCCGCAGTAGCGGCTTGGTACACTGTCAGTCATAGAAGTATTTCTCCCGGCCTTCCGGGAGAAATCAGATGAAGCACATTCAGGCCTTTGCCTGGGCCACGGCGTTACTCGCGGCCGGGCAGGTTGCCGAAGCGCAAACCATCTTCAATCCCGCTCCTTCGCGAATCTTCGGCCAGGCCGTCCTGCAGCAACTCGGACTCCTGACCGCCACCGCGCCTAACCTGGTGGAGGGCAGGGAACTGAACGGCCCGCAGTCGCTCTCCGTCGATGGGTCCTCCAACCCGCCGATTCTGTACGTCGCCGACACCGGCAACAATCGAGTCCTGGCGTGGAAGAACGCCTTCGGGTTCACCAAGGGCGACCCGGCCAGCAAGGTGATCGGCCAGCGCGACTTTCTAACCACCGCCGCGCAAGGCCCGGGCGCGGATCTGAGCACCGGCTTGTATCAGCCCGCCGCGGTCGCCACCGACAAGAACGGCAACCTGTACGTGATCGACGCCGGCAACAACCGCATCCTGCGCTATCCGGCTCCGCTGGCTCAGACCGGCGACCTGTTGACGGTCGACCTGGTTCTCGGCCAGGGCGATCTGAACGGACGCGCGCCCAACGCCGGCCAGTCCGCGCCCAGCGACCGGACGCTTGCGTTTGGAACCAGCGCCGGTATCTTTCGCGCGGGCCTGGCGTTCGATTCGCAGGGAAATCTGTGGGTTTCCGATCCGGGAAACAATCGCGTGCTGCGCTTTCCGTCGAGCGCTCTTCAAAGCGGCGCGGCCAATGATCCCTCCGCCGATCTGGTCCTGGGCCAGCCGGATTTCAGCTCGAACTCGCTTCCGCCGAATCCGGATCGCAGCAAGAAGACTTTTCTCAGCGCGCCGTCGGGCCTGGCCATCGATCCCAAGGGCCGGGTGTTCGTGGCCGATAGCGCCAACCGCGTGGTGGTCTACACGCCACCATTTAATATCGGCCAGTTCGGCTCGCGCATCCTGGGCCTGATCGTGCCCGCCTCAGGGCAGGCGGCGCCGGTGATCAACGAGAGCACGCTCGGCGCGGTGGATAGCAACGGCCATGCGACGCCGCCCCAAGGTGTGTTCTTCGTCGGCGCAAATCCCTACGTGGTCGACACGGGAAACGCGCGAATACTGGGCTACGATCCATTCGAGAACAATCCAGTTGTTTCATCCATGCCAGCGTCTGTTTCGAGCTGCCGCCTGAACAGCCATAGTCGACGGCGTTCACTACTAGGTCGCCCACCGCGCTGCTGACCGTACCGCTCGGGGTGTTGCTATATCCTGTGCTGGTGGCGGTGTTGCGAAAGGGAGTTGATTGATTAACACCAGTAAAGCTGAGTGAGCCGCAGGCAAGGTCGGCCGTCATTCCCGACAGTGTTACTTTGACGGTCTGCGGGCCGGTGGGAGGGGACGCAAGATAGAACATCTGCACTGCACCGTCTCCCTTGCCATTGACCTTCGTGAGCTTGACGGGGTCGGTCAGCATGCTGATGCCGCCGTAGGTCGCGGACAGCGCGACGGCAGGAATGTCGAGTTTGCCGACCGAGCAAGCCACCGTCACCAGACGGTTGGAGCCGGAAGCAGTGTGCTGCCAGCTTGCCGTCGAGCCGCCCCTAACCGATGCGCCGGCCTGGTTCGGTCCAACTGCATCCAGCAATACCTGTCCCGTGCTGGCCACGATGGGTGCGGTGTACATCCCGGCAGAAGAAATGGTTCCACCCGTCGCCGACCAGGTCACCGCGCTGTTGCTGGTGCCACTGACTGCGGCGGTGAACTGCTGCATACCGCCGGCGCTAACTGTAGTCGAGCCCGGAGTAACGCTGACACTGACCGGCGAAGGCGCAGCGGCCCTGATCGTGAATGTCACCGCAGTCGAAAACATGCCCGACCGGGAATCCCACAGCGCTACGTTGACATTACCGGCATTGGCCACGAAGTTCGATGGAACGACTGCCTGGGCCTGCGTCAGCGACACGAGCGTCGTGGTGAGCCGCACGCCATTCCACGTAATCTTGTCCTTGCCATTGAAGTACGAACCCGAAACCGTAAGAGTGAAGCCGCCGGAACCAGCGGGGACCGCATTAGGCGAAATCGACGTGATGGACGGCAAATTATAGGCTGCCAAGGGGAGGGTGACCGCAACGACGATCGCTACGAAAAGAATGAGTCGCGTAGCCCGCATGAGTACATCTCCTAATAAGATTGCTTTCCCGCAAGAGTAGGAGAGACCACGCGGCGAAGCTACTGGACAGGGTGTCAGAAAAGGGACAGCAACGCGTTGCTGTACTTCACCTGTACTAAGGTCCAGTCTGCCGCAAATCCGCTTCCCGGCGATGTTTCCCGGGGGTCAAGCGTGGGCGCCAAGGCCCTAACCAGCGAACCGCAGAGTGGCCGCAACTCCATGGGGACCGGAACCCTAGAGGAGATGATCCCGAGTGCGCGGTCGCAACTGCCCGGCAAGTGCCCGTTTTGGGTCTTCCTTGCTTATGCAATCGGGGCACCTGCTGCGAATTGCCCACACCACGGTTTTGCGTTATTCTGACCATTCACCCCATGCCAATGCCGCCGGCATCAACCCGGAAAATCTCCGTCTGCCTGCTGGCGAACCACCCACTGGTGCTGGCAGAGTTTCAGCGGTTGCTCAGCACTGTTCCCGGTCGCGTTCAGCCCAAGAGAGTCGAGCCGCAGCTTTCAGACAAAGATCCGCTTCCACGTGCCAGCGTGTATGTCGTCGATTTCGAGGGCAACCGTATGGCGACCGAATCCCTGGTCGCAAAGGTAATGGAACGGTATCCCAACGCCCGCTTGCTCCTGGTCGGTGGAGATTTCAGTGAGGACGTCGCTTTTCCGCTGCTTCGGCTGGGTGTGAAGGGTCTTCTGCAACATTCACAACTTGCGGATCAGCTACAGCGTGCCCTGCAGTCCATTGATGCGGGCGGATATTGGGTGCCGCGGACGTTGCTGTCCAGGTTTGTCGATTCCGTTCTCGCCAAGACGACCCATGGTGCGGCCATGTCCTCCCGCGCACGGCTGAGTCGGCGCGAAAAGGAAGTCATCCAGGCTCTGCTGGACAACCTCTCGAATAAGGAAATCGGGAGTCGACTGAACATTTCCGAACGCACCGTCAAATTCCATGTCTCAAACCTGTTGCGGAAATTCGGTGTGGGTCGCAGAGCCGACCTCATTGTGATGGCCTACCAGGAGGCTTCTCGGACCTCCCCTTCCGTTGCCGCCACCACGCTGGGCGAATTTGGGCGGGTCCATTAGTGATTCTGTTCTAATGCGTGCTCGCGTCCAGCGATGGGCTTGGATTCTAGCGGTTGTCGTGTTGTCGAGCTTGATTGCCATTGGCGTACCGGCGATTCGGACGCAAATTCTGCGGTCGGCCGGATGGGCACTTGTTCTGCACCAACTCCCCGTCAAGTCCGCCGACATCATCGTCGTTGCCATTGATACCGATGGCGCCGGGACGCTCGAGGCGGCCGACCTGGTCCACAAGGGCGTGTCGACGCGCGTCGCGGTTTTCGCCGATCCCCCGGACCGCATCGTGGACCGCGAGTTTCTCCGCCGCGGAATTCCCTACCAAGATGTTGCCGAGGTTTCCACTCGCCAGCTCCAATCGCTTGGCATCGACCACGTGGAGCGAATCCCAAGAAGTGCGGCCGGAAGCGAGGAAGAGGGGGAAGTGCTTCCTGTCTGGTGCGACCAGCACCATTATCGCTCGGTCGTGGTGGTGACGACGTCCGACCACTCGCGACGGCTCGGCCGCATCCTTCGGCGCGCCATGAAAGGCCACCCAACGAGCGTCACGGTTCAGTCCGCGCACTACTCCACATTCGATCCCGACCGGTGGTGGCAAACGCGCGGTGGCATTCGAACCGAAATCGTCGAATTCGAAAAACTCCTGCTTGATATTGCCTGTCATCCCTTTTCGTAAACCGACCTTGTGCGTCGCATTTCTTTGGAACGTGGTAAAGCGCTGAAGCCCCA
>JAIQFN010000124.1 GCA_020073265.1 Terriglobia bacterium | reverse complement strand
AAGTCAGGCGGCCTCAACAGCGCTTTCGGCGGGAACCTGGCGATTATGGATATCTACGCCGCCCAGCACGTCTTCGGGCGAGGGCGCAAGTTTGACCGCATCGACCTCGCCGTCAACGACGGCGTGCGGGTGGCGGATGCGCAAGAACGCATCCGCCAGGCGCTGGGGCCGGGTTTTGAAGTGGAGCCCCCGGCTTCGCGCGCGCAGAATCTCGAATCGATGTCGCGTGTGTACTCCTACATGTTGAAGTTCTCCAGCGCCTTCGCGCTGGTGATCGGGACTTTCATCATTTACAACGCGTTCGCAATCGCGGTCACCCAGCGACGTTCAGAGATTGGCATCCTGCGCGCCCTCGGCGCCACGCGTCGTCAGATTGCCGTCCTGTTCTTGAGCGAAGGGGCGGTCGCCGGCCTGATCGGATCGATTGTTGGAATTGCCTTCGGCTCGATGCTGGCAGAAACGATTACGAGCAGCATGAGCCGTCTCTTGGAGGGGATCTACGGTATTGCGCGTACGCCGGCGAAGGCCGTACTCAGCCCTGCTTTGATGGTTTTGGCTTTGTTGTTGGGGATCGCTACGTCCGTTATCGCGGCGCTGCTGCCGGCACGCAGTGCTGCACGGGTGGACCCCGTCAAGGCTCTGCAGAAAGGCCGGCTGCAAGTGCTCTCGGCCGGTGAGAGCCGGATGCGCTTTGCGGCGGCGCTGGTCCTGGCGGCTTGCTCGTTCGCACTGCTGGTATTTTCCCACTCGCTGCGGGTCTTCTATGCCGCCTATGCGAGCATCATGCTTGGAGCTCTGCTGCTTGCCCCACAGCTGTCGCTGGGGCTGGCGCATGCAATCCGTCCGCTGCTGAAATGGGTACGTCCGGTGGAAGGTGCGTTGGCGGCGGATAGCCTCATCGGCGCACCACGACGCACCTCAGCCACGGTTGCGGCCCTGATGTTTTCGCTGGCTATGGTGATCGGTTTGGCGGGCAGTGCCCGCTCGGCCTATGTCAACATCGCCGAGTGGATCAATGTTTACCTGGACTCCGACCTGTTCGTGACTTCTTCCCCCACCCTCGTTACTCGCGACTACAAATTCCCGCCGTCGATGGCGGCGGAACTTCAGAACATCGCCGGCATCGAAGAAGTGCAGACGGTGCGCTCGTTTCGCGTTCGTTATCGCAAAGGATTGATCCTGGTCATCGCCCGGGAATTAAGCAAGGCCGCCCAGCGCGGTCGCGTGTTTGTCGTGCAAGGAGATCCTGCCAAGGCGGCCAGTGAGACTGCCGCGGGCAAGGGCGTAATCATATCCGAGACACTCTCCTCCCTGCAGAAGCTTCACATTGGAGATCCGATGGAACTTCCGACGCCGCGGGGGCTGCTCACGCTGCCGGTGCTGGGGATCGCTCGCGAATACTCCGACCAACAGGGCTCAGTCATCTTGGATCGCGCGGTGTTCAAGCAGTGGTGGAAGGATGATTCCGTGGATCTTTTCCGCGTTTATCTGGCCCGGAACGCAGATCCGGCGCAGGTCAAGGAAACGATCCTGGCGCACTTTTCCGGTAATCGGCGCATTTTCGTGTTGTCCAATGATCAGGTCAGGCAATACGTCCTTCGTCTCACCAAGCAGTGGTTCTCCATGACCTGGATCCAGATTGCGGTTGCCATCCTCGTCGCCGTGCTGGGCATTGTGAACTCGCTGACGGTCTCGATTACCGACCGACGCCGAGAGTTGGGCGTGCTTCAGGCGGTCGGCGCCCTGCGAAACCAGGTCCGCGGAACCATCTGGATGGAAGCCGTGGGAATCGGACTGATCAGCGTCGTCCTGGGACTCGCCCTGGGTGCGATTCAGCTCTACTATGTGCTCCAAATCGCCTATCGCGATTACCCGGGGATGAACCTGTCCTACCTGTATCCCGGCGCGATCGCGCTGCTACTCTTTCCGGTGATCCTCGCGGTTTGTTTCGCTTCAGCCCTGGTCCCGGCAGAGTCGGCAGTGCATGGTTCGCTGGTGGAGGCGCTCGAATATGAATAGGAAATGGATGGCCGCGGCTTTGGGGCTGATCTTCTGCGTGCCCGCGCTGCACTCCCAGGACGCCCGCCAGATCGTGCAGGAACTCCAGCGCCGTTCGCAGGCGAACTCGGAGCACTATGAGGGCCTGCTGCAGGTGATTGACAGCAAAGGCAAGACCAACGAGAAGAAGTGGACCTACAACCGCATCGGGTCGCACGGCAACAGCAAGGTCGTGCTGCGCTTCACCGCGCCGGCCGAAGTCAAGGATGTGGCGCTCCTGATCGTGAACCATCCCGACCGGTCGTCCGATCAGTGGATGTGGACGCCTGCCATCAATCGCGAGCGCCGCATTGCCTTGCAGGACCGGCGCAGCCGTTTTTTCGGCACCGACTTCAGCTTCGAGGACCTGGAAGAACGCGATGTCGATCAGTATGACTACGCGTCCAAGGGCGACGACGCGGTGAACGGGGAGGCGTGCTGGAAGATCGAGGCAAAGCCGCGAGCCGCTAAGACTTCACAGTACACGCGGTCAATGCTGTGGATACGGAAAGCCAATTACACTTATGCGCGCATCGAGAACTACACCCTCGGCAACCTGATCCGCCGCGTCAGCTACCGCGACCTGCAGCCGGTGCAAAATATCTGGACCGCGCGTGCCATCGAGGCCGAGGATCTAACCCGTCACAGCCGCACCGTGCTCACGCTGCAGGCCCTACAATACAATCTTTCCGTCAAGGACGAAGAATTCACGTTGCAAGCGCTGCGAGCAGGCCAGTAGCACTCGGGAGCAGCGGGCGCGAGCGGAACGGAGCCCATGATCGGTACGACGCTGGCTCGGCGAACCCCCTCCTGGTTACGCCTGGCGGTGGCTGTCGCGGCCGTGGTCCTTCCGGCTGTGGCTTCGCCCGCCGTCCATTTCGAGCAGAAGGGTTTTGTCGAAGCCGAGCTCAGCGGCTTTCCCCAGCTCACGCCCAACGACCGCGCCCACGTTGTCGGCGATCTGCTTTTGCGATGGGAACCTTCGCTGAAATTTCACAATGGCCTAACGCTGTTCCTTGGCGTCGACGCCCGCACCGACTCTCATCATCAGGTCGAGCGCGACCTGGATTTCTCCTGGTGGGACCGCACTTCCAGGCGGCCACTGCTGTCGGCTCGCCGCCTGAGCCTGTTGTATCGTCACAAATTCCTGACTCTGGAATTCGGCAAGCAATTCGTGCGTTGGGGCAAAACGGATGTCCTCAATCCGACGGACCGCTTTGCGCCTAAAGACTACCTCAGGGTCGTAGACTCAGACCCTCTTCCTGTCACCGCGGGCCGGGTGACGCTCGAAAAAGGCTCCAACTCCCTCGACTTGGTCTATGTTCCCAGGTTCACGCCGGCGCGCATTCCGCTTCTGGATCAACGCTGGGTGGAGTTGCCAGCGGGCGTTCCCGACCTGAAACTGCGCGATGCGGGTGTGCGCTTTCCGGGTGGCCCCCAATTCGGCATCCGCTGGAACCGTATTGCCGCTAAACTGGAAACCTCGCTGTCTTTTTACCAAGGCTATAACGATCTGCCGCTGCTGACTGCGGCTTTGTCTCCCGCCCCGCAGTCCATTGGCGTGCGACGCAACTATCCTAACCTGCGCGCGTTCGGTGGCGACGCGGCTATTCCCCTGCGCTGGTTCACTTTGAAAACCGAAGCCGAAGCGCTTACCTCCAGCACCCCTGGCGCGGACAATTACGTTCTCTTCGTGCTCCAGGCCGAGCGCCAGTGGAAGGAATGGTTGTTCGTCGGTGGCTACGTAGGCGATGCTGTCACCCAGCACGGCGGCGGGCTGCAGTTCGCCGCCGACCGCGGCTTCAGCCACGCCTTCCTGGGGCGCGCCTCGGTCAATCTGGCCGGCAGCCGCAGCCTGGTCTTCGAAGCGGTGGCCCGGCAGAATGGTAATGGCCTCTATGCAAAGGCCGAGTACTCGCAGGCCTTCGGTCAGCACTGGCGTTGGTCTGCCATGTTCAAGGGCATCCGCGGCGATCCCAGGGACTTCCTCGGCCAGTACCGGCGTAACTCCTTCGCTTCGATCGTTGCGCGATACAGCTTCTGACGGCAACCTGTCAAAAAGAAACCCGGGGCTGCGCCGCCCCGGGTTCACTCGGCTCGCGCGTCCCTGTTTTGAGCGCGTCGCGAGCGGTTCCTATTTCCGTGCTTTGCCGTTCTTGCCCGCCAGCGCCACCTGCTTCGCGGCCTTGGAGGTGCCGTTGCCGAACAGGATGGCGTCGGCCTGCTTCTTGTCCACGTCCATGATGTAGTAGAGGCCGCTGACGCGAGCGCCCTCGGGCGTCAAGCTGCAGATGTCGTCGCGGGTGATGTACTTCAGCGCGAACTTACGCGCGCCGGTCATGAACTGCCGCAGACCCTGTGCCAGGCGCTGGTTGTAGGTGTAGACGCCGATCGCGCCGGTGGGCAGCTTCTTGAAGCGGTCGCCGAGGATGTGGCGCAGCTCGTGGGCGGTGACGAAGATCTCGTCCACGCCGAGGCCGAAGCGCTGGATGTAGATGGGCAGGTTCTGCGCTTCGATTGCCTTGCCGATGTTCTTGGCGACCATGGCCGCGGCCAGCGGAGCGCGGGCGTAGGCGATGAGCTTCACGAACGGAGCGCCGAGGGCGAAGCCCTTGAACATCTGATCCTCGAAGGTGAAGCCGCCGGCGAGCGCCAGGTCGGGCAGGAACATCTTCTTGCTGGCCAGCTTGCAGTAGTACTCGTAGACCAGCGAGTGCAGCTCGACGGTGGGGATGCCCCACTCATTCATCAT
>JAIQFN010000082.1 GCA_020073265.1 Terriglobia bacterium | reverse complement strand
AATTCCCGCGCGACCTGGCGGTTCTCCCTCCCGTCGGCACAACCTAACACAATACGCGCCCGAATCGACAATCGCTGTGCTGTTTTCGGTCGCCGCGCCCACTCTTGGAGCTTCGCCCGTTCCTCTTCACTCACCACGATTGGCTTAGTTGGTCGGCCCATGCTGGTTGGATTCCCAGCATAGCAAGCGGGTTCCTATTATTATGCGAACTTCTGACTCAGGACACTAGGAGCTTGCTGAAAAACCTTTGTAACAACCCGCTCCCTAACGGTCATGGCTCTGTAAGTGGCTGTCGACGCTAGAACGCCGATTCTGAGCCGCGACCGTCAGGGAGTGGTTGCGCGCGTTTTCCAGCAAGCGACTAGTCCTTCCCGCTCCTCGCCGCAAACACGATCTGATATCCAAACAACCCCGGCATCGCCCACGTCGCCAACGCCAGCATCCGATTCAGCATCCGCATCAGCAGGCTCTCGGGCGGCAAGCCCAGCACCAGCTCCACCGGAATCACCGTCTCGCGTTCTTCCACAATCGCGTAGCCGTTTTCCTCCAGCAGCCGGCGCGCCGTCTTCCGGGTGAAGAATCGCAGGTGCGTCTTATCCAGAATCCCGCGCTGCTGGTAATCAAATCGCCCGAAGACCAGCATCAGCCGCACCGCGATGTTGGCGACGTTGGGAAGCGAAACGACAATGAAGCCCTCGCGTTTCACCACCGCGTGGCATTGCTCGAGAATTTGTTCCGGCCGCTTGAGATGCTCCAGCACGTCCAGCAGCAGCACCCGGTCGAAGCGCCGGCCCTCTAGCTGCTCAATGACGGGCCCGATCCCATCGTCCAGGTCCGCCGAAAAATAGCGCTCGAAGACCGGCTTGGCCGGCGCCACTCGATCATCGATTCCGGTGATCCGGTTTTCGCTCTCGGCCAGCTCGGCGGCGAAGAACCCTTCGCCGCATCCGACGTCCAGCACGTCGTGGCGGGCTCCAGTCATGCGCCGCGCGTAATAGTGGCTGGAATACTTGCTGTGTTTAATCGGATAATGTACGAAATATTCCTGGAACTCCGGAAAGCAGCTCACCGACCGGCCAGTCCGCTTGTAGCGGCGCACCGCTCGCGCGACATGCCGCGCATACTTCAGACCGTCCACGTAGCACAGTTCGTCGCCGTAGTACGTCGGTATCGGCACTTCCTTGAAGCGGTAGCCCTGGTGATGCAGCTTGATGATGATCTCGGTATCGAAATGGAAATCATCGGTCATCCGCGAAAAATCGATATTCTGCAGCGCGTGCAGGTTGTAGGCTCGATAGCCGCTGTGGAACTCCGTGAGATGCATCCCCAGGGCGCGGTTCTCGAAGATGGAGAGGATCCGGTTGCCTACGTACTTGTACAGAGGCATGCCGCCTTTGAGCGGCCCTCCGTAGTCCTTCATCATGCGCGAGCCGAACACCGCGTCGGCCTCGCCTCCGACAATCGGATGATAGAGGTGCGATAGAATCTCCGGCGCGTATTGGCCGTCCCCGTGGAGCAGCACCACGATGTCGAAGCCTTTTTCGATGAAATATTTGTAGCCGGCCTTCTGATTGCCGCCGTAACCCAGGTTCTTGGAGTGCGAAAGCACCTGGAGTTTCGTGACGCCCCGGAGCGCTTTGATGCCCGCGGCCAGCTCGTAGGTGGCATCCTGGCTGGCGTCATCGAACACCGCGATCTCCTCCACGTTCTTCCACACGTTCGGCGTAATGCGCTTGAGCACCTTGGTGAGAGTGGTGACGGCGTTGTAGGTGACGATCAGGATACCGATGCGCTTGCCGCGGCTGTCGGCGAACGGACTGTCGTCCTGCAAGGCGTTGGCCCGGAAAGCCGGAAATGGCTCGAATGGCAGCGCTTCAACCGCGGATTCCGCGCCGGGAAGCGCGGGGTTGGATGCCGGGCTATCCATTCTCATCCCTCACTTTGACACTTCGCCTGCGGGCGCGCAACCCGGAAGCGCTTTGGAACGCCGATTGCCACCAACACCGCCGTAGAGGACTTATGTTTGAAGGCCTATTTCAACCCATGCACTTGCTCGTGATCCTGGTTGTCGGACTGTTTCTCTTTGGACCCAAGAAGTTGCCGGAACTCGGCAAGGGCCTCGCGGAAGGAATCCGCGGCTTCAAGGATGCCCTGAACGCTGGGTCAAAAGACGATTCCACACCCACATCGGGCAAGCAGATCGAATAACCCGCAACCGCCCCTGACCGCGCCCCTCCGGCGCCAGTGCGGCGGAGCCACGCCGTCGCGCTAGGAAATCAGGCCACGTCCAGCGCCTTGTCCCCGGCTCCTTTCAGCTATACTGGGCTTAGAACCCACCGCTAGCTAGGAGTTCTCAAGCATGTTTGATCTGTTTCGAAGTCGAGCCAAAGCCGTCCGCATCATGTTGGGCGCCTTGCTCGCCATGGTCGCGCTCTCGATGCTCGTGTACCTGATTCCCGGCGCGGGCATGCCCACCGGGGACCGCAGTGACCAGGTGGTCGCCGACATCGGCAAGGACCAGGTGACCGTCGAGCAGATCGAACAGCAGATCCGCAACATGACGCAGGGCTCTCGAGTCCCGCCTGGCATGGTGGAAGTCTACATTCCGCAGATGATCGACAAGGCCATCGCCGATCGGGCCGTCGCCTACGAAGCGCAGCGGCTCGGCTTTCAGGCCTCCGATAGCGATCTGGCGAATGTCATTCGTACCACCCAGTTTGGAACTCTGCCTCCGGATCAGTACCGGCAGGCCGTCGAGCAACAGGTGCAAACTACCGTGGCCGATTTTGAGAGAAACATGCGCTTGAACATTCTGGCCGACGCCCTGGCAACCATCTCGACCGAAGGCGTAGTGATTTCGCCCGCGGAGGTGGAGACCGCCTACCGGGCCCAGAACGAAAAGATCAAGTTCGAGTACATCGGAATGGATCCCAACCGGCTCAGCACGGAAGCCAAGCCCAGCGCCGAAGAGTTGCGGAGCTACTTCGACCAGAACCGGGGCTTCTTCCCACTGCCGGAAACGCGCGACCTGCAACTGATCGTGGCCGATCAAGCCAAGGTCGCCGAGTCCATTCCGGTGGCCGACGCGCAGGTGCAGGCTTTCTACAACTCGCAGCGCGACCAGTTCCGGACGCCCGAAAGAGTGCATGCGCGCCACATCCTGCTGAGTACCACCGGCAAGTCCGACGCCGACAAAGTGAAGATCAAGGCCCGGGCTGAGGATCTGTTGAAGCAGCTCAAGGCTGGCGGAGATTTTGCCAAGCTCGCCGAGAAGAATTCCGAGGACCCCGGTTCGGCCACCAAGGGCGGCGACCTGGGCTGGGTGGTGCGCGGTCAGATGGTGAAGGAATTCGAAGATACCACCTTCGCGCTCAAGCCCAAAGAAATCAGCAACGTCATCACCACGCAGTACGGTTATCACATCATCCAGGTGATGGAGAAGGAGCCGGCTCGCCTCCAGACTCTGGAGGAAGTGAAGCCTCAGATTCTTACCGCCATCCGGAATCAGACCGTCTTCGACCGCATGCAGACTTTAGCCGACCAGGCCCACACCGAACTGGCCAAGGCCCCGCATAACGCCGAACAGGTCGCGAACAAACTCAACCTGCAGTTCGTCAAGGTGGACAAGTATCGGGCCGGCGGTTCCATCACCGTGCTGGGCCCGGATACTCAAGTCAGTTCCGCGGTCAGCAGCATGGAAAAGGACCAGGTCACCCCGGTCATCCAGGCCGGCAACAAGCTGGTGGTCGCCGTGGTCACTGCCATCATTCCTTCACACCCCGCCGAGTATTCGGACGTGGAGCAGTTGGTCCGCCAGACCTACACGCAGAGAATGGGCACTACGCTGGTTACGGAAAAATCGAAGAAGCTGACGGATCTGTTGAAGACCAATGGAGGCGACTTGAAGGCCGCCGCCAAGAGCTTGAGTCTCGAAGTGAAGACCGCGGATTTCTTCTCCCGGGACGGCGCCGCTGAGGGCATCGGGCCCGGACGCGCGCTGAACGAGGCGTTCGACAAGCCGGATGGGACGTTGATCGGACCCGTGCTGGTCGGAGGCCAGACCGTCTTCGGCAAGGTGGTGGAGCGCCAGGCTGCCGACATGAAGAAACTGGGTGAACAGCGCGACACCATCGTCAGCAAATTGAAAGCGCAGAAAGCGCAGGACCGCGCAGCGCTCCTGCAGGACAGCATCGTGACGCGCCTCGTTCAGGAAGGCAAGATCAAGAAGCACCAGGATGTGATCAACCGGCTGATGGCTCGGTATCACACCTAAACCCCGCGGCCATGATCCATGGGCTGCTGGACTTCCTCCGCACTCTCACTACACCCGAGCGCCTGATTCAACTGCTCTCCACGGTGCTCACCGGCTGGCTGGGTTACGCCACGCTGTTCGGTATCGTCTTCGCTGAAACCGGCCTGCTGGTCGGATTCTTTCTGCCGGGCGATTCGTTGCTGTTCACCATCGGCGTGGTGGCCGGCGCCGGCCAATTGAACCTGGCGCTGATCATCGCGTTGCTGATCTCGGCGTCCATGCTGGGCGACTGGTCCGGTTACCTGCTGGGCCGGCGCGCCGGACCGGCGATTTTCAACCGCCCCGATTCGCGCTTCTTCAAACAGGACCACCTGCGCCGCACCGAGGCGTTCTACGAAAAGCACGGCGGCAAGACCATCATCTACGCCAAGTTCGTGCCCATCATCCGGACCTTCGCTCCGTTCATCGCCGGAGTGGCCAGGATGCGTTACGTGCGGTTTCTGTCGTTCGACATCTTCGGAGGCGTCGGCTGGGTCTCGTCGATGACCATCCTGGGCTACCTGTTGGGTGAAGTGCCCATCGTGCGGAGGAACTTTGAGAAGTTCGTGCTGCTGATCATCTTCGTGTCGCTGCTGCCCATCTTCAGCCACGCGCTGCGCGCGAAATTCCCGCGCAAATCCCAGCTACAGCCGGGCGACTAAGCGCTCGACGGCCGCGCGCACCACCGGATCGCGCTGCGCCTCCACTTCATCGCCTTTGGCGACGCCCAGCGCTTGATTGAAGATCTCCTGCTTGAGCCGGCTCTGCACCCAGGCGCGCTCGCGCAGCCAATCGCTCACCGGCGGCTGAATGTCGTGCTGGCCGGCGTAAACCTGGAAGTCCTCGAGAATGGACGGCGTGACTTCGAACCTCTCGTTGACGGCGCCCTTCTGCGCAATCTCGGTGGCGAAGGAAGTCATGATGCCGCTGGCGTCCAGCACCATGCGCAGCCGGGTGGGCAGCTCGGGCTGAACTTCGAGGTCGGGCCGGATACCGCCTCCTCCGGTCACCGCGCGTCCGGAATCGGTGTGGAACTGCTGGCTCTGCTTTTCGATCTCCAGTTGGACGCCGGCCAGCGGCTTCTGGATGGACCGGCCGCTGGGCGTGTAGTAGAACGCGGTGGTCAGCGCCAGCGCGGTGTTGCCGGAAAGCGGGAACACATTTTGCACCAGCCCCTTTCCGAAGCTGGGCTCGCCCACCACCACCGCGCGATCGTGATCCTGCAATGCGCCGGTCAGGATCTCGGAGGCGCTGGCGCTCTTGGAGTTCACCAGCACCGCCAGCCGGAACGCGTAAGGAGCGGCGGTGTTGGGCGTGTCCACTTGCTGATCCTCGATGCTCCGCCCTTTCACGCTGAGGATTTTCTGCCCGGGCTTCAGGAAGTAGGATGCCGCTTCGAGCGCGGCCTGCACCACCCCGCCGGGATTGTCGCGCAAATCCAGCACCAGGCCCTTGAGCTTCGCGCCGCCCAGCTTCTCGATGGCTTCCTTGAGCTGCCTGGCGGTCTGCGGATCGAATCCAGTGACGCGGACATAGCCGATGCCGGGCCGCAGCAGAAAAGCGCGGTCCACGCTGGGCGAATCCACCAGTTCGGGATCGAGCACGAATTGGAGCGGCCGCGCGTTGCCCGGCCTGCGGACGATGAGTTGCGCCTGGTGCTGGCGCGATTCGCCGAGGAAGCCGACGATCTGATCAAACTCCAGCCGCGCCAGCGCGACGTTGTTCA
This sequence comes from Terriglobia bacterium, assembly GCA_020073265.1. Classification (GTDB taxonomy): domain Bacteria; phylum Acidobacteriota; class Terriglobia; order Bryobacterales; family Bryobacteraceae; genus Palsa-89. The sequence goes on along the minus strand of JAIQFN010000082.1, from coordinate 20,166 downwards.
CGGCCACGATTTCATCGCCCGGCTGCAGCCCCGCCTTGGCCGATGGAGTCCCCGGCATAGCCTGCAGGACGATGACGCGGCCCGGCAGTATCGACACCACCGTGCCGAAGCCCTTGCGCTCGGATCGCTCCATCTCTTTGAGCTGCTCGTTCTGTTCGGGATCGAAGAAGATGGAGTGCGGATCCAAGCGCCGCAGCATGCTGGGGATGGCGCCCTGATAGACGGCTTGTTCGGTGTTCACCGGGTCGGCAGCTTCCTGCTGCACAACCGCGAGGACATCCACGAAGCGCTTGAGAGCGCTTTCCACATCCGCCGTCGAGGGCGGCGCCGCGAACAGAAACAACAGAGGCAGGATCATTTACTTCGAGTAGCGCAGACGTTGCTTAGCCAGGTGCCGTTCCAAGGCCAGCTCGATCAGACGATCCACCAGCTTGGGCATCGGAAGCCCTGAATACTCCCACATCTTAGGGTACATGCTAATGGAGGTGAAGCCCGGAATGGTGTTGATCTCGTTGATGTACAGCCGATCGGTGGCGGTCTCGAGCAGAAAATCGACGCGCGCCATGCCTTCGCATTCCACCGCCTTGTAGCACTCCACCGCCAGCCGCCGGAGTTCGGCGGTTTTCTCCGGCGTAAGGTCGGCGGGCAGCACGGTCCGCGCGGTCTCGAGGACGTACTTGTCTTCGTAGTCGTAAAAGTCGCGCGAGGGGAGAATCTCGCACGGCACCGCCGCGATGGGATCTTCGTTGCCCAGCACCGAGCACTCGAACTCGCGCCCGATGATGCCGCGCTCCACAATCACCTTGCGATCATAGGAACTCGCCAATTCGATGGCCGCCGTCAACTGCTCTTGATTGCCGACCTTCGATATGCCGACCGACGAGCCGAGATTGGCGGGCTTCACGAACATCGGGAAATCGGGCGCAAACGTCCACGCGCCGCAGCGCGGCACGACACAATAGTCCACTACGGGCAGGCCGCGCTCCTTCATCAGGCGCTTCATGACTTCCTTGTCCATGGAGACCGAAGATGCCAGCACGCCCGCGCCGACGTAGGGAAGGTCGGCCAGCTCCAGCAGGCCTTGCAGCGTCCCGTCTTCGCCGAAGGTGCCGTGCAGCGCGGGAAACACGACGTCGATTTCCGGGTTGCCGTGGGGCTCGGGAACAATCGGGCGCGGGCTCCACTTGCCCTCTTTCGAAATCAGGTAGTGCAGGACCTTGTATTTCTCCGGGTCCATCGCCTCGATGATGGACTTGGCCGAACGCAGCGACACATCGTGCTCGCCGCTGCGCCCGCCGTAGATCACCGCCACGCGTTTCTTCATGTTTTACAGAATCCTCTTCCCCATCGCCGACATGACCAGCTCGACGGCCAGGATCGCGGTGCGGTTGGCTTCGTCGATCACCGGATTCACTTCCACTACTTCCATGGACGTGAGCCGGCCCGTGTCGCCCAAAGTTTCCATGGCCAGGTGCGCCTCGCGATAGGTGATGCCGCCGCGCACGGGCGTGCCCACGCCGGGCGCCTCGCGAGGATCCACGGCATCCATGTCGAGCGAGACGTGAAATCCGGCGGTGCCGGACGCGGCGACATCGATGGCCTGCTTGATGACCGAGCGCATGCCGCGCTCGTCGATGTCCCGCATGGTGAAAGCATGCACGCCGGACTGCTGGACGATGTCGCGCTCCTTCTGATCCACCGAGCGGATGCCCACCAGGGCGACATTGGCGGGGTCCACTTTGGGCGAGTAGCCGAAGATCGAGGTCAGCTCGGGCGGCCCCAGGCCGATGCAACAGGCCAGCGGCATTCCGTGGACGTTGCCGCTGGGACTGGTGGCGGGCGTGTTCATGTCGGTGTGCGCATCGATCCAGATGAGCCCCAGCTTTTCGTGGCGCGCGCGGAAGTGTTTCGAGACTCCCGAGACCGTGCCTACGGCCGCTGAGTGATCGCCGCCGAGAACCAGCGGGAACTTGCCGGCGGCCATGGCGTCCGCGACCATCTCCGCCAGTCGCGTGCAGATCTCGGTGATGGCGTGAAGGTACCTGGCCTTGGGATCGCCTTCGGCGTGGGTCTCGCGCTGCACCACGGCGACGTTGCCGAGGTCTTCGGGTTGGTAGCCGAGCTCCGCGAGGCGGCGATTCAGGTTGGCGATGCGGACGGCCGAGGGTCCCATGTCGACGCCGCGGCGGCCCGCGCCGAGATCGAGGGGGGCGCCGATGATGGCGATGTGGGAGTGGCGCATGTCAGTAGTGGCGCACGTTGCGCTGTCGGGCCGGCTGAAAGCCGGCTGCAGCCAGGATTGGCTGCCCCACGTTGGTCATGGGCGGGTCCGGTAGAGCATTCGGGGGAAGGCGATGGTTTCGCGGATGTGCTCCAGGCCGCACATCCAGGCGACGAAGCGCTCGATGCCCATGCCGAAGCCGCCGTGCGGGACGCTGCCGTACTTGCGCAGGTCCACGTACCAGTTGAAAGCTTCGGGCGGCAGGTTGTGTTCCTCCAGGCGCTTCAGCAGCAGGTCGAGATCGTGAATGCGCTGGCCGCCACCGATGATCTCGCCGTATCCTTCGGGCGCGATTACGTCCACGCCCAGGGCCAGCTCGGGACGATCGGCGTCGGGCTGGAAGTAGAAAGCCTTCACCTGGGTGGGGTAGCGGTCCACCATGAGCGGGCGGTCCAGGCCTTCGGTGATCAGGGTCTCGTCGGTGCCGCCGAAGTCGCTGCCCCATTGGATTTCGCTGCCTTTCTTCTGCAGCTCGAGCACCGCGTCGTCGTAGCTCATGCGGGGGAACGGGGCCTTCACGGTTTCGAGCTTGCTCGCGTCGCGTTCCAGGTCGGCCAGCTCCTGGCGGCGGTTCTCGAGCACGCGGCCCACGACGAAAACCACCAGCTCTTCGGCCACCTGCTTGACGTCTTCGAGCGTGGCGTAGGCCATCTCCGGCTCGACCATCCAGAATTCCGTCAGATGCCGGCGCGTCTTGGACTTTTCGGCGCGGAAGGTGGGGCCGAAGCAGTAGGTTTTTCCGAAGGCCAGCGCGGTGGCTTCGTTATAAAGCTGGCCGGACTGCGTGAGGTAGACTTTTTCCTCGTCGAAGTAGTTCACTTCGAACAGCGTGGTGGTGCCTTCGCAGGCGGCTGGCGTGAAGATGGGCGTATCGACCAGCGTGAAGCCGTGCGAATCGAAATAATCGCGTACCGCCTTGATCACCTCGGCGCGCACGCGGATCACGGCGTGCTGGCGCTTGCTGCGCAGCCAGAGGTGGCGGTGGTCCATCAGAAAGTCAGTGCCATGCTCCTTGGGAGTGATCGGATAAGGGTCGGATTCGGGCACGCGCTGCACTACTTGGGCGCTTTCGACATCCATCTCGAAGCCGCCGGGCGCGCGCTGCTCGGCGCGAATCTTTCCGCGCAGAATGAGCGACGATTCCTGCGTGAGATTTTTCAGTTCTTCAAAGAGCGCCTCGTCCAGGTTGGCTTTCACCGCCACGCACTGCATGGTGCCGCTGCCGTCGCGCATCAGGGGGAAGACGATTTTGCCGGATTTGCGCAGATTGTAGAGCCAGCCGGCGATCTCGACCGATTCACCGGCGTACCGCCGGGCGTCCTCAATTCGTATTCGTGGATACGCCATTAGAGAGCCTCGAGCCTTTCAAAAATCTGCTTCACCGTGTCGAGGGACTGCGGCAGCTGGAACTCGGGCAATTCGCGCAGCTCCAGCAACAGCGGGTAATCGCCGGGCTGGGAGCGCAGCAGACGCATGGTTTCAGGCCAATCGATGGTTCGGCCTTCGGAGAAAAACGGCCAGAGATGGCTGTCATCGGCGCCGTTGTTGTCGTGCAGGTGCGTCGAGCGGATGCGGCTCTTCAGAGTCTTGAAGGCCGTGGGAACGCCTTCGTTGAGGTTGGCGTGTCCCACATCCAGACAGAAGTTGAGCTTCAGATGAGTCTGCGCGACGAAGTGGATGAGGCGTTCGGCGCTGGAGAGCTGGTTGGGGATATTCTCGAGCAGCACTTCGACGCCGCGTTCGCGCGCGAAAAGATTCAACTCTTCGAGCGCGGTGAAGGCGCACTCCACCTTGCGTTCGTCGTAATCCTCCTCGGCCACGCCCAGGTGCTGGATCAGGTAACGGAACGGAATGGTTTCGGAGATCTCGACAGCGCGCTTGATCTCGTCCAGCATCTCCAGGCGTTTCGACTTCACCGGCTCAGTGAGATTGATGTGGGCGTTGGGACCGGAGCGGCCCCACATATCGTCGCTGTACATGGGCGAGTGCAGCGAGTGGAGCTTGAGCTCGGAATCGCGAAACCAATGGCCCAGCTCGTTGATCTGGGCGCGGTCGCGATAGTCGAGGTGCTGGCGCGCGCAGAAGATTTCGACAGCGGGAATGCCGGCCTGCCAAATCTTGTCCAGCCAGACTGAGGTCAGGCGATGATTTACGAACAGATGGGTTGATAGGACGTGGTCCACGGATTAGTTCCTTGGTTCATTGGTTCATTAGTTCATTGGTTCATTGGTTCCGTAGTTCCTTAGTTCCTTGGTTCATTAGTTCCGGATTGCGTCGCGAACCGATGGACCAAAGAACTAAGGAACCAAGCAACGTTGTTAGTATCCTTCCGCCTTGGCGTTGCCGCGGCCGTCGGCGGCGCCTTGGAGCCAGCCTGCATCGCTCAGGATTGCTTCGACGCGCGCTACCACCGGATCGGTGGCTTCAAAGGAAGCGATCTTGTGGCCCATGGCGCGGAGCAGCGCGGCGGTGTCCGGCGAAATTCCTTTCTCCAGGTACAGTTCGTCGGGCATCCACTGGTGATGGAAGCGCGGCCAATCGACGGCCTCCTGAACGTTCATATGGAAGTCGACCACGTTGAGAATCACCTCCAGGACGCCGTTGATGATGCGGCCGCCGCCGGGTGCGCCGAGGGCCATGAAGAAGTTCCCGTTGCGCAGCAGGATGGTGGGCGTCATGGAGGAGAGCGGGCGCTTGCCCGGCTGGATGGCGTTGGCCTCGCCCTGGATCAGGCGGAACATGTTTTCGGTGCCGGGCTTGGCGGCGAAATCGTCCATCTCGTTGTTGAGCAGGAAGCCGAGACCCGGAGCGGTGACACCGCTGCCGAATCCGCCGTTCAAGGTGTAAGTGACCGCGACGGCGTTGCCATCGGCGTCGACGACGTTGAAGTGGGTGGTCTCGCTGCTCTCATGCAGCTTGAGATTGCCGGGGCGGATTTTATCGCTGGGCGTGGCGTGCTGGGGATCGATGCCGGCGCGGCGGCTGGCGATGTAGGCGGGGGCGAGCAGCCTGGTGACGGGGACCTTGTAGAAGTCCGGATCGCCGAAGTACTCGCTGCGGTCGGCGTAGTAGCGGCGCATGGCCTCGGCGACGTAGTGAATGGAGGCGGCCGAGCCGGCTCCGGATTTTTCGTAGCCTGAGCCTTCGAGCATTCCCAGCATTTGCAGGATACCGATGCCGCCGGAGCTAGGTGGCGGCGCGGTCAGGATTTCATAGCCGCGGTAATGGCCGCGCAGGGGCGCGCGCTCGACGGCCTGGTAGGCCTTGAGGTCCTGGAGCGTGATCAATCCGCCGTTGGCTTTCATGGCGGCCGCGAGTTTTTGGGCGGTCTCGCCCTCGTAGAAGTCGGCGGCGCCGCGCTGCTGGATGCGCTGGAGCGTGCGCGCGAGGTCTTGCTGGATCAGCTTGTCGCCGTAGTCGACGCCCAGGAAGATGCGCTTCGAGTCGGGAAACTGCGAAAGTTTGCGGACGGTGCTTTGGCCGTGCAGCGATTCCGAGAGGGCGTAGGAAACCGGGAAACCATCGGCGGCGAGGCGAATGGCGGGTTCCAGCAATTCGGTCCAAGGCTTGTGACCGTACTTTTTGTGAGCGAGTTCGAAGCCGCGCACCGAGCCGGGGACGCCGGAAGCGAGCCAACCGAGCTGGCTGTCGCGCGTGACTTTGCCGGCGGAGTCGAGATACATGTTGCGGCTGGCGGCGAGCGGGGCTTTTTCGCGGAAGTCGATGAAGGTGGTGCGTCCGTCGGCGAAGCGGGCCAGCAGGAATCCGCCGCCGCCGATGTTACCGGCGAAGGGATGCGTGACGGCGAGCGCGAATCCGATGGCGACGGCGGCGTCGATGGCGTTGCCGCCGGACTGGAGAACGGCGAGGCCGACGTCGGCTGCCAGGGGCTCCTGGGCGACCACCATGGCGTGGCGGGAGTGTACCGGCTGGCGGGCATCGGCGAGGGTGGCGCCGAGCGTGGCAGCGAGCAGCGCGCAGAGCGGAGTGCGAAATCGCATCAATCTAGATTTTAGCGTGGTGCGGGTGCGGATTGACGCAACGGCGTCCCCATGAGTGGGGACGCGGCACGCACGAGTGCGTGCGCCACGTTAGTTGAAGGCGTCGGCGGGAGTCAGCTCGATGTTCAGTTCGGGGATTCGCAAGCTCGCGACTTCCATCAGGCCGGCGTCGCAGGTGTACGTGCGGCGGGAGTGGGGATCGACCAGCCAGACGTGCGGGACGCCCCAGGTGCGGTAGGTTTCGAGTTTTTCGCGGACGTCGTTCAGTTTGTCGTCGGGGGAGAGAATTTCGATGGCGACGAAAGGAGGCGTGTCGGGGAAGCGGACCTGGGGTTCGGTGGGGTGGAAGACCGCGACATCGGGAATGAGGATGAGGTTGGGCCGGATCTTCATGCGCAGTTCCGTGACCGGGAACAGCGGCAGCATTTTACGGAGCACGACGAAGAAGGCAACTAAGAGGCCCTGTGTTTTCGAGTGTAGGTAGTCAGGCAGAGAACGCTCCACGAGCTCGCCGTCCCGATATTCCTTGTCCAGGTCCGGGAAGGAGGTGGCGAGGTATTGTTCGACGGACAGTGGCGCGTCGGCTCCCATACGTTCAGAATATATCGTCAATTCTCGACGAAGCGGCGCAGGCGGGCTAGGGCGTCGTCCCATTGTTTGGAGATCAGGGCGAGGTAGCGGCGGGCGTTGTCGAGGCGCTGGGGATCCAATTGCCAGAGGCTTTCGCGGCCGTGACGCCGGCTGCGGACGAGGCGGGCGCGTTCCATTACGCGCAGGTGTTTGGTGATGGCTTGTCGAGTGAGCTTCGAGCCGGCGGCCAGGCGGGTGATGGACATCGGTCCGCGATGCGAGAGGCGGGAGACCAGGCGCAGGCGCGTCGCGTCGCCCAGGGCCGCGAAGAGGAGCGGCGCTGACTTGGGACTATGCGGTTTGGACAAGGTATTTCTCGACCAATATGACGACCATGGTCCAGCCCTGCTCGTTGGCGGTGAAGGCCTTGGCGCGGCGGGCGAGCGGGATTTTGTCGAAGCCGGACTCGGTGACGGTGAGCCGGACGCCGTTGGGCATTTCTTCGAGTGCGAAGACGACCAGCGTGGTGGGTTCGGCGGAATAGTCGACGCCCGCTTCGACGGCGTAGGGATGCCAGCGGAAGGAGAACAGGCGCTGGGGTTGCATCTGCTCGACGGTGATCTCGAAGGGTTTGCCTTCGTGAGGCTTCTGGGCCGCGGCGACCAAGGAGTCGACGGTGGTGGGGACGATGACGCCGCGCAGGGTGGCGCCGGGCTTAAACGGGCCGTCGAACCTGACGCCGAACCAGGTCCCAAACTCGCGGGAGTCGGACAAGGCGCGCCAGACGCGTTTGAGCGGGGCGTGCAGCAGGATTTGTTTTTCGATGCGGTCGGTGCTCATGCAACCTCCAGGTTGCATGTTAACAGAGGGCGCGGGGAACACGCAACCGAGGGGTTGCATAATACCGAAGGTGTCCGATTTCGGGATTGGCTTTGTTTGGTAATTTTACATTTTTGCGCCGGGGCGACGTTTTCGATCGCGCGGCGACGCGTTCCGGATTGAGGCTAGCATGGCGGGTGAGCCGGAAAACGGTGGCGGGATGGGGAAGTTGTTGTTTATTGAGGTGAACTAGGGCGGGGCTGTTTTGTGATCGGGCGGTTATCGATCCGGCAGGTTCAGCAGATTCGCCAGCGCCGGCACGCAGGAGTGCGTGCGCCACGTCTTACTTGAGGTTCAGGACGATGCCGCCCTGGCTGACCAGCGGGGAACTGTCCGGGTTTTGGGGACTGACTGGGCCCATTACGAGTTTCACGCCTACCTGGGGAGGGAACTTGAAGGTCGCAAGATCGGGATTGTTTTTGACCAGCGCGGCGGGGTCGGGAACATAGACGCTGAGCTTGTACACGTTGCCCGGAAGTCCATCGACAGGTCCGCTGACGGCCGCGATGCCGTTGCAGTAGAATCCTTCGACATAGACCGAGGGCGCCAGGGCCGTGACGGCGTAGCCGTGATCCAGACTGAACGGACCTTGGCCCGCAACGAAGATGGTGATGGCGGATCCCGGGGCCGCTGGATTGTCCGGCGAATTTTGAGTGCCGTCGCTGTTCAGGATGTAGCCTTGGCCAAAACCGTTTCCATCCACCGAGTAAATGCCGGGCGACGCTTCGGCGGCGGGAACGTAGACGGGGTTGGAGAGCGTGCCGCCGCTCGAAACCTGGATGGTATAGACGCCTGAAGTCTTGGCGTCGGCGGGCAAGATGGCCGCCAGCGAGGTGGCGGTTCCGGTGAAGCCGGCGAGGGGCGCGCCGTCGATCACCAACTGGGCGTCGGGCGCGAATCCGGATCCGACGGCCAGGATGGGCTCGCCGGGAGCGAGGGGCACGGCCAAGCGGCTGGCGAAATTCTTGACGGAATCGAGGCGCACCGCGGGCGCGGTCTGCAGGGCAATCTTGTTGGCGACCACCAGGTTTCCAACGCTGAAGGATTGACCGGGTTGGCCACCGATGAACAGATTGCCCGCGCTCAGCGTCGAGCCGGCCACCAGGACGTTGCCATCCGGGTCGAGCGCGGCTGCCCGCGCGTCGAAGGGGCGAGTGTCGCCGAGGTAGGTGGAGAAGAGCAGCTGCGAGAGGGTGGGATCGAACGCGGCGACGAATCCAGAGCGGGGCGAAAACGACGTTTGAAACGGAGCATGAGTGGGAAAAGCCTTGGAATCGGTTTCGCCGCTGATGATGACGTTGCCGGCGCGGTCGAGTGCGATGCTCTCCGCGGAGTCGGTCAGTTCGCCGCCGAGCAGGGTAGCGGCCAGGATGTGCGACAGGGTGGTGTCCCACTTGATTACGAAAGCGTCCGAGTATCCGCCCGGGGGAATCTGGTAGGTCAGATTGGGGATGGCGGGCTGGGGCGCGGGTTGAAACGCTCCCGGCGTGGCGGGGAAGACGAACTGTGGGGTAGGGCCGCCGCCATAGTTTGGCATGAAGGTGCCGGCAGCGTAGAGGTTGGAGTTGGAGTCGAAGGCTAGCGCGGAGATCGCGATGCCGGACTGCGCGGTGGAAGCGAGCAGCGCGGAGCCGTCGTGATTCAGCTCGACAACGTTGCCCTGGCCTCCGAACCAGAGATTGCCGCTGGAATCGATCGCCAGCGCCTGGGCCACGGTCACCGTATTCTTTTTGTTGTCGGTGGGAACGTAGGTGGAATAAACCAGGCCGGCGCCTTGGGCGTTGAGCTTGGTGGCAAAGGCGGAGGTGGGGCCGGGAAAGCACCCGATGAAGCCGGTGCAAAAGAAAGACTGCTGGAAGTCGGTCTGGTACGCGCCGGGGGTGGTGGGGAGTTTTCCGGAGCTGAAGCCGCCGATGTAGACGTTGCCCGCGGAGTCGAGCGCGATGGCGTTCACCGGATTGCCGACGCCGGCGAAGTAGGTAGACCAGGCGAGCGAGCCTTCCGGATTCAGCTTGAAGACGAAGCTGGAAGGGCTGCCGGGATCACTGGGCATGGCGCGGGCGTACACGCCGGGCGTAGTGGGAAAGTCGGCGGACATGGTGCTGCCGGTGACGTAGAGGCTGCCGTCAGACCCCAGTGCCATGGCGCTGGGCGAATCGTCGGAGCTGCCGCCGAAATAGGTGGCGTATAGAATGTTGCCGCCAGCGTCGAGCTTGACGGCGAAAACGTCGTTGCCAGGCAGCGCGACTTCGAAAACGTTGGGACCGGCCACCAGGATCTGGCGCAAGGATGTTTCCGGGGGGCCGATGGGCGAGGTGGTGTTGAAGCCGTCGGCGGTTTTGAGCATCGAGTAGCTGGCGCTGTTGGCGTAGAACACCGGGCTATTGGGATCGGCGGCCAGGATCGAGGTGGAGACGGTGGTTTTGCGGACCCAGGTGAGTCCGGAGTCGGAGCTTTGGTAAACGCCCATGGTGGAGCCGCAGAACAGGACTCCGGCATGCAGTGGATCGGCGGCCAACGCCTGGGGATAGGCCTGATCGGGCAGCGAGGACAGCGGCGCAAACGTCTGACCGTCGTCGGTGCTCTTGGAGATCAAGGTGCCTCCTCCCAGATAGACAGTTCCAGGAGCGAACGGATCGAAGCTGAGGGCATTGCCGGAGTAGAATGAGCCGACGGCCGCCCAGGAAGCGCCGCCATTGGCGCTGTGCACCAATCCGTCGCTGGTGGATGCGAACAGGACCTGGGGCGATTGCGGATCCACCCACACGCGGCTGGCGTTGATCATTCCGTTCGAGTTCGGATTGATGCCGGTGTTGATGGCGGCGAAGGTGAGTCCGCCGTCGGAGCTTTTGAAGATGCCTTGCGTATCGGTGGCGGCATAGAGGGTGTTGCCGTTGGACGGGTCGACGGTGAGGCCGAGGATAGTGGTGCTGGACGGGATCAGCGAAAGCAGGTTCCAGGTGGAGCCGGCGTCCAGGCTCTGGAAGACGCCGTTGGCGGAGGCTGCGTAGAGCTTCTGAGGATTGCGCGGATCGGCGGCGAGACTGGACACACTGGAAACACCTGCCGGGTGAAGTTTGTCGAGCGCTCCGGTCGAGCTGTTGATACGGACCAGGGGTGAGCTGCCGGCGATCGCTTGTGCGGCGGCATTGGCAGGAAAGTCGAGCGACGTGGTGTTTCCGACGATGTAGAGATTGCCGTGGGCGTCGGCCGAGGCGGCGGTGACCGAGCTGACGCCGGAGCCGCCCAGGGTTTTCACCCATTGGAGGGCGGGCGAGAAATCGGCGGCGGGGAGGGCGAAGCTGGACGAGGCGAGGATCGCGAGGAGGAACGGGAAACTGGGCATAGTTTTTTGGGGCTGGTCTCCGGTTCAGTTGACCAAGCCGGGCGAAACGCGGGGTACTTTTAGTATTGCAGATTGCCGGTGGGGTGAATGTCTGTAATTCGTTACGATTCTGTAAAATTACAAAGGCACATAAGGTTACGGAGGAGCCGCGGGGCAGAGGCGACCACGGGACTAGTCGGCGCGCAGGGCTTGAATGACATCCACGCGGGCGGCTCGCATGGCCGGCCACATGGACGCGACCACGGCGGCTGCGAGCAAGACGCCGGCCGCGCCAAGGACGACCCAGGCTCCCGGCATTTTCACGTTCTCGAGATAACTGCCGGCCAGGCGCTGTAGCGCGAGTCCACATGCCACTCCGGCGCCAATCCCGACGGCGGTAATTACGCCGCCCTCCGCGATCACGCGCGCCAGCAGATGCCGGGGCTGCGACCCGATGGCCAGGCGGATGCCGAATTCGCGCGTCCGCGCGCTCACAGAAAATGCCAGTACGCCGGCGACGCCGACCACCGCTATGGTGAGCGCCACCAGAGCGAAGCCGCCGAAGACGATGGCGTTCAAGCGGTCCGGCGTGAGCACCTCCGCGCGGACATCTTCGAGCGTGGCGGCGCGCTCCACGGGCTGGTCCGCCGAGAGGTTGCGGATGGTGCGCGTGATTGGGCCGATCAGAGCATATGGATCGGATCGCACGTGGACGAACAGGCGCCCACCGAAGAGCGGCCCCTGCCCGAAGGGTTGATACAGCGTCATGGTGGGTTGCGGCACCAAGTGCTTGTCGTCGATGTCGGCGGCGATTCCGATGATGCGCAGGGGCGTCGGTTTCATGCCGATGAACTTGAGCAGGGGATCCGTAAGGATGACGTGCCGGTTGAGCACCTCGCGGTCCTGAAACATGCGCTGGGCGACGGTTTGACTAACGATCACAACCGGCTCACTGTCATCGCGATCGAGATCGTTGAAATCGCGTCCGGCGACCATGGGCACGCCGAGAGAGGCGAAAAACCCGGGCGACACGACGCGGAATTGGCCGCGCGGATCGTCTTCCGCACTTCCGCGAAGGTGACCCTCGGCGGAGAATTGAAAGCCGGGGCCGAACGAGTCTCCCTCGCGCCAGGGGGTGAGGATGCCCAGGGCTGAGCCGTCCACGCCCGGCAACTGGTCTACGCGCCGCATCGCTTCTTTGTAGAAGCCCACGACCTGGCCTTCCGTCCGCCCATACGAAATCACAGGGACGTTGATGGCGAGCACGCGGCGGGTGTCGATGCCGGTATTGACGGCCTGCAGCGCGAGCAGCGTCTTGAGCAGCATGGCGGCGCCCGCCAGCAGGACAAAGGAAGCGGCGATCTGGGTAATGGCGAAAGCGCGCAGACGACGCGACGCGCCGCTGGTCATGCGCACGCTCCCATTGGAGAGGCTGATTCCGTTGGAGACGTCGCCCGACGGCAAGCGCGGCACAAAGGCCAGAAGCGCCGCAGCGAGCAGCGCCAGTCCGGCGCCGACCCACAGCATGCTGGAGTCGACCTTCAGATCCAGGGCGCGGACCGAGAATCGGGACGCGTAGCGCGCCAGGATGGCCACCATGGGTCGCGCGCTGAGCACGCCCAGCGCCGCTCCCGCGCCGCACAGCAGGAGGCTTTCGGCCAGAAGGACGCGCCGCAAGGCCGCGGTACTGGCACCCAGCGCGGCCCGAACCGCCAGCTCACCTTCGCGGCGAATGGTCCGGGCCAGGATCAGGTTGGCCACGTTGGAACAGGCGATGATGAAGATCAAACCCGACGCGGCCAGCAGCACCCAGAGCACGGTCCTGGCTTTGGACGTAATCTGGTCGCGCAGAGGGACCGCGTTTATCCGGAAGTCCGCCTTGACCGGATACGATTCGGGATGCTCCTTCATGATGGCGCCGTGGGCCGCGCGGAGCTCGGCGCGGGCCTGTTCGAGTGTGGCGCCGGGGGCCAGGCGGCCGAACAGCTCAGTCATGCGATGGATGCGGCCGGTCACCATGGTCGCCGACAGGTGGTGCGGACTGGTGACGACGTTGGCAATGATCTCGGTTTCGGAAGGATACGGGACCGAAGGTTCCAAAACCCCTACGACGGTCGCGGTACGCGATCCGAAGGATCCGAGACGGACGACTTTTCCGAGCACCGACGGGTCGCTCTTGAGCGCGGTGGTCCAGAAGCGATACGTCAGGACCACGGCGCCGGCGGCGGACGGGCCGTCGTCTCGCATGTCGAGCAGGCGTCCCATCACCGGATGAAGGCCCATGACGTTGAAGTAGGTACCACCGACGACTCCCGCACGCACCTCGCGCGGCTCGCCGAGTCCAATGAGGGTGAAGCCGATGGTGGAGAAATCGCCGATCTCGGTGAACGATGTAATCCGCTGCCGCAGGTCCTGGATCTCCGGCACGGAAAAGGTGGCGTTCTCGGTGCCCATGCCGCGCGCGGTTTGGCGGATGTAGATCAGCCTGTTTTCGTCGCGATTCACCAGCGGCCGCAGCAGAATCCCGCGGACCAGGGTGAAGATGGCGGCATTGGCACCGATTCCGAGCGCCAGCGTGAGGATGACTGTAATGGTCAGCCCCTTGGCTCCGGCGAGCGAGCGGAGCGCGTACTTCACATCACGCCAGAAGCTTCCGACAGCTTCGCGAAAATCCCAAGGTTCCGCGGTCCAGCCAGTCATGACCAGGCCTCCCTTCTCTCGACTCCGTCACAGTGATGTCGTTCGGCAACGGGTGTTTTCGACAGCCGGACCGAAGAAATCTGCCGCCCCGGGAGTCTCTCTCCAAAATCATACGCGATGGCGGCCGCCGATGTTCCAACGGCATACAAAGGTCGGGGAGCAGTCAGCCGGGGCGTTTACGCTGCTCGATCCAGTAGAGCGACGCGCCGAGCAGGTTCGCGCCGACGATCACGCCGCCGATCTTGAGGCTGAAAGAGAGCCAGCTCGCCACTTGAATGATGGGCAGCATCGAGAGCACGCAGTATAGCAGCGTCACCAGGAATCCGGACGCCGCGGCCGCGCGCAGCCACAGGGGCGGTGCGGGTTGGATGTGGCGAAGTCCCAGGATGGGGAGCGCGAACATCGCCAGGTAGGAAATCCCGTAGAATACGCCGGCCGCGTTGTCGAGGATCTGGAAGCCCTCCTGCTCGCCGACGCCAGTGATGCCGAGCAGGCTGAGCACGAGAATCATGGTTCCGACGAACAGGATGGAATTCACGGGCGTCTTGTATTTCGGGTGGAGCTGGGAGAACCATTGCGGGAGCAGGTGGTCCCAGCCGGCCACCATGGGGAGGCGCGTGCTTCCGGCCACGCTCAGAGTGGAGTTGCCGATCTGGCGGCCGACCAGGAGCATTATGGCGACGGGCGCGATGAGTCCCACCCAGCGGAAGCGGCCCAAGGCGACGGTGAGCACCTGGGGAATCGGGCCGACCAGGTCGACTTGATCGGGCGATACGAAGGCCAGCACGGCGCTGGTGCCCAGGATGAACATCAGCGCGATGATGGGTGACGCGATCAGCACCGATCGGCCGATGTTGCGCGCGGGGTTCTTGCACTCGCCCGCCAGGATGGCGACGTATTCGAAGCCGCTGAAGGCGCCCATGGACATCTTGCCGAAGATGTTCAGGCTGAGGAGCGAGATGGCTGGAGCTTCCAGCGCGAGGGGATGGTATGCGCGAATCGAATCGCGATGCAGGCCGAGAAATGGAAGCAGGATCAGCGTGCCGAATGCGAGCAGGATGCCGAGGCCGCCGGCGTTCTGAAACCACTTGCCCACGCCGAGGCCGAGCGTGGTGACCGTGGTCAGGAAGAGAACCAGCGAGCAAGTGACCAGCAGGATGAATCCCTTGTTGCCGCCTAGTTCCTGCGAGCCGAGTGCGTAGCCCAGGCTGGCCGCGATGCCGAGACCGAAGGTGGCGACGATGAGGATGACGTACAGCCACAAATTCCAGCCCACCAGGAAGCCGACGAAATCGTTGAAGCCCAGCTTGGCCCACTGGTAGAGTCCGCCTTCGAGCGGCATGCGGCGGTTGAGATAGATGACGACGGCGGCTTGGGGCGCGTAAAACATCGCGATGGCGGCGAGCCAGAAGAAGATCTGCTGGTTGCCGAGCTTGGCCGCCGTTCCCACCCAGCCGGTGCCGACCACATACATGATCTGGGTGAGGATCAGATCACGGAGGCCCAGTTCCTTCTTGAGCTCGAGGCTGTGACTGCGGACGCTTTCGGCGGAGGCCATCGGCGCGGCGCTAGGCCGTGGAGAGCTGATGCCGGCGGCCGCGGTGATAGTCGGCCAGCGCGAGGTTGGCGGAGGCGACGGTCTGGAGCGCTTCGGCGACGGCTTCGAGCGCGGCGCCGGGAATCGCGGAATACAGCTCGTCGTCGCCGAGGTCGGTGTAGATGCGGTTGCCGATGCAGCCGGCGCTGGTCACCATTCCGTGGCCGAGCGCGGCGGGAATGGCCATGCAGGTGGGCCGCGCGAGCAACGGGAGCTTGGATCCGAGGCCGGCTCGAATGGCGGCTTCCTCGAGCAGCATCAGTTTCGACGGTGCGGCGGCCAGCAGGACTACGCCGGGAGCGACCGGCGTTTTCGAGAGCGGCGCGTACACGATGATCTTGGGCGTTTCCTTGAGAACTGGAATGCCGGGCACTTCTTCCATCTTCAGGTAGCCGAGGCTGGTCATGGTGCCGAGGATGTCCGGGAGTTCGTGCGCGCGATCTTGCGGCAATTCGATTTTGTGAGTGTAGGAGCCGACCGGGCAATTGTAGTGATCGCCGGGCACGGTGTAGAACGCGCGGCCCCGCGCGGCCAGGCGCCAGAAGCTGCAACCGGATGGTTCGGAGCCGGTGAACTTCTCGACTCCGGCGGGCGGCTGCTCCAGAAAGCTGACGGCCACGGGTGGATGCTGCAAGTTCAGGATCTCGCGGAAGCGTTGTTCGAGGTTTGGATAGTCGGGCATGGAAGTAATTCCTCTATCTTGGCACGTGCAAGAATCATAGGGGATGTCCTCGGCGGTGAACGCGCCCGGCGCGCGGCAATTTTTCTCCCGGCACGGGCTGCTTTCGAAGTGGCACCCGCGGTATGAATTCCGCCAAGGGCAGCTGGAGATGGCCGAAGCGGTGGAGTCGGCCATCGCCGACAAGAAGCACCTGCTGGTGGATGCCGGGACGGGCACGGGGAAAACGCTGGCGTACCTGGTGCCGGCGATCCTGTCGGGCAAGCGCGTGGTGGTTTCCACCGGGACCAAGAATCTGCAGGAGCAGCTTTTCTACAAAGACGTTCCGTTCCTGGAAAAACATCTGGCGCGGCCGTTGCAGGTGTGCTACATGAAAGGCCGGAACAATTTCGCGTGCCGGCAGAAGATCTACGACGCCGAGCGCGAGCCGATTCTCACGGGGCTGGAGGAGATCGCGGATTTTCAGATCATCCGCGAGTGGGAGAAGGCCACGGCAACCGGAGACCGCGCTGAGATCAAGACGCTGCCGGAGGGGAGCTCGGCCTGGCACAAGATCGACGCGCGGCGCGAGCTGTGCAGCGGGGCGAAGTGCAAGCAGTTTGAGCGCTGCTTCATCACCCAGATGCACCAGCGCGCGCACGAGAGCGACATCATCATCGTGAATCATCACCTGTTTTTCGCCGACCTGGCGGTGAAGGACGAGGAGTTCGGCGGCATCATTCCGGAGTATGCCGCGGTGGTCTTTGACGAGGCGCACGAGATTGAGGACGTGGCGGGCAGGTACTTCGGGATCGGGGTCAGCAATTACCAGTTCCAGGAACTGGTGCGGGACGTGGCCGCGGTGTCGCGCGCCAAGGAGTTTGGGTCGGGCGAGCTGGACCGGATCCTGGACACGGTGGCGGATCGCGCCGAGCAGTTCTTCGCGTTGTTCGGCGTGACCGAGGGGCGCATCGGTTTCAAGGGCCACACGGCGTTTTTCGAGCAGCATGAGGATGTGTATGACGACGTCGCGCGCGCGCTGGAGCTGCTCGGGACGCAACTGCAACTGGTGAAGAACGCGCCGGACGAAGTGATTCCGCTGTACCGGCGCGCGCAGGAACTGGGGACCAGGCTGGAGTTCTGGACGCGCGGCGACGACCACTCTTATGTGTACTGGATCGAGCGGCGCGGGCGGGGCTGCTTCCTGCAGGCCACGCCGATCGATGTGTCGCAAATTCTGCGGGAGAAGCTTTTCGACGTGCTGGACACGGTGGTGCTGACGTCGGCGACGCTGGCGGTGGGCGGCACGTTCGAGTTCACCGAGAAACGGCTGGGAATCGAGCACGCGAGGCCGCTGGTGGTGCCGAGCCACTTCGAGTATCACAAGCAGGCGCTGCTGTACGTGCCGCAGCACCTGCCGGATCCGCGCTCGCCGGCCTTCCCGCGCGCCGCCGCCGAAGAGGTGACGCGTATCCTGGTGCACAGCCGCGGCCGGGCTTTCGTTTTGTTCACCAGCTACCAGCAGATGCGGCTGGTGTACGACCGGGTGTCGCTGGAGATTGAATATCCCACGCTGCTGCAAGGCACCGGACCGCGCAGCGCACTGCTGGAGGAGTTTCGCTCGACGCCCAACTGCGTGCTGTTCGCGACGTCTTCGTTCTGGCAGGGCGTGGACGTGCAGGGCGATCAATTGAGCTGCGTTATCATAGACAAGTTGCCGTTCGCGGTGCCGAGCGACCCGGTGGTGGAAGCGAGAATCGAGCGGATTCGCGAAAACGGCGGCAATCCGTTTTACGATTACCAGATTCCGCAGGCGGCGCTGGCGTTGAAGCAGGGGTTCGGACGTTTGATTCGCAGCAAGACCGACCGCGGCGTGCTGGTGTTGCTGGACAACCGGATTACCAAGCAGCGCTACGGCCAGGTGTTCTTCGACAGCCTGCCGGACTATCGCTTCACGACTGCGCTCGACGAGGTTGAGAAATTTTTCGATGTTTGAAGTTTCCGTAGAGCAGAGCTTCGCGGCGGGACACGCGCTGCGCAATTATCATGGCAAGTGCGAGAACGTGCACGGGCACAATTACAAGGTGCGGATCACGGTGGCGGGCGAGCGGCTGGACGAG
This sequence comes from Terriglobia bacterium, assembly GCA_020073265.1. Lineage (GTDB taxonomy): Bacteria > Acidobacteriota > Terriglobia > Bryobacterales > Bryobacteraceae > Palsa-89. The sequence continues at coordinate 2,035 of JAIQFN010000082.1, read as the reverse complement.
ACCGGGCTGCTGGTGGATTTTCTGGAGATCAAGCGGCTGATGGGCGCGGCGATCGAGTATCTGGATCATCGGTTCATCAACGATCTGGCGCCGTTCGATGAGATCAATCCGTCGGCGGAGAATATTGCGAAGTATTTTTATGATCGGGTGCGGGCGGGTATCGGCGGCGACGGAGTGCGGATTTCAGAAGTGAAGGTTTGGGAAACGGACACCAGTTCGGCGGTTTATCGGCCTTAGAACGGGTCTCTAGCCACTGGGCCGCCTGAAGGCGGCTGCAGGCTGAAAGCCTGCCCCACTGTAGTACTGCTGGGCCAAAACGGCTTGATTCTAGATGGCACATCGATATAGTTAAGGGTAGAGGATGTCTCTCTATGCCACGCAACTGTGTTTTTCTTGCGTTTCTTCTGTTTGCGGCGGTGCCCGGTTTCGCGGATATGGTCATTCTTAGCGTTTCCGAGCAGGTCCAGGGCGAGGCAGGTGTGGCTTTCTGCATCGATCCGCCGACACATACTGGTTGCTTCAGCGACAGTTTCAGTTTCTCCGACTCGAACAGTCAACCTGGCGCGTACCAAGTCTCCAAGTCAGGTCAGGCGGTTGCGGATGCCAGGCCCCTGGATTTCAGGAACCTGCTGGCCACAAGCGGGGCTCAACAAATGTCAGACGTAGGAGTAGGGAATTTTCAAGTAGACATGGACGTGACGGCTTCGGTTTTCGGGCTTGCGAATCATATATTCGGTGCAGACGCCTCCACGAGTAGTCAATTTCTTCTTGTATTCAGCCTCAGCGGTCCGGCCATCGTTCACTTGACGGGATCCGTGGAGGGTTTTTCTGGAGAAGCACAATCCGGCGGGTCGGCTGATGCGGATGGACAACTCGTATTCACCGGCCCAGCACTCCAGTTCGAGCGAGATGCAGATTCCCTGGGCACGTTCGACGAGCTGTTTCTCCTGGATCCTGGGACATAATAGCTTGAGCGCGTTAGCGGAGTCGAGCGCCGGCGGCGTTAACCCTTTTTACGGCCATGCATTTTCAGAGGCCAGCATAACGGTGAATGCTGACATCACATTGGTTCCCGAACCGCGGTGGATCGGTCTGACGACGGTCATGCTGCTAGCAATTTGTGGCGATTTGGCCCGCCGAAGCCGCCGTCGGGCCTAGCGCCCGAAGTACTCGGCGTTCTTTTGGGCGAAGCTAGCCCACTTCTCGGGCAGGTCGTCGAGCGCGAAGATCGCCGACACGGGGCACACCGGGACGCAAGCGCCGCAGTCGATGCATTCCACCGGGTCGATATAGATCATGTCGTGCTCGGCGAAATTGGGAGCGTCCTTCTTGGGATGGATGCAGTCCACCGGGCATGCATCGATGCAGGCCGTGTCCTTGGTGCCGATACAGGGTTCCGCAATAACGTAAGCCATTCACTCTCCAGAGTCCGGCCTCGAAACGGGCCGTACGTGGGGTAACCCCTATTATAGCGCGGGGCCCGATTGGGGCATGTTTCCAGCGTCGAAACGCCTGATTTCCCAGTCAGATGGCGGAAATCCGGGGCTGCACGGGATGCTATGCTTAGGGCAGGTGGCCAGCAAAACGCAAATCACGGCTGAGGAGTATTTGCGCACGACGTTCGAGCATGATGCTGAATTCGTCCACGGCGAGATTGTGGAGCGCAGCATGCCGACTTACTCCCATTCCACGATGCAGTTCCTGATTCTGCTTCGATTCGGCGCGTTGGTCCAGACACACCGACTCTTTCCGCGCCCGGAGCTTCGCGTGAAGGTAGCCAAGGATGTGTACCGCATTCCCGACGTGGTGGTGTACGCAACGAGGCCTCAGCAAGAGGTGCCGGACGATCCGCCGCTGGTTGCGATTGAAATCCCTTCCAAGGACGACCGGCATTCCGACCTGATGCAGAAGCTGGAAGAGTATCGCGCGTGGGGCGTGCCGAACATCTGGGTGATCGATCCAAACACGAAGAAGTTCGCGAGCTACACGGAGCTCGGACTTCAGAACGCGTCTTCGCTCAGTCTTCCCGACTATT
>JAIQFN010000081.1 GCA_020073265.1 Terriglobia bacterium | reverse complement strand
CGGAAGTGTGGACACGTCGCTGGCGTCCACCAACGTGTACATCAACGGCGTCTCTGCTCCGATCCTCTACGCCTCCGCTTCGCAAACCGCCGTCTTGGCTCCCTATGCCATCGCCGGCTCGTCGACGGCCAACGTGCAGGTCACCTATAAGGGTCAGATCACGGCTAATTTCCAGGTGCAGGTCGCGGACTCCGCGCCCGGCCTGTTCACCAGCGATTCCAGCGGCTCCGGCCAGGTGGTGGCGTTCAATCAGGACGGATCCGTGAACTCCAGCAAGAGTCCCGCCAGCGCCGGCCAGGTTGTGGTGTTGTTTGGCACCGGCGAGGGCGCCACCAATCCTGGCGGCCTGGACGGTCTGGTGACCGGCGACCTCCTGCGCATTCCGCAGTTGCCGGTCTCGCTGACCATCGGCGGCCAGACCGCGCTGGTGACCTACGCGGGTTCGGGTCCCGGCATGGTGTCGGGCATCCTGCAGATAGAGGCCATCGTCCCGAAGGGCACGGGCACCGGCGCAGTGCCCGTGGTTCTGACGGTTGGCTCGGCGAGCGGCCAGAAGACCGCCACCATCAGTTTGCAGTAGCGGGCGCGGCCGCGCTTCGAATCGCATCCCGAAACTGCGCCGTGTCGGTGTGCTGCTCGAACCTGGCGATTTTGCCGTCCTTGAATTTCATGACGTGAACGAACGAGGCGTCCACCCGGGCGCCCGTGGCTTTGTACGTGCCGCGATAACGTCCCAGCGCGATCACTGTGTCGCCGCCATCGACGATTTCTTCGGGAGTCGCGGAGAACTTGTCCCACTCCGTCCCGATCCGCATGAATATGCCGTTCAGCACGGCCTGGCGTCCGATGTACGGGTTCCCTCCCGCGTAGATGAAGTTCTCCGCTTCAAGCCACTCGATCTGGGGATCCAAGCTTTCCAGCACGCTGGCGACATCGCCGCGCGCGAACGCGTCATACATGGACCTGACTCTCGCAACGTTGCTTTCGGCCATCTCTCGCCTCCGAGAGATAGGCTAGCACGATGCTTAGAACACCGGCCCCCAATCGTTTATTCGTAACGCAAGACCGTGGCAGGATCGACGCCCGTCGCGCGCCGGGCCGGGATGTAGCAAGCCAGCGCCGCAGCCGCCCCCAGGACCAGAGCGACGCTCGCCAGCACCACCGGATTGCCGGGCTGGATCTCGAACAGCAGCGCGCCCAGCAAGCGCCCCAAAGCGAGCGCCGCCGCCAGGCCAACCAGCAATCCGATGGCGACCGGCCGCATGCCTTGCCCCAGGACCATGCGGCTCACCTGCCCCGCGTCCGCTCCGAGCGCCATGCGGATGCCGATCTCGTTGCGCCGCCGATTCACCGCGTACGAAATCACGCCGTAGATGCCGATCACCGCCAGCAGCAGCGCGGCCAGCGCGAACCCGCCCAGCAGCATGGTCTGAAAGCGGCGCTGGGCCACGGAAGCAGTCACAATCTGCCGCATGGTTTTCATCTCGGGCACGGGCAGATCGGAATCGATCGCCCAAACGGCCTTGCGCACCGCCGCGGCCATCGATCCGGCGTCTTGCGCGGTGCGGATAACAACCGATTGGTTTGCGACCATCGAATTGTGAGCCTTCCAATAACTGCGATAGACCATCAGCGGTGGATCGCCCTGCATATCAGCGCGTGTGTCTGCCGCGATGCCCACCACTTCGGAAAATGGCTCGGAGTCGTTGCCGCGCCGGATGTGCTTGCCGATGGCGTCTTCATGCGGCCAGATGCGGGCCGCGGTCCGGGCCGAGACGATGACCACGTTTCGGTCGCGGTCGGCCGGCTGGAAGGCGCGCCCGCGAACGATCGGAATCTCCAGAGTCGTAAAATAGTCCGGGCTGACCGAGCGATAGTTCGCCACCGGCCTTTGGAACGCCGGCCGGTGATCGTCGTCGCGCGTGATCAGGTCCACCCAGGTTTCGCCCTGCAGCGGCAGCGCCGAGATAGATCCGGCGGCGCGCACGCCCGGCAGGCTCTGGATGGCCGCCAGCACGCGATCGACGAACGCCGTCAGTTGCTTCTCGTCGCGATACTTTGCCGAAGACAGGTTCAATGTGACGGTAAGGACGTTCTCGGCGTGAAAGCCCTGGTCGATCGCCAGGATGCGCATCAGGCTGCCCACCAGGAGTCCGGCTGCCACCAGCAGCGCCGCGCTGAGCGCGACTTCGGCGCTGACCAGCAGCTCCGAAATGCGCAACCCGTGACGGCCCTCGGTTGCACTGCGCCCGCCGGTGCGCAAGGCGTCCTGCGGCTCGGACCGGGAAGCGCGCCAGGCCGGAATCAAGCCGAAAAGCAGGCCCGCCAGAGCGGACACCCCGAAGGCGAACAATACCGCGCGGAAATCCAGGTGCACTTCATCCATACGAGGGACATCCACGGGCGCCCAGGCCACCAGAGCGCGCACGGCGGCATATGCCAGACCCATGCCCAGCACCCCGCCGGCCGACGAAATCACCAGGCTTTCCGTCAATACCTGCCGGATGATTCGCCAGCTACCGGCTCCCAACGCGGCTCGGACCGCCATCTCACGCGACCGCGCGGTGGCGCGCGCCAGCATCAGGTTGCCTAGATTAACGCAAACGATCAGCAACACCGCGCCGATGGATGCAAGCAGCACCACCAAGCCGCGCCGCGAGCCGGCCACGATGCGATCCTGCATGGCAGCTAGGTCGGCGCGCAATTCAGGACCGGGGCCGAATTCTCGACTCAACGCCGCTTGCACCGCGTTCAGCTCGCCCAGCGCCTGTTGACGGCTGACGCCCGCACGGAGCCGGCCGATGACGGCGTAGTTGAAGTCGCCTTGGGTTCCGAGCTGGCTCCGGTCTAAGGCGAGCGGCTTGAATAGCTCTACCGGCAGCGTACCGCCACCGAGTTCGTTCAACTGGTCGGGACGTGGGAACCGGAAGGAAGACGGAAGCACGCCGATCACGACATTCGGTACGCCGTTCAGCAGGATTTTCTGGTTGAGGATTCCCGGATCGCCGTGGAAGCGGCGCCGCCACAGCGGCTCGGTCAGGATCACCACGCGGTCGTTGCCAGGCCGGTCTTCTTCGGTTGTGAAGCTGCGTCCAAGCATGAGCGGCACTCGCAGCGCGGCCAGCAGGTTGGGCGAAGTACGCAGCACTCCCAGGCGCTCCGGCGGGCCTTCATTGCCGGTCAGGTTCACGCCTCCATCCCGCATGATGGCCAGGTCGTCGCACGAGCGGGTGCGCGCCTTCCATTCATAAAAGTGCTTGGCATTGACGGGAAGCCGCGGATACACGTTGCTGAATTGCGGCAGAACCTCGTTGATCAGGACCAGTTGCTCGGGATGATCGTAGGAGAGCGGCCGGAAGAGCACTGCGTCGGCGACCGAAAACACCGCGGTATTGGCGGCGATTCCGAGCGCCAGGATGCCGATGGCTGCAGCCGCGAACCCCGGCGTTCGCGCCAAGCCCCGCAACGCATGGCGCAGGTCAGCTAGAAGCGTCTCCATGCATTGCTAAGACGATCAAAACCCGCGAAAGTTCCGTTCCCGGCTTACTTTGTTTTGTCGACCACTACCGCACCCGCCTTCATGACCCAGCGGACCTTATAAATGACCGCGTCGATGTCGGCGAGCGGGTCGCCTTCCACCGCCACCACATCCGCCAGGAAGCCAGGACGGAGCGCGCCCAGGCTGTCTTCCATGCCCAACAACGCAGCGCCGCCGGTGGTCGCGGTTCCGAGCGCCTGCTCGGGTGTCATGCCGGCTTTGACGAACCAGCCCAGCTCGCGCGTGTTCTCGCCGAACATGCTTTAAACCGCGTCCGATCCCATGGCGAATCGAACCCCGGCGCGAAAAGCCTTGCGCGCTGTCTCCAGGTTGCGCTGGACGAACGCATTCAAGTCGGCCACGGCCTCTTTCGGATAGTTGAGCTTGACGTAGTTGTCGGCGTAGTAGCGGTTGTGGTCGATGGTGGGCACGTAGAAGGTCTTCCGCCGAACCATTTCGGCGATGGTGGCGTCGTCCATATCGGTGGCGTGCTCGAGTGAATCGGTTCCTGCCCGCACGGCGTCGCGCGCGCCTTCAGGACCATAAGAGTGAATTGCGATCCGCTTGCCCAGCGCATGCGCGGCGTCCACCGCCGCCTTCATCTCGTCGAACGTGTAGGTCTCAAAGCCGGTGACGTCGCGGCCCGAGCCGGTGGAGCCGTACATCTTGACCCAGTCCGCTCCAGCCGCGATCTGCTGGCGAACCACGCGCAGCACCTCGGCCACGCCATCCGCGGTTGCGGGCGAGGGCGTCCGGCCGCGGCTGATTTGCAGACCGTATCCCGAGACAAACATGCGCGGGCCAAGCATCAGCCCTTTGTTGATGAGATCGCGCATGGCGATGTCGGCGTAATCGGCCGCGCCGAGATTCCGGACCGTGGTGACGCCGGTTTCAAGCGTCTTGCGGGCGTTCTCCTGCGAAAGAAACACCACCGCTTCGGAACGTCCGGCCTGGCTCACCGGGTTGTCCAGAATGTAGGTGAGATGGGTGTGCGCGTCGATCAGGCCGGGTATCGCAGTGTAGCGCGAGAGATCGACCGAAGCGCCGGAACACGGGCCGACGCTCTGGATCCTGGCGCCCTGAGTGGCGAGGCAAACATCTTTCCAGAGTTTGCCGCCGTCCCAAAGCGCGCCGAAGCGATAAGATGCGCCGAAGGCCGGCGCCACCATCAGCAACGCGAGCGCGGCGCGTTTACTTGCCATCCACCGAAAACGCGAGCAGCACGTTGCCCGGCAGCCCCTGCCACATGCCGTAGCCGGAATTGGTGAACACCATTCCGTTGGCGATGGTCGGCCCGGCCGAATCGAGCGAGCCTCCCTTGCCAGGCACTCCGTTCACGGTCTGATAATCCTGCACCGTGTTGAAGTCCCAGATGATGTCGCCGGTCTTGGTGGAGTAGGCGCGGAAATGCCCGTCCACCGAGCCTGAGAACACTACGCCCGGCATGGTGGAGATGGCTGCCGATTGCGCGCCGGTGCAGCCCTTGGATCCGGGGGCGCAGTTCAACGCCGGCGCCGGCGTACTCCACACCTTTTCGCCGGTCGCGAGATTCACGGCGTGAATGCCGCCCGGCTTGGCGCCGCGCCCGCCGAACAAATCGGAAACCGCCGCGTAGGCGTTCTGCCCGTCGGCGCTGTGGCCCCATTCGATTCCGCCCAGAGCGCTGCCCTGGCCGAGACGAGTCTGCCACAGAACCTTGCCGCGCTGGTCCGGATCCAGTCCCCACAGGATTCCGGATTTTTGCCCCGCCACCAGCACGCGCTTGCCGCCCGGCAGATCGCGCAGCACCGTCGAAGTTCCGAAATCCAGATCCGGGCCGCGCTCCTCGGGGCAATTCACTCCGCGCCCGCATCCCATGGTGAAGTTGTCCTTGGGCAGCACCTGGCTCGACCACAGCAAGCTGCCGGTTTCGAGATCGAAGGCCAGAACCGCATTGCTGGTATTGATGGATACGCCAGTGTAGGAATTCCCGGTGGCCGCGTACACCACCTTCTTCTTGACGTCGATGGTGGGCGACGACCAGATGGCCGCGCCGGCCGGTCCCCACTGCTGGTGGCCCTTGGCGTCCTTGTAGGGCTGGGGGGGATCGGTCACGCTGAAAGTTTTCCAGATCTGTTTGCCGCTGGAGCCATCCAGCGCCACCACGCTGCCGCGGAACTTGCAGCACTCATACGTTGGCACCATGGCGGACGCTTCCTCGATGGAAGAGACCGGAACGTACAGCCGTCCATTGTAGAAAGAGGGCGCGCCGGTAATGCGCGAGGACGGGTGATCCTCCACCTGGACCTTCCATAGCGCCTTGCCGGTGGCGGCGTCGACGGCGTGGACGTAGGAGCGCGTATCGCCGAAATAGGCCACCAGCCCGCTTCGGCCGGCCGGCTTGCCTACAGCGATGGCCGTGCGCACGGTGGCGCCGGCATCGTAACGCCAGTACACGCATCCGCTTTTGGCGTCCAGCGAGTAGATGGCGCCGCTGGAGCTTCCGACGAAAACACGATCGCCAACCACGGTAGGCTGCGCGGAACGCACCGTCTCGTCCGCGAATCCGAAGGCCCATTTCAGTTTCAGCTTGGGCACATCGGCAGACGTGAGGCCCGGCTTGGGTTGATAGCGCGAGTTCCCGGGATCGTTGCCCCAGCCGTTCCAGCTTGTGTCCGTCAACCGCACCGCCCCCGGATTGCCCGGGCATTTTCCAGCGATCTCCTCCTTCGCCGTGCTGAACTCCTTGCCGGTGACGAAGCGGGCGATGGCGCGTCCTTCCTCGTTGCTGATACCGGCCGACTGCGTCATCATGGCGCCTTCGAACATCGCGCGGTAGATGAATTCCGGCGTGCGCTGGCTGATTTCATCGCGGCTGGGCATGCGCGCCTGCCCCTTGGTGTCGTGACAGGCGCCGCAACGTTGCTTGTAGAGGGCCTCGCCGTCCGGCGTAGCTGCGTAGGCCGCGATCGACGCGGCTGCAAAGAGAAGTATGGATGCGGTTTTCATTGGGTCCTTATTGCTTTTTGAGTGGAAGTTGTCGTATCCGCCGGGAACTGGCTTCCCCCGGCGGCGGATCGCAGGACGGCGTTGAGAGCCAGCTCGGAGAAACTCCGGAGGGCGTCCTGCGGTTTGATTTCGCCGTCCTTGCGATACCAGCGCGAGGTCCACAGAATCATTCCGAACAGGCAGAACGTGGCGACGGTGGGATCCACGTCGCGCAGCTTGCCCTCGGACGCCAGTTGTTCGAGAGTAGTGCGGACCAGGTCGAAGTAGGCCCGCTTCCGGCTGCGGATGGTGCGCTGATGCGACGGCGTCAGAGCGGACATCTCGTCCAGGAGAATCGTGACTGCGCCGCCCACTTCCAGGATGCGGTTCACGTGGCGCTCCACGATGACGCGCAGCCGTTGTTCGGCCTCGGATACTTTTCGCGCCGGTCCCATCACGTCTTCTTCCACCACGTCCATGGCGAAGCTCATGATCTTGAAGAGCAGATCCTCTTTGCCGCGAATGTAGTGATAGATGCCGGCCTTGGTGAGTCCCACGGCGTCGGCGATTTCGTTCATGGAAGTGGCCGCATAGCCCCGCCGCCACATGATTTCAGCGGCCACGCGGTAGATGTGCCCGGCGCGATCCTGCATACGCCAGATCGGGACGCCCCTTTTCGTTTTTGGCTGCCTGGCCAGAGAAACACCTCGGCTCAATCTTGGAACTAACCGGCTAGTGGCGAGGTTATGACAACGCGGTGGTATATGTCAACCTTAACCGCCTAACCGCTGCGGAATCGGAAGATGCTATGCTACCCGCGTGACGGGACTGGACCTAGCGGCGTTCGTCGAACTGCTGGCTTGCTGGATCCTGTGGGGGCTTCCATTCTTCTTCCGCAGCAGGAAGCAGCCCAAGGATCGGGAAGCGGTTACGGCGCCGGCGGCGAAGTGGGGCATCGGCGTCCAGGCCATCGCGTTTTTCCTGGCGTGGTTCCGTATCGTCCGGTCCAATCCCCCCGGCCTTCTCATCGCCTCCATGCTCATCGCTCCGGCTTCCACGTGGTTCGTCTGGCGAGCAGTGACGCACCTGGGGAAGCAGTGGCGGATACAGGCGGGAGTCTATTCCGACCACGAACTGGTGCGCACCGGTCCTTACGCGGTGGTGCGTCATCCGATCTACACGTCCATGCTCGGCATGCTGATCGCGACCGGACTGGTGATGACCTGGTGGCCGGTCCTGATCGTCGCGGCCGCCATCTTTATTGTTGGGATGGAAATTCGCATCCGCGCTGAGGAGGCGCTGCTCGAATCGCGCTTCGGCGAGACCTTCCGCCAATATCGCGCCTCGGTTCCAGCCTACATTCCGTTCATCCGCTAACATGACGTATGTTAGGTGGCTGTGATGACGATCCAATTGATGCGCCGATGTCTGCCGCTGTTCGTGCTCGTGAGTTTTTCCTCCGGCCAAGCGCAGACACCGCCTACGACAGAACACGTCGCGGTATACGCCAGCGTCGGCGCCGAACTCACCCAGTACGACCTGGACATCGGGAGCGCCGCGTTGGTGAAGCGCGGCTCGGTGACGCTTCCTGCGAGCGTCCAGGAGGCGTGGCCCCACCCTTCACACCGATATTTGTACGTCGCCTGGAGCAACGGCGGGCCTGGAGCGAGCGGCAACCAGCACGGCGTGAGCGCGTTCCGCATCGATCCTGTTTCGGGCGCGCTGCAGCCTCACGGCCGGCCGGCGCCGATACGCTCGCGGCCGATTCACATCACCGTCGACATCCCGGGCACCCACGCGTTGGTGGCTTACAACGACCCGAGCGGAGTGAGTGTCCACCGGATCGCATCGGACGGGACCGTAGGCTCGGAGGTACAACAGCCCGCGGGTCTCGACGTGGGAATCTACGGGCATCAAGTGCGCGTGGATCCGTCGAACAGGATGGTCATTCTGGTGACGCGCGGCAATGGGCCTGCGGGAGGCAAGCCGGAAGACCCGGGCGCGCTGAAGATATTCGGATACAACGACGGAGTGCTGACCAATCGCGCCTCGATCGCTCCGGGAGGAGGGTTCAATTTCCAGCCGAGGCATCTGGACTTTCACGCATCGCGCAAATGGATCTTCGTCACGCTGGAACGCCAGAACAAGCTGCAGGTCTACAGAAGGCTGAATGATGAGACCATCGCCCCGGAACCTTTGTTCACCAAGGAAACGTTAACGGATCCCAGCCACATTCCACCCGGGCAGGTGGTGGCCAGCATTCACATGCATCCCAACGGAAGGTTCGTGTATGTCGCTAACCGCGCCAGCGGCACGGAAAATTTCAACGGCCAGCGGGTCTTTGTGGGTGGCGAGAATTCCATCGCCGTGTTCGCGATTAATCAGGACACCGGCGAGCCGGCGCTGGTGCAGAACATCGATACGCGAGGGATGCATCCGCGAACGTTCGCGATCGACCCGAGCGGCCGAGTTCTGGTGGTGGGCAACCAGATGCAGTTATTGGTGCGCGATGGAAACAGCGTCAGAACGGTGCCGGCCAGCTTGACCGTCTACCGGATTCGCGGCGACGGCAAGCTGGAATTCGCGCACAAGTACGACGTGGAAACGGGCGGCGGCAGCGGCCTGTTCTGGATGGGGCTGGTCCCGCTTCCCGCCAACTAGCGATGCTCTAGCGGCCGCCTCGTCCGCCGCGGCCCGCGCTCGAAGGCGGAACGATCCCCTTCAGGCGCAGGTACACGGACATATATCCGTATTCTTCATCCGAGTGCATGGTGTTGAACTCGAGTACGGCCAGCTTGGAACCTTTGATCGGGCCGAAGCTGACGGCCTCGCCCGCGGTCTCTGCTGTCATGCCATCCCAGGCCGCGTCACAGATGTCCACGGAAGCCTTGAGCGCGGCGACCAGGTCGTCCTTGGTGGTCTTGGCGCCGGCGCCCACTCGCTTTTGCGTGCCGCTGGCGACCGAACAAGCGGCGGCTTGCACATCGGCCACGTGGGCCACCAGTTGGCCGAAGGTGCGGATGTCCTCGGTGGGCTTGAAGCTGTAGTTCTCCTCAGGCATCTTTTCGGCCATCGCCACGAGGTTGTTCTTGATGCCCGCGTACAAAGTCTTGCCTTCCGCCACGTGGGACATCGGGATTTGAGCCTGCAACCCGAACGCTCCGGCGAGCGCGCAGGCGATCATCATTGAATAACGCTTCATGTGGGTCTCCCTTTGGTCTGGATTGAGATGGTTGGAACGAAAGAATCAGTATGACACTCCCGCGTGGGCGGCCACAACGGCGGGGCGGCCGGCTACGGATGGTCCGGGTCGAGTTCGAACGTATCCACCTGATACTGGTAATAACGGCCTTCGGCCAGAAACGTTAGAAAGATTTCGTGGACCAGGTGGATCAGCTTGCGGATGCCGTACTCGTAGTCGCCGCCTTTGAGCGCCAGCGTCAGGCCGGCATTTCCGCCGCGGTTCGAAGCGCGCACCGTGGCCTTCTTAGGATCGATCCGGCGGTGTTCCGGCACGTCCTTGGACTGCCGCGTGGCGATAAACGCGTTCAACTCGCGGGTCATCGATGCGTCAAAGGCGGGCAGCAGCAGCGGGAAGGACATGCGGCGATTGCGCGTGTCGACGATCAGATCGAACAGCCGGTCGCGGTGCCACAGAATCTTGAATGCAGCTCTGCCGTTCTTGACTGGACCGGGACTGAAGCCGCGGAACACCGCGCGGTCGGCGTAGTGCTCCAGGATCTTGCTGACGCTTTCGATGGGCGTCCGCGTGGTTTTGGTGGCCGCTTTTCTCAGTGCGCGATGGCTCCCGTGCCGGGTTCGGCATTCATGTAATTGCCGGGCGGGTAATCCCTGGCGGAGGTGAATTCCTTGAGCGCCTGGCAATTGATCAGCGTGGAGATCTGCTGCTTGGACGCGGCGTCGTAGGAACGTTTGAGCGCGGCGCGAAACTCGTCCGGCGTGTGGACGTATTCGCCGCGCGCGCCCAGGCCCTCGGCCATCTTGTCGTAGCGCAGGTTTTCCTGGAATAGGTACATATGGATGGAGCGCGCCGAACCCACCGCGTTCGGCCACATGCCCCAGGAGTTGTTGTTGTACACGATGGCGACTACCGGGATCTTGTACTTGGCCGCGGTGTCGAGTTCGAACATGCTGTAAGCGATTCCTGCGTCGCTGGTGATGCAGAATACCGGAGCGCCCTTGTAGGGAGCCTGCGGTCCGACGCCGCGCTGCACCGCCGCTCCGGCGCCGATGGTCATGGCGAGATCGGGACCGATGGCGCCGTATTGGTAGGCGCAGTTCACTACTTGCCCGGGGCGGTAGGCGCGCAGCCAGCGGCCGGTATAGTTGCCGATGGTCCAGCCTCCCCAACCCAGCACGGTCTGCTTGGGGTCGATGTCTCCCTTGTATAGGAAATCGTGCGTCTCCTTGGTGAGCACGGCGGGGTGAAGGTGATCGGAGTCCTTACTATACTTCAAGCCCAGCTCGTATTGATCGAGGATACTTTTTTCGTATTTCTGGCGCGCGGAGGCGAGCTCGTTCACCCAGGCGTCGCGCTTGCGGCGCGGAAGCTTGTCGTTCAGGGCTTCCAGAAACGCTTTCTCTTCGGAGACGATTCCAAGATCGAGCGGCCAGTTGCGCCCGAGATCTTCCTGTACCGGATGCACTCGAATCGCCTTCACGTCGGGATTGAAGCGATACTCGCCGGGACTGGGCATCGAGTACTGACCCACAAAGATCACCAGGTCCGCGCTCATCATCGCGTCGGGCGACAGGCTGGCGGAAAGGCGATGTTCGTCCGGGAAGTGGCCGCGCATGGGGCCGGAGCTGATGACCGCGATGTCGTTCTTCTCGGCGATGTCCATCAGCACGTCCCAGGCTTTGCGCTGGAACACGCCTTGTCCGGCGACGAGCAGCGGTCGCTCGGCCTTCGCGATCAGGTCGACGGCCTGCTGGATTTCTTTCGAAGACGCCTGCGGACGCGACTCGGTGCGGTACTTCGCCTTGGTGTAGAAGTCTTTCAGCGCGGAGGGATCGGTGAAGCGGGCGCGCGCGACTTCACCGGGAAAGTCCAGATGCACGCAGCCCGGCACGCCCGATTTCAGATTGCGGAACGCGTACGCGCCGTACTCCCACACGCGATCCGGCGCGATCAGCCGCTTGCCGTACTTCTTGAGTCCGGTGGTGATGGGCTGCTGGTAGCCGGTCTGGATGAAGGCCTCGCGATCGTCGCCGGCGATCTGCATGTTGCTGGCAAGCACCAGCAGAGGAGTGCGCGCCGAGTGGGCCGCGGCGACGTTCATAATCATGTTGGTGAAGCCGGGGCCTTCGGTGCCCGAGCAGGCGGTCACTTCGCCGGTGACGCGCGAAAATCCGTCGGCGGCGGCGCACATGGAACCTTCCGAGCGTCCACCGTAAGACGGGACTCCGGCAGCCGCGATGGCATTGATCACGGTGTAGTTGCCGGGGCAACAGAACATGGCCGCCAGGTCTTCATCCTTACAGAGCTTGGCGAAGACCTCGGCGCCGGTCATGCCTTTTCCTTGAAACGAAGCCACCTGCGGCGGCTCGGTCAGGTTCGTCGGGAATTCCTTGGGGATGCTGATGGAAGTGATGCCGGCCTCGGCGAAAAGTTCGGCGGGCGCAAGTAAAGCAGCGGCTGCGGCGCCGGCTCCCAAGGGGGCCTTCAGGAAGTTTCTACGCGAGGGGTCGGGCTGGTTCCGGGCCGCTTCGCTGGGCTTTGGGTTCGTTTTTTCATCCATATCTTAATCCTCTGAATTCTGCCGGTTAGCAGACATTCGTCTACTGATCCTTTAATGGCGGCCGGGTCGATTCCGGCCACAGGCTACGGATAAAATTCACCAGATTCCACAGCTCGGTTTCGTCGGTGAGCTGAGTTTTGAAGGGGGGCATGCTTTCGCCAGCGCCGTCGCGAATGCTGCGGAAGATCTCGCCGTCAGTGGTACCGCTTTTGAAGTCGCCGGGCGAGGTCAGGTCGGTGGCGTTGGCCACGACGTCCACCTGCGCCTTGCCGTCGGGACCGTGGCAACTGGTGCAGTATCGCTGGAAAGTGGTGCGGCCCTGCGCGATGGACTTTTTGGAGTACGGTACCGGGTTCTTGAGCTTCTTGGCGGCGTCGCTGCTCATGCGCGAGCCTTGCGCGGCACTGCTGGAGGCTCCGGCCAGGACGCACCAGAGGATGCAGCCGGAAACGAACGGAATTCGCCGGTTTCGCAGGGATGGCAAAGCTCAACTCCGATCAGTGAAAAGCAGACCGGGGCTTAGTGCCACCGATCGGACCGTACCGATTGCCCTATGGCTGGAGCATATCAGCAGCCGGACTGGGGTGTCAACAGAAATGGCCTGATTCACACGGTAAGCTGCGCCAGGTCACGCACTTTGCGGGTGTGAATGCGCACTTGGGATCGAGTGACCGGGCAGAACCAATTCCGCTTTCGCCTCCCAGCGGTTTGGCGAGCGGCATGCGAGTGATTGCAGACGAGAAAGGGAGTGTGGCTATGCGCGTCTCCATATTGACCCTGCTGGTCTGGCTTGCGACTGCGGGGGTTTCTTCGTTCGCACAGCAGAAGCCGATCATCAAGCACGTGCCGCCGGACTCGACCGACGTGGCATCCGGCGAAGAGATGTTTCGAACCTATTGCGCGGTGTGCCACGGCGTGGATGGGCGGGGAGCTGGTCCCGCAGCGCCGGCGTTGAACCAGGGATTGCCGGACCTCACTCAGATCAGCCAGAGAAACGGCGGGAAATTTCCGGGCTTCAGGATTGCCAACATCATTCAAGGCGATGTCTACATAGCCGCGCATGGCTCGCGCGACATGCCCACCTGGGGAGACGTGTTCCGGAGCATGAAGCGCGATGAAGCCACGGTCAAGCTCCGGGTACACAATTTGACCCACTACCTGCGTTCACTGCAGCAGAAGTAATCCCGACAGGACTCGTCTGGACGCGCGATTGCGATGGCTGTCGCCAAGTTGTGATAGGCTCCTGGAATGATCAAGACTCTGGTGTTGATCGCTCTAGCGGCAGTCGCTCTCGCGGCGCAGGATGCCAACATCGAGGCGGTCAAGAAAGCAGCCGCGCAACTCGAGCAGGCGCTGACGCACGCCGATATGGCGACGCTCGAGAAGATGGTGACGGACGACTTCATCCGCACGCCGCCCGGCGGCCGCGACACCAACAAGAAGGAGTGGCTGGGACTGGTCGAGTCCAAACGGCTGCAGTACGTCGCCTTCGAGGACAGCGAGGAGCGATACCGGTCGTACGGCGACACGGTGATCGTCAACATTGTTTCGAATATCCACACGCGCAGCAGCGGCGGTCCGGAGCGAGAGTCGACGCTCAAGCTGATCTGGGTCTGGGTGAAGCTGGATGGCCAGTGGCGGCTGGCGGCGGTGCAAGGCAACCAAGTAACCGCGCCGGCGAGGTGAGTTAACGGTTACTGCGCATCCGGTGCGTTCCCGGCGGGGTCACATTAGGTGGAGGTAGAAAGACGTGACTCCAACAACAGAAAGCAAACAGACGCAAGCGATGAAGGTTGCCAGCACGATCGCGTTGCTGGCGGGCCTGTGGTACTTTGTGTCTCCCTGGGTTTACGGCGTGTACGCCGCCACAAACTCGTGGAACAACTGGATCGTAGGAGCGGTGGTGGTCATTCTAGCCGCAATCCGGCTTGGCTCTCCGATGAAAACGGTGTCGCTGAGCTGGATTAATTGCGCGCTCGGAATCTGGGCTTTCATTTCGCCGTGGATCTATGGATACACGCTGGAGCACGGCCGTTATGTCAACAGCCTGTGCGTGGGCGTGATCATGTTCGCGGCCGCCATGTGGAGCGTCACCAGCACGCCGCACTCGCATCACACGGTGGCGACACATTCGTAAGGGAGCGCCGAGGCGGCGGTTTTCTAGGAGGTGCCGGCTAAAGCCGGCTGCAGCCAGGATTGGCTGCCCCACATGCTTAGAATCCGCCGCGAGGGCGATAGCCGGGGCGGGCGCGCACACGGTACTTCTTGCCGACGTCCGACACGATCTCGACGTTGATCTTGCGGAATCCTTCGTTCGGATTGGGCTGCGGGTAGTAAGTGACGGTGTAGCTGTTGCCGAGGTCCTCGCGGATGGACTCAAACGCCTCGACCTGCTTCTGCCAGGTCTTGGCGAAGTAGGATTTTCCGCCGGTGCGGGTGGAGATGCGCTTGAAAACGGCGCTGGACATGGGGTCCTTGTTGACGTCGTTGGTGGAGATGACGTAGATGGGGATGCCTTCATCTTCGGCGACCGCCCGGACATCGTCGGGGGCCACCATGCTGGCGTTGTCGGGACCGTTCGAGAAGACGATGATCACCTTACGGCCCGGCACTTTGGCGGCGTCGCGCAAGGTCAGCAGAAGGCCGTTGTAAAGCGCGGCGTCGTCGCCGGCCACGGCTTTGCGCAGGCCGAAGATGGCCTCGCTACGCTCGCGGGTGAGTGGAGCGGCGCGCGAAAGATTGCGGCTGAAGGTGTACACGGCCACTGAATCGTTGCGGTCCAGGCCGCGCACGAAATCGGCGATCGCGTCGGAGGCGTAGACAAAGCCGCGGTACATGTAGTTGCTGGTATCGAACAGCACGAAGACGTTGGTGCCCACGAAGGCATCGGTGCGAACCTCGGTCGCGGGTTTCGTATCGCCTTCGGTGGCGCTGACGGCGGCGTTTAAAGGCCGCGTGGTCCCATCCTCCATCACCTGCACCGGCGGCTTATTGCCCTCGCCGAAGGTGTTGATCTTCTGCGCGATGCCGTCTTCGGTGACTTTGAAATCGGCGGGCTTGAGGCCGTTGATGTATTTGCCCTTGCTGTCGGTGACAGTGAAGCTCAACACCACCATGTCGACCTTGATGCGGAAGGTGGGCCGGTCCTGGGCGTACAGCCACAGCATTCCTCCCGAGCCGAGTAGCCCGAGTCCAATCCGCATCGTTTTAGTCAGTGCTCTCACGAAGCCCTCCTGGATGGCCGATCTCGAATTATAAACCTGCTCCCGCCGCGGCTGCCGCCTGCTTGCGCGCTTTCTGCCGCACACCGTCGCCGACCAGCCGGAGCGAACGCAGCAGCGCGGGCCAGTCTTCCAGGTGCGTGGCGAAAATCTGTTCCACGGTGCTGCGCGTCCATTCCGGCACCAGGACGTTGAGCTGCGACGGCGCGAGGTGTACCTGGTCGGCCAGGGCCGCGTAGTAGAGCAGGTTGGACTCCCAGCTTTCGGCGAGAATCCGGCTGGAGTAGCCCATTAAGGTGGGGAACGTACGAAGATTGAGCAGCTCGGGCGAGTAAGAATTCGCCAGGGTCGGCTTGGGTGTGCCGAAAGCGTGCGAGATGGCCGCGTAGTTCAACTGCTGCGGCATCTCGGCGGCCTCGCGACGGATCTCGGCGGCCAGCGGCGGTTCGTCCGGCTTGTTCTCGGCCAGCAGGTCATGGGCGATAGCGAACAGCTCGGAAGGCGTCACGTTGTCCAGCGCCGCACTGACGCGGCCTTGTTCCAGCAGCTCACGGATCTTGTCGACGCGCGAGGGCATGGCGTAGCGGGCGATGGCGTCGAGCATCGCTTGCCGCCCGGCAGGATTGAGCGCGGCCTCGGCCAGACGCGTTTCGGTGTAGTCCATGTGCAGGTCGATCCAGTGCAGTTGCGCGGGCGTGACGTTCCACCAGCGCGTGACGGTGGCGGACAGAATCAGTTGCGGCACCAGGTCGCCCCAGATCAGGGCCTGCTCGCGGGACGGGATCAGAAAATTCTGTTCCGCTTCGGCCAGCGCGTAGGGCAGACTGGCGAGCGAGCCGACCAGCTTGCCGCCGGCGCTGGAGGGCCAGCCGGTACCCAGCACCTCGGTCTGTTTCCAGGTCTGGCTGGCACCCAGCAGCCCGATGAAATCGTGGCTGCGGACGAACAGCGGATTGGTGTACAAAACCTGAGCGCCGGGCGGAGCATAGTGGACGTAGTTCAGGCCGACCAGGGTATCGCGCAGGAAGGGCGCCATGAGCGCGCGGACATCGTCCAGCTTCTTGGGATCGGTAGCGGCGCGATCGATGAGCGCGCGCAGGTTCAATTTTCTTTGAGCCTCGATGTGCTTTTCCGACCAATAGCCGAAGCTCAGCGTGTTGCGTTCCACCGTACTGAGCGCGGTGCGCGGAAGCTGGATTTCGGAAATGCGCGAAGCGGTGCGATTGATCAACGCCATGTTGGCTTTTTCGCCCTTGGCCAGGCCTTCCAGGTGATCCACCAGCTCGAAAATTGTGGCCAGCGAGATCAGCCGCTGCGACTCGAAGATGCGGATCATGTCTTCGACCAGTTGATTGTGCGTGTCGGAACTGTCGTTCTCCGAGGTACCGGCCAGCAGATCGATCATGCGATCCTGGGGAGAAACTCCGGCCGGCGATTTGGTGGCGGCCAGCAGGGCCTGAACAGCGGCGTGGCCGGCTTCAAATATTTCGCGCTCGCTCTTGACCTTGGCGAAGGCGGTGAGAACGCTGGAGAGCGCGTGGTCGGCGTCCGGCGACGCGATGGACCCCTGACGGCAGAAGATCTGCCACAATCCGACCGAGGCCTGCATGGTTCCGGCGGCATCGGCGCGCACGCCCAGGTTGCCGACTCCGTTGATCGTGTTGGCGACATCCAGAAACTGATTGATGGTGGCGCTGGAAAGCTCCGGCGCTTCGGCGAGAATGGGATACTGCGGGCCCAGCGGCCGGTATTCGCGGGCCAGGCGGTCCACTGTTTTGGCGTCCAGGGGCGTCTGCCGATGCCGGTCCATGTCGCTCAGGGCCAGGAAGATTTTGAGCGGCTCGTTCTCCACCGATTTGCGGCACAAACCGAACAGCGCTTCCAGCACGTCGTCGGGATCTTTCCAGCCCGGCGCCGCCTTGCTGAGCTTGGCATCGTACTTGCCCGAGCCGGGCGGATGATCGATGAATAGCTGCCGCCAGACATCCAGGCTTCCGGGAACGTGCGGGCGGCCGTCGGGATCCAGTCTCAAGCGCGTGGTGAGCAGCAGCATGTCGGTGTTGGAGCGGAACACCGGGCGCGCGGGGCCAGGGCTGGTCACTTTGCCGCGGATGGCCTGGTAGAAGCGCTTCATGCGCTCCGGCTCGGTGAGGTAATTCTGGACCGGTCCGTTGGCGGAGTTGAAATTGATGCGGGCGAGCGCGTCGAAATAGCTGGCCAGCCAGCCGTCGTCCTTGGCGACCAGGCGCTCGAAAAACGCACCCGGCTTGTCGGGCCCGGCACCCACGAGATCGGTCCAGGCCTTCTCGGCGCGCGCGCCGCCGGGAACGACGACTCGCCCGTTGCTCAGTTGGAACATTCCGCCGTAGAAGTCCAGCACGTGCGCGTAAGCGCGCAACTTTTGCACGGTGGAATCCTTGCGCAGCACTTCGACCGTCGCGGCATCCAGCTTGGCCATGGCCAGGTACAGACGGCACAAGGATGGGTCGCCGAGGAAAGTGTCGATGAAGGTTCCGCCTTGGCGCTCTTTCGCGCTTTGCCAGTAGTCGGGGCCGTAGAGGACCGGAGCCATGGTCGGTTTGTAGTCGTAGGCGAAGGGCCGGTTGGTACGGAGGTTCTGCTCCAGGTCGGCCAGCGGGAAGCCGGAGTCGATGGTCAGGAAGGCGCGCATGGCGTTGACGGTCTCGAGCACCACTTCGCTTCCGCAACCGCCGCGCATGCGATAGCCCAACACGCGGAGCAATTCACCGGTCTGAGTGGAATCGCAGGACTCGATCTTGATGACGCGGTCGGCGCCGGACAGCTTTTCGAGTTCGCGCGCCTGCGAGAGATAGCGCACGATGAGTTTCAAGTATTCGGTCTGCTCGAGCGCCTCGTTGCTGGCGGCCGCCTGATAGCCGTTGGTGACGATGTTGCGAGCCAGGGCGGGCAGCAGATCGTCCGGGGTCAACTCCGGTGAGAGCGCCGCCATGCGGGCGAAGGAGTGGAGCGGGCCAGGAATCGCGATGGTCGATAGTTTTTCCGACGGCGCGGAAGCAGGCAGATTCATGTCGCGGCCACCGGCGGCGCGGTACTGTTCCAGGTCGCGCTCGGCGGCGTCGCGGTCGCCGGCCATAAGGTCGAGTTCCACCAGGCGGCGGGCGGTTGCGGATTTCTGCGCGCCCTGGGTCGCGTTCAGAAGCTTCTCGTAAGCCTGGCGCGCGCCCGAATCGTGGTGACGATCCAGGAACTGAGCATACGCAGTCAGCGCATCCGCGCCACCCCTCTGCGCGGCGCGTTCCAGAAATTCGCGGGCTCCCGCCGCATCTCCATCGCGTTCCATTTGCCAGGCACGCTGGTGCAAATCCTGGGCCGTGGCTGTCACGCTGAGAGTAAGAACAAAAATGAGGGACGTTACGAGGGGCTTCATGCAGGTGTTTCCTTCCCTTCCCGCTGGCTAATTAATGTAGCACGCGCATGGGGGGTCTGCTTGCAGGAACTTAGCCTGACGCGGGCGCGGGCTGGGCATTGCACAGAGTGAAACCGAAACACCCCCGGCATGCGTCCCGAGGTAGGATGTTGGATGTGAGATTCGGGGTCATTCTGCTGGCCGCCTCAGTGCTCGCGGGCGCGTCCATTCCTTCCGGGACTCAGGTGCAAATCCGCCTGACGACCGCGCTCAACACCGCTACGGGCAAGGTGGACCAGCCGTTCGAGGCTGTAGTAATCGCGCCGGTGGTAGTGGGCGACCGGATCGCGATGGCCGCGGGCGCCAAGGTGACCGGGCATGTTCAAGCGATCCAGGCGGCGGATCAAACCAACCAGCGAGCCGAGCTGAGCCTGGCCTTCGACCAGATCGCCGAGGGCCGCCGGAAGGCCACTCTGGGGGCGAAACTCGCGAGCATCGACAATGCCCGCGAATCGCTGGACGCCGATGGGCGCATCACCGGCATCGCGGCGTCCGAGACCGCGTCCGGGCGATTGGACCAAGGTATAAATAAGGTCACGCAGAAATACCCGGGGCTGGGCGATCTGCTCAACACGGTGAAACAGACCGTGGTGAAGGAGACCGATTCCAACATCGACTACGAGCCGGGCGTGGAGATGACCCTGGAGCTGACCAAAGCGCTGGATTGGGCCGCGGGCGACGTGACGATTGATGTGAAGCCGATTCAACCGGAGCAGGAGCTGCTGCGGTTGGTGAGCCGGCAGCCTTTTCGAACTACGGTGGAAAAACCGCCGCGGCCTTCCGACGTCACCAACCTGATGTTCCTGGGCAGCGCGCAAGAGATCAGCAATGCGTTCGAGCAGGCGGGCTGGTCGACCGCCGAGCGGTTGAGTGCGTCGTCCAAGCTGGAGACGTTTCGCGCCATCGTGGAGCAGCGCGGATACAAAGAGGCGCCGCTATCCACATTGCTGCTGGATGGGGCGCCGCCCGATATGGTGTTCCAGAAACAGAACGACACATTCTCGGCGCGGCATCACCTGCGCATCTGGCATCGCCCCGGCAAGTTCGGCGGCCAGGACATCTGGGTGTGCGCCGCTACGCACGATATCGGAATCGACTTCTCCGAGCAGAGCCGGACGTTCACGCACAAGATCGACTCGCAGATTGACCGCGAGCGGGCCAAGGTGGTGAACGATCTTTTGTTCACCGGCCTGGTGCGGGGCCTGTCGCTGGTGTCGCGCGAGCTTCCGTCCCGGTTGTCGAATGCCACCGGGGACACGCTCGAGACCGACGGAAGCATGGCGGTGATCGAGATCTCCGGGACTGCCAGGAAGTAGTTACGGCAGCACGACGCCCAGTTGCTCAGCCGCCTGCGCCAGGTTCTGCCACACGCCGTCCGACAGTGGAATGCCATCGCGGCGGCGCTGTTCCTCGGCGCGCCATTCCGGATCGCCGGCCACCAGCACTTCGTCGTAGCCCTGAGCGGGTTTGGACGATTTCACCATTGCGATCAGCTCCTGCATTCTGCGCTCGAAGTCTTCGCGGGGCATGAAGCGCGCGACATCGATGGCCAGGAAGAGCTGGCTGGTCCGCATGGGCTGGCCTTTCACGCGGATGCCTCCGAGCTCGGTGGACATGGCTCCGCCGCCGAGCACCGCGCACAGGATCTCAGCCAGCATCGCGAGGCCGCTTCCTTTGTATCCGCCCAGCGGCATCAGCAGGCCGCTCAGCGCCGTCTGCGTATCGGTGGTGGGCACGCCTTCCGAATCCATGGCCCAGCCTTCCGGGATGGTGGCGCGTCCGTGGAATTGCGCGTTCATGATCTTGCCCAGCGCAACGGTGGTGGTAGCCATGTCGAGCAGCCAGGTTTTCTCGCCCGGCACGGACATGCAGATCGGGTTGGTGCCGAAGCGCGTCTCCTTGCCCTGCCAGGGCGCCACCAGCGGAGTTGCATTGCACATGACGATGCCGATGAGGCCCTCCGCCGACATCTGTTGCGCCCAGAACGCGGCGGCGCCGAAATGATTGGATTCCCGGGCCACCACCATCGCGATGCCATGGACTCGCGCCAGCCGGATGGCATGGCCGCAACAGATTTTGGAGATCCATTGGCCGATCCCGATTTCTCCGTCGTAGGTCAGGCAGCCGCCGTTCTCGCTGGCGATGCGGCCGTCGGTTTCGATATTAATGTTGCCCATCTGAATCTGCTCCACGTAAAAGGACAACAGTTGCAGACCGTGCGAATCGACGCCGCGCAGGTTGGCCGCGACCAGCGACCGGGCCACCAGGTCAGCCTTGGCGTGCGATACTTTGAGAGCGCTCAGGAGTCGACGGGCAAAGTCGATGAGAGGTTCGGCGGGTAGCGTCGGCATTCGTTTCTAGTTTAGGGGACTAACGCCAGCTTTTCCCGGTAACCGGACCGTTCTTCGGGCGTCAATACATTGACGGTGCCAATGCCGAATCGCTGTACCAGACTTGTGCTGCTCGCCGCCGCGCTCCCCATTCTCTGGGCGCAGACGGAACCGCCCGCGCCGCCGCCCGACCAACAGATCAAGCGGATTCTCGGCGTCGTTCCCAACTATCAAACGGTCTCTGATCCGCATCAGACGGTGCAGCCGCTGACGGTCAAGCAAAAGTTCGAGCTGACCGCCCAGCAGACCTTTGACCCTTTCGTTTTCGGATCGGCGCTGGCTGGCGCCGCGCTCTCTCAGTCCAACGATGGCGATCCCAAGTATGGAGAAGGCAGCGGGCCTTATGCCCAGCGTTTCGGCGCGGCGGTGGCTGATATCTCTACCCAGAACTTCTTCTCCGGAGCGGTGATGGCGTCGGTGTTGCACGAGGACCCGCGTTATTTTCGCCGGGGTCCCGAGTTTGGTTTCTGGAATCGGCTGGGATATTCAGTGAGCCGGGTGGTGATTACGCGCACCGATGCGGGCCACAACCGCTTCAACTATTCCGGGATATTGGGGATGAGCATGGGCATTGCATTGTCGAACGCCTACTATCCGGATCGCAGCGTCAACGGCGAAGAAGTCGCGACGCGATTTGGGACCAGCCTGGTGGCGTCGGCGATCGCCAATGTCCTGCCGGAATTCTGGCCCGACCTCCGGCAGAAGTTTTTCCATCGCAAGCCGAAGTCTTAGGGTTGACCGGCTACTGCCCGAAATGAATCACGCGCAGCAGGCCGTCGATTCCCGGGCGGTTCGGGCCGGCCGGATCGTACTCGATACGGATTTGGACCGCCTTCTGGGGTCCGCACGCGAGATCTCGGGTGGCGCCGCTATCGCCGTTTACCAGGAGCTGGGACGGATCCTCGATGAGGAACAGCTTCTTTCCTTCGGCCGTTTCCATGACGACGCTGAGGTCGTCGCCGCATACAAACTCGACAAACTTCCCCGTGAGCGACGGTCTCCGCGCGACGGGCCGTACCGCTTCCGGCGGCGCATCGCGGCGCGCTAGCATTGGCGGGCCGTCGCTTCGCTCCAACTGAGGCGCAGCCGCCGCAGCTCCGGGCCGGGATCTCTCGATGAATTGCAGGATCTGATCGGCTTGGTCGTGTTCTTCGGGTTTGCTGGCAATCTTCTTCCATTGTTCCGCCGACGCACGCGCCTTGACTCGGTCGCCCGCATCGAGATTGGCATACGCCAGCAGACGAAGCAGCCGCGGGGCGTCCTGAGGCGTGACGGTCTTCACCGGCGCGAGCGTCTCCAGTGCGTCTTTCGCAGCATGCGACCGAAGCTGCAGCGACGCCAGTTCCATGCGCGCTTCCAGACGATTCGGTTCTTGCGCCAGCAACTCCCGGAACACCTGAGTCGCCTTGGCCGCATCCGTGGATTCCTGCATCCGCCCGTAGTCCCAGAGCATCCGCGGACCTCGATCGCCCAGCTCGAAGGCCTTGGCGAAATGTTGGCGCGCTTGGTCCACTCGCTTCTGCCGCCAGTCCAGGTAAGCCAGGTCGATGTAGGGTTCGGTGCGATCCGGGTACAAACCGATCAAGGCCTCATAGGTCCGGCGCGTGGCCTCTTCCTGGGAAGGGCGATCGCCGACTTCGGCCAGAAGGAGCTTGACTTGATACTCGTCGGCCGGCGCGGCGTTCAGCTCGTCGCCGACTTTTTCGAGTTTGGCGGGAATCAGAACGCCTTGGAATTTGGCGCCATGCAAATAGGCGCGCAGTTCCATTTCGATCGCGCTGATCGGTTTGCCGTAAGCTTTCGCAATCGCGTCGTCCGAACGTGTGCCGGCGGAAATGGAGGTCATGACCTGCGGAAACTTGGCGCGGTACTCCGAGCTCAGCGCCAGCATGTGCACCAACGCCCAGCCTTCGTTGTAGAGGCTGCCCGCCTTGTTCTTCTCGTTGTAATAAGGCGAATCGGGACCGGCGTCCAGAATTGCGGCGAGCGGCACCCACTTGTCCTGAAGCAGCGCTTGGTATCGCCCCGCGATCAGCGTTCCGACCAGGATGTCGTTGCCCCTCGGCTTGATGGTCGAATATAGCTCCGCGAGGCCTTCGTTCAGCCAGGGCGGAAACTTATAGCCGGCGTGCCGGACCACCAAATGCACATATTCATGAATCGCGGTGGGGAACGTCTCCTCGCCGGTGTGACTCATGACGATGTAGTCGTGATCGCCGGTCGGATGGTAGTAGGCGACCGCGAATTCATTCGGGCGGTACGGTTCGTACTCTTTCGCGGAATTAAAGGCAACGATTCGGACACGATCCGATTTTCCGCTGGATTGCGCCACTTGCTCGAAAAAGCTGCGCACTTGCTCGAAGTAGTGGAGCGTGTCTCGCGCGCTTCGTGCCCCGGCGGTGGTGTACATTTCGAAGTTCGGCGTCTCGATCCGGACCCAATGCGAGTCCGCCGCCATCAGATTGAGGCAAATACAGCCGCACGCCCACGCAATCCGCCGTCGCATTTTGACATTATAGAACAACATTGTGTTTAAACAAGCGCCGGCTGGGTCCAATATTCGGTCCGGGGCGGGCGCGAAACAGGATTTGATACGATTGTGCTCGGTCGGCAACATGGCCTCTGAATTATTCTCACGGCGAGGGTTACTGCTTGGCGCGGGAGCCAGCTTCGGCGCCGCAAGACTGTTGGCCCAGCCGGCTCGAACCGCCCCGGCGGGAGAATTTTCCGTCGCAGCGTTCGGCGCGCGAGGCGACGGCAAAACCCTCGACACCGGCGCGGTGAACCAGGCGATTGAGGCCGCAGCATCGGCCGGCGGCGGAACCGTGCGATTCGCCCCGGGGAACTACCTGTGCTACTCGATTCACCTCAAGAGCAAAGTTACGCTGTATCTGGAGCACGGCGCGACCATTCTCGCGGCGGATGCCCCGGCCACCGGAAGCACCGGATACGACGCGGCCGAGCCGAATACGTGGGACAAATTCCAGGACTTCGGCCACAGCCATTGGCGCAACAGTCTCATTTGGGGCGAAGACCTGGCGGACATTCGGATCCTCGGGCCCGGACTCATCTACGGCAAAGGTCTGTCCAAGGGCAACGGTCCGGGGCCACGCGCGCAGGACCCGGGCGTCGGCAACAAGGCCATCAGCCTCAAGAACTGCCGCAACGTCACGCTGCGCGACTTCGCGATTCTCCAGGGCGGGCACTTTGGAATCCTGGCCACCGGCGTCGACAATTTCACCATCGACAATCTCATCATCGACACCAACCGCGACGGGATCGACATCGACTGCTGCCGCAACGTGCGCGTCTCGAATACCAGCGTCAATTCGCCGTGGGACGACGCGATCTGCCTCAAGAGTTCCTTCGGTCTGGGTTTTGCGAGGGCGACCGAGATGGTCACCATCACCAACTGCATGGTCAGCGGCAGCTTCGCCCTGGGTTCGTTGCTGGACGGCAGCTTCCAGCCGCTGCCCGCGGGTGAGAACGCCCCGCGCACCGGACGCATCAAGTTCGGCACCGAATCGAACGGCGGCTTTAAGAACGTCACCATCTCGAATTGCGTTTTCGACGGATGCGGTGGACTCGCGCTGGAGTCGGTGGACGGAGCGTTGCTCGAAGACGTCACCATCACGAACATCACGATGCGGGACATCGTCAACGCGCCCATCTTCCTGCGTTTGGGCCGGCGCATGCGCGGACCCGAGGGCGTCCCGGTGGGCAAACTGCGGCGAGTGATCATCAGCAACATCGCGTGCTCCAATGCGGCTTCGCGTTACGGGTCGATCCTGAGCGGCATCCCAGGCCATGCGATCGAAGACGTAAAGATCCGCGATGTGTACGTCCAGCATCAGGGCGGCGGAACGCGCGAAATGGCAGCCCTCCAGCCACCCGAGGATGAAACCGGATATCCCGATCCGAGCCGGTTCGGCGCGATGCCGTCGCATGGGTTCTTCATCCGGCACGTGAAGAACCTGGAGATCAGCAACGTCGAGATCGAGCCGCGGAAGCCCGATCTACGGCCGGCGTTTTGGGTCAACGATGTTCAGGACGCGGCGCTGTTCCGCGTCAAGGCTCCGCGAGTGGCGGGGGTTCCCGCGTTCGCCATCAGCAGCGCGCGAAACGTCAGCGTGACCGCGAGCCAGCCCCTGCTGAAAGACTCTCAAATCGATGTAGTGGAGCGGATCGAACTGTAGCTTAAGATAAAGAAAGATGCCTGCGCCGTCCATTCCGCCGCCTGTCGCGCAGCTCGGCGCGCTACCGTTTTCTTTCTATCCGGCGATCCTCAACATCCAGCACAACCAGTGGATCTATCAGAGCGCCACCTGGTCGGAAGTCATGGTGCGCAACACGCAGACCAACGAGACCATATCGATTCCCCGCCGCTACGTGGGCGAGGTTTCGAGCGTCGAGGCGCCCGTGACCATCGTCGGGCTATTAACGGAGCTGGAGTACCGGGCGGGCGCCGTGTTGCCCGCCAAGAAGCGCGTGATCGAGATGCCGCTCGCGGTGAACGATTCGCGCCCGCCGCGGACTGAGCGGCCGCCGGCAACGCTCGCGCCGGTGGTCGGGATTCGCCTGGAGGGCGGCTCGGAATCGCGCATCGCGAAGACCGTGGTGGCGGGCGTGGCCCTGGGCGTTGTGGGCTGCGTGCTGGCCATCAGCCTGTATCGCGGCGGCTTGATCGCTTCGCGCGCGTTCTATGCTCCGGTCGCGCAGCAGAACCTGACCGCCTCCGACGACTACCGATCCGTGGTTCGCTCGCTGGGCGATCCCGCGCGCGATGGCTGGCAGTCCGGCGATCAGGGGCGCGACTTCCACATTCTCTGGTATCCCCGCCACCGCTTGTATGTCGTGTTGATGGGGCAAGACTCCGCTCAGCCCCGCTACATCGGCGCGCTGGATCGCAACTGGCGTCCGGCATTGACGGTGCCGTTGCCGGGAATAGGGAACAGCTACGGATTGTTGGCGTCGCTGCGGCGGTTTTAGACCGCCACTCCCTTGCCAACCTCGGCTTCTTTTGCGAGTTTGTGGCCGCGCGGCGGAGAAACGAGCACGGGAAGAGCCATGGATAACGTCATCAATCCGGCGATCAAATAAAGCGCTTGGTTGTAGCCGCCGGTAGACTGGCGCAAATACGCGAACAGAAGCGGCGCGAAGGCGGCGGGGAACGCCCAGGGAAGCAGCATCAGGCCATACACGGAACCCATGTTGCGAGCGCCGAAATAATCGGCGGCGAAGGCCGGCGTGATCCCGTATGCGCCTCCGTAACACACTACGATGACGAAAACGGCGACGCTGAGCAGGACCGGCGAAGCGATCAAATGGAATGTCCAGAACAGGAAAGCCTGCAGCAGAAACATTGCGATGAATGCGGGTTTACGGCCAATGAGATCGGAGATCCAGGCCCAAAAGACGCGGCCAACTCCATTGGCGATGCTGATGACGCCTACTAGCGTGGCGGCACTGGCTGCAGTCATCTTGCCCAGCTCCTGAAAAATAGGAGCCGCCTGCGAAACCACCGACAAGCCAGCCATCGTATTGATGGACATGAGGCCGCAGAGGGCCCACCACTGCCAGGTTCGCAGAGCTTCCGGAAGCGTATAGTCGCGATCGCTGCGCTGGCTGATTTGCGTGGAGGTGGGACTCCAGGCGGCGGGCTTCCATCCTTCGGGCGGGTTTTGCATGAAGAATCCGGAGGCGACGGCAACCACAGCGTAGGCCACTCCGAGCCAGGCGAAGGTAGGCATCAATCCCACCGATTGCATCAGCTTGCTTGCCAAGGGCGCTGCAATCAGCGATCCGGCGCCAAAACCGCCGACCGCGATGCCCGTAATCAGCCCGCGATGTTCGGGAAACCACTTCACCAGTACCGCGATGGGAACGATATAACCCATGCCGAGTCCGGTTCCGCCGATCACGCCATAGGTGAGATACAGCAACCATAATTTATTCGCGGCGAAACTGGCGAGAAATACGCCGCCGCCCCAGAGCAGTCCGGCGGACATCGCGACGATGCGCGGGCCTTTGCGGCTCATCCACAGGCCGCCCAGAACCGATGTACAACCGAGGAAGAACCAGCTAATTGAGAATGTGAAAGAGACCGCCGAAATACTCCAGCCGAATTCCTTGACCAGCGGAATGCGAAACACGCTCCAGGCGTAGCCTGCGCCAAGCGCCATTTGCAAGCATATGCCGGCGACGGCGATCCACCAGCGGTTCAGTGAACCCATAAACACGGCTCCTCGACTCGGAGATAGGACGTGACTCCAGGATTGCCATGTTGCGAGTTTGTTGTCAAGGTGACATTCAGCGCTACTCGTCCTAGTGGGCTGTCTGTGAGAAGTATTTACCACGACTGAATTCTCCGCCTTGGGTCGGAGTATTTCCAGCGGAAGGGCTTGGCAGATTTTCCGTATAGCCGAATGTAGCGCAGGATCTTGCGCCGGAGGTCGGCGACGGAAGTGAAGATGCCGCGATCGATCACTTCG
>JAIQFN010000080.1 GCA_020073265.1 Terriglobia bacterium | reverse complement strand
CCACCGCCCCTACTCGACGTGGAAAAGTGGAAAACCAAGAGCAGGTTTCCCACTTTCCCACTCACTGCTCTTCCTCTCAAAACCCAATTCAGAAAGGAGGCCTGGCGGCAGTCGCTCCGCTCCCGCCTTCAGGCTCATTCTTCAATGAGAAAATGCTGCGACTGCCGAATCGCTGCGACGATCGGCCTTTTATAATGAAGCATGTCCTCTGGTATCGCCTCCGTCGCTTCGCCGGAAGAGATCGCCAAGTACGAACCGGTGATCGGGCTGGAGGTGCACGTCCAGCTCAACACGCGGACGAAAATCTTCTGCGGATGTCCCGCCCGCTTTGGAGCGCCGCCCAACACCAATGTCTGCCCGGTTTGCCTGGGTCTCCCCGGCGCGCTGCCGGTGCTGAACCGCGAGGCCGTGGAGATGGCCATCCAGGCCGCGCTAGCCACGCACTGCCGCGTGAATCCGTTCTCGCGATTTGCCCGCAAGAACTACTTCTATCCGGACCTTCCCAAGGGCTATCAGATTTCGCAGTACGATCAGCCGTTGGCCGAGCACGGGTGGATCGAGGTTTCAGCGGGCGGCGCGCGGAAGCGCATCGGCGTCACCAGGATTCATCTGGAGGACGACGCCGGCAAGAGCATCCACGACGGGTTCAAGGATTCGGACCGCTACACCTATGTCGACCTCAACCGCAGCGGCACGCCGTTGATTGAGATCGTCAGCGAGCCGAACCTGCGTTCGTCCGAAGAAGCTTACGAGTATCTCACCGAGCTCAAGCAAGTGATCGAGTACGTCGGGGTCTCGGAGTGCGACATGGAGAAGGGGCAATTGCGCTGCGACGCCAATGTTTCGGTGCGCTTGAAGGGCGCCGAGAAGTTCGGCACCAAGGCGGAGGTGAAGAACTTGAACTCGTTCCGCTTCGCCAAGCTGGCGCTGGACTACGAAATCGCGCGGCAGGTGGCGGTGATCGAGAGCGGCGGCAGGGTGGAGCAGGAAACGCGGCTGTACAATGTGGCCACCGGCGAGACGGCCGGCATGCGCAGCAAGGAGCACGCGCATGACTACCGCTATTTCCCGGAACCCGACCTGGTTCCGCTGCGCGTGAGCGAGGCCTGGTTGGAGCGCATTCGCGCGGAGATGCCCGAGCTTCCAGCCGACAAGCGCCAGCGCTTTATCGAAAGCTACGGCTTGCGCGAATACGATGCGCAGGTGCTGACGGCCACGCGCGCGATCAGCGACTACTTCGAGAAGGTTGCCACCGCGGCGGGCGATCCGCGTACTGCGGCGAACTGGGTGACCGGCGATCTTCTGGGCGCTCTGAAGGGGCGCGACATCAGCGAGGCGCCGGTGTCCGCAGAGCAGCTGGGTGAACTGGTGGGCCTGATCGCCAAGGGCGAAATCAGCGGCAAGTTGGCCAAGGAGATTTTCGCCAAGATGATCGAGACCGGCGATGCGGCGCGCGTAATCATCGATCGCGAAGGACTGCGGCAGATCAGCGACACGGGCGCGCTGGGCCAGATGGTGGATGAAGTGATCGCGGCGAATCCCAAGCAGGTGGAGCAATACAAGTCCGGCAAGACCGCGGTGCTGGGCTTCCTGGTGGGGCAGGTCATGAAGGTGAGCAAAGGGCAGGCCAATCCGGCCGCGGTGAATGAATTGTTGAGGGCCAAGCTCCTCTGAATTCTACTCGACTGATGCCGGCAGAATTGGCAAAGCAACAGGAAGTGGCGACAATAAACCAAAGGCGGGGACTGCTTAGCCAATCTTTCGGCTGGCGGCTCGTGATAAGGTCCCACGGAGTCATCTGATGTCCGCTCGTGTGCTGGTCATAGCCCTGGATGCAGCGGAAGCCACTCTGATTGAGTGTTGGGCTAGCCAGGGGTTGCTGCCGGCCTTCGCAAAATTGATCGCTTGCTCCAGGCGCTTCGTGCTCAAGAATTCGTTGGAGACGTTGCCGGGCGCGATCTGGCCGGAGCTTTCGACCGGGATCTCGTGCGGGCGCATCCCGCACTATTTTCATCCACGTCAGCTTCACAGCGGCGAAGCGGTGGTGCGCCCGATCGCGGAGGACGAAGTCGATCCCGAGAACTACTTCTGGGCGCAAGCGAGTCGAGCCGGCCGGCGCGTCGCGGTTGTGGATGTCCCACAGACGGTGCCCGCTAGTGGTCTCAATGGCATTCAGCTCCTGGAGTGGGGTCTGCACGATCGCAACTTTAGAATCCAGAGTCATCCCCCCGAGCTGCTCGACGAGATCCACGTTCGCTTCGGTACGCACCCGGTCCTGGACTGTGACCAGTACGCGAACAGCGAAGCCGGATACCAGGACTTGCTCCAGCGATTGAAGTGGGGAGCGCACCTGAAGGCCGAACTGTGTCACCAGTTGTTGGCTCGTGAGAACTGGGATCTGTTCGTGTGTTGTTTCGGCGAGAGCCACTGCGTAGGCCACCATTTTTGGCATTTTCACGATCCGCGTCATCCTTGGCATCAGCCGGGCGCGCCGGCACCCCTGGCTCACGCCATGCGGGACATCTACAGTGCGCTGGATGCAGGCGTGGGCCGCCTCCTGGAGCAAGCCGGTCCGGAGACCCGGGTGTTCGTCGTGGCGAGCCACGGCATGGGTCTGTACACCGGTGGGCCCAAGCTGTTGCCCGAATTTCTGGATCGCATTGGGATGTCGGCGACCGGGGACTCGACCATAAGACGAGAGCTTCAGCCGCGTTACCTGGTGCGCTACCTTCCCGAGGCTTGGATACCCGCGCTCCGGCGACTGTCCGCCATGCCAAAGCTGCGCCGCGTCAGAAGAAACCTGGGAGGCTTGCGCAAGCAATTCGAAGAGCCGGGCACTCGCGCGGTGGCGGTCGAGAACAATCGTTGTGGCGCGATTCGCCTTAACGTCAAGGGGCGCGAACCTTACGGGAGAGTCGAACCGGGCGCTGAGGCTCAGGCGGTCAAAGCAGAGATCCGCCGTGAGCTTCTGGCTCTGCGTCATGCCGGCACCGATCAGCCGGTGGTCGTTCGAGTCAGCTTTGCCGAGGAATTGTTCGGCCCCGATCATCATCCGGATGTCCCCGATGTGATCGTGGTGTTTCGCAGCGACCTGGGGATCTTGGAGACCGTGAGTTCGCCTCGCATCGGGACCTTGCACGTATCGAACTACGATCCCGGAAGTCCCCGCTCGGGGGATCATACACTCCAGTCGCGCCTTTGGGTCGCCGGCGGCGGGATTGCAGCGGGCCGGGCAGACGAACCCGGCAATGTGCTCGACCTGGCGAGCACGGTACTACGGGAACTGGCGGTGACTCCGAGCCGGCAATTGGACGGGCGTCCGCTCGACTTTTGAGATGGCCAGTCCTCGGGTTACGGTCATCATGCCGGCGCTCAACAGCGAACGGTTTATCGGCGAGGCGGTCCAGAGCGTCCTCGATCAGACCTTCACCGATCTAGAGCTTCTGGTGGTCGACAACGGCTCGACCGATACGACGCGTGAGGTTGTCGAGCGTTTCGCAGATCCGCGAATTGCAATGTTGAGCGAGCCACGGCAGGGTATCTCGCGGGCCATGAACGCGGGTCTCCAGGCGGCTCGAGGGACCTTTATCTCGCGTTTGGATTCCGACGATGTGTGGCTGCCCGAGTTGCTTGAAACATTGGTTGGCGTGCTCGAATCGAAGCCCGGCGTGGGCTTGGCTTACGCGCGAGCAGTGGGCATGGATGAAGAGCGTCGGGAACTGGCTGCCGTTTGGGGCCGTCCGCTGAGGTATCCCGACGATGCGCTTCGCAGCCTGGCGTACATGGATACGATCTGCAACATCGCGGTGTTGGTGCGCCGTGAATGTTTCGAATGCACCGGCAGCTTCGACGTCGAACTAAGGACCAGCGAAGACTGGGACATGTGGTTGCGCTTGGCCTGCTACTACCGGATGGTCTGCGTCGATCGTGTGCTGGCGCGGGTGCGGGTGCACTCGGGTAGCACGACTTCTCCGCAAGGATCCCGCTACGGCGAAGTCCTCGAAGAGCGGCGCCTGGTGTTGGACAAGCTGTTCGCTCGGAGCGACCTGCCTGCGCGGCTTCGCAGTATGCGGGGCACCGCCTACAGCAATGTGTTCGTCGAGACCGGCTTGCGCTGGCTGGGTAAACGGGAACTGCGGCGTGGTGCGCGGGCTTTGATCGCAGGCGTGAGAGTGAGCCCGCGTCCCGCCTTCACCGCGGCAAGGATTCTCTGGTTTGGGCTGTCCGGAGAAGTGCTGTCGAGGCATCGGCTGGGCCGGCGATTTGCCGCCGGCGTCGAGCGGCTGGGTCGACGACTGCGAGGCGGTGCCCGGTGATCCCGCTGTCGGCGGCCGACGGCCCGCAACTCAGGGATCCAGTGACTGTGTTGATGCCGGTCTATAATGCCCGGGAGACGCTAGAGGTCGCGGTTCGCAGCGCGCTCGATCAGATCGGGGTGGAGGTCCGCTTGCTGGTGGTGGACGATGGCTCCACCGATGACTGCATGTCCTGGTTGAAGGAGCTCAGAGATCCGCGCGTTCGCCTTCAGAGCATCCCGCATGCCGGGATCGCCGCTGCGCTCAACCACGGCTACGCACTGGTGGACACACCCTATGTCGCGCGCCTGGATGCCGACGATTACTGCGTGCCTGAGCGCCTGGTACGGCAAATTGCCTGGCTCGAGCAGCACCCGGATCTCGATGGCGTGGGCTGTGCCGTCGAGTTCTTCCAGAATGACCCCCAATCGCCTGTCCTGTTGCTACGCAAGCCGACCAGCCCGGCACTGTTTCGCTGGGAGTTGTTCTTTGGTTGTCCCATGGCACACTCTGCCTTGCTCATACGGACCGAAGCCTGGCGCCGGATGGGACGGCTTCGCGACGGAATGGCGGAGGACTACGAGTGGTATTGCCGGCATGCCGATCACTTGAGGCTAGCGAACCTGACTGAGTCGCTGGTGCGGATTCGAGCGCATGCGGCCCAAACCACCATCACGCGGGAGCGCGAGCAGCGCAGAGCCATGGTCGAGGTGTTGACTGGGTTGGTGGAGCGCAGCCTAGGCCGAACACTATCTGCTGATGAGGCCAGCGCTCTGCTGTTTCCCGAACTCCTCGGGGAGCTCGATTCACCAATTGCCATGGCTCGAGTTGCCATCGATCTAATCGAAGACGCCGAGACCTGGATGCTTCGCCGCCGCCTTTCGCTCCAAGACGCCGAGGCGATCCGTTTGGACGCGACCATTCGCGTGCGCCGCCTGGTCTACCACGCGCTGCGCGTTTCGCGATCGGGCGGCGCCGGGATCTTACCACGCTGGCTTCGGCGTCGATATCGGAAACGAAAGTGAAGTCCCAGGAACGTCGCGGCCAGTCTCTACCGCCCCGGGCGCTTTCCGCTGGCGTCGGCAGAAGCTATGGCCCTTCGTCAATTGATCTTTGAAACGCCTCAACAACGCGGGACGTCGGCGAGTTGCAGGAGACCCTGAAATGGGAATAGCTGAGCTATGTGATGGCAAGATCCAAGAGCGGCACGACGATCCGGATCGACCGGTCGAAATCAGGTAGCAGATAGTGCGCGATGTTTTTTCATTGGGCGTTGAGGATAGCGGTCGCTGGATCGACTGGGCCGGTCCGCGACGCCGAGGCGCTGGTTGGTTAACCCATCAAGCGTTGAAGCAAAGCTGTTTGGAGGTCGCGTCTTCCATCGAGCGCAGCGACAATATCGATGTGATTCGTCCGGACTGCATAGATCAACCGATACGGCCCAACAAGCACTTGACGGTAGTCTGACATCCCCTGTTCGCGGAGCTCGGGCACTATCGTGCCGGCTTTAGGGTGCCGGTTGAGACGCGAGGCCGCGTTGAGGATCTCCCGCCCTAGTTTATCATTCCCGATGAATTCAACGATCTCAATCAGATCCTTCGATGCCGACGTCGACCAACGCACCCGTAGACGCTTCAATCATCGAACCTTTTGCGCAACTCCCGTTCCATCTGAGCCTGCGTGATCCACCGGCCCTTCTGGAAATCTTCCTCGGATTGGGAGATCAGCTTGAGAAGGATCAAGGCGTCCTGCACCCGTTCGTAGCTTTCAACATCCATCACGACGGCTCGCGGCGCGCCATTCTGCGTGATGACGACAGGGCTGCGCTTCTTGTTGACCTCGGCCACAAGTTCGGCCCTACAAGGACTGGCCAGCCGCCGCTTGTGCACTCCCGTCAGTCCTCGGCACGCGTTCCTCTTCCCCGACACTACTTCGCCCGCTCAGTCTTTCCCGTGCCGTTACAGGCAGGACAAGTCTCGTACAGTGGCAGTTGGACAAGCCCAAGCCTGTGCTCATGTGTCACCGCTGGCTCGCTTTGAGCACTTTCTTCCGCAGGCGGATCGATTGCGGGGTCACTTCCACGAATTCATCGTCGCGGATGAATTCGATGGCCTGCTCCAGATTCAGGATGCGGGGCGGCACCAGCCGGATGGCTTCGTCTGCCGTCGACGCGCGCATGTTGGTCAGCTTCTTTTCCTTGACGATGTTCACGTTGAGATCGGCGTCGCGTGCGTTTTCGCCGATGATCATGCCTTCGTACACCTCGGTGCCAGGCGTGATGAAAATCTCGCCGCGCTCCTGCAGGTTGAAAATGGCGTAGCCGGTGGTGCGCCCGGGCCGGTCCGCCACCAGCGATCCGGTGGGGCGCGTCGGAATCTCGCCCTGCCACTCGATGTAGCCGTGGAACAGCGAATTCATGATGGCGGTGCCCTTGGTGTCGGTCAGCATTTCGCTGCGCAGTCCGATCAACCCGCGCGACGGCACGTGAAACTCCAGGCGCACGCGCCCGGAACCGTGGTTGACCATCTTCGCCATCTTACCCTTGCGGCCGCCCAGCTTCTCGATCACTACGCCCACGAACGATTCCGGGCAGTCGATCACCAGCAGCTCCACCGGTTCGTTCAGCTTTCCGCCGATGCTTCGCGTCAGAATCTCAGGTTTGCCCACCATCAGTTCGAAACCCTCGCGGCGCATCATCTCGATCAGAATAGCGAGCTGGAGTTCGCCGCGCCCCATCACCTTGAACGCATCCGGGCCGCCGGCCTCTTCCACACGGATCGACACGTTGGTGAGCAGTTCCTTGTCCAGGCGATCCCGCAGATTGCGCGACGTGACGAACTGTCCCTCGCGGCCCGAGAACGGCGAGGTGTTGATGGTGAACACCATCGAGATGGTCGGCTCATCGATCTGGATGCGCGGCAGCGGGTTGGGATTCTCCACGCTGGTGACGGTGTCGCCGATGGTGATGCCTTCCACGCCCGCGATGGCCAGAATGTCGCCTGGCCGTCCGATGGTTTCGTCGACGCGCTTCAGGCCCTCGAACGAATACAGCTTGGTGATGCGCGTGTTGTGGTAGGAGCCGT
Source organism: Terriglobia bacterium (assembly GCA_020073265.1). GTDB lineage: Bacteria > Acidobacteriota > Terriglobia > Bryobacterales > Bryobacteraceae > Palsa-89. The sequence continues at coordinate 20,464 of JAIQFN010000080.1, read as the reverse complement.
CCAGCTTCGCGATGGAAACTTCGTCGCCGCGCTTCAGCACACCGGAAAACACGCGGCCGATGGCGATGCGCCCCAGGTAATCGCTGTAGTCGAGATTGGCGACCAGAAGCTGCAGCACCGAATCCGCATTGCCGGCGGGCGCGGGGATGTGTTTGAGAATGGCTTCGAACATCGGCCGCAGGTCGCTGGATTGGTCCTCTGGGGCGAGCTTGGCGATCCCGGCCTTGGCATTGGTGTAGATCACCGGGAAATCCAACTGGTCCTCGGTGGCGTCCAGGTCGATGAACAGGTCGTAGATTTCGTTCAGCACTTCCTGGATGCGCGCGTCGGCCCGGTCGATTTTGTTGATCACCACGATAGGCGGCAGCTTGGCCTCCAGCGCCTTCATGAGCACGTAGCGGGTTTGCGGGAGCGGACCTTCGCTCGCGTCCACTAGCAGCATGACGCCGTCGACGATCATCAGCGCGCGCTCCACCTCGCCGCCGAAGTCGCTGTGGCCGGGCGTATCGACGATATTGATCTTGACGCCCCCGTAGCGCACGCCAGTGGTCTTGGCGAGAATGGTGATGCCGCGCTCGCGCTCCAGCTCGTTGGAGTCCATGACGCGCTCGGCCACCTGCTCGTTCTCGCGGAAAATTCCGCTCTGCCTCAACATGGCGTCCACCAGCGTGGTCTTGCCGTGATCGACGTGCGCGATGATGGCGATATTGCGCGTGGACGGGTGCTGCGCCGTCGCTTCGCTATGATCGAGGGTGGAGACTTCCGGTTGCATCTATACTTCTATGGTCGCACGCCCAGGTGATTCCCCCGATGCCGCGGCGCTGCCGCTGGTGGTGATCGTGGGCCGGCCGAACGTCGGCAAGTCCACGCTCTTCAACGCCCTGATTGGACAGCGGCGCTCCATCGTCGGCGACGAACCCGGCATCACGCGCGACCGGATTTACGGCCAGGCGGTCTATCGGGGACGGCGCTTCGAGCTGGTGGACACCGGCGGCATCATTCCCAACGACTCCGAGATGATCCCGGGCGAGATTCTGAAGCAGGCGCGAGTCGCGCTGGACCGCGCCGCGCACATCATCTTTCTGATCGACGGCCGCACCGAGATCACCGGCGCCGACCGCAACCTGGCGCAAATGCTGCGGCGGTTGGGGAAGCCGGTTTCGCTGGCGGTGAACAAGATCGACAGCGTCGCGCGCGAGAACCTGGCGCCCGAGTTTCATGCGCTCGGGTTTCACGATCTGTTTCCGATTTCTGCCGAGCATCGGATCGGCTTCGACGAGCTGCTGGAGCACGTGACCCAGGGGTTCGCGGCGAGCGTGGAGCCGGAGCCGCCCAGTCGCGAGGAACGGGCCATCAAGGTAGCGATCATCGGCCGGCCGAACGTGGGCAAGTCGACGCTATTGAACGCGCTGGTGGGCTCCGAGCGGTCCATCGTGTCGGCGGTGGCCGGCACCACGCGCGACGCCGTCGACGAGCTGGTGACGTGCAACGGGGTCCAGTTCGTTTTCGTCGACACCGCTGGGATCCGGCGCAAAGGCAAAACCAAGCTGATGGCGGAGAAGCTGAGCGTGGTGATGGCGCGCCGGCACATCCGCATGGCCAACGTGGTGGTGCTGGTTCTGGACGCGACCGAAGGCGTGCTCGGCCTGGACGCCACCATCGCCGGCTACGCGCACGAAGAGGGCCGGGCGCTGATCCTGTGCGTGAACAAGTGGGACGTGAGCGGCGAGAAGGGCAAGCGGGCCTTCACCGAGTCGGTTCGCGACCAGCTCAAGTTTCTCGAATATGCGCCCATCGCGTTTGTCTCGGCCAAGACGGGCGCGGGCGTCACGCGGCTCTTCGGGATGATCCGGGAGGTTTACAACTCGGCATCCAAACGCGTCACCACCGGCGAGCTGAACCGCTTTGTGGAACAGATCGAGTTCGGCCAGGACATGAAGATTTACTACATGACGCAGGCGTCGGTGCGGCCGCCGGAGTTCGTGGTGTTCACCGACAAAGGGAAGGACCTGCACTTCTCGACCGAGCGGTATCTGGTGAATCAACTGCGCAAGCGGTTTGGTTTTGAAGGCACGCCGATCGTGATCAAAGCGCGGCGCAGGTAGCCACTTTCACCATTGCATGCCGCCTGAAGGCGGCTGCAGGCACGATTGCCTGCCTCACTTAGAACGCGTGGACGGAGCTGATGCCGTTGGCTTGCAGCGCCACCTGCATCTTTTCGAGGGCGGACTTGTGGATCTGCGAAACGCGGCTTTCGTTGATGCCCAGGATGCCGCCGATCTCTTTCATGGTCATCTCGTTGGTGTAGTACAGGAAGACCACTTTCTGGTAGCGCTCCGGCAGAGTCTTCATCGCGACGCCGAGAACCGAGCGCATCTGTTCGCGCGAGCACATGTTGTCGGGCTGCGTGTCGGGCTTGCTGGGAAAATCCGGGGCCGGCAGATCGTCGTGTTCGGCGGTGCGCGTGGAGGCCGAGATCAATCCCACGCTGCGCAGGTCTACCATCATCTGGCGCCAGCGATCCACGTCGAATCCCAGCTTCTCGGCGATTTCCGATTCGGTGGGAGTGCGCTGCAACGAGGCCGACAGCTCGCGCGTGGCGGCTTCCACTTGTTTGTGACGGCGCCGCAGATCGCGCGAAGCCCAATCCAACTGGCGCAGGCTGTCCAGGATCGCGCCCTTGATGCGGTGCTTGGCGTAGCTCGAAAAGGCCACTTGCTTATCGGGGTTGAACTTCGACGCGGCATCAAACAGGCCGAGCACACCGGCGTGAACCAGGTCATCCAGATCCACGTGCACCGGGAGATTCTCATGCACCCGGACGGCGATGGCCTTGACGAGCGGAAGATGCTCGAGCACGATGCGATCCCGGCGGGCGTTTCTCGCGGCCTGGCTGGATTGAGCGTTTTTGGTTTTCATCGAAGTCTCTTTTTCCCCTTTAGCGATGCGGCCTTTTGTTGTCAGCCGTCGCTCTCCTAAGTGCAAGCCTTTGGCCAGAGCGGAGCGTCGGGAAAACGGCTGCGCCCGGGATCGGTGATTCACATTAGGAGTGCTGCCCGTAAGTCCCGAGCGTCAACGACATGGCGTCGTCCTGTGTGGGCCAGGGATTAAGGTCGACTGCCCAGTACTAGCCGGACGCGGCTACCGGCGGAGTCTCGTAATGGAACTATACGCCCAGGCCGTGTATTCCGAATCGGTACTTTCGTTCCAAAATGGAACGGGAAGCGGATTCGCCTCCTTCTTCCCATATCGGGCGGGATTGCTGTCGTCTTGAGGGACTAAGGCTTTCTGAGAGTGTGGAGATAAGTCCGAAAGGCTAAGTAGCCGAGGAATACCCAGACCACTAGCCGAAAGTTCCCGTCCAGCGTCAGGCCCGCCACTAGCGCGATCGCCCCGTAGCAGGCCATGGCTACATAGAACTTCCGCCCTCTGCGATGCTCTAGCTCCGGCTGGTCTTCAGGACTCAATCTCGTATTATGAACCGCGGGGCCGCCAAACGGTATAATCTTGTGGGACTCACCCAGGAACGGAGGCTCATCCATGGCCCAAGCAAGTGCCAGCGCGGAGACCAACGCCAGTGTTGGCAGCGGCCTGATCGGCATGCTGAACGCGTTCGTGGACCCGAAGGGCACCGCCAGGCTGGTCCCGGCGCCGCTGTTCTGGCTGTGGCCCCTGCTCACCCTGGCTATCATCTATGGGGTGTTCGGCTATCTCATGCTGCCGTACACCATGCAACTGATCGACGCGCGGATGAGCCAGCAGTTCGCCCAGCAGAATGTGCCTCCGGAACGGGCTGAAGCGGCCCAGCGCGTCGCGCACATGTTCGCACAGTTCACCTTCGTCCTGACTCCGGTTTCAGTCATCGTGTTTCTGGTGGTGATGGCCTGGCTGGTTTCATTGATGGGATCCATCGTCGGGCTGCGGGCAAAATTTCGCAATGTGTTCTCGCTCATGGCCGCCTGCTCGCTCATCACCGCGCTGCAAACCATCGCGGTTTACATCGTGCTGCGGGTCAAGGGCGACGAGATTCAATCGCAGGAACAACTCACGCCGCCCTTCGGACTGGACATCTTTCTCCAGGATGTGCACGGCCCGCTGCTGGCGGTCTTGAACTTTTTCTCCATCTTCGAGATCTGGTATCTGGTGGTCCTGGTGCTGGGCTTGGCCTACTTGAGCAAGTCGTCGGTCGGGAAAGCCTTCGCGGCTCTGACGCCGGCCTGGTTGCTGCCGCTGCTGTTCCGAATGATCGGAATGATGTTCGCCGGCGGCGGGGCCAGTTCCTGATCGTACCCGGTTAGCGGTCCAGTTCCTCGAGGCCGGGCGGCTTCTTGTGCTTGGGCTTCTTCCGGCGGGTTTTGGGCAGGATCACCTTGGGCGACGGCACCGTGCCCACCCGTTCGCGCGCCAGCCGCCGGACGCCTTTGCTTTGATCGAACTTCTTCGGCTTCCGCAACGCCTACTCCGGAAATAACTGCTTTAGAAATTGCTGGTCGCTCAAGATCGCTTTGAACAGCGGACGCCCGGCCGCGCTTTCGAATTGGCTGCGGAATCCGGTGCCGGCGAGCGAACGGGCCGCGCGCAATTCTCCGAGCGCTCTGGTCTTGTCGCCCGAGGCGTAGTCGAGCAGCCCGAGACTCAAGTGGCCTTCGGGCCTCCGCGGCCAGTAGCGAACCACCCGAGCGGCGGCCAGGCGCGCTTCTTTCGCATTTCCCGATCCCAGCAGCTTCGCGGTTCGATCCTGATACAGGTAGCCCAGATTCAGATCCAGCAGCCGGCGCAGCTCCGCCAGCGGCTGCGGATTGTCGTCCACGTTGATGTAAATGCTGCGATCGTTGTTGATGTTGCGGCCGCCCTGCTTGCGCACCACCAGCATGGAAGCCGACTGCTTGCCGCGCGCGTCGCCGCCCGCCTCGTCGCCGGCCTTGAGCGCCGCGTACAACTTCTCCGCCAGCTCGCCTGGGGTTGCTTCGAAGGCGCGGCCCATCGATTCCACCACCTGCGGCCCCACCAGGATGTTGCCTTGCGCCGACCAGCTTTTTCCCTGCCGGTCGCCCGCCCAGTTGGGCGCGTTCGGTCCGGTGTAGGCGGCGATGTTGCCCTTCGCATCCACGATGGCCACCTGCCGGCCGTCCTTGCCTTCGAACTTGTCCTCGGCCAGCATTTGATCCAGCACTTGCTTGGCGGTGCGCCCCTGCCGCAGCAGCTCGAGTCCGCGCGGACCGTAGCCGACATTGACATTGGCCTGCGTCGCGATCGCGCCCACGCCCGCTTCCGCCCAGGGAACCACCGAGCCGACCGAAAAATAGCGCGAGGCGACGGTGACGCCCCATTCGCCGTTAGCCGGATCGTAGGCCACGATCGAGAATGTCGCCACCTGCGCGCAGGCCGCCGCCGAAGCCAGCAGGGCCAACAGTAAAGAGCGAATCATGAGGTTCCCTCTATCGTATCCCGGCACGTGGCTAACGGTTTCCAAGACGCGAACTCCGGGCAGCGCTTATGATCGCTGGAACGTCATGGCGAAGAAAACGAGCGCTGCTCCCGCCGGCAAACTGGTCCTCTACGAGAAGCTCCTGGCCACACGTACACGTCGCTGAACGGCGTCCAGAGCCTGAAACCCAAGCCAACCAAGAAAAAGTCCTGACGTCGCAGCACCCGGAGTCTTCTCGTCGTTCCGGCGAGAACAACTAACCCTCACGACACACTACTGACATTTGAACGATCTTTCCGTTCCGTGGAAGAGTGGGTTCCTGCGAGGAGTACTAGAGCTCCAAACGGGAAAGCCCGGCTATTCCGCAAGAGGTAGGCCGGACCTTCCACATCAGGAGCGGAAAGGAGGACCATTCTATGATCCTCATACTGGTCGAAATCGTGCTGCTTCTAGCGGGCACGATATCAGTAGCGATCGTCATCCGGCGGAAACGCTAGGAACGACCGCAAACTGCGGGGGCCGCCTCACGAACGGTCCCCGCAGCCAGTATAAACGATCTTCCGCCGGTTTTCTATGATCTTTCGGGAATAGTACGCCAACCGGATCAGGGCCGTTGGCCACATGAGAACCGGGATCGCTAGCGCTTATTGCGGTTGGCCGCTTCGGCCGCCTCCTTCAACTCTCGGTTGGCCTGCTCGAGTAGTTCCTTCGCCTTCTTCGCATGACCCTGCATGTCAAACTCATTCGCCTCCTGCGCGGCGACGATTCGTTCGAAGGCTTGCTGGCTCAATCGCTGGGCGGCCGCGAGATTGGGATGCCGGCCCGGGGATACGTTCCGTTCGGGCCTCTGAGCGATGGCCAGAGCTCCAAACAGGAAGGAAGCGGCAAGAGCAACGGTGATTCGGGTTCTTAGCATAGCGGACATTCTATAGCCCGCCGCGTGCTCAGTGCAAGTGTCTGCTTATCGCCCTTCGAGCGAGCGATCCGCTACGGCACATAGGCCGGACCGCGCAGCACCTTGCCCGGCAGCGCGTTGGTCTGCTTGCCGTTCTCGATCACCGGCACTCCATTCACCAGCACGAACTCCATGCCGTCGGAGAGCTGGTTCGGGTTCTCGAACGTCGCGCGATCGTGGATCGTGGCCGGATCGAAAACCACGACATCGGCCCACATGCCTTTCTTCAACACTCCCCGATCCGTGAGCCGCAAGCGCTGGGCCGGCAGCGCGCTGAACTTCCGGATGGCCTCCTCCAGCCGCAGCTTGCCTTCTTCGCGAACGTACTTGCGCAGGATGCGCGGAAAAGTCCCGTAGGAGCGCGGATGCGGATGCTCGCGGCCCAGCAGCCCGTCCGGCGCGGTGCCTTGCGAATCGTTGCAGATCGAAACCCAGGGCTGCTGGAGCGCCAGCGCCACGTCCGGCTCCGACATCCCGAACACCGCGACGGAGGTGAACGCGGAGTCTTCAATCAGCAGATCGAATATCGTGTCGAACGGGTCTTTGTTCCAGAGCTTCGCGATCTCGGCGATGGTCTTGCCTTGGAGCGGAACGAGCTTCGGATTCTGCACCACGCTGACCAGGATGCCCTCGGGTCCGGGCACCTCCAGCCACTCGTTGTCCCACTCGGTGCTGGGCGTCTGCATGTCTTTGCGGATGCGCGCGCGCATGGCCGGATCTTTCAGCCGCTCGATCAGCTTCGCATCGCCGCCGTCGTGCGCCCAGGGCGGGATGAAGGCCGAGAAGCTGTTGAACCAGGCCGGATACGCGTAGGTGTCGGCGGTGATGTCCAGGCCCGCCGCGCGCGCCTTCTCGATGCGCGCCACGATTTCCGGCATCCGGCCCCAGTTGTTCTTGCCCGCGGCCTTCAGATGCCAGATCTCGGCCGGCGTGTTGGCTTCACGCGCGATGCGAATCACCTCGTCCAGCGCCGCCGAGATGGCATCGCCCTCGGCGCGCATGTGCGTCGCGTAGATCCCGCCCAGCTTCGCGCTCTCCGACGCCAGCGCGATCAGCTCCTCGGTACTCGCGTACGGCGCGGGCGCGTATTGCAACGACGTCGACAGCCCCATAGCTCCGTCCCGCATGGCATCGCGCACCAGTTGCTTCATCCGCTCGAGCTCGCTCGCAGTCGGCGCGCGATTTGCGTCGCCGATCACCACGCGCCGCACCGAAGTCGCGCCCACGTAGCTCGCCAGGTTGATCCCCATGCCTTGCTTTTCCAGCCGCGCGAAGTACTGGCGGAAGGTGGTCCAGTCCGCGTGGATGTGGAAATGCTCGTAGCCGGCGCGGTCGGCCCGCACGATCGCGTCATTCAGCGGCGCCGCCGAGTTGCCCTCGCCCGTGATCTCGGTGGTGATGCCCTGGAAAATCTTCGAGGGCAGATGCGGATTCACCAGCATCGTCAACTCGGACTGGCCGAGCATATCGATGAACCCCGGCGCCACGGTCAGCCCACGCGCATCAATGTTCCGCCGGCCCGCCGACGGCGCAATCCGGCCGATCGCGGCAATCCGCCCGCCCTGAATGGCTATGTCGCCCGAATACCAGGGCGAGCCGGTCCCGTCGACAATGTGACCGTTCCGAATCACGAGGTCGTAAGGCTGTGCGAACGCGACCAAGCCGAGCAGAAAGACTAAACACAACTTATTCATTGCAAAGGGATTGTATCACAGTTCCGAGCTAGATCTTCAGCCAATATTAATCATGTTTACCACTTCTCATTGACATTACCAGATATTATTGGTAATCTAACTAAGGAGCCGCACATGAGCACCAAAGCCAAGATGGAGAAGCTGATGCGCGTGGCCGATGAGGCCTGGGTGGGTTTGGCGCTCTTGCATAACGAGCATCCTGAAAAGCCATCTTTCACCGCGCGGGAGATTCTGGATCGCGTGAAAGCCGAGCGGGCAACTCCGGAATTGCGGCCCGGAGTGCAGGCCCACATCTACCTCCACAACGTCGCGAACCTGGAACCGAATTCCGCCCGGTATCGCATGTTCTATCGTTTACCGGGCGACACCTACCGGCTCTTTCGCACTGGCGATCGCGCTCATCCCTCGCGGCACGGAAAGATCCAGCCCGCGCGAGAAGAGCTGCCGGAGCGTTACCACTATCTCTTGGATTGGTACGCACAAAAGTATGCGGGCCAGGAAACTGCCATGAAAGAAGAAGACGATCCCATTCTGCAGATGCGCGGTGTCGGCAAAGAAATCTGGGCGGACACCAATGCCGACGAATATGTCCGAAGTCTGCGGGCCAACTGGTACGGTGACGAGCGCAAGGAAGGGTGACCGCTTCTGGCCAACGTCTTCTGGGACACCAATCTATTCATTTACCTCTTCGAAGACAGTCCGCGTTTTGGCGCGGAGGTTCAGGAATTGCGCCGCCGCATGTTGCGCCGCCACGATCATCTCTTCACCAGCGCGATGACGGTAGGCGAGATTCTGGTCAAGCCACTGGCCACCGGCAACGCGGCCCTGATCGATCGTTATCGCGCCTTCTTCGCGGTGCCGGAGATCACGGTGGCGGCTTTCGACCTGAGAGCGGCGGAGGCCTATGGAAGAATTCGTCAGGATCGCGGCATTCATCCCGCCGACGCCATCCAGCTAGCCTGCGCGTCTTCAGCGGGCGTCGATCTGTTCATCACCAATGACGACCGGCTCAGCCAAAAGAACACACCTGGAATCAATTTCATCACCAGCTTGAGCCGGGCCCCGATTTGAATCCTCCCACCCCGCGCTGCATCTACAATTGAGTCAATGCACGCGGTGATTCCATTTCTGCTGCGGCACGGTTACTGGGTGCTGTTCGCCAACGTGTTCGTCGAGCAGCTCGGCCTGCCGGTTCCCGCGGTTCCGGTTCTGCTCGCGATGGGCGCGCTGGCCGGCCTGGGCGACTTCTCCTTCTTGCCCGCGCTGGTTCTCGCGATCTCCGCGTCGCTCGCGAGCGATCTGATCTGGTTCCGCCTGGGACGCGTGCGCGGCCACTCCATCCTGAATCTGCTGTGCCGCGTTTCGCTGGAGCCCGACTCCTGCGTGAGCAACACCAAGGGCCTGTTCAGCCGGTTCGGCGCCTTCGCCCTGCTGTTTGCGAAATTCGTTCCCGGTCTGAACGCCGCCGCCGCGCCTTTGGCCGGTCTCACACGCATGCGCGCCTGGAAGTTCGTATCGGCCGATGCCTCTGGGGCCGCCGCCTGGAGCGCAACATATCTCGCCGCCGGCTTCGTCTTTCGCAATCAGCTCGAACGCGCCGCCCAACAGGCCGGACGCCTGGGATCCTGGCTGCTGCTGGCGCTGGCCGCCGGACTGGCCGCCTACATTGCACTTAAGTATTACCAGCGCCGCCGATTCATTCGCGACCTGCGCGTCGCACGCGTGACTCCCGAGGAGTTGTGGGCCATGCTCGAATCCGGCGCCGACGTCGCTGTGGTGGATCTTCGCCGCGGCCTAGAGCTGGAACCCGACGCCGTCAAGCTCCCCGGCGCGATCTGGATCGATATGGGCGAGATCGAAACCCGCCATGCCGAGATCCCTCGCGACAAAGAGGTGATCCTGTATTGCTCTTGACCGAACGAGGCATCCAGCGCCCGGGCGGCGCTCCAGCTTCTGCGAAAAGGCGTGCTGCGCGTCCGGCCGCTCAAAGGGGGAATCGAAACCTGGCGCGAACGCGGCTTCCCGCTTGAGCCGATGAACGCGAGGCCGCGCGACGCCGTTACTGAAATGCCGGTTCCACCCGCGAGCCGTTCTTGAGCGGCTTTTCGGTCGGCAGCGCCACTGCATCGCCCTCGTTCAAGCCTGAAAGCACCTGCGACTTGGTGTAGCTCGAAACCCCCAGAGTCACCTTGCGCCACTCGACGTGATCACCAGCCAGCAGAAAAACGCCGGTCTCCGCTCCCTGGCGGCGCATGGTCTCCTTGGGAAGCGCCAGCGCGTTGGGAGCCTCGGTGGACTGGATGTCGGCCGTGATGTTGGCGTTCGGGATGAGATCGCGATCGGGATTCTCGATGACGCACCCGACTTCGCCCACCTGCCGCGTTCCGAGCGGCACCACCTGCGTCGGCAGCCGGTCCACCGCGCCTTTCCACTGGTGGCCGGGCATGCCGTCCCAGGTGATCATCACCACTTCGCCCTTGCGGACTTTGCCCAGGTCCGGCTCATCCACGTACACCGTGACGCGAACGCGGTCCAGGTTGCCCACCCGCGCGATCAGGTCGCCCGGATTCACGAACGCGCCCGGCTTCAGGTCGAAATCGTACGCGGTCCCGTCCATGGGCGCCTGGACGACGCTGAGGTCCAGCGTGGTGCGCGCGATTTGAGCCGCCGACTGAGCTTCCTGCAGCTTCGCCTTGGCGATCTCTTTGTCCGCGCCCGTCACCAGCGCGGCCTTGTGCGCTTCCAGCGCCTGTATCCTCAGCCGCAATTGATCCACTGCCTGCCGGGCGTTGTCCAGCTCGACGCGCGTGGCTGCCTGTTTCGCCACCAGCCGCTCCAGCGCCTGGTATTGTTTCTGCGCCGCCTCCAGATCCAGCCGTGTCCGCGCCAGGTCGGCGTCTACCTGCTGGCGTTCGGCCACGCGGCCGCCCAGGTTCAGCACGCGTTCTTCGGTCTGCGCCTGCTGGATGGCGGCCTCCGCTTTGGAAAGCTCCGCGTTCGCGACTCGCGAGTCCAGTTCCACCAGCGGCTGGCCCTTTTTCACTGACTGCCCCTTGCTGATCAGCACGCGCGTGATCACGCCTTGCCGCTGGGCGCGCGCCGCCATCCACTCGATTGGTTCCACCTTACCGTTGGTCGAAAGCATGCTGGTGATAGTTTCGCGCGTCACCTTCGTAAATTCGATTTCGAGCGGCTTGCCGCGCCGGGAGAAGAGCAACACTGCCGAGGCCACTCCGGCCAACACAACCACTAGTGCCGCGCCTCGACCTCGCCTCACGAACGCGGCCTCGCACAATAGTCGAACAGGAGCTGCCACTCCGCCCGCTGGATCTCGAGCGCCGCGCTTTCGGATTCCGAACCCGGCTGCTCGCGCGCCATCTCCGAGAATTCGATAAACGCCAATGGATCCCAGCGCGCACCCATGCGAAACCCGGCGCCAGGATAGCGCGCGGCAATCTCGCCGGCCCGCTCGCGCAGATCGCCGAACACCGGATGCGATCCCACGCGCCGGAACCAGTACGCGGCGTTGCCCGCATCCGGCTCCTGGCGGTGCGCGATCCCGTGCCAGAAACTGCCCTCGGGTGAAGCGACGTTCTGCACGATTTCGTGGCACTCCTGGAAGCAGGAAAAGTACAGCCACAAGCCGCCCAGCGCGGCCTCGGGCGCCCGCGCTCCCGCGAACAGATCCGATGCTTTGCGTTTCGAAAGCAGCGCGCGCGCTTCGGTGGACGAGCCGCCGGCCGCCACCAGTGGCATCAGACGATCTCCGTGCTGGTCGAGAGCCAGAATCTCCGACACGCGGCTCCCGTAGGCGCTCAGCGTGCGGCGCGCGTCGCCAAAACTCTCAGAAACTGCTTCGCCCCGCGCCCGGTTTTGCGCCGGTTCCAGCGAGGTTTTGGAATTGAAGGGCAACACCCATTGTCCCAAAATCTATTCCAACACCACCAGCGTCTCGCCCGCGCCTACTGTGTCGCCGTCGTGCACGCGCACCTCCGTCACCTGCCCGGGATGGGAGGCTTTCATCTCGTTCTGCATCTTCATCGCCTCCACCACCACCAGCCCTTGCCCCGGCTCGACGGTGTCGCCTTTCTTCACCAGCACGCGGATCACTTTGCCCGGCATCGGCGCGATGACCTTCTGGCGGCCGGCGCCCAGAGCTGTCCTGGATCCCCGGCTCGCGTTGCGAGGATTGCGGACCTCCACCGCGAAGCGACGGCCGCCGGCCACCGCGGTGGATCCCTGCGCGCCCGGCGCCAACCGAACCTCGATGCTTTTCCCTTCGATCAGCAACGAATACACGCCCGGCTCCACCTGTCTGGCGTTATCGAGCTGTTCTTTGGTGATCTCGACGGGACGGCCATCCACCAGGACCTGCCACTTCATCGCAGCAGTTGTCCCCGGCCTTCGATACGCCACGCGCTGGCTTCCGGCCTCGAGTTTCCTCTTTCCGCCGTGCCGTTCGATGAAGCTGCCGCCGCCGCAGCCGCCAGCGCCGCGGCCAGCTCGATCTCGGGCGCCGGATCGGGCCGCGGCTTCCTCCGAGCCAGCAGATCCGCGACGAATCCGGTATGCAAACGTCCTTCGCGGAATTGCGCGTCCGCCAGGATCTCGCGGAAAAAGGCCAGGTTGGTTTCCACGCCGACGATGGAGTACTCCGCCAGCGCCCGCTGCAGCCGCTGGATCGCGGCGTTGCGATCCGATCCCCAGGCCACCAGCTTGGCCAGCAGCGGATCGTAGTCCAGCGGCACGGTCCAGCCGGGGTACACGCCCGAATCCAGCCGAATGCCCGGCCCGGCCGGCTCGCGAAGCTGCGCGATCTTGCCCGGCGACGGAAAGAACTGGTTCTCCGGATCCTCGGCGCACACCCGGCATTCCATGGCCCAGCCGTTCCACTTCACCTCGGCTTGCGTGAACGGCAGCGGCTCGCCGGCCGCGATGCGCAACTGCAGCTCGACCAGGTCCAGACCCGTCACCAGCTCGGTCACCGGATGCTCCACCTGCAGCCGCGTGTTCACTTCGAGAAAGTAGAAATTGCCCGCCTGGTCCGAGAGAAATTCCACCGTGCCCAGGTTGTAGTATCCAGCGGCGCGCGCGATTCGAAGCGCGGCCTCGCCCATCGCGGCTCGCATCTCGGGCTTGGTCACCACCAGCGGAGAAGGGCACTCCTCGATGATCTTCTGATGCCTCCGCTGCAGCGAGCATTCCCGCTCGCCCAGATGCACCAGGTTGCCCGCGCGGTCGCCCGCGATCTGGATCTCGATGTGCCGCGGCTGCTCGATCACCTTCTCGATGTAGACTTCGCCGTTGTGAAACGCCCGCTCGGCCTCGCTGGCTGCGTCGCGAATGGCGGATTCCAGATCGCTCTCCCGATCGACGCGCCGCATTCCCTTGCCGCCGCCGCCCGCTGCCGCCTTGAGCAGCACCGGATACCCGAGCTGCCGCGCCAGTTCACGGGCGTGCTCGATATGCGTGGCCGGCTCTTCGCTACCCGGCACCACCGGAACACCGGCCTGCTTGGCGAGAATGCGCGCCGCTGTTTTCGATCCCAGCCGCCGGATGGCGTCCTCGGGAGGGCCGACGAACACCAGCCCGGCCGCCTCGCACGCCTGGGCGAATGTCGCGTTCTCGCTCAAAAAGCCGTAGCCCGGATGGACGGCATCGGCGCCGTGCTTCAACGCGGCTGCCAGGATGCGGTCGATGTTCAAGTAGCTTTCCGACGACGGCGACGGGCCGATATGCTCGGCTTCATCGGCCAGGCGCACGTGCAGCGCACCGCGGTCGGCATCCGAAAAAACCGCGACGCTCTGAATATCCATCTCCCGTAGCGCCCGAACGACGCGCACCGCGATCTCGCCCCGGTTGGCGATCAAAACCTTCTGAAACATACGCAGGTGTGATTGTAACAAACAGCCTTCGTGCCGCACGCAATCGGGCGTGCCGCGTTCGTATTCGTGCGAACGCAGATGGTCGGGTGGTTAACGCCTCGATGAGCCGCTGTGTGAATCGCCTTGATAATCTACGCAAATATAGCGTTGAATGGTTGCGCCTGCGGTGATTGTCAGCTATAATCTACGCAGAAGGAGCGTAGAATGGGCCGCTACATCCATGAACTGCAGGATTGGCCCCATTTCCGCTGGAACCGCGAGGCTCTCGCCGACCCGTTGTCCACCCTGCGCCACAAGCAAGGCCGTCTCATCGGCCACATGGAGGCGCTCGGCTTCGATCTGCGGCAGGAAGCGGTCCTCAAAACCCTCACCGAAGACGTTCTAAAGAGCAGCGAGATCGAGGGCGAAAAGCTGGATGCTGAGCAGGTGCGCTCCTCGGTGGCCCGCCGGCTGGGCATGGACGTCGGCGGCCTCAAGCCCGCTGACCGCGCTGTCGAGGGCGTCGTTGAAATGATACTGGACGCCACGCGCCGCTATGACCAGCCCCTCACGACGGAAAGACTATTCGATTGGCATGCGTCCCTGTTTCCAACCGGACGCAGCGGCATGACGCGCATCAAAGTGGGCGCGTGGCGCGATGGCAGCACCGGCCCCATGCAGGTGGTCTCCGGCCCGTCTGGCCGGGAGCGTGTCCACTACCAGGCTCCGCCCGCACCCAGGCTCGACCGCGAAATACAGCTTTTCCTGGACTGGTTCAACCGGCCCGCCGACATCGACCAAGTCCTGAAGGCTGGGCTGGCGCATCTTTGGTTTGTCACCGTTCACCCGTTCGATGACGGCAACGGCCGCATCGCGCGAGCCATCGCCGATATGGCTCTGGCCCGGTCCGAAAAAAGCCCGCAGCGTTTCTACAGCATGTCGGCGCAGATCCGTCAGGAAAGAAAAGCTTACTACGACATCCTGGAGGAGACACAGAAAGGATCGATGGATGCCACGCCCTGGATGGCTTGGTTCCTCGCTTGTCTGGACCGCGCCATCGAAGGCGCACGTACCACGCTCGCCGCGGTTCTCGACAAGGCGCGCTTCTGGGAAAAAATCGTGGCGGTTCCGCTCAATAACCGCCAGCGCCTGGTGATCAACCGGTTGCTGGACGGTTTCGAGGGCAAGCTCACGACATCCAAATGGGCCAGGCTCGCCAACTGCTCCCACGACACCGCCCTGCGCGACATCCTGGGCCTGGTTGAGCGTGGCATCCTGACGCGCAATCCCGGCGGCGGCCGGAGCACGAGTTACGCGCTGATCAATCCGCCTGCTCAACCCTAGCTCGCAAGAAATACCGCGAACCACGGGCTTCGCTCCATACAGTCTGATACCCTCAATATTGCCGGAGGCAGGCCCATGCCCGTCACCCTTATCAAGGATTCGCTCAAGCAGCAAGGCGTGCGCCTCACGCGCCAGCGCCAGATCCTGCTCGATCTGATCGATCAGTCCGGCCAGCACCTGGACGCCGAGCGGCTCTACCAGCTCGCGCGCGAGAAAGATCCCAAGCTGAATCGCGTCACCGTCTATCGCACGCTCAAGCTGCTCAAAGCCGGCGGCCTGGTGGACGAGCTCGACCTCATGCACCACTCGGGCGACCAGCACTACTACGAAACGCGCCTGAAACAGGAGCATGCCCACGTGATTTGCCTGCGCTGCGGCAAGATCGAGGAATTTTTCGGCGAGCCGCTCAAGCGAATGCGCGAGCAGATTCAGAGTCATTTCGGGTTTCAAGTGGTTCTGGCGCGCACCGAAGTGGGCGGATACTGCTCGCACTGCCAGGTGCTGCGCGCCAAGGAAATGGCCGCGGCCGGCGGTGAATTGCGCTCTCCGGCGAAGCGCGCGACCAGGCGCCGCCGGGTTCGCTGATGGCCACACCGGGAACACCGGGCCCGCCGGAATCGCCCGCTCCGCAGCCGGCTGACATTGCGCGCGTCCCTTCGCTCACGATCATCAATCCTTCCGGAAACCGCAGCCGCGTTTTGGTGGACCCGCTGCCCTTCCTGATGGGCCGCCAGGGCGACAACCACCTGGTGCTGCGCGACAACCGCATCTCGCGTACACACGCCCGCATCGTCCGAGAGAAAGGCGACTATTTCATCGAAGACCTCGACAGCAGCCACGGCGTGTTCGTCAACGGCCAGCGCATTACGCGCCACAAACTCTCAGGATCGGACCGCATCGACTTCGGCTTCCACGATTCCTACCGCCTGGTGCTCACCTTCGAGGAAGACGAGATCCACCGCTTCATGGAGCAGGTTGCGGCTCCGCCGTCCTCGCCGGGCGCGGGCAACCTGTCCAAGCTGCGGTCCCTGGTGGAAGTCGCGCGCGCGCTCCAGAGTTCGCTTTCCACCGGCGACGTGCTGGCGGCCGTTGTGGACGCAGCTCTGGCCGTTACCGGCGCCGAGCGCGGCTTCCTGCTGCTCGCAACCGGCGACGAATTGGAAGTGAACGTAGCGCGCGACCGGCGCGGCGCACCGCTGCCCAGCACCGACCTCACGGTTCCCCGTTCGCTGATCCTGCGCGCCCTCCGCACCCGGCGCGAGCTGCTCTCCATGACCTTCAATCCCGAAGGCGGCGTGCTTCCGGAGATGTCGGTGGCCAATCTCGAGCTGCGCAGCGTGGTCTGCGTGCCGCTGATCCGCGTGCGCACCGGATCGTTGCAGGACACGCTGGCCGCCTCCGTGCATGACGCTGTCGGCGTGCTCTATATGGACTCGCGCCTCAGCGCGGCCGACCTTTCGGTGGGCAATCGCGAGATCCTGCAGACGCTTGCGCTCGAAGCGTCCACCATCCTCGAAAACGCGCGCCTGCTTTCGGAAGAACGCGAGAAGCAGCGCCTGGAAGAAGAGCTGAACATCGCCCGCTCCATCCAGCGCGATCTGCTGCCCAGCCAGCTTCCCACCGACGGCTGGTTCCGCGCCGCGGGGTCGAGCATTTCGTCGCGGCAAGTGGGCGGCGACTATTTCGACGTACGCCAGATCGCGCCCGACACCTTCGCCTGCATCATCGCCGACGTCTCCGGCAAAGGCATGAGCGCCGCGCTGCTGGCTGCTCTGCTGCAAGGCGCATTCCTGTTCGCCTCCGAAGGCCCGGTGCTGATCGAAGACCTGATGGCGCGCGTCAATCGATTCCTGAACGAACGCGCCAAAGGCGAAAAATACGCCACCGTTTTCTACTGCACCATCAACCGCTCGGGCGAGCTGCGCTGGGCCAACGCGGGACACCCCAAGCCGGTTCTGGTGCGCTCCGCTACGGAACTGCTCTCGCTCGAGAGCACCGGTCTGCCGCTCGGCATGCTGGACGTCGCGGCTTACGAAGCCAAAACGCTGCAGCTCGCGCCCGGCGACAAAATCGTGCTGTACAGCGATGGGCTGTCGGAAGCCGAAAGCGCGGACGGTGAGTTCTTCGACCGCCAAAGCTTTCAGGAATTTCTGCGCGCCAACGCATCCACGGGCAGCGCGGAGCTGCACTCCAGGCTGATCCAGACGGTCGAGGATTTTACCGGCGGCGCCGAGCTCGCCGACGACATCACGACGCTTGTGCTGGAGTATCGGCCGTAACCAGCCGCCTCTTCTTCTTGCGCCGCCAGGCCGCCACCGCGAAGAGCGTACCCGCCGAAGCCACTACGACGCCCACCACCGCCGCCGTCGCCGGAAATGTGTCGGGCGGCTCCGGAGGCAGCGAGACGACTCCGCTCGCGCTGGTGACAGCCGGCTCGGTCAGGTAGCGTCCGTGCCGAGGCGTGCGAAAATCGATCGCGAGTTCCGCCAGTTGCATCACCGCTTCTCCGCTACTCATGGGCCTTCCGTGCCCGCACGCGATCACCAGCGGCTGAAGCTCCGCCAGGCACCGCGCCGATTCTCCCGCCGCTGTCCAATCGTAAGTGGCCGTCGATGGCGGACCGCACACGTGCTGGAACTTGGTGATCGCCGCGAGAAACGAATCCAGATTGACGGTGGTCAGCGCGTCGCCCGCGAGCAGGGTCGCATCGGCCCGCCGGAAAAACGCCACGTGACCCGGCGAGTGGCCGGGTGTGTGCAGCCACTGCCAGCCGGTCAATCCTGAAATCGCGAGGCTGGACTCGAGCGGGCGCACGCGATCGCCGAGGTTCACAGTCCCGGGCCGAAAGACTCGGCTGAGCAAGCCCATGAATCCACCCACGGTAGGATCGAGCGGCGGATAATCGGATTGCCCCGTGAGGTAAGGCATTTCGAGCGGATGCGCAAGGATGGGCAGGTCCCAGTGATTCGCCAACTCGAGCGCGCCGCCGGCGTGATCCGGATGGCCGTGCGTGAGAACGATGGCCGAAGGCCGCGCTTCCGGACCATACAGCGACTCGGCCGCCTGAAGAATCTTCCGCGCGTCGCCAGGCAGCCCGGCATCGATCAACACCCAGTCTTCGGCAGGCCGCCCCACAAAATAAACGTTAGCGATACTCAGCGGAACATAATAGACACCCGAAGCAATTTCCCTGACGGACATGGCGCTATTTTACACCGTGGCGCACGCACTCATGCGTGCCGCGTTCACACTCGTGTGAACGCCCGCGGTAGAGTAAAGGCATGGAAGTGAACCTCTCGCCAGAGCTGGAAGCCAAGCTCAATCGCAAGGCAGCGCAGCAGGGCCGCGACAGCGAGTCTTTGGTGCGAGAAGCCGTCGAGCGCCTGGTCGACTTCGACATGTGGTTCATCGGCGAGGTTGAAAAAGGCCTAGCCGCCGCCGGCCGTGGCGAATTCATTGAGCACGAAGACATCGGCAAGCTCATCGATACCCGCTACCCCGGCTGATGCGCATTCGCAAGGATTTGACTAAGCACCTTAGGCATCAGTTCTTGTACGCATTGATCGATCAGGTGCTTCTCTTCTAGCGCGAAGTCCCCCTCATGTCCGCTTAATTCCCGATCCTCCCTTAACCGACGTAGCCAATCGCTCATTGGTTTCCCCCGCAGCAATTACCTACTGATATCTCACATCGAAGCGCGAAGTGCATATGGTGACAAACTTCATCTTACGGGCGGTCGGCAAGAACGATTCAGCCGTCATTTGGGAGCTTCCTTCTCTTGGGGACATGGGAACGTGTGAATGAGGGCGGTTAGCAAGACCGCACCTACTGGCATATCCTCAACGGATTTCCATTTCAATGTCCCATAAGGCCAATGAACCATTTGAGTCAACGTAGGCAAGAATGATTCTAGAAGCTGATGGTAATTGTCCGCGTTAAGCCCCAAGTCTTTTGGTGAGCAGTATAACTGTTGACGATGTCCACCAAGTAACTCTGCGTTTGCCCAGACAAGGCCATCCCCTACACCCTTGATGTACATGTCGAGAATCGATTTTACCTTTGCGTAGTCAGGATCGTTTCTTCCTTGCTCCAGGATCTTCTTCATCTCGTGGTACTCCCGGACGGTATTCATCTGTCCGTTAACAGATGCTACGCCCGTAGTCAAAAGCAACAAGAGCCCTAGCCTCACGGTGTTCCCTCCTGTCCGTTAGTCTACTCCCTTGCTGCATTCCATCTAGCCTTCTTCTTCTGGAGTATTGCCACGTCTATCACGTCTCTGATCCTTTTCTCTTCGCTTCCGCCATCTTGCCCGTTCTTGAATCCTCTGCACTTCTTCCATTCGACTCTTGATGTCGTCACGGTCTAGGTACTTGAATGCAACACCCTTTGGCAATCGCCCTGCATAGATGGGGTTGTGGTTGTACTTACGACCCAAGACATAAGCGAGTATATCCGCCGCTTGGATTGGGGGCTGGTTGCAAGCATCGTCTATTCCGTACTCACCTATCAAGGGGGGACCGCTATAAGCTTGTAATTTTTCTCGACTTCCAATGAGTTGCTTTGTATGAGCGCCACTTCCAAAGACAAAATTGATTTGCTTTCTGTAACCCTGACTCCGCGCCCATTTACGACAAAAATGAACAAACGCATCTCCAAGGAATGTATAAGCCGTTCCATAACTTGATCTCAGGTTCTTGTCTATCTTCTTGATGACTTCGTCATACTCACTAACGTCTACAGCGAACGCAAAGCTCTTAGAAGTACACTGAATCAAGCCAGTAAGTTCATCAAAGAATTGCCTAGCGTCGTTGTCGCTGCCCAACAGTTTCCTCAGGCTAGAGTTAGGATTTGCAAACTCATTCATATGAAAATAACGAAGACCCTTCGAGAGCAGCAACATTCGCCATTCATCATGGAAGTCACGCCAAACGTTTGAGTAGGCTACATATCCCGCAACACACAGCAGATCTTTGGAGTGGTCCCCAAAAATGAGACGGCCAGTTAAGACTCAAAATCCATTCAAAGGAGAATTGAGTCATGGGTTTGTCGCGCAGGTTGTTCACTAAGGAGTTCAAGCTGGCCGCGGTGCGGCGGCTGGAAGAGGGCGTTCCGATCGGAGAGGTGGCGCGTGGGTTGGAAGTGAATCCCAACGTGCTGCATCGCTGGCGGCGTGAGGTTC
>JAIQFN010000079.1 GCA_020073265.1 Terriglobia bacterium | reverse complement strand
GTCGCGATTCCCACATTTCCACCGCCCCTACTCGACGTGGAAAAGTGGAAAACCAAGAGCAGGTTTCCCACTTTCCCACTCACTGCTCTTCCTCTCAAAACCCAATTCAGAAAGGAGGCCTGGCGGCAGTCGCTCCGCTCCCGCCTTCAGGCTCATTCTTCAATGAGAAAATGCTGGGGTACGGATGGTGCGGGGGTACGATGGATGGATGGCTTAGGCTGACGTCAAGGCTTCCATGGCGGCTTTTTGCATCACCGAGCGTGGAGCCGATGCGCCGGTCCAGATTTCAAATTGGCGGGCGGCCTGTTCCAGGAACATCTCCAAGCCGGAGATGGTGGTGAGGCCTTGCTCGCAGGCGCGGCGGAGCAGCGTGGTCTGGAGGGGATTGTAGACCATGTCGAAGACCAGGTCCGCGGGAATCGCGCCGGAGAAGAAGCAGCCTTCGGTGCGGGGAAACATGCCGAGCGGCGTGGCGTGCACCACGGCGTCGAACTTGCGTTTTTCCGCCTGTTCCTTGAGCAGCGGTTCAGCTCCGCAGGCCTTGGCGAGCGATCGCACGCGATCCGGATTGCGGCCCACCACGAAGAGTTTCGCCCCGCTGTCCACCAGAGCGTAGGCCGCGCCTCGAGCAGCGCCTCCGTTTCCAACCAACAGGACCGAAGACTTGGCAAGCCGCAGATGGCGGGCCAGCGGAACGGTTACCGCGGCCGCATCGGTATTGGCTCCGCGCCATTTGCCCGCTTTTTTCCAGACCGTGTTGACGGCGCCGATCCGGCGCGCCAGCGGTTCCACGACGTCCAGATAGCGCAGCACCTTCTGCTTGTGCGGAATGGTGACGCTGAAGCCCGAGACCGGGAGGCCTTCGGCCAGAACAAAAAAATCCTTCAACTGCGCCGGCTGCACCATGAAAGGAAGATAGACGGCGTCCAGGCGCAGAGACTGGAAGGCGCGGTTGTGGACCGCGGGCGAGATGGAGTGCCGCACCGGATCGGCAATCACGCCGTAGATCTTGGCCGCGCGCGAGAATTTCTCGACGCGGTACAGGTGCCGCATCAGGCGCGAGCAGACCTGGCCGGTGGCGGTTCCTTCCGATGCGTTGGGCGCGGCGTAGGTGAACAGGCCTCCCCAGGCGGTGGACAGCACGCGCGTCGGGAAGCCGCATTCGCCCATGGCGAGCACCACCAGCGGCGTGCGGGGATGCGATTTCGCCAGACCGAGAACGCGCCAGTTGTCCGACGGCTTGCGCGCCGTGGTGACCACCTTATAGGCATCGGCGGGGACGCGCAGCATTCGCCGCAGGATCGACTCGGGCGACGGAGTGCCGTCGTAGTTGTGATAGGAGAGGATCAGCTGCGCCCGGCCGCGAAAGGTATCCAGCCGCGCTTGCGCGTTTTCGGCGCTTTCAATTTCGACGTCCACGGCACGCGCTCCGGCGTCCACGGCTGCGCTCAAAATCTTGATCTGGTCTTCGATGCTGCCGTTGAACTTTCCGTGGTTCTGGTGCCGGCGGCAGGTGGCCAGCAGTGCGCAATCGGGATGCGAGGCCAGAAATTTGCGGATGACCGTGATCCCCTGCTCCGGCGCAGGCAGATAGTCGAGGCGAAATTCCAGGAACGACTCGCCGGCGTTCACTTCGCGGCGGGCCTGCTCCAGCAGCTTCTGTGGCTCGGAGAAACCCATCGCGATGCAGATGCGCGGGAGAGAAGTTGGCTTCGGCATGGCCGCAAGGGTGGAAAAAGGATAGCACAGTGCCCAGTGGTCCAGCGCACGTCCCGGTTCTCGCGAAGAGGCGATACACTGGCACAGAGGAGACAAGCATGACGAACGATACGAATGCCCACCGGAACGATGACGAATTGTTGAGCGGCCTTCCACGGCGCGAATTTGTAGCCATGTCGGTAGCAGCGGGAGTGGCCGCCGGCTCGGGATCGGCAGCCGAACTGCCGCTGGTGGAGGCCGACGTCGAGATCAAAACCCCGGATGGAACCTGCGACGCCGCCTTCATTCATCCGGCCACCGGTTCACACCCGGGCGTGCTGGTCTGGCCGGATGCGCTGGGCCTGCGCCAATCGATGCGCGACATCGGCAAGCGCATCGCCGCGGATGGATATTCAGTGCTGGTGCCCAACCCCTTCTATCGCTCGTCCAAGGCTCCGGTGCCCTCGGGTCCTTTCAGCTTCCAGAATCAAGCCGACATGGCGAAGCTGCAGCAGTTGATGGCAACGCTAAATGTGCCCGGCGCGGCGGAGAAGGACGCGATCGCTTTCATCGCCTTCCTGGACGCGCAAAAAGAGGTCAACAAGACGAAGAAGATCGGCACGCAGGGCTACTGCATGGGCGGACCACTAGTGGTGCGGACGGCCGCGGCGGTGCCCAATCGCGTCGGCGCGGGCGCGTCGTTCCACGGCGGCGGACTGGTGACCGCCAACGCCAACAGCCCGCATCTGCTGGCTCCGAAGATCAAGGCGCGGATGTATTTTGGTGTCGCGGCGAGCGATGACGCGCGCCAGCCGGATGCGAAAGACAAGCTCAAAGAGGCCTTCGCTGCCGCCAATGTGACCGCCGAGATTGAAGTGTATCCGGGAACCATACATGGCTGGTGCGTGCCGGACATGCCGCTTCAGAACGGCGCGCCCATTTACAGTAAGCCGGATGCGGAGCGCGCCTGGGGCAAGCTGGTGGCGTTGTACAAAGCGGCGCTGGCCTGAGTCGCAGGCCTAACTGGCTGTCGCGGCAGGCGGCGTCAGGGCGGCCAGCTTTTGCTTCCAGGCGTCCAGGATCGCGGCGGGATCGGATAACTGAATGCGGGAACAGCCCGCATCGCGAAGCGCCAGAACGGCGTCGAGCGATCCGGCGGCGGCTTGGGACTTGAGCTTGAGCCGCTCGCGGGAATGCGCCTGGAACAACGGCAGGTCTTCCGCGCGATTCGATCCGATGTACTCGGCGCCGGCGCGGCGGGCGATGCGGCAGGCGACGATTTTCAGCTCTTCGGTCAGATACTCGCTCTCGAGCTGGATGGCCAGCGACGCACCGGACTCGTGCACGGCCTCGGCCATCTGCACAAGCTCCATCTCGAGGTATTGAAACTGGCGCGAGATCAGCTTGCCGGTGTTCAGCACGGTGTCGATCTGGTGGACGCCCCGGCGCAGCAGATCGCGCGCGGCGTACAGCTTGGCGCCGGTGGTGGAGTAACCGTGCGGGATGTCCAGGATCGCGCCGATGCGCACTTCCGATCCCGCCATCCAGCGCGCCGCCACCTCCACATCGCAAGGACGCACCACCACGGCTGCCACGCGGTAGCTCTTGGCGAGTTCGCAGCCGCGGGCGACATCTTCTTCCGAGAGGTCGGCGCGAACAAGCGTGTATTCGATCAGACCGGCGAGGTCTTCGTATTTTGGAAGGGCACCGGAGGCTGCAGCGTCACTGTTCAACGTGCTCTGCGCTTGGTGGTGCTGGTGTTGCGGATCGGCAGGCCCATCTCTTTCAAGCGGGCTTGGGCCTTAGCGGCGAGATCGGTGTCCGGATAGCGCCGGATGATATCCCGGAATTCAGAGGCTGCGGCATCATTCCGGCCCAGCTTCAGCAGGCTCAGCCCTTTCATGTAATGGGCATCGGGAGTCTTGTTGCCGTCCGGATACCGCTCCAGCACCGCGTCGAATGCTTGCAAGGCGTTGTCGTAATCCGGCTTCCGGTAGTAAATGTCGCCGACGTAGTATTGCGCGTTGGACGCAAACTGCGTGTTGGGAAAATATTTCAAATAGTCGTTGAACTCCTGCATCGCGAGATCGCGTTTGTCGGTCTGATTGTCGCGGACGGCGTTGGTGTAGAGCGTTTCGGCCGACAGTCCCGCCGGCGGTCCGGATGGCGTCTGCGCCTGCGTGGTAGTGCCCTCGGGAGATGCCGGCGGCGGCTGCGCAGGAGCGCGCAGAGTGTTGATCAGGTTCTGCAAGTCCGCCATCTTGGCGTCCAGCTTGCCCATGCGAGTGTTCATGTCGAGAACCGCCTCGCGAACGGCGCGGAAGTCTTCCGAATTCTGGTCCAGCTTCTGCCCCACCGCCAGGATCGGGCCGGTGACGCCCTGCTGCTGCTGTTTCATGGCGTCGTTGAACTTGTTCTCCATGACGTTGACCAGGTTGTTGGTGCGGTTCACGGCGTCGAAGGTGGTCTGGACCAGCGTCTGCATGGTCACCAGCCGGTCGCCGAAGTCCTTCTGCATGGTGCGTACCTGGTCCTGCAACATGGCGACGTCGCGCTGCAGCTCCATGATCTCTTTGCTTGCGGCGAAGGTGCAGGGTGTGGCTGCCAAAAACACCAGAACGATGCGAGACAAGCTCATAGTAACTCCTGTAACTCGAGAGCGGGCGCGTACCGGTCGAGCGGCGGCGCCCGCAGTTTCTAACTTAGCCTCATTGACCGGGCGACAGGTGTGCCCGGCGGTTGCGCTGCCAGCACGCCTCGTTCGCGTCGGTACATTGCGGTCGTTCCTTTCCGTAGCTGATGGTCTTCATACGGTCGGCCGGGACTCCCAACTGCACCAGGAGGTCCTTGGCGGACGTGGCGCGGCGGTCGCCCAAAGCGAGGTTGTATTCAGCCGATCCCCGTTCGTCGCAGTGGCCCTCCACCACGACGGTGAAGTTCGGATCCTGCGCGAAAATCTGTTTCAAGAGCGCGGCGTCGCGCGTCAACGCATCGCGAGCGTCGCTGCGGACGTCGCTCTTGTCGTAATCGAAGAACGCGTCCTGCGCCTGTTGCTGCAGCATGTCGGCGCTGCTCAGCCGGGGACCGGTCGCGGATGGCGGCGGAGGCGGAGGCGCCGTGCTGACGGTCACGGTGACGGTGCGCGAATCGCTTCCACCGGGTCCGCTGGCGTTCAGCGTGTAAGTGGTGCTGCTGGTCGGGAAAACCTGCCGCTCGCCCTGGCTCTGCACCGCGCCGATGCCCTGATTGATGGACATGTCGGTAGCGTTGCTGATGGACCAGCGCAGCGTGGACGATTGCCCGCGTTCGATGCTGGACGGCTCCGCGGTGAAGCTGTTGATCACGGCCCTGTTCGAGCCGGACGTGGATGCCGGCGGCGTATTGGTGACCGGGGGCGGAGGCGGTGGCGGTGGAACCTTCTTCTTGCAACTGGCGGCGAATATCGACAACGTTAGCGCCAGGACGATGGCGCCGGATTTAACAACCCTCGATCTTTCACTCTCGGTCATCAACGGCTTCTCCTCTTCTAAGTGAGCTGCGCCGCTGCACGCTTCGCAACCGGGCGCTCAATCTATTTTGTATGTTCTACTACTTAGTTTATTGCGTTCCTTTGCTCCACACAGGCTTCTCGTTGTTTCCCTTGGTGGTGAGCTGCTGCACGCCGGTGCCATCGGCCAGCATGGTGTAAATCTGCGTGGATCGTCCACGCGTCGATGAAAACACCAGGTGCACGCCGTCGGGCGCCCAAACCGGATTCTCGTTTTTTCCGGCGCCATGGGTAAGTTGCGAGATGATCTCGCGCGTCGCTATGTCCATGATAAAGATGTTGTAGTTACCGGGCTCAAAACCGCGCGTCCAGGCAAACGCGATGCGCTGGCCGTCGGGACTCCACGACGGATTCGCCGCATCACCCTCTCCGGTGGTCAAACGGGTCACGTCCGTTCCATCAATATTCATTCTATATATTTGGGCCGTGCCTCCGCGCCCCGAGACGAAGACCATGCTGGAGCCGGTCTTGGGATTCACCTTGGGTTCCACTTCCAGGGCGTTGGAATGCGTGATGCGATGCAGGCCGCCGCCATCCAGGTCGGTCATGTAGATCTGCGAGAATCCGCCACCGGCGGTCGAGTAAATCAGCAGATGGCGGCTGTCGGGCATGAAGTCGGAGGCGGCGTTCATGGAGGCTTGCTGGTTGTAGTAAACCAGCTTCCGGCCGGTCTCGAGCGAGTGGACGTAAATCTGGGGCGTTCCCAGATTTTCACGCGGTTTCTGGATGTTCGATTGCAGCGCGTCGGCGGCGGCGCGCGAAGACGGCAGCAACGGATAACTGGTGAACGCGATCTTGGTGCCGTCCGGCGAGACCACCGGGAAATCGGTAATCGACCGGTAGTCGGTGAACTGCTTCTGGTCGGATCCGTCGTAGTTCATGGACCAGATCTCTTTGTGGCCGGAGCGATTGGATTGGAAATAGATGCGGCTCCCGCTCAGGCAGGCGCCGCCGAACTGTTTCACGATGTCGCATCCAAAGTCCTCGGCGATCTTGCGGACGCCGGATTCATCCAGCGAACCAAGATACACCTTGCCGATGAGCTGTGCGGAACCGGTGTTTGGTTGCGCGACATCGTACAGCCAGCCGTACAGCACGATCTGATTGTTTTGAACGGCGGTGTAGCCGAAAGCCAGATAGTTGGTGTTGACCGGCGGACCGGACCAATCCGTCAGCCAGGCGCCTTGAGGCCGGCCGTTGAGGGGCGGGTGGAAATCGGCGGGCTGTTGCGGGACCTGCAGCGGATAAACGGTTTTCGGCACCATCTTAAGCTGGCCGGAGTTCTGCAGATCGCTGAACAAGGTGCTGTTGAAGGTGATCATCAAGCGCTGGGCGTCGCCGGCGCCGCGGAGGTCGGGAACCGCGATCGCGGGCTTCTCACCCGGCTTGTTGATATCCCGCTTGATCTGAGCGTAAGTGAGCGTGGAAAGCGTCAGAACGATGCTGGTAGAAAGAACGGGGATTTTCATCGCTGTAATTGGAACCGAAGTTCGACGTCAGCCTCGCTCCGGTTGTACTCGGCCGGAAGCGGGGGAAAGGGCGCAGCCTCAGTCACTGCGCGAAGCGCAGAATAGTCGAGCGCATCATTGCCGCTGCGCTGGGCAACTTTGGCGTTGCGGATGGAACCATCGCGCATGATATCGAAGGTGACGATGACGATCGGCGCGGTGTGCAATCCCGCCAGGCCGCCGGTCTGCCACTTCTGGGAAACGCGCTGCGCCACCAGATCGGCATACGCTCCGAAGCGGTTGCCGAGGGCGCCACTCTGTCCTACTCCCACGCCGCCCGATCCGGGCTTCTCATAAAACGGGGAGACGGCCGCGGGCGCCTGGCTGCTGAAAACCTGGTTCGACGGCGGCTGTTGCGCCCGGTAACGCTGCGGCGACATCTGCTCGAGCGAGCGCGTATCGACATGCCGGCTCTTCATCGGGATGGCCTTCGGCTCGGGCGCTTTGGTCTGCTTTTTAGGCTGCAGCTTGGGCGCTTGCGGCACCACGGACTCGGTGTCGTTGGCCACCGGATTCTTCGGCCCCTGGCGCGACAGGAGCGGGATGCTCTTCACGGCGGTCACCGGCACGGCGTCGCCCGCTTGCGTGTTGGCCGATCCCCAGGTCTCGCGCGAGTGCTGGTAGCTGATGGTGGAAAGCACCAGCAGGCCGGCCACGCCCGCGTGCAGCAGGACGGACTGGACGAACGGCCCCCGTAAGGATTCGCGTTCATCCAGAATGTCAACGTGCGGTGTCATGTCTAACGTCGCCGGTCGGCTAGATCCTCGGGCTGCGTCACTATGTTGACCGACAGCTTCGCGTCACCCAGGATCGCGACCACCTGGGCGAAGGTTTCAAAGGGAGTGCGGCGGTCGCAACGCACGTAGACCGCGGTCGGATTCCGGAAGCGCTGGCGAACCTCGCTGGCCAGCAGATTGATGTTGGTCGGCTTGTCGTTGAGGTAGGTGGTGCCTTCCCGGCTGATTCCCACGACCGGCAGATCCTGCGCGCTTTCCTTCACCTGTTTCACTTTCGGCACCTCGATCTGCAGGCCGAACTCCATGACGTGCGCGGTCAGCATGAAGATGATGAGCAGCACCAGGACCACGTCCACCAACGGGACGATATTGATGTCCGATAGTGCGGCGTTTCCGCGGAAGCGTCCGCGGCGGCCGACGTTGGAGGTGGTGCCCAGGGAGAAAGCCATGCTGCTAACCTTCCAGGCTCCGTTCGGTCAGGTTCAGGAATTCGAGCTGGAAATCTTCCATGCGCGCGCCGAACTCCTTGATCGCGTTCCCAAACCAGTTGTAGAAGATCGCGGCTGGAATGGCCGCCGCCAGACCCAGCGCCGTGGTGATGAGAGCTTCCGAAATTCCGGGCGCCACCGCGCGCAGGCTGGCCGCGCCCGCGGTTCCCAGTTGCTGGAAAGCGTCGATGATGCCCCATACCGTGCCGAACAGGCCGATGAACGGCGATACCGTGGCGGTGGTGGCCAGCAGTCCCATGTTGCGTTCCAGCCGCGTGATCTCTTCGCTCATTCCCAATTGCAGGCTGCGCTCCAAAGCCAGAGGATTGGTGACGCTGCCGCGGGACTTCATCTGGCGCTGGACCTCGCTGTAGCCGAAATCGAAGACCGCCACCAGGGGCGACGTACGGAACTGTTCGCTGGCGGCGGCCACGGCATCCAGTCCCGGCGCCTTGCGGAAGGCGCGCAGAAAGGCGCGGTTGGCGGCGCGCGCGCTCCGGAAGATCGCCCACTTGGAGAACGCCACCGCCCACGAAAGCAGCGAGAACACCACCAGAATCACCATCACGCCCTTGGGCAGCGGTCCGGACGTTTGAACCAGATCCCAGAGGCTCAGTTGCAGGAACATCCCGCCAACATGGGGTAGTATCAACCAGGCTCCTTTCCGCTCACGAATGTGTTGATCCCGTCACAGGCGGCAGCGGGCGATCGCTCCGCGACTACTCCGATAGTTCCATGATATCGCCATGGGACTCCTGCGCCGAAACAAATCTCTCCTGTTCTGTTTTACCTTATTACGCAACTCAGAGCAAACCGGCTTCTCCGTCCGGATGGACGTGTCCACCCAAGACTTAGACGAACCGAAACCTCGTATAATTTCATCGAGTGTTGCTGGAACTGCTGGTGGAGAACTACGCGGTGGTGGAGCGAGTTCGGGTCCGGTTTCATCCCGGCCTCAACCTCCTGACCGGCGAGACCGGAAGCGGAAAGTCCATTGTGGTGGACGCGCTGGGGCTGGTGCTGGGCGGTCGCGCGTCGGCCGACATGGTGCGCTCGGATACAACCCGGGCCCGCGTTTCGGCCATTTTCGAGGCCCCCCGGGACAAAGCCTGCCGGACGCTGCTGGACGAAGCCGGCGTTCCGGTGGAAGACGGCGAGCTGCTGATCGAGCGCGAGGTGCTGTCCGGCGGGAAATCGCGCGCCTTCCTGGGAAGCCGGCCGGTTACGGTCGCGTTGCTGCGCGAGCTGGCGCCGTTCCTGGGCGACATCCACGGCCAGCACGAGCAGCAGGAGCTTTTTTCGGCCGTCGCGCAACTCGAGCTGCTGGACGGATTCGCGGGTCTCGAAGACTGGCGCGAGCGGGCGGGTGAATTGTTCCGCGCGTGGAAGCGAGTGCAGGGCGAGCTGGAGGAACTGAACCAGTCCGAACAGGAGAAACTGCGGCTGGCGGATCTGTGGAGCTTCCAGCGCAAGGAGATCGAGGCAGCGGAGCTGAAACCCGGCGAGGATGCGCAACTCGAGAACGAGCGGCTGGTTTTGAAGAATGTCGCCAAGCTCCAGGAAAACGCCGGCGCCGCCTATGCCGCTCTCTATGATTCGCCGGAAAGCGTGTCGACGCAGGTTCGAACCGCTCTCAAGAAGCTGGAGGAGCTGAGCCGGATCGATGGCAGCCTCCAGGATACGGTAGAAACGCTGCGCGCGGCGACGATCGGCATCGATGAAGCGTCCGATCGCGTGCGCGACTATCTGGGCCGGTTGGAGGCGGACCCGAACCGCCTGGAAGACGTGGAATCGCGGCTGGCGTTGATGGACCGGCTGAAACGCAAATACGGGTCGAGCGTCGACGAGGTGCTCAAGTTCCTGGATGAGGTTCGGGCGCACCTGGAGGCGGTGGAATCGGCGGGCGAGCGCAGGGTGAAGCTGGAACAGGAGCTGGCGGAGTCCAGCCAGGCGTATGGCGAAGCGGCCGCGGGGATGACCAAGCTGCGGAAGGCTGCTGCCGAGAAGCTCGCCAAGAAAGTGGAGGGCGAGCTGGACTCGCTGGCGCTCGAGAATGCCGTTTTCCGTATCGAGATTCAGCCGGCGAGCTGGTCGGAGGATGGCGCGGATCGCGTGGAGTTTCTCATTTCCGCGAATGTCGGCGAGGAGCCGCGGACGCTCGATAAAGTGGCGTCGGGCGGCGAGCTGTCACGCATCGCCCTGGCCTTGAAGACGTCGGCGGGCGGGGCCGGCCGGGCCAACACCGTCGAGCGCACGCTGGTGTTCGACGAGATCGATAGCGGCATCGGCGGGGGAGTCGCGGAAGCCGTGGGGCGCCGGCTGAAGAAGTTGTCGGCCGCGAATCAGGTGCTGTGCGTCACGCACCTGGCGCAGGTGGCTGGCTTTGCCGACCATCATTATTTCGTCGAGAAGCGCGAGGTCAAGGGGCGCACGGTGGCCGAGATCGAGGAACTCGAGGGCGAGGCGCGCACGCGCGAGATCGGGCGCATGCTGTCGGGCCAACGGGTGACGCCGGAGGCGCTGAAGCACGCCGCGCAGTTGATCCGGCTGGGTGCGGAATCGGGGCGCTAGTCCTTTGTCTTTACATTGCAAAGTGGTTTGTGATATGCTTCCCCCATGCTGAGAGCCTACTTCTTCTTGGCTGCGCTCGCGCTCACCAATTGCGGCCGCGCGGCCGATGTGACCGCGCTGGTTTCGGCGGCTCGCGAAGGCCGGACGGACCTTATCGCGCAGCTCGTCAAGCAGGGAGCCAACCCGAATCTTCGCTCCGGTGTCAACGGCTGGACGCCGCTCGAGCACGCCATTCATAAGAACCAGAAGGGGTCGGTGATCGGGCTGCTGGACTCGGGGGCCGACGTGAATGCGCGCGACCACGACGGCAGCACCGCGCTGATGATGGCGGCCGGCTACGGCTACGCGGACATCGTGCAAGTTCTGCTGGATCGCGGAGCAGACCCGCACTTCGAGTCGAACGACGGCTCCAACGCCCTGACGCTCGCGGTTCTGGGCGTTCCCGACATGGACCGTTTCACGATGGGCCACTGCCAGGTTTCCACGGTCCGTGCGCTGCTCGATAAGACGCCGGACCTGCGATTCAACGGGCCGTCCGGACCGCTGCGGGCGCTCACCATCGCCAAGGTGAAGAGCTGCCCGGGTCTCGAAAAAGAGATGGCGCGGCGCACGCGCTAGCGGCCGGAGTGCTATTCTGACAGCGAGTGAAGGCGCCTGGCGCACTCCGATCCTCGGAGTGGTTTCTCATCGTCTACTTCAGCTATGTCGCCCTCATTTCGCCCGCGTTTTCGTTGCAGTCGCAAATCGCCTGGCGGCCGTTCGCGGTGGCACTGCTGGTGGCCGCTTTGATGGCCGCGTTCGCTTACGGCGAGGCTAACGAGCATCGAGATGCCTTCAGCATTGCTCGGGACTGGCTGGCCGTCTCGCTGGTACTGGCGGCGTACCGGGAGATGGACTGGTTCTCGATGCTGGCGCACGATCATCATCTGGAGCTGCGCTGGATCGAATGGGACCGCTCGATCCTCTACTCGGGCGGTTTACAGCGCGCCATCGAAGCGCTGGGACCGCTGCTGGCGGGATACCTGGAACTCTGCTACCTGCTGGTGTACGCAGTGGGGCCATTCGCGGTGGCGGTGCTGTACGTCGAGCGACGGCGCGACCGGGTGAATCAACTGCTGCTGGTTTACCTGTTCGGGACTCTGCTCTCGTACGCGCTGTTTCCGTATTTTCCATCGGATCCGCCGCGGGTAGTGTTCGGCGGAAGCGACGCGCCGCACATCCTGACGCCGATCCGGCAATTCAATCTGTGGATCGTCAACGGATACGGGATTCATTCCAGCGTGTTTCCGAGCGCGCACGTCTCCTCGGCTTTTTCGGCTGCGTGGGCGCTGCTGCTGGCGCTGCCGTCGAAACGGCGCTACGGCTGGGGAATGCTGGTTTACGCAGTGAGCGTGTCGGTTGCGACTATATACGGGCGCTATCACTACGCAGCGGACGTGGCCGCGGGTTTCTCGATCAGCCTGCTAGCGGGCGGGCTGGGGATTCTCAGGACTCTGGCTGCTCCTCGCCCTCTTCCCCCTCACGGCCTTCCTTGATGGCCTTGAGGCGCTCCTCGCGGCGCTTGGCGCGTTCGGCGGCGCGTTTGACCAGCTCCGTGCCCATCAGCTCGATCTTGGCGAGCTCGGCGCCGTCGCCTTTGCGCCAACCCAGACGCACGATGCGCGAGTAGCCGCCGTTGCGCTGTCCGAACTTGGTTCCGAGCTTATCGAACAGTTTCTTCACGGAAGCCGGAGTGCGGAGAAACGCGGCGGCCTGACGGCGCGAGTGCAGCGTGTCTTCTTTGGCGAGGGTGATCATCCGGTCCACCAGCGGGCGGACGGCCTTGGCCTTGGGGACGGTGGTGATGGCGAAGTCGTTCTCGATGACGCTGGTCACCAGGCCGCGCAACAACGAATTGCGCGCGGCCACGTTGCGTTTGAGTTTGTACCCGGCGCGTTTGTGTCGCATGGCTACTCCGGCGCCTCTTCCAAGCCCTCGGCTGCATCGGCTTCCGACGCGCTGAACGGCGCCACGCCGCCGGGAGGCGAAATCAAACGGCCCTGCGCATCAAATTTCATTCCGAAGCTCAAGCCGAGATTGGACAGGATCTCCTTGATCTCGTTCAGCGACTTTCGGCCGAAATTCTTGGTGCGGAGCATTTCGGCCTCGGTGCGTTGCACCAGGTCGCCGATGGTCTGGATGTTGGCGTTCTTCAGGCAATTGTAGGAACGCACGCTGAGCTCGAGTTCCTCGACGGAACGATTGAGCACTTCGTTCATCTGCGTGATGCCGCGGTCGGCGGGCTCTTCGGCGGCCTCGGGCAGCTCCTCGAAGTTGATGAAGATCGTCATGTGATCCTTCAACAGCTTGGAGGCCTGACCGATGGCGTCCTGGGGAGAGATGGCTCCGTTGGTCCAGACCTCCAGCGTCAGCTTGTCGTAGTCGGTCATCTGGCCGAGGCGCGCGGCCTCCACGCTGAAGTTGACCTTGCGCACGGGCGAATGGACCGAGTCGATGGGGATGTAGCCGAGCGGCAGGTCTTCGTCGTAGTTGCGGTCGGCCGAAACGTAGCCTCGTCCGGTCTTGAGGCGCATCTCGATGTTCAGCTTGCCGCCTTCGCCGACGGTGGCGATGGGCATGTTGCGGTCCAGCACCTCGACATCGGCGTCGGTCTCGATCTGGCCGCTCAGCACCTGGCCGGGATGGTCCACGCGCAGCCGGGCGACGCGGGTACCCTCGCCGATCATCTTGAAGGGCACCTGCTTGAGGTTGAGGATGATGTCGGTGGCGTCTTCCACCACGCCCGGGATGGGGCTGAATTCGTGGGCCACGCCTTCGATGCGGACCGAGGTGATGGCCGCGCCTTCAATGGAGCTGAGCAGCACGCGGCGCAAACCGGTGCCGATGGTGGATCCGAATCCGCGCTCGAACGGCTGCGCGGTGAACATGCCGTAGCGCTCGGTGAGCGTCTCTGTATTGGCGACTAATCTCTTCGGTTTCTGGAAGCCTTTAAACATTTGTTGGTTCCTTGGTTACTTAGTTCCTTGGTTCCTTGGTTCATTGGTTCATTGGATCGAACGGCCTAACGAACGAACCACAGAACGAATGGACATTACTTCGAGTACAACTCCACGATCAACTGTTCGTTGAGTTGAATCTGCACGAGCTCTTCGCGTTTGGGCTGGGCGAGCATTTTGCCTTTCAGATTGTCGCGGTCGACCTCGAGCCAGTTTGGCGAGGGCGCGTGGGCGGTGGCGTCGCGGGCAGCCAGGATGGTTGGATTGTTCTTGCTCTTCTCGCGGACTTCGATGACGTCGTTGGGTTTCACTTCGAAAGAGGGGATGTTGACCTTGCGCCCGTTCACGGTCAGGTGGCCGTGCCGGACCAGTTGGCGCGCCTGGTTGCGGCTGGTTCCGAGTCCCATGCGATAGACCACGTTGTCGAGACGCCGCTCGAGCGAGTTCAGCAGGTGCTCGCCGGTGACGCCCTTGGTGGCGAAGGCGCGCTCGAACAGGTTGCGAAACTGGCCTTCGAGCAGACCGTAGTAGCGGCGGGCCTTCTGCTTTTCGCGCAACTGCAGGCCGTAGCCCACCAGCTTGGGCTTGCGATCCTTGCCATGCTGGCCGGGAGCGAAATTGCGCTTCTCGATGGCGCACTTTTCGGTGTGGCAGCGCTCGCCTTTCAGGAACAACTTCATGCCCTCGCGCCGGCAAAGCCGGCAGACCGGGCCGATGTATCTAGCCATTCGTTCTCTCTACCTTCCTACTCAAAGGTGCAGTTTACAACCCGTTTCCAAGTCTTCTTCCTGCTTACTCAAATGCTTCACACGAGTGTGAACGCGGCACGCACGAGTGCGTGCGCCACAACTCAAACACGCCGGCGTTTCGGCGGCCGGCAGCCGTTGTGCGGGATCGGCGTGCGATCCTTGATCGTCCTTACTTCAATACCCACGGTGGCCAGCGCGCGCACAGCCGATTCGCGGCCGGCGCCGGGTCCGCTGACTTTGACATCCACCGATCGCAATCCGAATTCCTTGGCCTTGTTGGCGGCCGTCAGCGAAGCCTGCTGCGCGGCGAACGGAGTTCCCTTCCGCGATCCGCGAAAACCCAGCGAGCCGGAACTGGACCAGGCCAGCACGTTGCCCACCAGATCCGTGAAAGTCACGATGGTGTTGTTGAAGGAGGCCTGAATATGCACCAGGCCGTTGGTGACAACCTTCTTTTCTTTCTTCTTGAACGTCTTCTTTTTTCCAGTTTTTGCCGGTGCTTTGGCCATTTTCAGTCCTTAGGTCTTGGCGGTCGCCTTCTTCTTGCCGGCGACGGTTGCGCGGCGCGGTCCCTTGCGGGTGCGCGCGTTGGTATGAGTGCGCTGGCCGCGCACCGGAAGCCCGCGGCGATGGCGCAGCCCGCGGTAGGAACCCATTTCGATGAGCCGCTTGATGTTCATCGACAGTTCCTTGCGCAGATCGCCTTCCACGGCGCCTTCGTTCTCGATCAGGGTACGAATGCGGTTGACTTCGTCTTCGGTCAGGTCCGCGACCTTCTTGGCGGCGTCCACGCCGGCCCGATGAAGGAGCGAGAGCGACCGCGAGCGGCCGATGCCGTAAATGTAAGTCAGGCCGATCTCGGCCCGCTTCTTCGCTGGTAAGTCCACACCTGCTATACGCGCCATGATTCGTTTATCCTTGCCGCTGCTTGTGTTTCGGATTCGGGCAGATGACCCGCACCACGCCGGCGCGGTGGATCACCTTGCACTTGTCGCACATTTTCTTGACGCTGGCTCGAACTTTCATCGTTTCTCCACGCCTAGTCCAACAATCTGACAATTCTTCCGCGGCCCGGATCGTGGGGCGATAACTCCACCCGCACCCGATCTCCCGGCCGAACCCTCACAAAATTCGTCTTGGTGGCCGGCGCCGGATGCGCCAGGACCAGATCCTGATTCTCCAGCTTCACCCGAACCACCGCGTTCGGCAACAACT
The DNA here is from genome assembly GCA_020073265.1 of Terriglobia bacterium. Classification (GTDB taxonomy): domain Bacteria; phylum Acidobacteriota; class Terriglobia; order Bryobacterales; family Bryobacteraceae; genus Palsa-89. The sequence goes on along the minus strand of JAIQFN010000079.1, from coordinate 12,390 downwards.
CCACCACCACTGCCTCGACCGGTTTCACGGCCGGGTTAACACCCACGGCCCGTTCTCGGTCACCGCGACACAATGTTCAAAATGGGCTGAAAACGATCCGTCCTTGGTGACCGCGGTCCACTTATCCGGCAAAACGCGCATGTCCGGAGCGCCGGCGTTCACCATCGGCTCGATGGCCAGCACCATGCCTTCCTTCAGCCTGGGGTTCTCGTTCCTGCGATCCACGTAATTCGGAATCTGCGGCTCCTCGTGCAGCTTGGTCCCGATGCCATGTCCGACCATTTCGCGCACCACCGAAAATCCGTTTTCGACCACGTGCTGCTCCACGGTGCCGCAGATATCGAACAGCCGGTTGCCGGCCCGGGCCTTGTCGATGGCCAGCTCCAGCGATTCCCGGGTGACCTTGAGGAGCTTTTTGGCCGACTCGCTGATCTCACCGACCGGAACAGTGATGGCCGAGTCGCCGAAATAGCCGTTCAACTGGACGCCGGTGTCGATGGAAACGATGTCGCCCTTTTTCAGTTTTCTCTTGTTGGACGGCATTCCGTGCACGATCTGTTCGTTCACCGACGTGCACAGCACGTAAGGATACTTGGTGCCGGCCGACGGCGTGTAGTAACCCTTGAAGGCGGGCTTGGCGCCGGCGTCCTGCATCATTTTTTCGGCGGCCGCTTCCAGATCCTGGGTGGTGACGCCCTCTTCCACCATCTTGGCCAGCTTCTGCAGGATCTCCCACACCAGCAGGCCGCTGCGGCGCATCTGCTCCAGCTCCTTCTTGTTCTTTCGGATAATCATCGCCGCGCGACCGATTTCACCGGATTCGCCACACGCGCACACGGCTGCCCCGAGAGCGATCGGTGATGTTTCAATTGTATCACGGCGGCGTAAGTCATGGATCAGATGCTACTTCGGCGCCCCCGGATGCGGCCGGCGCGGGGCGTGAAGCCCTCATAATGCCGCATGATCAGTTGCGCCTCGATCTGGTTCACGGTGTCCATGGCGACGCCCACGACGATCAGCAGCGAGGTGCCGCCGAAATAGAATTGCACGTTCAGGCCGTCCAAAAGCCAGCGCGGGAAATAGTTATCGATCCAGTTGCCGACCAGCGGCAGCCGCTGCAGCTTGATGCCGGAGATCATGATCTGCGGGATCAGCGAGAGGATGGAAAGATACAGCCCGCCCACCACGGTGATCTTGGTCAGGATCTTGTTCATGTAGTCGGCGGTGTTCTTTCCGGGACGGATGCCGGGGATGAAACCGCCGTACTTGCGCATGTTGTCGGCTGCTTCGTTGGGATTGAAGATGATGGACACGTAGAAGAAGCAGAAGAAAATGATCAGAACGACGAACAGCAGATAGTACAGGGGCTGGGCGTTGCCGATGGAATTCAGCATTCCGCTCAGGAACGGGCTGTTCTTCACTACCTGCCAGTTGGTCAGCGTAGTGGGAAACGCGAGCAGCGACGAGGCGAAGATGACCGGGATCACGCCTCCGGCGTTCACTTTCAGGGGCAGGTGCGTGGCCTGGCCGCCCATCATGCGGCGCCCCACCACGCGCTTGGCGTACTGCACCGGAATGCGCCGTTCGCCGCGCTCCACCAGGACGATGAACGCCACCACCGCGATCATGACCGCCAGGATGACGATCAGGTGGCCGATGGTCCACTCCTTGGTAACGAACAGGTTCTGATAGATATTGTCGATGGCCCGCGGCAGGCCGACCACGATGCCGGTAAAGATCAACAGCGACATCCCGTTGCCGATGCCGCGCTCGGTGATCTGCTCGCCCAGCCACATGATGAAGGCCGTGCCGGTAGTGAGGCTGAGGATGGTCATCAGCATGAACCCGACGCCGGGATTCAGAACGAAGCCGCCTTCCGATTTCATCAGCGTCAAGGCGATGCCGAAGGACTGCATCAGCGCCAGGATCACGGTCAGATAGCGGGTCCACTGCGTGATCTTGCGGCGGCCCAACTCGCCTTCCTTCTGCAACTTTTCCAGCGTCGGCACCACCACCGTCAACAACTGCAGGATGATGGACGCGGTGATATAGGGCATGATGCCCAGCGCGAAGATAGTGAGCCGGCGGAACATGCCGCCGCTAAACAGGTCGATGAATCCGAACAGCGTGCCCGCGTTCTGCTGGAAGAACTGCTGCAGCCGGTTGGCGTCGATTCCCGGCGTCGGAATGTGTCCGCCCAGCCGGTAGATGGCCAGCATGGCGAGCGTAAACAGGACCCGCTTGCGCAGGTCCGGGATCCGGAAGACATTTGCGACGGCTTCGAAAAACTTCATCTGTGCCTACCTCGAACGCTAAGCAGCTTCTCTAGGATGCGCTCCCGATCACTTCTCCACTTCCTCCGGCCTTCTGGATTTTTTCCAGAGCCGATTTCGAAAAAACATGCGCCTTCACGGAAATCTTGCGGGTCAGATCGCCCGAACCGAGAATCTTCAGCCCGGCCTCAAGCTTCTTGATGACGCCCAGCTCGAGCAACCGCCCCGGATCGAAACTGTCGCCCTGGAGCTGTTCCAGGCGGCCGACGTTCACGATGGCGTATTCCTTACGGAAAATGTTGGTGAAGCCGCGCTTGGGCAGGCGGCGGTGCAGCGGCATCTGGCCGCCCTCGAAGCCGCGCATGATGCTGTAGCCGGTAACCGATCTGGCGCCCTTGGCTCCGCGGCCGGAATACTTGCCGCGTCCGCTGCCCATGCCCTGCCCGATACGCTGCTTCTTCTGCTTCTGACCCTTGGGTGGTCTGAGATTGCTGAGATTCATGTTAGTCCTTGCTCCCGTGGCGCACGCACTCTGGCGTGCCGCGTCGCGACTCATCGCGACGCTGGGTTTCGGTGAATGCGGCCAAGGCGTTCACATGAGAGTGAACGCGGCACGCACGAGTGCGTGCGCCACCCTTCGCCTGCGATGCATTCAGCATAGTCACTTAGTCCTTGACGATTGCCAGCAGATGCGGAATCTTGGCCACCATGCCGCGGAAAGCGGGAGTGTCCGGCCGCTCGACCACGCGATTCATTTTCTTCAACCCCAGCGAGCGCACTATGATCTTGTGCTTCTCGGGGCAGCAGATCGGGCTGCCGATCAGCTTGATTTTGATAGTTGCGTTCGCCATAACGTCCCGCTCAACCCACCTTGTCCTGACTTAATCCTCGCATGTCGGCCACCTGCGCTTTGTCGCGCAGTTGTTCCAGCGCGTTGATGGTGGCCTTGACCACGTTGTGCGGGTTGTGCGAGCCGATGGACTTGGTGAGCACGTTCGGAATCCCGACCGCCTGAATGACCGCGCGCACCGGTCCGCCGGCGATCACTCCGGTTCCTTCCGGCGCCGGCTTGAGCAGCACCATGCCGCTGCCGAAGCGACCCAGCACGGCATGCAGGATGGTGGTCTCGAGCACGTTGACCTTGCGGAGATTCTTCTTGGCCGCCTCGATGCCCTTCTTGATGGCGGCCGGCACTTCCTTGGCCTTGCCGGTGCCGAAGCCGACGATCTTGGCGCCGGGATCGCCCACTACCACCAGCGCCGAGAAGCTCAGGTTCTTGCCGCCCTTCACCACCTTGGTGACGCGGTTGATGGACACCACCTGCTCCTTGAGGTTCAAGGAATTGGCGTCGATCCGTTTCGCTAACAGTGTTGCTGCCATGCGTTAGAACTCCAATCCCGCTGCGCGGGCTGCGTCGGCCAGGGCTTTCACTCGCCCGTGGTAGAGATAGCCGCCGCGATCGAACACCACTTTCTTGATCCCGCTGGCCTGAGCGCGTTCGGCGATGAGTTTTCCGACCTGCTTGGCGCCCGCCACGTTGCCGCCGCCGCCCACGGCCGACTTCTTTTCGGCCGATGACGCCGCCGCCACGGTATGGCCGCGCCGGTCGTCGATCACCTGCGCGTAGATGTGCTTCAGGCTGCGGAACACGGCCAGCCGCGGCCGCTCCCCGCTGCCGCGCACGCGATGCCGGATGCGCTTGTGAACCCGTACTCGAACGTCGTTCTTAGAAGACAGTGCCATTTACTTCGCCGCCCCCGCACCGGCTGCGGTCTTGCCGGCCTTTTTCCGCAGGACTTCGCCGGTGTACCGGACACCCTTGTGTTTGTACGGATCGGGCGGACGCAGCGCGCGGATGTTCGCGGCCACCTGCCCGACCATTTGCTTGTCGTAACCCGACAGCACCAGATGGGTCTGCTTGTCGATCTTGAGATCCACGCCGTCGGGCAGCAGCAGCTCGATGGGATGCGAATAGCCCAGGGTGAAGGTCGCGATCTTGCCTTTGACGTCGGCGCGATAGCCGGTGCCGGTGATGTCCAGCTCGCGCGTGAATCCGCTGGATACGCCGTGCACGGCGGCGGCCGCCAGCGCCCGGGTGAGTCCGTGCAACGCGGCTCTTTGATCGGAATCGCGCAACAGCTCCAGGTTGCCGTCGGCCTGGCGCGCGGAGATGCCTTCGGGCACCGGAACCTTGAGCTTGCCCTTCGGCCCCTCGACCAGAATTTCGTTTCCGATGTTGATCTTCACGCCCTTGGGCAGCGGAATGGGTTTATTTCCAACTCGCGACATACGTCCTCCCTACCAGAGCTGACACAGCACCTCGCCGCCGACGCGTTCTTTGCGGGCCGTGCTGCCCGTCATGACGCCGCGCGGCGTGGTCAGAATATTGATGCCCAGGCCGCCCAGGACCTTGGGGACGTTGTGGCTCCCCACATACACGCGGCAGCCGGGCCTGGAAACCCGCTCGATGCGCGAGATCAGCGGAACGTTGCCGGGGGTGTACTTGAGATAGATGCGGATGCTCCTCTTGGCGCCGTCCTCGGCCAGCTTGAAGTTGGTGATGTAGCCCTCTTCCTTGAGAATCCGCGCGATCTCGTTCTTCAGCTTGGAAGCCGGCACGTCCACCTTGGGATGGCGCGCCAACTGCGCGTTGCGAATTCGCGTCAACATGTCGGCGATGGGATCGGATGTGGCCATTGTTTCTTACCCTCGGAATCCTTTCCTTACCAACTGGCCTTGATCACGCCCGGGATCTCGCCGGCCAGGGCGAGCTTCCGGAAACAGATCCGGCACAGATTGAATTTTCGAAGATAACCGCGCGGCCGCCCGCAGCGGAAACAGCGGTTGCGATGCCGGATTTTGACTCGGGCCGGGCAGTCCTTGGACGCGATTTTCAGCTTGGCCTTTTCTTCCTTTGCGATCTTGGCTGTGGTTGCCATATACGGTGTTGTTGTCTCTCCTATCGAGCGACCCAGCGCCCGAAGGCGCCCCGGCCGCCCTGCTCAGGGCTATTGGCGGAACGGCATTCCCATATGCTTCAACAGCGCGAGCCCTTCCGCATCGCTCTTCGCCGTGGTGGTGATCGAAATATTCATCCCCTTGACCTTTTCCACCTTGTTGTAATCGATCTCGGGAAAAATCAACTGATCCTTGATGCCCAACGTGTAGTTGCCGCGCCCGTCGAAGGACTTGCTGGACACGCCTCGGAAGTCGCGCACGCGCGGCAGCGCCACGTTCATCAGACGATCCAGAAACTCGTACATCCGGTCGCCGCGCAACGTCACCATGGTGCCGATCGACATGCCTTCGCGCAGCTTGAACGCCGCAATCGACTTCTTGGCTTTCGTGATCACCGGTTTCTGGCCGGCGATCTGGCCCAGCTCGTTCACGGCGCCGTCCATCAACTTGGCGTTCTGGGTGGCCTCGCCGAGGCCGATGTTCACCGACACTTTGTCGATTTTCGGGACCGCCATCACGTTCTTGTAGCCGAATTCCTTGACCAAGGCCGGGACGACGCGCTCCTTGTAGTGCAGCCTCAGGCGGGCGTCCGACTTCTTCGCGGCGGGCTTGGCCGGCTTGTCCGCCTTGGGCGCGGCTTCGCCCTTCGCTTCGGCTTTGGGTGCGGCGTCACCCTTCGGCGCGGCTTCTTTCTTCGGCGCCTTGGGGGCTTTTTCCTTTTTTGGTTCGTCTGCCATCTGGATCCTCTTAGGCCCGCTTGTCCAAAACCTCTCCGCCCTTCTTGGCGATGCGCACGCGATGCTGGGCCGTTCCGGAGCCTTCCATCCTGTATCCGACCCGCGTGGGCACGCCGCCCGAAGTCAGAATCATGACGTTCGAAATCGCGATGGGGCCTTCTTTCTCCGCGATTCCGCCCTTGATCTGCTTGGACGGGTTGGGACGAGTGTGACGCTTGATCATCGAGACGCCTTCCACCAGCACCGTTCCGCGGCGGCGGTCGACCGAAAGAACCCGGCCGGTCTTGCCCTTGTCGCGGCCGCTGATGACCTTCACCTGGTCATCCTTCTTGAGGCGGGGCTTCAGGATGTTCTTCCCGGCGTTACCGGAGCTGCGCACGAACTTGGTCTTCAGACTCATCCGCGCCATTTCAGATGACCTCCGGCGCCAACGACACGATCTTCATGAATTTCTTGTCCCGGAGCTCGCGCGCCACCGGACCGAACACGCGGGTGCCCACCGGCTCGCCCACTTCGTTGATCAGCACCGCGGCATTGGAGTCGAAGCGGATGTAGGTGCCGTCCTTGCGGCGTGATTCCTTGCGCATCCGCACGATCACGCAGCGCACCACCTTGCCCTTCTTGATGGGCGACTCGGGGGTGGCTTCCTTGACGCTGGCGGTGACCACGTCGCCCAGGCCGGCGCGCAGGCCCAGATCGCCGCCGCGCGGCAGGATGCACTGCAGTTTGCGCGCGCCGCTGTTATCGGCCACTTCCAGCATGGTCCGCATCCCGATCATGACGATTTCCTCCCCGATCCTTTGGCTTTGGGCGACTTCGAACCGGCCGTCGACTGAACCATGTCCAGATCCACCGCGCTGGGCTCCACCGCTACCTGCACGGCCTTGCGCAGCACTTCTTCCAGGCGCCAGCGTTTCAGCTTGCTCATGGGCCGGCACTCGATGATCTTCACCACATCGCCGACCTTGGCGGTCCGCTGCTCATCGTGCGCGTAAAACTTTTTCCGCTTGGTGATGATCCGCTTGTAAACCGGATGCTGCACGCGGCGGGTCACCTCCACCACGATGGTTTTTTCCATCTTGGCGGAAACCACCTGGCCGATCTTCTCGTTCTTGTTGGCCGCCTTTGCCGTTGTGTCCGCTGTGGCCATGGCCTACTTTCCTTTCTTCTTTTTCTTGGCCACCGGTTCCGGCGCCGTGTCCGGATGCAGCTCGCGGTCGCGCAGAATGGTCAGCATCCGCGCGCGGTCCTTCTTGATGGCCCGCAGCTTCTTGATGCCGTCGGTCTGGCCCATGGTCAATTGAAACCGCAAGCGGAAGGCCTGCTCGCGCAGGTCCTGGCTTTGGCGCTGCAACTCGGCGCTATCGATCTCGCGTACTTTGTCTGCTCGCATGGCTTAAACTCCCGCGTGCTCGCGGCTGACCACCTTGGTCGGCAGCGGCAACTTCCCGGCGGCCAGGCGGAAGGCTTCTTCGGCGGTCGCTTTGGGCACGCCCTCCATTTCAAACAGGATCTTTCCGGGCCGAATCACCGCCACCCACTGTTCGGGAGCGCCCTTACCCTTTCCCATGCGGGTTTCGGCCGGCTTCTTGGTGATCGGTTTGTCCGGGAACAGCCGGATCCACACCTTGCCGCCGCGCTTGATGAAACGCGTCATGGCGACGCGCGCGGCTTCGATCTGACGGTCGGTAATCCAGCCGCAGCGCATGGCTTTCAGGCCGTAATCGCCGAACGCCAGCGAGGACCCTCGCCAGGCCTTTCCGGTCATGCGCCCGCGCTGCTGTTTCCTGTATTTGACTTTCTTGGGCATCAACATGGCGTTCGGTCTCCGTTATTCTTCCTTCTTCTCGGGCGTTTCGGCGGGCGGCTCGGTGGTTTCCGGCGTGGCCGCGACCGGCGGACTCACGGGCGCGGGTTCGTGCTTGAACTCCTGCTTCCAGCTCGGTTGCGGCGGGCTCATGGGCGGCAGAATCGGCGCGGGCCGCGTTGACTCGCCCGAAGGAGCGCCCTGCATGCTCGCAGCGGACGGCTCCATCTGCGTGATGGGTCCCGTCACGGGAGGCCGTCGCTCGCGGCGATCCCGCAGCGGTGGGCGGCGAGGCTCCGGCTCATTGCGCAACGAATCGCGGCGCGCGCCTCCGTCCAGAATCTCGCCTTTGTAGGTCCAGCACTTGACGCCGATCACGCCGTACGTCGTGTAGGCTTGCGCGAAACCGTAGTCCAGATCGGCGCGCAGCGTGTGCAACGGAAGCTGGCCTTGCAGATACCATTCGCTGCGGGCGATTTCGGCGCCGTTCAAGCGGCCCGACACACGCACCTTGATCCCCTTGCATCCGAAGCGCAGCGCCGAATCCACCGCTTTCCGCATGGCCCTGCGGAAAGCCACGCGCTTTTCCAATTGCAGCGCGATCGATTCAGCCACCAGTTGCGCGTCCAGCTCCGGCTTGTGGACTTCCTGAATGTCGATGAAGACCTCGCGCTTGGTTTTCTTGGCCAGGTCCTGCTTGAGTTTTTCGATCTCGGCGCCTTTGCGTCCGATGATGATGCCCGGACGCGAGGTTCGAATGGTGACGCGCAGCTTGTTGCCGGGGCGATCCACTTCCACCGAACTGACGCCGGCGGCCTTCAGCCGGTCGCGCAGGGAGTCCTTCAGCTCCAGATCTTCGCGCAACAACTTGGCGTAGTCCTGCTTGGCGAACCAGCGCGAGCGCCAGGTTTTGGTGACGCCCAGCCGAAATCCGTACGGATGTACTTTCTGTCCCACCTATGCGTTCTCCTCGCTCTTCTTTTCGCTGACGTGAACGACGATGTGGGCCATGCGGCGCTGATAGCGGTAAGCGCGGCCCATGGGAGCGGGCCGGATGCGCTTCATGCGCGGCCCTTCGTTGACGTAAGCTTCGGTGACTACCAGGCGGTCCACGTCGATATCGGCGGACCGGTTCTCGGCGTTGGCGATGGCGGAATCCAACACTTTCAGAACCATCGGGGCCATGCGCTTGTTGGTCTGCCGCAAAATGATGCGCGCCTCGTTGGCCGAGCGGCCGCGGATCAGATCCACCACCAGGCGGGCCTTCTGCGGCGATGTTCGAACGTATCTGGCTTCTGCTCTGGCTTCCATGTCTTTACCCTTATGCCGGCTTGGCGGTGGCTCCCGTGGGCGACCCAGTGGTGGGAGCCGCGGCCGCCTTCACCGAATGGCCTCTGAACTGGCGCGTGGGCGAGAACTCGCCCAGCTTTCGGCCCACCATGTTCTCCGTGATGTAGACCGGAATGAATTTCTTCCCGTTGTGGACCGCCAGCGTGTGTCCGATGAAGTCGGGCAAAATGGTGGAGCGGCGCGACCAGGTGCGCACCACCTTCTTTTCGTTCTTCTGGTTCATGTCGGCCACCTTTTTCGCCAGGTGGTCGTCGGTGAACGGTCCCTTCTTGAGTGATCTGCTCATGTCGTGGTCCTACTTCTTCACTTTCCTACTGACGATCCACTTGTCGGTGCGCTTGTTGTTGCGGGTCTTGAAGCCGCGCGTGGGCTGACCCCAGGGCGTCACCGGATGCCGTCCGCCGGAGGTCTTGCCTTCGCCGCCGCCGTGCGGATGATCCACCGGATTCATGGACACGCCGCGATTGTGCGGGCGCTTGCCCAGCCAGCGGGTCTTGCCCGCCTTGCCGTGCGATTCGTTCTCATGCTCTACGTTTCCCACCTGGCCGATGGTAGCCATGCACTCCACCTGCACTTTTCGAACTTCGCCGCTCGGCAGCTTCAAGAGAGCGATGCCGCCTTCGCGCGAAACCAACTGCGCCTGCGCGCCGGCCGACCGAGCCATCTGGGCTCCCTTGCCCGGCCGCAGCTCGATATTATGGACCACCGTGCCCGCGGGAATGTTCTTGAGCGGAAGCGCATTGCCGATCAGGATGTCGGCCTCGGGCCCGGATTTCACCGTGCGTCCAACTTCCAGGCCCACCGGGCAAACGATGTAGCGCTTCTCGCCGTCGGCGTAGTTGAGCAGCGCGATCCGCGCCGTGCGATTGGGGTCGTATTCGATGGCGGCCACCTTGGCCGGAATGCCGATCTTGTCGCGCTTGAAATCGATCAAGCGATAGGCCTTCTTGGCGCCGCCGCCGCGGAATCGCGACGAAACCCGGCCCACGCTGCTGCGCCCGCCGGTGCGCTGCTTTCCTTCCACCAGCGACTTCTCGGGACGATCCTTGGTGATCTCCGCGCGCGAGACGATGCTCATGAAGCGCCGCGACGGCGTGGTCGGGTTGAAGCTTTTCATCGGCATAGTGTTTCGTCTCCCTCGCTAGATCTCGGCGTACTCCGGCATTTTCTCTCCGGCCTTCAAGGTCACGTAGGCCTTCTTCCAGTCGGATCGATACCCGGCGAATCTTCCGCGCCGCCGCAGCTTGCCCACTTGATTGGAGGTGCGCACGCCGGCCACCTTCACCTTGAACAACTGCTCCACCGCCTTCTTCACCATTACCTTGTTGGCGCCCGGAGCCACTTCGAAGCACAGCGTGTGCTCGGCGTCCTTTTTGGCCACGCCTTTTTCAGTGACGATGGGCCGCTTGATTACTTCGTAGATGGTCATTTTGCGAGCGCCTCCGATAATTTCCTGGCCGCGCCCTCGGACAGCAGCAAGCCGGCGTGGCCCAACAGGTCGTAAACGTTGACGTCGCGCGTCGATACCAGCTTTACGCCCGGCAGGTTCCGCGATCCCAGCGCCAGGTTGTGATTCTCGCTGTTGTCCACCAGCAGCACGGTCTTGGGAGCGTGCAGTCCATCCAGGATGGTTCGCATGGTCTTGGTCTTGTGGTCCGCAACCGAGAAATCCTGAACCACCTTGATCTCGCCATCCCGCAGCTTGGCCGAGAGCGCCGACCGCAGCGCGCCCAGCAGCATTTTGCGCGGCAGCTTGTAGCTGTAATCGCGAGGCTGCGGCCCATGCGTGGTTCCGCCGTGCCGCCACAGGGGTGAGCGGATGGACCCCATGCGGGCGCGCCCGGTCCCTTTTTGACGCCACAGCTTTTTGCCCGAACCGGACACCTCATGCCGGGTCTTGGTTTTGGCCGTCCCGCTGCGATGCGCGGCCTGCGAATGACGCACCGCCTCGTACAGCAGGTCCTCGTTGACCGGCGCCGCGAATACTGCGTCGGCCAGTTCCAGCGAGCCGACCACTGCATTGTTCAGATCGACGATTTCTACGCTCGGCATGGTCTCGTTACCTCTTGGCCCTTTTCACCAGCACGTAGCCGCCGTTCGGACCGGGCACCGCGCCCTTGACCACCAGCACGTTGTCCTCGGCCACCACGTCGATGACTTCCAGGTTCCGCACCGTCACCTGCTGCGTGCCCATGTGGCCGGCCATGCGCATTCCCGGAAAAACGCGCGAAGGAAAGCTGGAAGCTCCGATGGATCCCGGCGCGCGGTGAAACATCGAGCCGTGCGACCCCGGCCCGCCGCGAAAATGGTGCCGCTTGATCATGCTCGCAAAACCGCGGCCCTTGCTCTCGCCGATCACGTCCACCTTGTCCTTGGGCTTGAACTGATCCACCAGCACGCGGTCGCCCTGCTTGAGGTCGTCGTCGCCGGGCCGCATCCGCAGCTCGCGCAGGAACTTCACTCCGTCGGCGTTGGCTTTCTTCAGGTGTCCGTTCATCGGCTTGGTGACGCGCGAGGCCTTGGCGAACTCGACCAGACCCAGCTGCACGGCGTCGTAGCCATCCGTGGTCGGGGTTTTGCGCTGCACCACCACGCACGGTCCCGCCTTGAGCAGCGTGACGGGAACCACCTGCCCGTCCGGCCGAAACATCTGGCTCATTCCGATCTTTTTGCCTAAAATTCCTGGGGTCATAAGTACCTCGGGGGAATCCGGAATTCAGAATTCAGAATTCTCATTTCCCCTTTCCAAATGCCTTGATCTCGACATCCACGCCCGCTGGCAGATCCAGCTTCATCAGCGCGTCGACGGTGTCCTGGGTCGGCTCCAGGATATCCAGCAGCCGCTTGTGCGTGCGAATCTCGAACTGCTCGCGCGACTTCTTGTCGACGTGCGGAGACCGCAGCACCGTGTAGCGGTTCTTGATGGTCGGCAGTGGAATCGGGCCGGCCACCTGGGCCCCGGTTCTCTTGGCGGTATCGACGATCTCAGACGTCGACTGATCCAGAATCCGGTGATCGTACGCCTTGAGGCGGATGCGAATGCGCTCGCGTAAGCTCATGGTTTGTCCAAAATGCCTTATTCCAAAATCTCGGTGACTGTTCCGGCTCCCACGGTCCTTCCGCCTTCGCGGATCGCAAACCGCAGCCCCTTGTCCATGGCCACCGGCGTGATCAGCTCCACTACCAGGTCCACGTTGTCGCCCGGCATCACCATCTCGGTTCCTTCCGGCAACTCCGTCACCCCGGTCACGTCCGTGGTCCGGAA
>JAIQFN010000010.1 GCA_020073265.1 Terriglobia bacterium | reverse complement strand
GTCTCGATGAGTTTCCAGCCGGCTATTCCTCGGCGAGTTGCTCTCCAGCAGTGCCCGCTTCCGCTTCACCAGCCGGGCACCAGTATGCTGTAATGTCGTCTTGCCGGTCGAGCAGTTTTCATCGAACGGCGAACTGTGTCTTAACTATTTGTCCCAGCTCAGGGGGCCACCGCACGGAGATGTTCCGCAAAATGTCAACTTCGCGTTGAAGGCTTCGGTAATACGAGACTTTCTCGAGAGCCGTAGCGTCGACTACCAAGCTAAAGGTTTGAACGCAACGATTCCGGTTACCGACCTTCCAGGCAAGGTCTACGGAGCGGTCTTCCCGCTTCAATGCATCGGCACCGCCGAGGCTAAGGACAGCCAGTCCAACGCCGTGAGCCACGCCGAGCCCCCTACCGTCGAAAAGCGTCCAGGAGTGTTGATCGCTGGATATGGATCCGCCGAGTCGTTCCAGTTCGTGTTATTGGAACTCGAGAACGCCTTAACCGCCTACGGGGTGCTGATTGCGAACAGGCCGTCCACGATCCAACCGGTCACTGGCGATTCGGTTTCGATTCAAAACCTCCTCAACGTTGTTCAAAAACAGGGCTCGGATTCACTGCTTTATGTCACCGTCGAGCATGGGTGGTCCAATATCCACCGTGCCCGGATTCAGTGCTTCGATGCCAAAGGAAATCTGCTGTGGGAGGAAAAATCCTCTAGTGCAACAACTATGGCGACGACTGAGCAGGGTGCGGCGCGGGCCGTTGTGGAACAGCTCAAGAAGAAACTTAAGGCCCGGGTCGGTAAGCCCGGTCTGCGGCTGCGCTGAACTGTTCGGGCACTCACACCAAGCCGGAGACAGTTACTACCTTTGTGGTGCACACTAGTAACGTGAAGCCCTAGATCAAATCGTTCGGCAAAGCGTTACCTTGCCAAGGACCATCGCCTGCACGTTCGCAACTTGGCGAAGGCACCGCAGGCTCAGTGCCAACAGGATGCTGGTGCAGTTCATTGAGAACGGAATAGAGGCCGAGAAGCGCAAGCAGCAGGAATTCTTCGAACTCGCCGAGCGTCTCCGCAGCACCAAAGATCCGAAAGAGGCCGAGCGGCTCGGCGATCAATTGGACCGAATGGTCTTTGGCGGTTACTGCCCAGGATCGAGAGGTGATGTAGAAGTTCGAGTGAGTGCTTGACCGGCCGATCACTGTCGCCGATCTCACCCAAGCCACTACACGCCCCGTGTGCCAGCGCTATACGCAGATTGCATATACTAGCTGTAGATGGCGGAAGCGCCCAAGACCGTCGTGGAGACGGAACGATTTCTAAAAGACACTGAGCGGTTACTAGCTGACCCTGAGCGCTCCAAGCTTGTCGCGTTCCTGGGCGCCAATCCAATTGCGGGCGAGATCATCCCCGAGACCGGTGGCGTCCGAAAGCTACGTTGGGCGCTGGCGGGAAGAGGCAAGAGGGGCGGCGCACGAGTGATCTACTACTATCACGGCCAACGGATGCCGCTGTTCCTACTGGCCGCATACGCCAAGAACGAGAAGGAGAACCTCAACGCGGCCGAACGCAGTGCCATGAAGCGGCTCGTTCGGATTTTGGTGACGGGGTATCCGGGAAACACTTAGGAGGTTGAGTGACAACGAAAAAGAAAAGTAACGCTAGGGTGAAGAAGGCGGCGCGTGGGGCAAAGCCGGCAACAGTCGGCTCGCGGATTATCGAGGGCCTCGAGCAGGCGGTTGCGTGGACGAAGGGACAGAACACCCGTGTTCGCGTGACCGTAGTGCATGTGCCCGAGATCGATGTGCGCAAAGTTCGCAGGAAGATGGGACTCAGCCAAGCGCAGTTCGCGAACAAGTTTGGTTTTCCGCCAGCCACACTGCGTAACTGGGAACAGGGCAGAGCACATCCGGACGCGCCTACGCGCGTGTTGTTGGCGGTGATCGCGAAGCATCCCGACGCCGTGGAGGACGTGTTAAGGAAAGCTAGCTAGGAACGCCGGGCTTTCGGCCTTTCACATCCTCGATGTAAGTGCGCAGCACTTCGGCGACGCTCCAGGCTTGCGCGATGCAGCCGCCGGGCTGGTGCGGCGGATCGCCGTCGAAGACTTCCGAAATCTGGCTGAGGCCGGCCTGCCAGAGATGGCCCCGCAGCGAATTCAAGAACTGGTCGGCGCGATGGCGCACTTGTTGGTCGCTGCCGTGAACCTTGACGTACGCGGTGAGAAACGGACCCAGCAGCCACGGCCAGACGGTGCCCTGGTGATAAGCGCTGTCGCGGCCGAACTGGTCGCCCGAGTAACGGCCCTTGTAGTTGGGATCGCGCGGCGAAAGCGTGCGCAGACCGTAAGGCGTGAGCAGTTCCCACTCGATCACGTCCACCACGCGCAGGGCTTTGTCGCCGGCGAGCAGCGCGTGCGGCAGGCTGACGGCGAAGATCTGGTTGGGGCGCAGCGAGCGGTCGGGTCCCGAGTCCGTCACCACGTCGTAGAGGCAGCCGTCGTGGTCGTTCCAGAACGCTGCTTCGAAGCTGGCGCGGGCGCGTTCGGCCAGGGCGGCGAAGTGACTGGATTGCTCGTGCTGATCGAACGCGTCGGCTAAGTGCTCCATGACGCGCAGCGCGTTGTACCAGAGCGCCTGGATCTCGACTGGCTTACCCTGGCGCGGCGTGACCACCCAGTCGCCCACCTTGGCGTCCATCCAGGTGAGTTGGACTCCGTGCTGGCCGGCGTGCAGCAGACCGTCAGAATCGAGCCGGATTCCATAACGCGTCCCGCGTTCGTGCCAGGCGATGCTGTCGGCGAGCGGCTGGTAGAGTTCGGCGCGGACGAAGTCGTAGTCTTGCGTGTAGCGGAGAAACTCGGAAACGGCGTGGAACATCCAGAGCGTCGCGTCCACGGTGTTGTACTCCGGCGTTTCGCCGGATTCCAGGAAGCGATTGGGGAGCATGCCCTGATCCATGCTGTGGGCGAAGGCGCGCAGGATGTTGCGGGCCTCGTCGAAGCGGCCGGTGACCAGCGTGAGGCCGGGCAGCGAGATCATGGTGTCGCGGCCCCAATCGCCGAACCAGGGATAGCCCGCGATGACGGTCTTCTGATCACCGCGCGCGACGATGAACTGGTCGGCTGCGGCGGTCAGCAACTGCGTGAAGGCGTCATCGGACGGAGCCGCGGTCACGATCTTCTCGCGCCGTTCGATCTCCTCGTCTTCGAGCATGCGGGCTTCGGCGGCTTCGTGACGGAGGGTTGACGCGATTATCGCCGCCGTGCCGCTTCTTGCGAGATTGAACCGCAGAAGGAAGGGGCTGTACAGGTCTTCCAGGTAGTCCAGGCCGCGCTCGCGCTCGCGCTGGTATTCGAAGTTGTAAAACCAGAAGCCGGCATCGTCGATCGAGTCGGCGTCGTGCGCGAAATGCAGGCTGGGGAGCCCACCGTATGGCGTCACCGTCGCCAGTCCTGGTTCGGTCGCGACCTCGCGCCGGATCGCGGTGTTGGCGTGCGTGGTGCTGTGGTAATCGCGGAAGGCGATCAGCGGGCGCACTTCGAGGATCGCGGAGCGTCCCTCCAGGTCGCCGAAAAGTTCGTATTGAATCACGGCGGTGTTCTCGCCGTGGACCAGGAAGATGGACTTCTCGATCTCCAGGTCGTCGATCCGATAGTTGAAAACCGGGAACGGATCCAGGCGGAATGAATTGAGCAGCAGGTGGCCTTCGGGGTGAATCGCGCCGGTGTACTGGTTGACGCTCAGATCGAAACGCCTGCCGCCCAGGATGAGCGTGTCTTCCAGTTTGGAGAGCAGCACGAAACGGCCCACCGGAGGCGTGGTGGCTGCGGTGAGGAGTCCGTGATAGCGGCGCGTGTTCAGGTCGATGAGGCTGGACGAGGCGAAGCCGCCGATGCCGTTGGTTTCGAGCCATTCCCGGGTGGACGCCTCGGCCAGTTCGGCGCAAATCAGGCAATCGAATTCGATGGACGCGTTCATCAGGACGGTAAGCTCATGATAGACGGGGTGGAGGAGTGGTTGCAAAATCGGGGCAGGCGTTCACACGAGTGTGAACGCGGCACGCACGAGTGCGTGCGCCACGGGGTCTTGACAACTATGGCGGATACCGATATAGTTGGTGAAGCTATAGTTCAGAGCGCCATTATGAGACAACCGAACGATACTCTGACTCCCGCCATGTTTCAGGTTTTGCTTGCGCTGGGGGACGAGGAAAAACACGGGTACGCCATTCTGAAAGATGTAGAGGAGCAGACTGGAGGTCAGGTGCGGCTGAGCACCGGCACGCTGTACGCCATCATCAAGCGGCTGCTGGCAGAGGGTGCCATCAAGGAATGCAGGAATCGTCCGCCTGTCGAGGAAGACGACCAGCGGCGCCGCTACTACCGTCTCACGCCTCTGGGCCGGCAAGTGGCGGTGGCGGAAGCCGAGCGCATGGAACGGCTGATCGCGACGGCGCGCGAAAAGCACTTGCTGAAGCGGCTGCGGCCGGCTTAGGAGGTTTCACATGGCCGAGGCAAGAGGATCATTCTCCGACCGTATTTACCGGGGACTGTTGCGGCTGCTCCCGTTCGATTTCCGCACCGAATTCGAGACCGACATGGAGCAGGCCTTTCGCGAACAACGCGAGCAGGAGCGCAGGCGCGGCAAAATCGGCCTGCTGCGGCTATGGGGGGAAACCATCGCCGGAATTTTCCACACCGCGCCGCGCGAGCATCTTTCGATACTCGGCCAGGACGTGCGCTACGCGCTGCGCATGCTGCGGAAGAATCCAGGATACTCGACGGTTGCGGTCTTGACGCTGGCCTTGGGCATCGGCGCCAACACCGCGATCATGAGCGTGGTCAGCGCGGTGCTGCTGCGGCCGCTGCCCTATGAGAACGACCGGCAGCTGGTGGTGCTGCATCAGACCGCATCGAAGGGCGGCGTCCGGGACGTCGCGTTCTCGGTTCCCGAGATCAAAGATTACCGCCAGCAGAGCAGCTCTTTTTCCAGCCTGGTGGAGTATCACAGCATGCGTTTCACGCTGTTCTCGAAAGACGAGGCGACGCGCGTGCGCACGGGCGTTGTTTCGCCGGGCTTCTTCCGGATGTTCGGCGTGAAGCCGCTCATGGGCCGGGACTTTGTGGAGGCCGACGACCAGCCGGGCGCGCCCGCGGTGCTTTTGCTGAGCTACGAGTACTGGAAGCAGCATGGCGGCGATCCGAACATCGTCGGGCGGACCTTCGAGATGAACGACCGGATTCACACCGTCGTCGGAATCCTGCCGCCGGTGCCGCAATATCCCAATGAAAACGATGTGTACATGCCGACTTCGGCGTGCCCGTTTCGCGGCTCCGCGCGGATGCAAACCAACCGCGATGGGCACATGATGAACCTGTTCGGCCGGCTGAAGCCGGGGGTTACAGCGGAGAGCAGCCAGGCGGATCTGCGATTGATTGCATCCCGGCTGGCGAGCGACTACCCGAAGTCTTATCCGAAGGACGTGGGATTCGCGGCGACTGATGGCTTGCTGCGGGAGGAGCTGACGCGGCGGGCGCGCATCATGCTGTGGGTGCTGCTGGGCGCCGCGGCGTGCGTGCTTCTGATCGCCTGCGCGAACGTGGCTAACCTGACTTTGGCGCGGATGTCGGCGCGCCAGCGGGAGCTTTCGGTGCGGGCGGCGTTGGGCGCGGGCAAGGGCCGGCTGCTGCGGCAGCTCGGAACCGAGAGCCTGATCCTGGGCGTCTTGGCCGCGGGCCTGGGATTTCTGTTCGCATCGCAGAGCTTGCGTTTGCTGGCCGCGTTCGCCGCGCGCCTGACTTCGCGCGCCCGCGAGATCCATATGGATTGGACCATGCTGCTGTTCGCGCTGGCGGTCGCGGTCGGCACTAGCATCGTGTTCGGCTCGATCTCGGCGCTATACTCGCGCGACGATCTGGGCGCGGGAATGAAAGATGGCGCCGCCAATGCAACCGTGGGCCGATCGCGCAGCCGGGCGCGCAACGTCCTGGTGGTGTGCCAGGTGGGATTTTCACTGGTGCTGCTGATCGGGGCGGGGCTGATGCTGCGGAGCCTCATCAAACTCCAGCAGGTGGACCCCGGGTTCGTTCCGAACCGCGTGCTGGCGCTGACCATCGATCTGAACTGGTCGAAGTATCCCGCGCGGCCGCAGGTGCGGGATTTCTCGAGCCGCCTGCTGGCCAAGATCGAATCGCAGCCGGGCGTTTTGTCGGCGGCGCTGTCATCCAGCTATCCGCTGGATCCGGACAACACCGGCGGCGGCTGGGGCGGGCGGTTTCAAATTGAAGGACGTCCGCTGCGCGAAGGCGAGGCCGGGCCGATCGCGTCTCTTCGCAGCACCACTCCCGATTATTTCAAGACGCTCGGCATGCGGCTGATCCAGGGGCGCGTGTTTGATGCGTCGGACAACGAGAAAGCGCCGCTGGTGACGGTCATCAATCAATCGCTGGCGCGGCATTATTGGAAGAACGAGGATCCGATCGGACGGCGAGTCAGCTTCGATCAAGGCGAGAGTTGGTCCAAGATCATCGGCATCGTCGGAGACGTACGCGAGTTCGGCCTGGAGCAACCGGCCGGCGACGAAGCGTATTTCGCGAACGCGCAAACGCCCGCCGTGGGCAGCGTGCTGGTGCGAACCGATCGCGACCCGCTGGTGCTGGCGACGCAAGTGCGCCGGGCGGTGTTGGAAATCGATCCACAGACGGCCATACCGAACGTCCAGACGCTGGAGCAGGCGCGGCATGACGCGGTGGCGTCTCCCCGCGTACTGGCGAACCTGCTGGGTATCTTCGCGGCCCTGGCGCTGGTGATTGCGGCCGCGGGCGTGGGCGGCATGCTGGCGCTGGCGGTGAACCAGCGCTGGAACGAGATCGGAATCCGGGTGGCGCTGGGCGCTAAACCCGCTGACATCGTCGGAATGATTCTGCGGCAGGGCATGGGATTGGTGCTGGCCGGCCTGGCTCTGGGTGTGCTTTCGGCGCTGGCGCTGACGCGGATGATGCGAACGCTGCTCTTCGAAGTGCAGCCTACCGATCCGGTCACCTTCGCCGGCGTCTCCGCCGTGCTGGCTACCGTGGCGCTGGTGGCCTGCTACCTGCCGGCGCGGCGCGCGCTGCGGATTGATCCGCTGGTGGCGCTTCGTAGAGAATAGGAGAGATCATGAGAATCGGCATCACTATCTTGCTCGCGGCGGGCCTGGCCGCGGTCATCCTGGCCCAGCAGAACGTTCAGCCCGCGCGTTCATCCGGCGAGCCGCAGTTTACCAGCGACAATCAGCTCATTGCGCCCACGGACTACCGCGAGTGGATCTTCTTGAGTTCGGGATTGGGCATGACGTACGGGCCGCTCAGCGCGGCGCCTGGAGACAACCCGCCGCTGTTCGACAACGTGTTCGTGTCGCCCGCGGCGTATCGGGCGTTCCTCTCAGCCGGGAAGTGGCCGGAGAAGACCATGTTCGTGCTGGAGACGCGCCGGGCGGCCAGTAAGGGGTCGATCAACAACGGCGGCCACTATCAGAGTGATCGCGAAGGATTTCAGGCCGAGGTGAAGGACTCGTCGCGCTTCCCTGGGAACGGCTGGGCGTTCTTCGCCTTGGGCAAGGGCCCTACCGGGAAAATGATTCCGCGCACTGGGTCTTGCTATGGGTGCCATCCGCAGAAGGGGGCGGTGGACAACACCTTCGTGCAGTTTTATCCGACGCTGCTGCCGGTGGCGAAAGAGAAGGGGACGCTGACGGCGGCCTACGTCAAGGCTACAGCCGAGGGGAATTAACTAAGGCGTTCACACGAGTGTGAACGCGGCACGCACGAGTGCGTGCGCCACGGTCGCTCAGATCCAGACTTTTTCGGCGGGGACTCCGCGCTTGCACATCTCGCAGGAGCCGGCGTCCTTGTAGTAAGTCGCATCCAGCTTGGCGAGGTAGTAGAAGGGCAGGGGACTGAAGTCCACCGTCTTGGGCGTCGGTTGATAAATGATCACCGCCATGCCTACCACCTGCGCGCCGGTGGATTCCACCAGTTGCTTCAACTCCGCCAGGTTGCGCCCGGAACGCAGAATGTCGTCCACCAGCAGAACCTTTTCGCCCGGAGTCTGTTCCAGGTATTGGCGGAAGCGTAGCGTGCCGTGGTCTTCCTTGCGATCGGCCCAATAGACTTGATGCGCGCGCAGCGCTTCACAGACGCCGTAGGCCACCGGAAGGCCGCCCGTGTCGGGCGAAACGATGGAGAGCTCCGGGATGATGGCGCGGATTTCCGAGTTGGCGCGCAGCAGGCGGCTCAGCCCCACGCTCAGCACCTTGGCGTGCTGGTAGTAACGCATGGCCAACTGCACCTGCATGTATTCGGTGGCGTGCAGGCCGTTGGGGTATTCGAAATGGCCGTCGCGAATGGCGCCGGTGCGGCGCAGCAGGCTGACCACTTCTTCTTGGGTTGGAACCAGGTGCATAAGGGCACAATCCTCTTATTCCATTATCGGGCGAGCGCCTGCAGACTCAGGATGCTCCCCTCCCCGTCAACACGCGCGGGATGGTGCGCAGGATGATTTTCCAGTCCAAAGCGAGCGACCAGGTGTCGATGTATTGCATGTCCATCTTCATCCAGGTATCGAAGTCCAGCGCGTCGCGGCCCGACACGGCCCACAGGCAAGTGAGGCCCGGGCGCATGCGCAGCCGCCGGCGCTGCCAGGTCTTGTACAGCTCCACTTCTTCCGGAACCGCCGGGCGCGGGCCCACCAGCGACATGTCGCCCTTGAGCACGTTCCACAGCTGCGGCCATTCGTCGATCGAGAACTTGCGCAGGAAGCGGCCGACAACGGTTTGTCTGGGATCGTTGGGAATCTTGAACGCGGTCGATTTCGCGCTCAGGTGCATCAGGGAGGCTTTCAGTTCCTCGGCGTTGTTGCACATGGAGCGGAATTTGTAAAAGACAAAGCGGCGGCCGTTCAAGCCGCAGCGCACCTGGCGGAAGATGGCGGGGCCGGGCGAAGTGAGCCGGATCGCGAGCGCGATCAGCAGCATGAACGGGAGCAGCAGGATCAGCGCGGCGGCGGCCAGCACGAAGTCGCTGATGCGTTTGGCCAGCAGCCGGATCTCGTCGTGCGGCGCGGCGGAGAAGGTCAGCAGCGGAGTGACGCCCAGCCGGTCGAGATACACCTGGCTGTTGACATGCGGAAAGAAGTCCACCACCACGCGCGTCCGCACGCCCACCTCGTCGCACAGCAGGAAGACTTCTTCCATCTCGCTCAGCCTGCGGCTGTCGACGGCGAAGATGATCTCGTCGATGACGTGGCGGCGCAGCAGTTCGGGCAGTTCGGAGAGCGCATGCCGCGGGTAGGTTTCCGCGAGCGTGATCTGGCCGGGTTCATCGTCCAGGAATCCCATCAGGCGAATGCCGTAGTCGGAAGATCGCTCCAGCGCTTCTCCCAGGTGCCGGGCATTTTCGCCGGAACCCACCACCATCACGTAATGCGCCGTTCCGAATTCCCGGCGCACCGCTCCGATCACGCGCGCCGCGTTCAGCCGGAACAGGCACAGCAGCACCCAGGCGTACACGGCGAACAGCGCCACGAACGGGCGGCTCAAATCCAGCCGCAGCATGAACTGCGCCACCACCAGGCAGATGGTGCCCAGCGCGCACTGCTGGAAGGTGTCCCGCAGCACCACTCGCGGGTGCGCCGAATCCAGCTTTTCGTAAACGTTGAACCAGTAGCCGATGGCCACCCAGCACAGCGCCGAAACAGCCAGCAGCAAGGCCCCCACGCGAAAATCGAGATAGAAAACGCGCTCGAAATGCAGCAGGATTCGGGTCTGGTAGGCCGCGATGAAGGCGATGGAAACCAGCAAAACGTCGGTAAGTCCGAAGATCGCCTTGACTTTTCTGTAGTGCCGGCTGAACACTTCGGAAAACAGCATAGCATGCGGGAGAGACCGGCCAGGAAAAACCTGAATCCGCGCGGGCCGGCGTAGAATCGTATCACGCATGGACAATCCAGACCTTCGATATCCTGTGGGGAAGTTCCGCTTTCCGGAGACGGTCAGCGCGGAGGATCGCCGCCAGTTCGTGGAACAAATCGCCGAGACTCCGCTGCGGTTGCGCTCGGCCGTCAAAGGTCTTGCCGATCCGCAGCTCGATACGCCGTACCGGCCGGGCGGATGGACGGTGCGGCAGGTGGTGCACCACGTGCCGGACAGCCACCTGAACAGCTATGTTCGCTTCCGCTGGGCGTTGACCGAGGAAGAACCCACCATCAAGGCCTACTTCGAAGATCGTTGGGCGGAGCTTCCGGACGCCCGCACGGCGCCGGTGGAGATTTCGCTGAGGCTGCTGGAGTGCCTGCATGCGCGCTGGGTCGGGTTGCTGCGCTCGCTCGACGACACGCAATGGAAACGGACCTTTCGTCACCCCGAGCTAGGCCTGATCAGCCTGGAGAAAAACGCGGCGCTGTACGCCTGGCACGGGCGGCATCATGTCGCGCACATCACGAGTCTGCGCGAGCGGATGGGCTGGAAATCGTAGCGCGGCGTTGTCCTGTATCGAGCGGAGTTATCCTGTGATTGATGCCTCCGGTTATTGACGCCGAGGAACTCAAACTCGCGGACACCCACGGAGGCGGACCGCGCGACTTAGGCCCCGACGATAGCGGCGGAGGCGGCGACGACGAAGGCAGCGGGGATCCCAACTACGTGCCGGGCGCGGGGCTGCTGGCCATGCGCTTCGTGCTGGTTTCGGTCAGCGTGCTGTTCATCACGGTGGGCATCGCATACTACGAGCGCTCGCGCGCGCCGGAGAATTGGCAGCACATCCGCGTCCCGCACATGTTGTGGCTGAGCACGGCCATCATTCTGGCGAGCGGCTGGGTGATCGAAGCGGCGCGCAGCGCCTTCAACCGCAGAGACTACGAACGCTACGTGCACCGGCTGGAGATTACCGTGGGAGGAGGCTTGGCCTTTCTCGCGTCGCAGGTTCTGGCGCTGAGGGAACTGGTGAGCCAGGGAATCTACCTGCAACACAATCCGCACAGCTCGCTGTTCTATGTCCTGACGGGCGCGCACGGGCTGCACCTGCTGGGAGGCATCGCGGCGCTGTGCTATCTGCTGTTGCGCGCCTCGCGCATGCCGGAGCGGTCGCGATTTCAGTTCCAGCGACAGCGCAGCCGGACCGCGGTGATCGCGCTGTACTGGCATTTCCTGACGGTGCTGTGGGTGGCGTTGTTCCTGGGATTGCTGCTGTGGCCGTAACGCAATAACAACGCCGGGCGGCAGGCCGCTTCCGATCCCTGTATACTTGGGCGATGCCTGAAGATCCACGCCGCGCCAGGACCAGCCCCGCATGACGCCGGTGCTCGACGCCGTTGCCGCCGGCGCCCGCAGAAAGATCGCAGGCCGCCTGATCCCGTTCGTCTTCCTGCTCTACATCACCGCCTTCATCGATCGCGTGAACGTCAGCTTCGCGGGCCTGGATATGACGCGCGAACTGCATTTCTCGAACGAAGTTTTCGGATTCGGCGCGGGCATCTTCTTTTTCGGATACAGCCTGCTGGAAATTCCCGGCGCCATGCTGGCCGAAGTCTGGAGCGCGCGGAAATGGATCGCGGCCATCATGATGTTCTGGGGCGTGCTGGCCGCGTTCACCGGACTGATTCAGAGCGCGGTCCAGTTCAACACCATCCGCTTCCTGCTGGGCCTGGCCGAGGGCGGATTCTTCCCCGCCGTGGTGGTCTACCTGACGCACTGGTTCCGCCAGGAGGACCGCGGCAAAGCGATAGCGATGTTCATGGCGGCGATCCCGGTCTCGAACGCCGTCGGCGCGCCCATCGCCGGATACCTGCTGGGCATTCACTGGCTGAACGTGTCCGGCTGGCGCTGGCTGCTGATCCTGGAAGGAATCCCGGCGTTCCTGGGCGGCCTGGCGACGTTGTTCTACCTGACCGATTGGCCCAAGGACGCGCACTGGCTCGCGCCCGAAGAACGCCAATGGATCACCGGAGAGCTGGAGCGCGAGCGACACGAAAAGAAAGCCACGCGCCGCCACATGAGCATCCTCGAAACCCTGCGGCAGCCGCTGGTGCTGGCGCTCGCCATCTCGTACTTCCTGCTCAATACCAGCGGCTACGGCTTCAACATCTGGCTGCCGAAAATGGTGGAAAACTTCAAGGGACTGTCCCGGATGCAGATCAGCCTGATCTCGGCGATTCCCTACGCGCTCTCCGTCCCGGTGATGCTGGTGTACGCCTGGCATTCCGACCGGACCGGCGAACGCAAATGGCACGCCGCGCTGGCTGGGATCACCGCCGGCGTGGGTCTGGCTCTGAGCCAATCGGTCGGAGGAGTGCCGGTGTTGGTCATGGGCGGCTTCTCGCTCGCCTACATGGGCATCATGAGTTACTACCCGACCTATTGGGCGCTGCCTACGCGGATTTTGAGCGACCGCCAGGCGGCGGCGAGTTTCGGATTCGTGAACCTGGTTGCCAACTTCGGCGGATTCACGGGGCCCTACATGGTGGGATTCCTGACCGACCGCACCGGGACGTACGTCGCCGGCGTCCTGTTCATGGTGCTGACCGGGATCCTATCGGGCCTGATTCTGATGTGCTTGCGGAGCGCTGACTCTCGAGCTTATTTGCCGAAGTAGCTCTGGGCCAGCTCGGGCTTTTGTTCCAGCGCCTGCTTCCAGCAATCGCGCGCTTCATCCTGTTTGCCCAGGCTCTTGAGGACGTGGCCCAGGTTGAGCAAGGCTTCGGGGAATTGAGCGCGTTCGTCCAGCGCCTCGCGGTACAAGCGGGCGGCGTCGTCCAGTTGGCCGGACTTATGCAGCAACAGTCCGGTGTTGTAGAACAGTTCCGGACTGCGCTCGCCGAGTTCGATCAGATGCCCCTGATACTGCAGTGCCTGGTCGAAATCGCTGCGGTCGACGGCCAGGGCAGCCAGGCCGCGCAGCGCGTCGATCGAGTCCGGACTCAGGGCCAGCAGCGCCTCGAAGGCTTTGGCAGCGCCCTCCAGGTCGCCGATGTTCCAGCAGGCGATGCCCAAGTTCAGTTGCGCCTCAGGCCAATCCGCGCGCCGCTGGACGCAGGACTGGAAGGCCTCCACGCTACCGCGATGATCGCCGCGTTCCAGGCGCGAGTAGCCCAGCCGGAACCAGATGTCCTCGCGTTCCGGATTGCGGGCCAGCAGCTTCACGTAAATGCGCTCGGCGTCTTCCTTGACTCCCAGCTTGTCGAGGACGGTAGCCAGGTTGTTTTGAACCTCCACCAGGTCCGGAGCGATCTGCACCGCGCGCTCGTAGTCGGCGCGAGCCTGCGCCAGGTCTCCCAACTCCTGATGGACGACTCCCAGGTTCACGTGCGCCTGCTTGGCGTCCGGCCGGAGGCGCACGGCTTCGCCATAGGCTTTGGCGGCTTCCTCGAAATTTCCGGTTTTCTGATAGGCGACGCCCAGATTGAACCAGCGGTCGAAATTATCGGGCGTATATTCGGTGAGCTTGGCGCAATAGCGCTGCGCGGCCGGGTAGTCTTGGGACGCGAAGGCGCAGGTGGCCAGCCCCTCCAGCGCGGTCTGCGAGTTGGGCCGCAGCGTCAAAAGCTTTTCCGAATAGTCCGCGATCTTGGCGTGGTCCTGACGCGCCAGCGCCAGGGTGATCAGGTTCACCAGGCACTCTTCGGAATTGGGGTCCCGGGAAAGCAGCGTGTCGTAGATGCGCGAGGCCGCGTCGAAATCGGAATTGAGCTGCAGCGTGACCGCTTTTCCGAACAGAGCGGTCGGCTGGTTGGGTTGCTGCGCCAGCACCCGATCGAATTGTTCGGCGGCGGCTTGCGACTTGTCCAGGTGCAGCAGCGAGATGGCCAGCCCCAGGCGGGCGTCCACGCGGTCCGGTTCCGACTCGACGGCTTTTTCGAAGAAATCCGCGGCTTCCTGCCAGCGCCCGGTTCTTTCCAGACAGACGGCGATGTTCAGGTTGGCGTGCGCGTGCCGTGGATTGGTGGCCAGCACACGGGCGTAAGTCTTGGCCGCGTCCTCGTACAGCTCCAGTTCAAACTGGATCTGCGCCTTGGCGGAGAGCGTCTCCAGACTGGTGTCGCCGTTCTCCAGCGCGACGTTGATCTCCTCCAGCGCCTCCTGAAGCTTGCCTTCCAGGTGCAGGGAGACGGCGTGTGCCAGCGAGGCCGGTTCCACCGGAGGCTGGCTGGCGGCGTTATTCGCCGCTGATTTCGATTTCGTTTGGGGCATATTCGATTCTCAGGTTCAGTTTCCTGCGTCCAAACCGTAGGGCGCCAGGTAAGCGCACAACCTTCCGAGCGCGTCATATTGATGCGAGACCTCGACCCAGCGCAGGCGAGCCTTCTCTCCGCGGTCGCAGAAGAAGCCGATGCCACCGCGCCTCAACCGGCTGTCGGAGAAGAAATCCACCACCTGCCCTTGGACCATAATGGTGAAGTCGTTGCCGTGGGCGTCCACCATCACGCGGTACAGCATGTCGGCGCGCACGGTGAGCGGAAGCGGTTTCTCCACGCGCGATACTTCCTTGCCGTTGATGACCGTGTAGCGGACGATCTTGACCACCGGCAGCGGGCCGGCCTTCGCCTCGGTGAACTTCAGGGCATAGTAGTTGTCCAGGTCTCGGGCGCGGAACACCGAGCCCATGCCCTTGCGGTCGATTTCACCCAGAAATTCGAAGTGGTAGTCGGTCAGGTCGGTGGTGGTCTTCAAGATCGCCAGAGGCCCGGGCCGGACAAAACCGGCGGCATCGTACGACCAGCTCGAGGTCAGGTTGGAGCGGCTGTCCCAGGCATCCAGACCGGAGCGAAAATCATCGGTGACGGCGATCGCAGCGCGTTGGGAGATGTTCTGCTTGACTCCCTTCCAGCGGTCGTCCAGCGCCTGCATCGCGTTGGCCGTGGCAGCGCCCGCGACGTGCGCCTTCGGAACCGACGGACCGAACGCCACCGACAGCAGCACCGGCAGCAAGACCGTGATGGCCTTGAGATCCAGGGGCGCGGTTCTCCAGGCCGTGGCCGGCCAATGCCAGAACATGGCCAGTCCGCGCACCGGTTTCAGCAGCGAAGACGTCGGCGCTTGCACCGGCTCTTCGGCGGCTTCGAATTCGACGGGCGGCTCCGGCTCCAAGACCTGAACCGGTTCGGCATAGGCGACTGGTTCGGTAACCGGCGCGTCGACCACGGGTTTCAGGTCAGCGTGCGGAAGCCGGGGAGCGATCGGGCTTCCCAGATGCTCCGCGAACCGGACCGGCTCGCCATCCGTAGCGTGAGCGGCGCTGGATTCGAACTGCAGCGGAAGCAGGTAATCGGAGGACGGCAGTTCGTAGCTGGGATTTTCGTCCGAGCTGGGGCTGGACAATTCCGCTTCGGCGGTCGAAAACTCCGCCTCGATTCCGGCGGGCGATTCAACCACCGGCGTCACCGCCTCTGCCGACCGTGCCGGAGCGGTCGAAAGCTGTTCCTCGCGGAACGAGCTCCGATGCTCGTCGCAGCAGAACTCACCATCGATGAGGCTGCGAAGAGGGGCCAGCGTCGCGTTGCAGTACCTGCACTTCATTGGACCTAGTCGCTCGATTCCATCTTATGGGTTGCCACGGCGTTATTGCCACGCAGCAAAACACTTAGGGATGGGAGGGAATTGTTCGTACCGCCGCAAGGATGTTAGGTGCTTTGCCTTAGGACTAACGGTCCAGTCCCGCACCGGATGGCACCGAATCAATTGATACGATAGAGCCAATAGCGCTGGTCCGAGGCCACCAGCGTCACACCCCAACTGGCCGGGTTGCGCGCCAGGTCGTCGGCGATGAAATCGTCCTGCCCCATCACGAGCCAGTTGACGTGATCCATTTTGAGCACCTGGGTGGCCGCCCGGCGGAGGCCGGAGGGAGGTGGAATCGGATATTCATCCGGACCCTTGGGGAGAGTCTGCCACTGGCCGCCGCTCTGCAGCATCAATCGCACCGGGCCTTGGTCGTAGTCGGAGGTCTCCACCAGCACTCGATCGATGGGTTGATCGGCGCCAAAATCAACTTGGATCCACATTCCGGGCGAAGCTGCTTGTCCGCTGGTCCAGTTCGTCACCGGGTTATTGTCGAAGGCTTGTTGCACGTCCCGCCGGTTATGCGACGCCGTGAGACGCCAGGCCGGCGCGCGAGCCAGTTCGTGGCTGTTCCGGAAGATTCTGAACTCTGTCACGCCCCAGGGTTCCGGTTTGCCCGCGCCGGCATAAAGCAACCGCAGGCCGCGCACGGTTTTTTCCGGGAACTGGAACTGTTGTGCCTTGACCGGCCGCAGGTGGTTCAACCGCGCAGACAGCATGGCCGTGCTCAGGCGATTGCCGAAAGCCGACTCCCACCCCACGATGATCTCGTGGTTTTGATAGAGCTGCTGGAAACCGGATAAGGCGAAGATCGGCTCGCCCGCGGGAACGTGAGCCTCCATCGCGCGTCCCATGTCATATTCGCCAACAGCACCGTGCAGAAAGTCCGTCTCGCTCACACGCCGCAGGGCGAATTTCAACTGCACTTTGCTCATTCGCCAGCAGTAAGGGGCGCAATAGCGGGAAACCACCGTAGGCCACGAAAGGACCGCGTGGACCAGCACCAGGCCCGCCAAAGCGAATCGCCACCGGCGAAGAAGCAATGCTAGCGCGAGGGCGGCGAATGGTACCGCCGGAACCAGGAAGCGAGTCGCGATGCTGGCCGGGTAGGCCGCTCCGAAGGCCACCAGGGCCGCCAGCAGACGCCGGCCTTCCGGGAATCGCAGGGCCAGCAGGGCCAGCGGCGCAAGCACAAAGACCGGTCCCAGAATTCCCTGCAAATGCCCGCCGCCCACGGTGATCTCGCGCGGAACCTGCGCCCACGTGACGTTCTGCCAGTGGCGCATCACGCTAGAGTACTGAGCTTCGAGATCCGGCGTCAGCAGGCGGTTCGGGAAGAACCGGTTGGCGAAGGGAGCCACCGGATTGCCGATCAGGACCGTGTTCTTGATCAGGTAGGGGCTCATCATCGCCAGCGCGCACAGGCCGATCAGGATAGCGGCGCGCCAGGGCGGCTTGCGTTCGCGCCAGAGATAAAACGAGGTGTAGCCGATGGCGTAGGGAATCGCGGCGGCCGCGGTGTACTTGGCGTCGAAACAGAATCCCGCCAGCAGGCCCACCGCGACCAGCAATCCGGTGGTCTTTGCGGTTCGCCAGATATCGAGCAGATAGAAGACGGCGAAGGCGTAGCAGGCCACCGCCACGTCGATGTAGCCGGTGGTACCCAGCTTGCCGACGATCGGCGCGATGAAGAACAGCAGTCCTCCGGCCGCGCCTACCATGGGGAATCCCGCTCGGCGGCCCCAGGAAAGCAGGCCCCACGGCATCGCCAGCGTGAACAGCAGATGCACCATCGCCCCGGCCGATTCGCGGGCCAGCGGATAGGCGAACAGGAACAACATTTCGACGCCTTCCGACAGGTTGGCCAGCAGGTTCCGCGTGTTCGCCGGGAAGTGATGCAGGCGCAGATAGCGCGCCGGAAACGCGACGTGGTAGAGCAGCGCATCCGGTCCGGTTTCCGGCGCCATGGCTGCTTCCAGATACATCACCGCAAAGATCGCGTAGAGCAGCAGGAATCCGAAGCGCCAGGCCGTGGGCAGCGGCGGGAGGACTTCGCTCGAGAACCGGTGCGCGCCGCGCCAGACGCCCAGCAGCACGATGGCGGCTCCCAAGCCCAGAAACACTCCCGCATAGGCTAAGCCGGCGGCCGTCAGGGCAAAAACCAGCGTGCTCAAAACGGCGGAACCGAGAACGAAGCCGATGAACCGTTCTTCCGAGCGGTAAAGTTTTATCTCCAGGATCTGGAGGAGCATTTTACCCGTGAACAGGCTGGCGGCGTAAGTGAGACCGACCGCTGCCAACAGACCTGCCACCGTCATCAGGCTGCGTGCTCCCGGAAGCCGATGTAGTACAGGCCGATTCCGAACACCTGCTTGTCATTGGCCACCCACACCGGATCTACATCCATGGCGACGACCACCGGACTCTGGGCCTGGAGCAGCGCCGAAGGGATCGGGTGCGAGTATTCGCGGCCGTCCGGGCTGTCAAAGCGGAGCTGGTCGATGGTCTGGCCGTTGACGCGGATGGTGACCGTCACAGGCCCGGTGTGGGCGAATGTGATCGAGTGCACTTCCAGGCGTATCGTGAGATCCAGGTCTTCGGTTCGATCGAGCCGGAAGGCGAAGCGCGGATGCGCGCTAGTCCAGCGGCGGCCCGGCGCCCCGGTCTCCTGGTGGACGTCTCCCAGAACCCACGCGTCAGGATTAGAAACTCCCGCCACCAGCACCGGGAGATCGGGTCCATGCAGCGGTTGGTATTGCTCGGGAGGAGGATAAGCTTCAGGCCCGCGATCGCACGAGCCCAGGCCGAACGCGAGGAACATCGCGAGTAAGGGAACCTGCCGCACGAGTGCTTTCCATATTAGTATGAACGCGCGGCTCGGGACGACGGTGGCTGATCGGTCGAGCGGCGGGATCTAACTACAGCGGCGACGGCAGCGCCAAAGCTGCTTTGGCCAGCGCCTTTTGCAGCAACTCCACCACTGCGAATTCGGGCAGGCCGCGCGAGATCGACAGCTCGGTGATCAGCATGTGCCGGGCTCGCTCGAGCATCTTCTTTTCCCGGAACGACAGAGGTTTTTCGGTTTGCAGCAGCAGCAGGGACTTCAAGACTTCGGCGATCTCGAGCAGGCTTCCGTGCCGCATCTTGTCCGAGTTCTCTTTGAAGCGGTCCTTCCAGTCGCACTTGTGCGCGTGCGTCTCTTCGGCCAGGAAGGTGAGCACCCGCACCACCTCGCCGTTCCTGGTGACCCGCCGAATACCAATCTCCTCGACATGGGAGAAGGGCACCATCACTGTCATGCTGGTGTATGTCAGCCGCAGCAGGTAGAATCGTTCCTTCTGCGCGCCAAAGAGACGGCTGCTGACGTTCTCCACCGTCCCAACGCCGTGATTGGGATAAACGACCTTTTCGCCTATCTGGAATAAGGTCATACGCTGACCATTACACTCCCTGGGCCTGTCATCTGTCCCACGGAAAACCGGAAACAAGATGTTAAGCCGAACCAAATGCCTTGTCAATAGTATTCCGCCCGGGGTACAGCCCGGACGCCTCTGGATTTTGGTAGGGATACACTTTCCGGTAGTGACATATCCAGAAAACCGAATCCGGCCCTCCGACGAGTTTGTTTTTGGCCCGGAAATCCTGTATTCTCATGGTTAAGCTCAGACTCACCGAGGTGGCATTTGAAGTGCTCCATTGCAGGACCAAAGACCAACCAGGAGTGTGCCCGGCGTGACTTCAGGGGCGCGTTCGGGTTGAGCTTGGCGGAGACGGCCGCTTGAGGGATCTGAAGACCCAGTTCGTCAGCGCGCTGCTGTTTATCCTGACAGTGGCTGCGGTGTGCTGCGCCGTCATCAACTTCCGCCATCAGCGCTTGGACACCATCCCCGAGGACGGCGCCATCTGGGTGGATCGTACCGGAGCCGACGGCAAGAATGTCGTCAAAGCCTTGCACGTCACGCCCGGCGGTGAAGCGGACAATGCCGGTATACGGCCCGGCGACACGCTGCTGGAGATCTCCGGCAATCCCATCCAAAAGAGCACCGATGTCGCGCAAGTGCTGCAACCGATCGGCGCCTGGAGCCAGGCCCACTACAAACTTCGGCGCGGCAGCGTGGAGCTTCCCGCCCAGGTCATCATCGGCCAGAGCACGCCGGATCGGGCTGTGTACTACCAGTACGCGGTCGGCGTCATCTACCTGCTGATCGGGTTATTCGTGTACTACCGGCGCGTCAGCGCGCCACGCTCGGTGCACTTTTACGTGCTGTGCCTGGCGTCGTTCGTTCTGTCCTGCTTCCACTACACCGGCAAGCTCTCCACCTTCGACCAGTCCATCTACTGGGGCAACGTGGCGGCCTCCATCTTCGCGCCCACCATCTTTCTGCATTTCTGCCTGGTGTTTCCGGAACGCGCCAAGTGGCTGGCTCGCCGCGGGAGCACGGCGCTGGCCTATGTCCCGGGAGTTTTCCTGTTCGCGGTCTACGTTCTGGTGGCCAAGGGAATGCTGCGGGTGGCCGCCTCGCCGATCGAGGTGAGCTGGTTCCTGGACCGGGCCTCGCTGCTTTATCTGAGCTCCGCCTATCTGCTGGGCGCTTTGGTGCTGACTCTCAAGACGCCCCACGTGGACGATCCGCTGGTGCGGCGCCAGCTCAAATATCTCCGCAATGGCGCACTACTCGGTGTGGTCCCCTTCTCGCTCATTTACGCGATTCCGTACATCCTCGGCGCGCTGCCCGGCCATCTGCAGAAGATGGCGGTGCTGTCGCTGATCCTGGTTCCCATTACCTGGGCTTACGCCATCCTGCGGTATCGCCTGATGGATGTCGACATTATTTTCCAGCAGGGCTATGTGTACACGCTGGCGACGCTGGTGGTGCTGGGCATCTTCTACGGCCTGATCTTTTCCTTCACGCGGCCGGAGGATATCAGCGGGGTTGCGATCGTGGGCTTGATCCTGTTCGCCACCTTTGTCTTCCAACCCATTCGCGACTGGCTGCAGGAACAACTCGACCGCTACCTGTTTTATAAGGACCGCTACGACTACCGCCGCACGTTGCTCGAGTTCGGCCGCGAGCTGGGATCGGAAACCAATCTGGACGAGATGCTGCGCTCGGTGGCGGACCGGCTGCTGCACACTCTGTCCATCCAGCACGTTGCGTTCTTTCTGGCCGACGAAGGCGAGGATCACTTCCGCCTGCACATGACCATGGGGAATCGCAAGGAGCGGAGCCAGAAGCCGGCGCAAGAACTGGATCTGAGTTTCCTCACCTCCCATCCCGACAAGCCCTACCTGTTCTTTGAGCGGACCCGGCGCTTGCTGGACGTGGTGTCGCACGAGTGGCCCATCTCGGTGCGCGGCACCATCGCGGATCTCGACCTGACGTACTACTTCCCGTGTACGGTGCGCGGGCGAACCATCGCCTATCTGGGACTCAGCCGCACCGACAAGGGCGATTTCCTCTCCACCGACGACGTCGAGCTGCTCAGCACGCTCTCCGGCTACGTGAGCATCGCCATCGAAAACACGCGCCTGTACCGTTCGCTGCAGCGCAAGGTGGACGAGTACGAGCGCCTGAAGGAGTTCAGCGAGAACATCGTCGAATCCATCAACGTCGGGATTCTGGCGGCGGACCTGGAAGATCGCGTGGAGAGCTGGAACAGCCAGATCGAGCGTCTGACCGGCACTCCGCGGCAGGCCGCGCTGGGACGGCGCCTGGCCGAGCTGTTTCCCGCCGAGCTGTGCGAAAAGTTCGAGCAGGCCCGCGGCTCGGGCGGCGTCCACAACATCTACAAGTTCGTGCTCCAGCCCCCAACCGGCTCGGCCAACGGGAACGGCAACGGAAACGGCGAGCGCCACTCGGCCACGCACATTCTGAATCTGGCCATCGCTCCGCTGGTCTCCAAGGACCTGCAGCAGATCGGCCGCCTGATCATTTTCGACGACATCACCGACCGCGACGAGCTGGAGCGGCAACTGGTGCAAGCCGATAAGCTGAGCTCCATCGGGCTCCTCGCGGCCGGCGTGGCGCACGAAGTGAATACGCCGCTGGCGGTGATCTCCACCTACGCGCAGATGCTGGCCAAGCAGATCTCCGGCGACGAGCAGAAATCCAAGCTGCTCGACAAGATCGCCAAGCAGACCTTCCGCGCCAGCGAAATCGTGAATTCGCTGCTCAGCTTTTCGAGAACTTCGTCTACCGAATTCGTGGAAGTCGACGTGAACCGCGTCGTCCGGGACACCCTCAGCCTGATCGAGCACCAGTTGCAGAAGTCCGCCATCCAGGTCAGCCTCGATCTGGAAGAATCGCTGCCGCCGGTGAAAGGCAACTCGGGCAAGCTGCAGCAGGTTTTTCTGAACCTGTTCCTGAACGCCCGGGACGCAATGGAATCGGGCGGATCGCTGGCGGTGGCCACCTGGAGCGAGGACGGATTCGCGCGTATCCAGGTAGCCGACACCGGGCCGGGCATTCCGGCCGAGCACCTGGCCCGAATTTACGATCCATTCTTCACCACCAAGGGCGCCAAAAAAGGCACCGGCTTGGGACTGGCGGTCACCTACGGCATCGTGCGCGAGCACGGCGGCAACATCGAGGTAGACAGCCGGCCCGGCGCGGGATCGCGCTTCCAGGTCGAGCTTCCCTTGGCAAGAAAGCCGGTGCATGCCTGACACGCTGCCGCCCGACTCGTCTGTTTCCCCACCTCTCAAACGCATTTTAGTTATTGACGACGAGGCCGACATCCGCGAAAGCCTGGACACCTTGCTCAGTTTGGATGGCTACCTGGTGGACCTGGCCGAAAACGGAACCGAAGGCCTGCGCAAGTCCGAGGCCGGCAACTACGACCTGATCCTGCTGGACCTGATGATGTCGGATCTCACCGGCATGGAAGTGCTGAAAGAGATCCGCGAGCGCGACAAAGAAACGCCGGTTTTCATGATCACCGCCTACGGTTCGGTGGAAGTGGCCGTCAGCGCGCTCAAGGCCGGCGCCAACGATTATTTCTCCAAGCCCTGGGACAACGAAAAGCTGCTGATCGAGATCGATCGGATGATCGCGCACTCGCGGTTGGAGCGCGAGAATGTCCAGCTCAAGCGCGCCTTCAAGCAGCAGTACAGCTTTCCCAACATCATCGCCAAGAACGAGCGGATGCTGCGCATCCTGGACCTGGTGAGCCAGGTGGCGCCCAGCCGGGCCAACATCCTGATTACGGGTGAAACCGGAACGGGTAAGGAGCTGATCGCCAAAGCGATTCACGCCCATTCGGTTCGCGCCGATCAGCCCTTCGTGCCGGTGAACAGCGGCTCGTTCCCCGCCGATCTGCTGGAGTCGGCGCTGTTCGGACACGTCAAGGGCGCCTTCACCGGCGCCATCGCCACGCATAAAGGATATTTCGAGACCGCCAACAAGGGCACCATCTTCTTCGATGAGATTGGCACCATCAGCCCGGAGACGCAGGTCAAGCTGCTGCGCGTGATTCAGGAGCGCGAGTTCGTGCCGGTCGGCGCCACTGAAACCGTGAAGGTGGACGTACGTATCATCGCGGCCACCAACGCCGATCTGAAAAGGCTCGTCGAAGAAGGCAAGTTCCGCGAAGATCTCTACTATCGCTTGAACGTAATCAATTTGACGCTGCCTCCGCTGCGCGAACGCAAGGAGGACATTCCCCGGCTGGTTGAATATTTCTTCGTTAAGTACAGCCGCGAAAACGAGAAGTTTCTGGATTCCGATCAGCGCAGTCTGCTGCACTTCGAGCCGGAAGCCATGCAGTTGCTCATGGATTACAACTGGCCCGGCAACGTGCGCGAGCTGGAGAACGCCGTGGAGCGCGCCGTGGTGCTGGCATCGCAACCGACCGTCTCGGTGGACGTGCTTCCGGACTCGCTGTTGCAGGCGGCCGGCGTGCGCATCCGGCGCGACGAAAGCGGCACGCTGCCCGCCGATGCGTCGCTCTTCGAAGTGGTGGCGGATTTCGAGCGCCGCAAGATTATCGAGGCGCTGGAAACCACCAACTGGAGTCAGACTGAAGCGGCGGAAAAGCTGAGTATTCCTCTCTCTACGCTGAATCAGAAAATCAAACGCTTGAACATCGAC
Source organism: Terriglobia bacterium (assembly GCA_020073265.1). Lineage (GTDB taxonomy): Bacteria > Acidobacteriota > Terriglobia > Bryobacterales > Bryobacteraceae > Palsa-89. The sequence goes on along the minus strand of JAIQFN010000010.1, from coordinate 98,039 downwards.
GTTCGCCGCAAGGGCGGAGCCGGGTCCAACGGTTGAGAAAGTAATACACGTAACAGAACGCTGCCTTGACATTCTTCTGTCACATGGCGTATTCTTAGCCTTCGCCTGCAGGACTAGAGCCTGAACTCTAGTTGGTACTCTCCGGCCTACGGCCCACCGCGTTCGCAGTCCCCTGGGTCGTGCCGAATCAAACTGAGGAGATCCATGCCACACCAGCCGTACTTTGTGGTTGTACTTGCCCACTCGCTGCACGGGCGATTGCGTCGCATACACGTTCCCCACAAAGCCGTCTACGCTGCGTTCGCTTTCACGCTGATCGGTTGCCTGTCGATTTTCGGCTTTCTTTCCAGTTATTTGCGGATGAGTTTGAAAGTAGCAAATTACAACTCATTGCGCTCGGAAGTGGCTGCCTTGCGCGTAAGGTATCAAGAGCTTCAAAAGGTCACCAATCAAAAGAGCGAGCAACTGGCGACGCTCGAAACGTTCGCCAGCGAGGTTTCGGTGGCTTACGGATTGAGGCGGCGGCCGGGCACGTCCTCCGACATCGTCAGTGACGCAACGCTGACGCCGAACTTCCCCGAGTCTCTGAGCGACTACAACTTTTTGCAATCGGCTTCGATTTCGACCCTGTACCGGAATTACCCCAAGCAGTGGCAAGTCCATGTGCGGCCCAGCCTGTGGCCGGTGGAAGGCCGGATCATGAGCGCGTTCGGAATCCGGACCGATCCGTTCTCGGGCGAAGGCGCGATCCACACCGGCGTGGACCTGGCCGCGCCGCTTGGCACCGGCGTGCGAGCCGTCGCTGACGGCATTGTCGTCTATGCCGAATGGCGCAGCGGGTATGGCCGGCTGGTGATCATCGATCACGGCAGCGGGCTGCAGACCTTGTACGGACACCTCTCGAGTTTCGAAGTCGTACCGGGGCAGGAAGTGCGGCGTGGCGACATCATCGCCAAGTCGGGAGCCAGCGGACGCGTGACTTCTCCGCACCTGCACTACGAAGTGCGGATGGGCGGCACGCCCGTGAATCCCTACAAGTTTCTGGCGAAGTCGGCCGTAGCCCTGCCGCAACACGCCCAAACCGACTTGGGCTTCTAGGGGCCCTGGCGGGCCGGCAGTGCGCCTCAGGCGCAGAGGCTATCCTAACAAACCGAAACTTCCATCCGGCCGCGCGCGGCGTCACGTCGACCTACACGCCCTCGCGCACCTTCGCACCGTTCGCACCTCCCTCCATTGAGATAAGCTAAGAGAGCGCCGGGAATGCGCCGGCCTTCGATCGCACAGGGAGGCTCACCGTGAAGACAGTTGCGTTGCGTTTTCTCGCCATTGGAATCGGGATCGTGCTGCTGACGTCGGCGTACTCCCGGCTGCATACCGCGTCCGTGATGACGGATAGCGCCAAAGCGTTTCTGGCCTCGCTCACACCCGAGCAGCGCTCTCAAGCGACCTATGCGATCGACGCCGACGAACGGTTGAACTGGCACTACATCCCCAAAGAGCGTAAAGGGCTTCCGTTTCGCGAGATGACCTCGACGCAAAAGCAACTCGCGCACGCGTTGCTGGCGGCCGGACTCAGCCAGCGCGGCTACATCAAGGCCACCACCATCATGAGCCTGGACGAAGTTCTGCGCATCATGGAGAACGGCAAAGGCCCGCGGCGCGATCCGGAAGGTTATTTCTTCACCATCTTCGGCGAGCCTTCCGAGACCGGCTCCTGGGGATACCGCATCGAGGGCCACCACATCAGCCAGAATTTCACCATCGCCAGCGGCAAGGTGCAGGACGCGCCGAGTTTCTTCGGCTCGAATCCTGCGGAGGTGCTGGATGGTCCGCGCAAGGGCCTGCGGGTCCTGGCGCGCGAGGACGATCTGGGCCGCGAACTGATGCAGTCGCTGACGGCCGAACAGAAGAAGACCGCCATCGTCGCTCAGGAAGCGCCCAAGGATATTCTGACCGAGGCTTCGCGAAAGGCCGCGCTGCAGGGCCAGCCCAGCGGTTTGCAGGCTTCCAGGATGAATGCGCACCAGCGCGAGCTGCTCCAGAATCTGCTCGACGAATATGTCGGCAACGTGCCCGAGCAGGTGGCGCAGGCTCGCGAAGACCAGATCAAGAAAGCCGGCAACAATCTGTACTTCGCCTGGGCGGGCGGCGAACAGTATCGCGACCTGCACTACTACCGCATCCAGGCGCCGGCGTTCCTGGTCGAGTTCGACGACACGCAGGACAAGGGCAACCACATCCACAGCGTGTGGCGCGACTTCGAGGGCGACTTCGGCCTGGACCTGCTGAAGGAACATTACCAGTCCAGCCATCGGTAGTCCAATTGGTTTTCAGCCGGCGTGGATTCCTGTCGTCGATTGCGGCCGCCAGCGTTGGTTTCGGCGCGGACAAAGGGCCGGTGTTTCCTTCCGAGGTTCGCCGCTATTCGGACTCCGCCACCGATTTCGAAGTTCTGCGCCTGACTGATCCTGCCCATCAGAGTTGGCTCCCGGCCTTCTACGAACGCTCGGTCTCGCGCCGCGGAGATTTTCTGATCTATGCGAGCGACCGTTCGGGAACCGTCCAGGCCTACCGCCTGGACTTGAAGAACGGCCAGTCGCGCGGCCTCACTGAAGCGGCGCATCTGGCGGCCGGCTCGCTCACGCTGACACCGGACGAACACAGCTTCTGCTATCTGGACGGCGGGTCCTTGCACTTGACCAATCTTTCCAACCAGCGCGCCCGCGAGGTCTACAAGATGGAGAGCGGCTTCGAGGCAGGCCAGGGCTTCAGCCTTTCTGAAGACGGGCTATACGCCGCGCTGGTGGAGCAGAAGGCCGGGGCCAGCCGCTTGCGGCTGATCACCATGCGGACCGGCGAGGCGACCACGCTGGCTGAATCGAGCGATCCGATTTCCGATCCCATGCCGCGCCCGCGCCGCGCCGGGATGTTGTACCGCCGGGGAGCCGGCGAACTCTGGCTGGTGAATTTCGACGGCACCCAGAATCGCAAGCTGCGCCTGGCGGCGGGAGGGCTGGGGCCGGCGCTGTGGTCGAGCGAAGGCCGGACCGTGCTGTACCTGAATTTTCCGGCCGACCGCAAGCAGCTCAACAACATTCGCGAGTTCACTCCGGATACCAATGAGGACGGCTTCGTTTCCAACACCACCCAGTTCGTCACCTTCAACCGCAACGGCGATTCGAGCGTCTTCGTGGGAGCGAGCGGCAGCAAAGCTTCGCCCTACATGCTGCTGCTGGTTCGCTCCGTGAAGCGGGAACTGACGCTGTGCGAGCATAGCGCGAGCGACGGGCGCCAGGTCACTGCGATTTTTTCACCCAACAGCCAGCGCGTATTTTTTCAAAGCGATCGCGACGGCAAGATGGCGATTTACTCGCTGATGGTGGACCGCCTGGTGGCCGAGACCGAAGAACGGTAGGCTTGACTGCCAGCCGGCTTAAGCCGGCTGCGGCCAGGATTGGCCGCCCCACACGCTAGTCCGCGAAAGCGGAGGGCTGGCTCTCGGGCAGCATCTCCGCCGCCAGCGACGAATTTCGCAGCACCGCCTGGAGCAGCGCGCGCGTGTCTTCGGTCTTGGGGTGCCGGAACATCTGCGCGGTGGGGCCGGATTCCAGAATGCGTCCGCCCTGCAGGATCGCGATCCGCTCGCACAGTGACGCCACCGCCAGCAGGTCATGCGAGATGAACAGCATGGCCATTCCCAATTCGCGGTTCAGGCGCTGGAACAGGGCCAGGATCTCGGCTTGAGTGATGGCGTCCAGCGCGCTGGTGGCTTCGTCGGCGATCAGCAGCCGCGGCCGGTGCAGCACCGCCATGGCGATCAGCACGCGCTGCGCTTGCCCAACGCTCAACTGGCGCGGAAAGCGGTCCAGAAATTCCTCTTCCGTGGGAAGACTTACCAGATCGAACAATTCCAGGGCGCGCGGCTTCCACTCCGGGCCGGATTGATGCGCCCGCCAGGCTTCCCGGATCTGCGAGCCGATGCGCAGCGACGGGTTGAGCGAGGCGAGCGGACTCTGCAACACCAGCGCGATGTCTCGGCCGCGAATGCGCCGCATCTCGCGCTCGCTCAGCTCGAGCAGGTTCGTGCCTTCGAACAGGACCTCTCCGTGCGTCGCGCCGCCTTTGTGATCCAGCAGCCGCAGTATAGCCAGCGCGATGGTGCTCTTACCCGAACCGCTCTCGCCCACTAGGCCCAGGATCTCGCCCGCGCCGATTTCGAACTCGACGCCAGTGAGCACACCCGGCTTGTTCGGGTAATCGACGGAGAAGCGGGCTTGGAGCAGCGTATTCATTTCTGGCTGACCAGCCCCGTTCCCACCGACAGCCGCTCGGCGTTCCAAAAGATTTGCGGATGCAGCAGCGCCGGCGTGACGTTCTTCAGGTTGGCCGACACCGCCGAGAGCGCGTCCGGATTCACCAGGAAAATCATGGGAGCCTGCTCGGAGACGATCTGCTGCACTTTGTCGAAGTAACCCTTGCGCTTGTTGGCGTCCTGCGACGCGGTTTGCGCCTGCATCAGTTTATCGATCTCGGCTTCCCAGGGCGTTTCGGGCGCCTTCTGGTTCGGATTCCACTGGTGGTTCGCAGCCGAGCTGAGCCAGATGTTCATCTGATCGTTGGGATCCAGGCCGACGTTGGTGAGCGCCATGAGCACCGACTCGTAGTTGAAGCTGCGGCTGATGCGCTCGATGAGCGATGGGAAGTCCAGCGTCACCACGTTCAGTTGAATGCCCAGCTTGGCCAGGTCCTGCTGGATCAGCGCCAGCATGCGCTCGTGCAGCTTGTTGCCGGCGTTGCTGATCATCGAGAATTCCACCTTGTGGCCGTCGCGATCCACCAGGCTGTCGCCCGCGCGGTGGAAGCCGTCGCGCTGCAAACGGGCGAGCGTCCCGGAAGGCTCATAAACCGGGGGCTTCAACGCGGCATTGAGCCAGAAGTGATTGGCTGCCGAGACCGGACCGACCGCCGGCCGGGCGTGCCCGCGGTAGACGATACGCACCAGGTCGTCGCGATGGATGGCTTCCGAAATGGCGCGCCGGAATTCGGTGGAGCGGAACCAGCGGCGCTTATAATCCGGCAGCGGCGCACTGGAAACCTGATTGAAGAACACCAGCTCCATGTCGAGCGAAGGCCCGGCGTCCACCACCGAATGCGGTAGGTCCTTCGAGAGCCGGTCGTACATCTCCGGATCCAAGCGGTTCACGATGTCCAGTTCGCCGCGCCGGAAGCGCAGCAGCTCCAGCTCGCGGTTCTGCTGGATCTCGAGCCGGATGGAATCCAGATACGGCAGTTGGCGGCCGTTCGCGTCGCGCTTCCAGTAATTCGGATTGCGCCTGAGCAGCACATAGGAACCGGGCTTGTAGTCGGCCACCACGAACGGTCCCAACACGGCCGCTTCCTTATGCGCGGAATGCGCCGACAGGACCGCCACCTGATCGAATTGTGCAGCCAGTGCGGCTACCGGGCCGGGAAAGCGAGCCATCGCCGATGCGGGCCCGGTGCATTTGGTTTCCACTTCTCCCGGCGCCGACCGGAACGCGTCGCCGGTGGGAGAATGCAGCGCCGGATCCATCAACTGTCGGACGGTGAACGCGACGTCTTCGCAGGTGAACGGCGTGCCGTCTGAGAACTGCAGGTTGCGCCGCAATTCGAAATCGATGCGCCGTCCGTTTTCCGACACCTTCCACTTGGAAGCCAGCTCTCCCTCCAGCTCCTGCGTATAGCGGTTCAGCCGGATCAGCACGCCGCCGGTCAAGTAGCGGATGGTTTCCGAAGGCTCTTCTTCCACCAGCAGCGGGTTGAACGTTTTCGGATCGCTGCGCAGCGTGAAGCGCAGCTCGCCGGCCGCTCGAGCGACGGTTACGGCGGGCGCCGCGGCCAGCGCGAGCGCGAGCAAGGTTCTCAACATGGAATCGGATCCTCCGTCCGGAGCAATAGTTGCAGCAGGCTGACCACCACCACCAGCAGGATGGCAGGCGTGAGCATCCAGGGATTCTGGAGCACCGCCGTGTAGTTTTCAAGTTCGCGCAACATGGCGCCCCAGGAAGGCAGAGGCTCGGAAACGCCCAGCCCCAGCAGGCCCAGGTTCGCCTCGCTCAGGATGAACACCGGAACCGAAACCCAGAACTGCGCGAGCAGAATGGGCCGCAGGTTGGGAAGCAGGTGCTGCCAGAACAATCGAGCCGGAGCGACTCCGCTGGCGCGCGCCTGCACCAGGTAATCGGCGTGAACCAGCGTGCGCGTTCCCGCGCGGATGATGCGCGCCGGCGTCGCCCAGCCCAGGCACCCCAGCAGCAGAAAAGTGATCAGCACCGAGGTGAAGGGCGAGGTGTTCAGCGGCAGCAGTGCGCGGACGGCCAGCAGCAGGAACAGCCACGGCAGCGAGAGAAACAGGTCGATGCCACTGGTCACCATGCGTTCCCAGCGTCCTCCCAGATAACCTGCGCTTCCGCCCAGCAGCGCCGCGATCAAAGTGGACAGCAGGGCCGCGGCCGGCGCCAGCAGCAGCGAAATCCGGGTTCCGTACAGCAGGCGCGCGAAGCGATCCCGGCCCAGTTCATCGGTGCCCAAAGGGAAACGCGACGACGGCGGCGCGCTGATGGCGTCGCGAAACTGCTCCGAGTAAGAAGAAGTCGAGAGCCAGCCGGCGGCGAGCGAAGCCAGCGTCACCACGCCCAGCACGACCAGCGCCGTCTTTTGCGCGCGCGTCATTCGGCGGGCCTCCGCGCGGCCAGCGCCAGATCCGCCAGCGTGTTTACCACCAGCGTCAGCAGCGCAACCAGAATGGTGATGTTGACCAGCAGCGGCAGATCGCGATCCAGCGCCGCGCGCCAGGCCAGTTGCCCGACTCCGGGCGTGTCGGAGATCACTTCGATCGGAATCGAGGCGCCGAACGCCAGGCTGACCGAGATTCCCGCCAGCGCCGCCAGTTGCGGAGCCGCCGGAAGGACCACGTGAGCGAACAGCACGCGCAGGCTGGAGAGGCCCTTGGCCCGGGCCGCCAGAACGTGCGGCAACTGGTAGGTGGACACCAGAAGATTTTTCGCGTAGCGGTACACGTGCGGAAACACCACCAGGGCGATGGCCCAGCGGCCGGGCGCGCCCATCCACAGGAAGACCAGGGCGATCACCGCGGCGGGCACCGCCAGGCACAGTCCGCTCAGGATGGCGGTCAGAACGTCGGAAGCCGGCGCGCGCCACATCACCGTGACCAGCGCCAGCGCGAAACCGATTCCCAGGCCGCCCAACACGCCGTAGGCCAGCGAAACCAGCGTCAGCGGCAGCCGCTCCTTCAACAGTTCAGCTACCGGCCGGTTGAGCGACTTCGAGAACCCCAGATCGCCGCGCACCAGGCCGGAGAGATAGCGCAGATAGAAGAGCGCGATGTTGTTGTCGGCGGCGTGTTCCGAGCGGATGGCCGCGCGGCTTTCGGTCCCGAGCCGCTGGTCGAGATCGCGCTCGTCGACGCCGAAGCCGGGTCCCAGCCGGACCAGCGTGGCGCCCAGCAAACCGCCCAGCAGCACGGTGAGCAGGATCCGGCGCAAATGGCGCAGCACCAGCGCAATGGGCGCAGCACGGCCCTGGAGCGTCGCGACAGACTGCGCCGCTCCGCGCCCGGCTCTGCGCGAATGGCCGGCCAACGAAAACATTTGAGACTTACCAGGTGCCGGTGGGTTCGAATTCAAACCCGCGCCGCCCAACCAGGTTGAGCTTCTCCTTCTGCTTGGCGGTATACATGCGGCGGTCCGCCTCGCTCAGCAACTGATCCGCATCCACGCCGTCTTCCGGGAACAACGCATGCCCCACGCTCAAGCCCAGCGTCTCGGTGCCGCAGACTTCGCGGCCCGCCTCGGCGGTGATGGCTCTCAGGCGCTGGATCTTCTGCGGAACCTGATCCATGCGCAATCCCGGCAGCACCAGCACAAACTCGTCGCCGCCCATCCGGGCGACATAGTCGTATTCGCGGCAGCACTCCTTCAGCTTGGTAGCCACCGTATGCAGCACCTTGTTGCCTTCCAGGTGCCCGTACTTGTCGTTCACCTGCTTGAAGCCGTTCATGTCGCAGACCAGCACCACCAGAGGCGAATTCGTGCGCCGGCAGCGGGACAGCTCGCCGTCCAGGTGCAGGAACAGGGACCGCGCGTTGGGAAGCCCGGTCATGTAGTCGGTGGCCGCGGAACTTTCGGCCTGCTGGAACTTCAGCGCGTTCTCGATCGAGAGCGCCACCTTGGGGACGATGGCGAGCAGGATGCGCAGATGATCGTTGGTGAAGGCGTCGCGTTCGGTCTGGTAGAGCGTCAGCACGCTGACCGAGCCGTTCATTCCCACCAGCGGCACCGCCAGCGCGCTCCGCATGGAGGTGTATCGGGATTCGTCGTCCACGTAGCCCGGCTCAACCGAAGGATTCCCGTTGATGATCGGTTTGCGATTCTCCGCCACCCAGCCCGTGAGGCCCTGCCCGAGCGGAATTTCGAGCGAGGAGAACAGCCGCAGGTTTTCGCCGTTGACGTACTCGGCGCGCAGCGTCTCGCCGCGCAGAACATAGATCGCCATGGCGTCGTAGGGCACCATGCGCTTCAGGCGAATCGCCAGCAGCGACATGGTCTCATTCAGGCTGAGCGAGTTGCCCAGGTCCTGGGCCAGTTCGAAAAGGTTGAGCACTTCCTGACGCGCGGCGGCGATGGAGCTCAGGAAGTTGACCGGCTTATCGGCCGAGCCTTGGGAGCGTTGCATGCTCTCGAAGCCGGTGGCCGGCTCCAGGCCGCGCTCGATCTTCAGGTCGGTGGAAAGCTTGGCGCGCTCCACCCACTGGGCCTGGGCCAGGGCTTCCCATTCCACGTAGTGCCGGCGCAAAACGTCGACCACCTGGGGATCGAAGCTGATGCTGGCTTCGCTGGCCACTTTGCGCATGGCATCCTCCAGCGGCAGCGCCCGGCGGTATTGCCGGTCCGACGCCAGCGCATCCAGACAGTCCACGGCCGCCAGGATGCGCGCGCCCATGGGGATCTCTTCGGCTTTCAATCCGTCCGGATAGCCGGAGCCGTCCCACTTCTCGTGATGCGAGCGGACGATGGGCGTCACCGGGTAAGGGAAGCGCACGCGTTCCAGAATCTCGGCGCCCACCACCGGATGGATTTTCATCTTCTCGAATTCTTCCCGGGTCAGCTTTCCGGGCTTGGAGATGATGTGCTCGGGCACCGCCAGCTTTCCGATGTCGTGCAGCAGGGCGGCGGCGCGCAGCGCCTCCAGTTGCCCCCCATCCAGGCCCAGTTCCTTGCCCAGTTCGATGGCATAGATCTGGACGCGCTGCAGATGATCGTGCGTGGTGTGGTCCTTGGCTTCGATGGCCAGCGCCAGCGCTTCAATGGTGCGCAGGTGCAAGGACGCCATCTCTTCGGCGTGCTTCTTTTCGTCCTCCACGCGGTCCATGTAGAGATGGTAGGAGCGGTAGATCAGATACACCACCGGAATGGCCAGCAAGGCGGTCTGCCAGCCCATGAAGCGGTTGACCGCGCTGGCCGCCCCGACGATGGCCGCCCCCAGCAGGTAATACGGAAAGGCCCAGAAATAGCATTCTTTCCAGATCTTCCGCAGCGACTTCGACTCGGTGAGCGCGATGGCGCCCGCCACCGGAAACGTGTTCATCCCGAAGAACACCGTGGCCGCGATCAGCAGCTTCAGCGCGTTATCCAGGTGCAGCTTTCCCAGCCAGGCCGAGTGATACGTGAAGTTGGTGGCCGTGATGGCGATGGCCATGCTGCCGACGTTGAAAAAGGTCTGATGCCAGGTGGGCCGCTGGCGATAGTTCCACACGCACTGGATCAGCGTGGCGACGCAGCCGATAAACAGCGCTTCCGCCAGGCTCAGCTCCACCACGCCGAACAGGATGAAGATGAACAACACCGAGAGCGAGCCGGTGAGGCCGGGTAAGGTCACCTTCAGGCGCGACGCCAAAATCGAAAGAGCAAAGTAGCAGAGAAAGCGGATCAGGTCCTGCGATTCCCAGTGGCTGAACGCCGTGAGCGCCGCCAGTGCGCCGGTGAGTACTACTGCGGCAATGAAGATCTTTGCGATGATCGACATTCTGGTTCTATCCGGCATATGCGAAGCCAGAGGTAGTGCAGGTCCAGTGCCAACGGAGAACTTAGCTATCCACTTGATTCATCGGCAGCTAGGCGAGTCAACGATAGAAGAGCGAGGGACAAAATGTCAGCCACTTGCGCCGCTCGGGGATATTCTGTCTCTTGGGCAGTCTGCCTACCACTCATCGGTGAGTCGCCTTACGCGCTGAAAACCGAAGTACTATGCACGCTTCAGCGAACTTGGCCGAAAAGTGAGTTAGGCACTAATGGGCTCGCAAGTCAAAAGCTTCCTGGGAATGCAGGCCATCGTTTCGAGCCCGGCCATGCTGCAACTGGTGGAGCTGGTGGAGCGCATCGCCCAGACCAGCGCCGCGGTTTTGATCACCGGCGAAAGCGGATCCGGCAAGGAATTGATCGCGCGCGCGGTGCATCATTACTCCTTGCGCTGCTCCAAGCCGTGGGTGGACGTCAGTTGCGCGGCGCTGCCCGAGCACCTGGTGGAAAGCGAGCTGTTCGGGTATGAGAAAGGCGCGTTCAGCGGCGCCGATTCCGCCAAACCCGGCCTGTTCGAGCTGGCCAATCACGGCACTCTGTTTCTGGACGAAATCGGCGAGCTGGAGCCGCGCATGCAGGTGAAGCTGCTGCGGGTGCTGGACGGCGTGGCCTACTACCGGCTGGGCGGAGTCCGCAAAGTCACCGTGGACGTGCGCGTGGTGGCGGCCACCAATCAGGACCTGGAGGAGATGGTGGAGACCGGCCGGTTCCGGCGCGACCTGTACCACCGGCTGGGACAGATCTGTTTGCGCGTCCCGCCGCTGCGCGAGAGGGCCCAGGACATCGTGCCGCTGGCCGAGTATTTTCTCGAACAATCCAATCCGCGGAAATCGTTCACCAGCGAGGCGCTGGCCGCGCTCCAGGCGCACGCCTGGCCCGGCAACGTGCGCGAGCTCCGCAACGTGGTGACGAAAGCGGCCGTGCTCGCGCGCGCCGACGAGATCCTGGCCAGCGATCTGGTGTTGGGACAAACCCGGATGGTCTCCGATCTCGCCTCGCCCATCGTGATCCCCACCGCCGCCAATCTGGACGGTATCGAGAAGACCATGATCCTGCGCGTGCTGGCGCAGACCAACGGTCATCAACAGCGGGCCGCCGAGTTGCTGGGCATCTCACGGCGAACACTCAGCCGGAAGTTGAAGCTCTACGGAAGGGAGGCCGTGCGGCAGTCCTGCGTTTCCTAGCGGGGCTGCAGCGACAGACTATGGCACACCCTTCCGATCGGCGCACTGAACAGCGGCATCGCGGCCAGGGACCGCTCACCCTGTCTTTCGCCGATCCGTCGCCGCAGCAGGTCGTCGGCCGCCTGGTGGACTACAGCAACAGCGGTTTTCGAGCGGTTCACGCCTACGCCGCCCTGCACAGCGGCCAGGAGGTCGAGTTCCGGCATGCCGTCGCGGTAGGAAGAGCGCGGGTGATGTGGAACCGGATCGCCGACGATCGCGTCGAAACCGGATTCCTGGTTCTCAAATAGTTCACGGGTTCTTTGGTTCTTTGGTTCCTTGGTTCGAACACAGCAACCACTGAACCAATGACCAATGAACCAAAGAACCAAAGAACTAAAGAACCAATGAACCAACTACCGAACATCTTCGAGCGAAATCGCTCGCAGATAATTTCCCCGAAATTGGCGTTTCCACCAGTTTCCTGTTTGGCGCCGCTCGGCCCAGCCGGTGAACGAATAGTCGAACAGCAGCGCCCGCACATATTTCGGCGGAGCGCCCGGGAACGGGTTCCTGGCGAGTAACGCGCTGACATCCGGCGATCCCTCCAGCAAACGCACCAGGAAATTGCCGAACCACAGAGCGCCCCGGTAGCCCGATAACGCTGCAAACCACATCTGCCAGTCGAGCCGCGGCTGATAGGGCGCTACCCAGCGCGGCGGTTTCCTGAGATCGCCGGGCTTGTAGGGAAACTCGTAGTCCAGCCAGGTCTGGCCGTCGTTGGATCCCTGGACCACGATCTCCGGCCGCGTGGTGGTCATCACCGCGAACAGCCCATAGGTGTTCACCACGCCGAAGGGGGCCGCCAGACGCACCAGGGAACCGGCCGGCTCGAACGGACGGCCGAGAAACATTTCCAAAAGCTCGAACGTGCTGAGCAAGAGAACCACGGCGGCCACCGCCGCCACGGCTGCCGGTTTGATTCGAATGCGCCGCGCCGGGAGTCGAAACCTGGCCAGTATGGCGTCGTCGAAAAGAAACACGCACAGGCCCATGGCCAGGAGATTGAAGAAGGTGTAGTTTCCGGTGACGAAGATCAGGCCTTGCAGACCGAGCAGTAGCCCCGCGCCCGCCAGCCGCCACAAGCGCGGCGCGAAAATCAGGAACGGAATCACCAGCTCGACGAAAAGCACGGCGGCTGTGGAATAGCGCTGGAACCGGAACGGCAGTTGATACATGTACCAGGCGACGGGCGTGGGCAAGGGCTGCGTCATGTAGTGAAAGCTGATGGCGCTGAGATTTCGCCAGGACACATCCTGGCTCAAGAGCTTCACGGCCCCGGACAAGAACATCAGGCGGAACAGCAGCCATCGGAACAGGAACACAGTCCATTTCGACGATCCGAGAAAGATGGCCAGAAAGCCGGCTTCGACCAGCAGCATGTCCCACTGGTAGGAGAGAAAATCCTGGCCAGCCGAGCACCAGGAGAGGTAGAGGAGATAGAGGCTGAGCAGCGAGATGCGTTCCAGGAAGCCGAAGAACAGCGCGATGGCGATGGCGGCTCCCGCCCAGCAGGTGGCGCGCAGAAAGACGTCGGAGTGCGCAATCCAAAAAAGATTCGGAATGAGCCAGTAGGCGCGCGCGCCGAGGGCTTGCCGGGCCGCGTCCAGATAGCGCCCAACCGGCAGAATGCCGCGCGATCCCACCAGCCCGGCCGCCTGCACGGCCAGCGACACAAACGCGGTGAAATAGATGGCCGCCAGGATCCTGAGAAACAGCCATTCCACCTTGGCATATCCGAGCGGCGCGACCCGACGGCCGAAGGTGAAGCGCGTCACCTGGTAGAAGAAATTGCGATGCGCGGCGATGAGCTTGTAGCCGGCTTCGGTGGCGCCCGCGAAGCCCGGAAGATGATCGTAAAGCCAGGCCAGCCAAGCCATCCCCGGCGCATACTTGAGCGTGACAAAAACGGCGCGCGCGCCGGACAGCACTTCGCCTCCGGGCATCACCAACTGCACGGCCTGGCTGAAACTGGCGGGCGGAATCTGGGGGAAGCTCGCGCCGATCTCCTGGGACGGTGCGTAAGTCACCTGACTCCCGGTGAGCTGCTTCCAGTACTCGATCCAGATCCGGCAGAATCCGCAGCGGCCGTCAAAGATCACCAGGGGCTGGTCCGGCATGCTTTAATTAGTGTAGAGTGTCGTAACGTGGTGTCGGGCGGCCATTCCAATTTTCATAGCTACTGTAAACCGTTTTACGGAAGTGCTAGAATTGATTCAGGTATGGTGTGCAACCTTTGCGGAGCGTGCCGACGTCTATTTACTGAGCGTGGTTGAGGTGTGGTAACTGAAAATGGCTGCTCACGGTGATCCCATGGCGTACCGAGGAAATAATCCTCAAGACGCTTCCAATGCCGACGTCCATCTGCAGAGGCTGTTGGCGGCGGACGTAGAAGAGCCTTTCTTCCGTTCGCTCTTCCGCAACGTCAAGGAACTGATCCATCCGCCCAAGCTGCCTCCGCTGGAGGTCACTTCCAAGCCGGTTCCGGTCAAGGACATTTGGGGCTTCTATGGCGGACAGGGGAAGCGTGCGGGCGTCGGTTCGATTTTGATTCACGTCGGCGTGGTCGCTTTGCTGTTTGTCATCGGAACCAACAAGACGATCCAGAAAGTAGTCAAGGAACAGATCTCGCTCATCGCTCCGGACCTGTCGCCCTACAAGCCGACGGTGAAGAAGAACAACATGGGCGGTGGCGGAGGAGGCGGCGATCGTTCTCCGACGCCAGCGAGCAAAGGCAAGCTGCCGCGATTGTCCGACAAGCAGTTCGTGCCGCCCATGGCGGTGGTGCACAATCCCGATCCCAAGCTGGTGATGGAACCCACGCTGATCATCCAGCCGGATGCGAACATTCCCAAAGTCAACATGGACGTGTTGGGCGATCCGCTGGCCAAGTCCATGATCGCTTCCAACGGTCCGGGATCGGGCGGCGGAATCGGATCTGGTCCCGGCGGCGGCGTCGGGTCGGGATCCGGCGCCGGCTATGGTCCCGGCCACGGCGGGAACATGGGCGGCGGCGCTTATCGGATCGGTGGCGGCGTCTCACCACCCACCGTTCTGTTCAAGGTGGAACCGGAATATTCCGAAGAGGCTCGCAAAGCCAAGTTTCAGGGCACCGTGGTTCTGTTCGTGGTCGTGGATGAGAAGGGCAATCCCAGAGACCTGAAGGTGATTCGTCCGCTCGGCCTGGGCCTGGATCAGAAAGCCATCGAAGCCGTCGAGAAGTGGAAGTTCAGCCCTGGCAAGAAGGACGGCAAACCGGTTCCCGTTCAGGCCACCATCGAAGTGAACTTCCGGCTGCTGTAGGCCGCGCGCGATTCTTCCAACCACCGACAGTCCCGCTGTAGTAGCATTACTTAGGGGCAGTCATGCTGGTCGAATTTGAGAATCAAGGGGATGTTTGCGTTTTGCGTCTGCACGGGCGCTTCGCCACCGGGCGCGACTCATCGTACTTGCGCGCCAAGACCGACGAACTCAAGAGTTCCGGTTCATGCAAAGTGCTGGCCGACTTCAGCCAGGTGGATTACATCGATTCCACCGGAATCGGCTTCCTCATCGCGATCTACACCAGCATTCTGAGGAACCCCAGAGGCCGATTCGTGCTTGCCAACCTGAACCGCCGCGTGCGAGAAGTGCTGGAACTGACGCGGCTGGCCAATGTGATGCCCATCTATCCCAGCGTCGAGTCCGCTTTCGAAGCGCTGCGAGAGACGCAGGCCAGCAAACAGGCGAGCTGATCCTGCGCATTCCCTCCAGGAGTTCGCGAAGGCATCGCCCAACCTGCAATCGCTGTTTGCCGTGATCGAGGAGATGGCCGTGGCCACCCGGTGGCCGTCTACGGGCATATCCATCGCTCCTACATTCGCAGCGCTGCCTACCTTTTGCTGGACGATTCCAAGCCTGCGATCCGGCGCGTGAAGTATGACGTCGACCGCGAGCTGAAAGCGCTTTCGGGTTGCCGACTCCCGCACGCCGATTGGGTCGCGCACATCCTCCAAAGCGCCCGCCCGAAAATGCCATAAGCCGTGGGGCAGCCTTTCAGGCTGCAGCCGCCTTCAGGCGGCTCGGAAGACGCCGGCCAGGATTGGCACCACTTGGGAACTTTCCCCGCCCGGCTGCGTATTGCACTCAAGCGAGGACAATCGAGTGAGCACACTGTATCGGGATCTGCGTTACGGCATTCGGACGCTGTTGAACAAGCCCGGCTTTGCGCTGGCCGCGGCCGCCGTTCTGGCGCTGGGCATCGGAGCCAACACTGCGATCTTCAGCCTGGTGAACGCATTTCTGCTGAAGCCGCTGGTGCTCGAAAAGCCCGAGCAGTTGGCGGGTTGCTTCAGCCGGGACTCCCGCAAGCCGGATTCGTATCGCGCCTTCTCGTATCCCAACTACGTCGATCTCAGGGAGCAGAACACGGTCTTCACCAGCCTGCTGGCGCACAACATGGGCCTGGTCGGTTTGACCGACGGCGACCTGACGCGCCGCGTGTTCGCCGACATCGTTTCGTCGAATTATTTCGCGACGCTGGGAGTCCAGCTCTACCGGGGCCGGGCGTTCACTGCGGCCGAGGAGCGCCCGGGCAGCGCGATTCCAGTGGCCATCGTCAGCTACTCGTTCTGGCAAAAGAAAGGCTCCGATCCGCAGATGCTGGGCCGGACGCTGCGCGTCAATGGACGAGTCTTCACCGTGGTCGGAATCGCACCGGAAGGGTTCACCGGAACCACGGCGATGATCAGTCCGGATTTGTACATCCCGCTGGGAATGTATGAAGCGGTGATAAACGATTTCGAAGGGCACGGACGCCCGCTCGGCGTGCGCGACCATCATGCGCTCATTCTGGTGGGCCGGTTGAAGCCCGGCCTCAGCGGCGCCGCCGCCGATGCACAGCTCGCTCTCGCCGCCTCGCGCCTGGAACAGGCGTACCCGGCCGAGAACAAGGATCAGACCTTCATCGCTCGGCCGCTCTCGCGGCTGAGTATCTCCACCCGCCCGCAATCGGACAATCAACTGATGGTCGCCGCCGCGCTGCTGCTCTCCATGGCCGGCGTGGTGTTGCTGATCGCATCGCTCAACGTGGCCAACATGATGCTGGCGCGCGGCGCGGCCCGTAAGAAAGAGATCGCGATCCGGCTCGCGCTGGGCGCCGGACGCCGGAACATACTGCAACAGCTTTTCTCCGAGGGCCTGATTCTGGCCTTGCTCGGCGGCGCAGCGGGCCTGGCGGTCGCCTATTGGAGCACGACCCTGCTGGTCAGCTCGTTCTCGCGTCTCGCGCCCGTCGATATCGTGTTCAACGGCGGACCGGACCTGCGCGTTCTGGCCGCGACCATGGCGTTCTGCGTGCTAAGCACGCTGCTGTTCGGTCTGGGGCCGGCCTTCAGCCTGTCCAAACCGGATCTGGTCTCGGACCTCAAGGAAGGCGACAACTCGCTGACCGTCTCCGGCAAACTCCGGCGCCTGTTCTCGCGGCGGAACATTCTGGTGATGAGCCAGATCTCGCTGTCGCTGGCGCTGCTTTTCGCGGCCGGACTTTTCGTGCGCAGCTCCCGCCAGGTGGCCGGCGCCGATCCGGGTTTTCGGCTGGACTCCGAAGTAGTCGCCGAAGTGGACCCCAGCCTGGCCGGTTACGACCAGGCGCGCGGCCGAGAGATTTATGCCACGCTGCTCAACCGGCTGCGCGGTGTTCCGGGTGTCGAATCGGCCAGCGTGGCTGCCACCGTTCCGTTCGGCATGCTTTCGCTGGGCCGAAACATCCAGAGGGCCGGTGACGATCCTGCCAGCCCCGGCACCAAGATCGATTGCAGCTTCAACATGGTCGATGCGGACTACTTCAAGACGCTCGGAATCCCGCTGCTGCGAGGCCGTTCCTTCCTGCCGGCGGAGGCTGCTGGCAATCGAGGCGCGAGCGTCGTCGTCCTCGATCAGACCACCGCCGCCCGCCTGTGGCCGAATGGCGATGCATTAGGCCAGCGGGTCCGTGTGTTCCTGGATGACGCCACGCATCAGACTCGCGAAGCCGAAGTGGTGGGAGTGGTGGCGCGAGTGCGGGAACATGCGTATGGAAACGAATTCGAGCCGCACCTGTATGTGCCATTCCCGCAGGAGTATCAGTCCGACATGAACATTCACTTGCGCGTGGCGGCGTCCGGCCGCGAGGCGGAGGCACGGATGCTCGAAACCGTGCGCAAAGCGATTCAATCGGTGGACAACCGGATGCCGATTCTCGCGCTCAAGACGCTCAATGAACATCTGGAGGGGAGCTTCGATGTTTGGATCGTGCGGACTGGCGCGCGCATGTTCGCGGTGTTCGGCGTGGTGGCGCTGCTGGTGGCGATGGTGGGTTTGTACGGCGTGCGAGCTTACACGGTGGCTCGGCGCACGCGCGAAATCGGCATCCGCATGGCGCTGGGAGCCAGCGCCGGAGATACGCTACGCATGATCCTGCGCGAGGGCCTGGCGGTGACGGCGGTGGGAATCGGAATTGGTCTGGCGTTGTCGCTCGCGCTGGGCAGGGTTCTGTCAGGCTTTCTGTTCAAGGTGAGTGGAGCGGACCCAGTAGCGATTGCGGCGGCCCCGCTGCTGCTGGCCGGAGTTTCTCTGCTGGCCTGTTACTTGCCCGCGCGCAGAGCGGCGCTGGTGGACCCGATCACAGCGTTGCGCGACGAATGACCGCGCGCACCTACTTGGTCTTGGGCGGGTACTTGTCGAAGCTTTTCTTCACCATGTTGTCCAGTTTGCCCTGGAGTTTGTTGGGATCGCGCTGCTCATCGGTCGCGATGGCGCGCCACACCAGCGAACGCGTGCTGGGGTCGCGCAGATCGATCACCAGCGTGCCCTCGGCGTAAGGCACTCGCACGATCCGCGTGCCGAAGCCGCGCCAGCCGGCCGGATACGCCTCGGTCTCCACGCGGCGCGCCGATCCGAGCGTGAAGCGAACGTTCAGATCCGTCCGGTCGCCGCCCAGCTCGAGACCCTTGGCGCTCAAGGCGCGCTCGATGTCGTGTTCGATCTGCTTTCTGGTCAATTCGCTGTTGAGCGCGGGATTCTTGCTGCTCAACCGGCCGTTGCGAATCGCGAAGGTCTTGTATTTCGAGAAGTCCACGCTCTGGTCGAACTCCACCGTGACCTTCTGTCCGTAGGCCGCCAACGCTACCAGTAACCCCAGTACCAGTCTGTTCATGAACGTGACTCTATCACAGGCCGGGCACAAGTGCGTGCGTCATCAGTATGCTGGTAAGCATGAAGCAGCTAGCGCTCCAGGCGCTCGACTTCGCCCTCCGGCCGGGCGTCAGCTATGCGGATGTCCGCGTCATCGAGAGCCGCGAGCGCGAGCTTTCCACCAAGAACGGGCGGCCGGGCCAGGTGTCCAGCGCCGAATCGCAGGGACTCGGAATCCGCGTGCTGGCGGAGGGCTGTTGGGGATTCGCGGCCACCGACGAACTGACCAAGGCCGGTGTTGAATCCGCCGCCAAGCTGGCCATCGAAATCGCACGCTCCAGCGCGCTGGCCAAGAAACGCGACGTCGCGCTGGCGCCCGAAGAGAAGCACGAAGCCGTCTGGGTCTCGCCTTGCCGCATCGATCCATTCTCGGTCAGCGTGGAGGAGCAGCTCGGCCTGCTGCTCGCGGTCGATGCCGAACTGCGGCGCAATCCGGGCATCACGCTGGCGCAAACCTCCATGGGTTTCCACCGGGACCGGCAGGTGTTCGTTTCTTCGCTTGGCAGCGTGATCGATCAAACGCGCACCACCAGCGGCGCGGGCTTCGAAGCGCTCAGCTTCCACGAGGACGAGATCCAGAAGCGGTCCTATCCGAATTCGTTCGGCGGCCAGCATCAGTTGAAAGGCTACGAGCTGATCCAGGAGCTGGCGCTGCTCGAACATGCGCCGCGCGTCGCCGAACAGGCGGTGGCGCTGCATTCGGCCGACCAGTGCCCGGAAGGCCGGTTCGATTTGATCCTGGACGGAAGCCAGCTCGGACTGCAGGTTCACGAATCCATCGGCCACCCCATCGAACTCGACCGCGTGCTCGGCTCAGAGGCCAACTACGCCGGCATGAGCTTTCTCACTCTCGACAAGTTGAACACGCTGCGCTACGGATCTGAGCTGGTGAACGCGGTGTGCGATGCGCGGCTGGAGCACGGCCCGGGTCTGGGGACGTTCGCTTTCGACGACGAAGGCGTGTCGGCGCAGCGGGCCGACATCATACGAGCCGGCCAGTTCGTGGGCTACATGACCTCGCGCGAGACCGCTGCCGCGATCGGCCAGACGCGCTCGAACGGAACCATGCGCGCGACAGGCTGGGCGCGCCTGCCGCTCATCCGCATGACCAACGTCAGCCTGCTTCCCGGCGAGCAGACCATTGAGGAAGTTTTCGGCGGTGTGAGCAAAGCCATCTACATGGAGACCAACCGGAGCTGGTCCATCGACGACAAGCGCTACAATTTCCAGTTCGGCTGCGAGATCGCCTGGGAGATCCGCGACGGCCAACGCGTGCGCATGCTCAAGAATCCGACTTACAGCGGCATCACCACGGAATTCTGGAACGCCTGTTCGGCGGTCGCCAATCGCGACCACTGGGTTCTGTGGGGCGTGCCGAACTGCGGCAAGGGCCAGCCCGAGCAGGTGATCGGAACCGGCCACGGCGCCAGCCCCGCGCGCTTTCACGATATTGCGATCGGAGCCGCGTATGGCGGATGAATCCAGCGCGGCGCCGATGCTTTCGCTCGAGCGGTGCCGCGAACTTTTCGGGATCGCCCAGCAAGCCGCCCAGTCATTCGGAGTGTCCGACGTCGAGGCGCTGGTGGCCGCGCACCGCGACGCGCTCACGCGATTTGCCAACAACACCATCCATCAGAACGTGGCCGAGCAGGCGCAGTGGCTCTCCATCCGCGTGCTGCTGGATCACCGGACGGCGCGCGCCACCACCAATCGATTCGATGCCGGCTCCATCCGCAACGCCGTGGAACAGGCCATCGCGCTAGCCAAGTCGGTGGCGCCCGATTCGGATGTCCTGCCCTTGACAGAGCCCTCCGCGATCCCTCGGCTGGAGCGCTTCAACCAGGCTACGGCCGAGGCCACGCCGGGCGATCGCGCGCGAGCGGTGACCGAGGCGATCCGGCTGGTGGAGGGCGCCGGCCAGACCGCGGCTGGCATCTATTCCACCGGCCAGACCATGGAAGCCATCCTGAATTCTCGAGGCGTGGCCGCCTGGCATCAGGAAACGCTGGCGCAGTTTTCGATCACCTCCATGGCGGACGACAGCTCGGGATGGGCCAAGGCATCGGCGGTGGCTCGCCAGGATTTCGATCCGGTTGCCCTGGCGCGCAGCGCTTCGGAAAAGGCCCGGTTGTCGCGCAGTCCGCGGGAGGTTCCGCCGGGCCGCTACACGGTGGTGCTGGAACCGGCGGCCGTGCTCGACCTGGTGGGCCAGATGTTCGGCGATTTCAGCGCCACCGCGCTCAACGACAAGCGCAGCTTCCTGACGGATCGCCTGGGCGCCAAACTGTTCGGCGAGAATATTCACATTTCCGACGACGTCGCGCATCCGCTGCAGGCCGGAGTCCCGTTCGACGGCGAGGGCGTGCGCCGGCGCAAGCTGACGCTGGTGGAAGCCGGCGTGCCTCGCGAAGTGGCCTACGCGCGGGCCAGCGCGCAACGTGCCGGCGTCCAGCCCACCGGCCACGGTTTTCCGCTGCCGAACGAGATCGGCGAAGCTCCGTTGAACATCGTGATCGCGGGCGGCG
Source organism: Terriglobia bacterium (assembly GCA_020073265.1). GTDB lineage: Bacteria > Acidobacteriota > Terriglobia > Bryobacterales > Bryobacteraceae > Palsa-89. Next base: position 76,943 of record JAIQFN010000010.1, on the reverse strand, counting down.
ACACTTCGGTCGAGCAGATGATCGCGTCCATCGATCGCGGCATTCTGGTGACGCGCCTTTGGTACATCCGCGAAGTGGATCCCTACGAGAAGATCATGACCGGAATGACTCGCGACGGCACGTTCCTGATTGAGAGCGGCCGGGTGGTGGCCGGCCTGCGGAATTTCCGCTTCAACCAGAGCATCATCGAGCTGCTTAACAACGTGGATGCGCTGTCGCCCTCGCGCCGCGCTTCAGGCGAGGAGACTTTCGACATGGTTGTCCCCGCGATGAAAGTGCGGGATTTCCATTTCACCGAAGTTACGCGGTTCTGAGCGCGTGGGGCAGCCAATCCTGGCTGCAGCCGGCCTTCAGCCGGCGATTGTTAAGATAAAACTAGCGGAGACCTCGTGCACCGGCATAAGCATGAAACCGGACAGATCCTGAAGTGGTCGTTCCTGGCCACGGTCCTGTTCGTTCTCATCGAACTGATCGCCGGGATCCGCGCCGGCAGCCTGGCGCTCATATCCGATTCGGGCCACAACTTCACCGACGCATTGTCGCTGGTGTTGGCCTCCATCGGCCTGTACCTGGAATCCAGGCCCGCCGACAGCGTCAAGACATACGGCTACCACCGCGCCGGGGTCCTGACGGCGTTTGTCAACGCACTCACGCTGATGGGCGTCGCCGTCTTTATCTTCTACGAGGCCTGGCAGCGCTTCCTGCATCCGCGTCACGTCGCGGAATGGACCATGTTCTGGGTCGCGCTGGCGGCGCTGGCGCTCAACAGCGCAGTCATGTGGGGACTGCATCGCGACAAAGACCACGACCTGAATATCCGGGCCGCCTTCCTGCACATGATGGGCGACGCCATCAGCTCGCTGGCCATTGTCGCCGCCGCGGTGCTGATTCATTTCACCGGGCTGAACGTCATCGACCCGCTGCTGTCCGTCCTGATCGGCGCGCTCATCATCTGGACCGCCTGGGACATCATCCAGGAATCGCTGAACGTGCTGCTCGAAGGCCTCCCGCGCGGCATGGAATTGAACCGCGTGATGGAAGCCATGCGGAAGGTCGAGGGGGTGATCGATGTCCACGATCTGCACATCTGGAGCCTGGGATCGAGCGCGCACGCCTTGAGCTGTCACGTGTTGATCGAGGACATGCCGCCCTCGGAGAGCAATTCTATCCTCCAACGGATCAACGAGTTACTGTGTACGTTTCACATCCACCACACCACCGTCCAGTTTGAGCACACCAAGTGCGCCCTCTCCGAAGCGCCCTGCACCATCCTGGTCGCTACCCACGAGCATGAGCACGAACCGCATTCCTGAGTCGCCTGTTCTTACGCTTCTTTACGTTCCCCACGTGTAACATCCGTCTTCGGTCTGCCATCATTAACACTGGGATTGGAATCCCAAAAAGAGGAGAGGACATGAAGATTTATTTAGTTTTGCTGGCCTGTGCGCTGGCGGTGGTTGCATTGGCCGCCGACGCTACCGGCAAGTGGACTTTCGAGACCCAGGGTCGCAATGGCGCAGTAACCAACACAATGACCCTCAAGGCATCCGGCAGCGCCCTGAGCGGAACCCTGGATGGCGGCCGTGGCGGCCCGGTGGAAATCTCCAATGGAAAAGTGGACGGCGACAACATCTCGTTCGAGGTCACGCGCGAATTCAATGGCAACTCGTTTACCACCAAGTACACCGGGAAAGTAGCCGGCGAGTCCATCGAGCTGACCATCGCGGGACCGCGCGGCGAACCGCGTACCGTCACCGCCAAGAAGTCGACTTAGTCTCAAGCACCAGTCATCGAGAATCGAAAGCTGGAAGGGGCTAGTTGTGCCCTTTCCAGCTTTTTGCTTTTGGCCCTTCCCAGATGCTCCCCGGTCCGGTATGCTTTGAGGAAAGGAGCAACATGGCTGCCAACCCTCCTGTACCGCCTCCGCCGGACGCCTCCGGTTCCCTTGCACCCGCGCGAAAAAGCAGCGCCTTGAAGTGGATCCTGATCGGGGTCGGCGGCTTCTTTCTGATCTGCATTCTTTCCATCCTCGCGCTCGGCGTGTTCGTGGTGAACAAGGCCAAGCAGGCCGGACTCGACCCTGACCTGATCAAGAGAAATCCCGCGCTGGCCGCGGCCAAACTGGCGGTGGCGGCGAATCCCAAGGTCGAGATCGTCTCGGCCAATGAGGGCCGCCAGGAGATCACCATCCGCGACAAGGACACCGGCAAGCTGATGACCATGAGCTTCGAAGATGCCAAGCAGGGCAAGTTCGTGTTCAAGGAGAACGGCAAGGAGGCGCTCACGATTACTTCCAGCGGATCCGGGGGCGCGCTGGAAATGAAATCGGCGGACGGCTCGGTGCGGATCGGAGGCAGCGCCAAGGCTCCCGCCTGGGTGCCGGACTATCCCGGCTCCGAACCCCAGGGCGCCTTCGCGGCGCGCGGCCAGGATGGCGAGGGCGGCAGCTTTGCGTTCAAGACGAAAGACGCATCCGGCAAGGTCGTCAAGTATTACCAGGATCAGTTCCAGTCCGGCGGCCTGAAGGTGACCAGCAACATCACCAGCCAGAATGGCGAATCGTCGGCCGGAGTGTTGGCGGCGGAAGACGCGGCCAACAAGCACACCATCACGGTGATCGTCGGCCAGGATGGCGGCGAAACCACGGTCAGCGTCAGCTACGCGACGAACAAATAGCCAGCCACTCTTCGGCGCGCTTGCGCAGTTCAAGCCTGGTCAGCGGCTCCGGATACAGATCGCCGATCACGGCCAGCGAGTCGGCGCCTGCTTCAAGCACCGGGCGCGCGGCGAGGCGAGTGATGCCTCCGATGGCCACCAGCGGCTTCCGGGTGAGCGCTCTAAGGGCGCGGAGCTCGTCGACGCCTACTATGGGATCGGGATTCTGTTTCGAGCCGGTCGCGAAGATCGGGCCGATCGCGAGATAATCCACCGGCTGCGAATCGCCCTCGCGCAGTTGCTTCTGGTTGTGCGTGGAGAAGCCGATGATGCTGCCGGCCGGCAGGATCCTTCTTGCGTCGGCTGGCGTCAGGTCATCCTGGCCGAGATGCAGCGCCGCGCCCAGCAGCATGGCGAAGTCCGCGCGGTCGTTCATGACGAACAAAGCCCCAGCGGCGCGGCATAAACCGGCGACGCGCTCGGCTTCTTCATACACCGCTCGCGAGAAAAACTCCTTGTGGCGAAATTGCAGGATGCGCGCGCCCGCTTCGAGGATCGCTTCCGCCGCCACGCTGACGCTCAGTCCGCGGCTGGCAAGCAAGCCCGTGTCGAGCACCGGATAAAAGACGGGCAGCTTCATGTGCGCGAAGCCAGCGCCAGTGCGCCATACAGAACGCTATCGTCGCCCAAGGCCGCTGGAACCACGTCGATGCGCGCCCGCGACCAGGCCGTAATCTGCCGCCGGAGCTCGGCCCGCAGCGGCCCGAACAGCGCATCGCCTGCCTTGCTGATTCCTCCGCCGATGACGATGCGCGCCGGATTGAGCAGCATGATCGCGGCCTTCAACCCGAGCGCGAGATCCACCACGTAACGCTCGGCGAACGCCGCGTCCTGGAATAATTCCTGAGCCGGACGGCCGTAGTCGCGCTCCAGCCATAAGCCGCAGCACATGCGCTCCAGGCAGCCGCGCGATCCGCACAGACATTCGGGACCGTCTGGTCGAATGGTGAGATGCCCGATCTCGCCGGCATAGGAATCCGCGCCGCGGTAGAGCGTTGCGCCGCCGGTCACGATGCCGCCGCCGATGCCGGTGGAAAGCGTCAAGTAGAACAGCGGCCGGCAACCGCGTCCGGCTCCATACAAAGCTTCTCCCAAAGCGCCCGTGTTGGCGTCGTTGTCCATGATCGGCCGCACGCCGATCTGTTCCTGCACAAAGCCCGGCAGATCGCAGCCGTCCCACCCGCGTACATGAGTCGAAAACACGACCCGTTGTTTCTCGAAATCCACCGGGCCGCCGAAGCCGATGCCGCAGCGATCGATGCGATGGCTCGCCCTCCAGTCTCTGGTGATGGAGCCGATGCGGTCGAGCATCCAGTCGCGTCCCGCCGCGCGATCCGTGGCCTGGCGCTGGTGCTTTACCATGCGCTCATCTTCAAACAGCGCCACGGCGAACTTCGTGCCTCCGATGTCGATGGCCAGCGTGGTCATCGATCCGCGGCCAGCACCTCGGCGGGAGTGGCGGCTCCGGTACCACGCTTCCGGATGGCGATGGAGGCCAGCAGGTTTCCGAAGCGCGCGGCCTCCATCGCGGACCCGGTGATGGCCAACGCCAGAGCCGCACCGGCCGAAAAGCTGTCGCCGACGCCACCTAGCTCGTCCGGTCGTTCGATGGCTTGCGTGGGCACCAGCGTCTCCCGGCTGTCTTCGACAATCAACGCACCCTGCGGTCCCTTGGTAACAAACATCAACCTGGATTGCGTGTGAGACCGGAGGCGTTGATAGTCCACGCTGCCGAACAACCCGATCGAAGCCGCGTTGGCTTCCTGCTCGTTGGGTTTCAGGATCATCTTGCGGAAGCGTTCCAGGCGCACGCGGGAGTCCACCCAAATGATCTTCTCGGAATTGGCCTCGGCGATCTCTTCGAGCAGCGCTCGCACCGGCGGAGTGACCACGCCGCCTCGCCGGGTGTCGGCCTGATCGGACACGAACAGGACGTCGAAGCTGGAAGCGAAGTCTCGCAAATGGCCGAGCACCTCGCGTTCGGTGGCCTCGGGCAGCGGCTGGGTGTTGATGGAATCCACGCGCGCCAGATCCTCGATGCCGGTGCGCACGTTGATTAGCTTGGTGTAAGTGAAGGTGGAGAGTTCATTGGCGCGAACCAGCAAGTCGGTCGAAATGCCGCGCGTGTTCAGCGCCTGCGTGAGCTCGCTGGCAAAGCCGTCGTGGCCCAGCACGCCCAGAACGGCGGCGCGCCCGATTCCCAGCGCCGCCAGGTTATTGGCCACCGTGGCACCCGCTCCCGGGGCGACCTCGGTCGAAACCACTCCGATCCTTGGAATGCCGGTCTCGCGCGACGGCTCCGCGGTGCCGGGGTCGTAAGTACACCAGCGGTCCAGGCAGATGTCGCCCACGATGAGCGCCGAGCGTTGGGGAAAGCCTTCCAGAATCTGCGCGGTTGTCATAGCATCCGGGGGGCTGGCGGGGAAACTCTCATGAGGCCTGAAAGAGCGAAGCGATCAGTTCTTCGCGGCACAGATAATTGGGCACGATGTAATCGGCTCCCACTCCGATCAGCCTTTCGCGCTTCCATTCGTCGACGCGGGTGCAGCCCGGTTCCTCGCTCGCCACGCCCACCGCGACCCCGCCCACGTTCTTCACTTCTTCAATCTCCACATAGCCGTCGCCGAAACCCAGGAACTGGTGCCCTTGAAAATCCGCCGACGACAGAATGCGCTGGATCAGGATGGCTTTCGAGAAGCTGCGGTAATCGTCCTGCGCGCCGTACACGCCGCCTTCGAAGTATTGCGTCACGCCCAGCAAGCGAGCTTCTTCCTTCATGTACACCTCGTCGGTGCCGCTGGCCAGGTACATCTTCAGCCCGCGGTCCCGCAAATACTCGAGCAACTCGCGCGATCCAGGCACCAGGTAGTCCTGCGGCGAGGCGTGACCTTTCTTGAGCGCGTCGATCCGGCTTTCGATTTTTTCCCACAGCCGGTCCAGATACATCTTCTTGTAGACCAGGGGTTCCAGTGGCTGGCCGCCGCGCGCCCGGACTGCGTCGGCCAGCGCCATCATCTGATAGATGGTCTCCTTGCCGGTCAGGCGCCACACGAAATCCTCGACCACGGCAGCGAGTTGCTCTTCGGTCTCTCCGGTCTTCAGCTCCGCGAGAATCTCCACCATGAGCGGAACCATGACGTCCATCCAACCGGACCGGATCAGGGAGAGAGTCCCGTCGAAGTCAAAGAGCACCACGCGGGCGTTTCGGGCCGAGACGCCCGGCCGGACGTTTTCGATCATTTCATTCCATTCTAGGCGGAGCGCGGCGCCTCGCGCTATCGCGGTCTCAACGGCCGGCCAGGACCGGAGTGAGAACCGAGCGGATGGCTAACAGCAGCGTGGCCAGGTCAAGCGGCTTGGTTACGACTGCGTCCATGCCGTGGGCCAGGCATTGTTCATGCTGCGCCTGGGAGGCATGCGCCGTCACGGCCAGGATGGGCGTCCGGGCGAGCGAGCGCCGCCGCTCTTCGTTCCGGATCACGGTGGCTGCCTCCAGGCCGTCCACCTCCGGCATCTGCACGTCCATGAGGATCAAGTCATAGCGTTCTTCGAGGAAAGCCCGGTAGGCTTGTTCGCCGTTGGCGGCCACGGTGACGGTCCATCCCTGCCGCCGCAGTATGCCGGACGTTACTTTCTGGTTCACCAGGTTGTCTTCGGCCACCAGCACGCGAAGCTTGGGCAGGCCGATGGGCAGAGTGGCCAGCACTGCTCCTGAATCCGGTTCGGCGGGCGGCGCGGCCGTGAGCGGCAACTCCACTGAGAAGACGCTGCCGCGGCCGGGTTCGCTTCGAGCCGAAAGCTGGCCCCCCATCAGGCTGACCAGCCGCCGCGTGATGGTGAGCCCCAGGCCGCTGCCGCCGAATCTGCGCGTGTGCGAACCGTCGGCCTGCGTGAAGGCTTCGAAAATAGCGTCCAGCTTCTCTCTGGGAACACCGATGCCGGTATCGCGTACCTCAAACCGTATGCTTCCCGCCGCCGGCGCGCTCACGCTCAGCTGCACCTCTCCCTGGAGTGTGAACTTCACGGCATTTCCGATCAGGTTGATGAGCACTTGCCGCAGGCGGACGGGATCTCCCCACACCCAGGCCGGGCAGTCCGGCGCGATCTTCAGGCCCAGGCGGAGACCCTTTTCGCGGACCGCCACCTCAAAGATGCGCAGGCACTCGCGCAGGATACTTTGGAGATCGAAGGCCACGGATTCGATCGCCATCTTGCCGGCTTCGATCTTGGAAAGATCCAGGATGTCGTTGAGAATCGAGGTGAGCGACAGGGCGGCGCTCTGGGCCACCTGGAGCTGCTCGCGCTCCTCCGGATCCGCGCACTTGTCCAGAACCAGGCTGATCATGCCGGTCACGCCGTTGAGCGGCGTTCGGATCTCGTGACTCATGTTGGCCAGGAATTCGCTCTTGAGCCGCGCCGCCTCCTCGGCCTTTTCCTTGGCCTGCAGCAGCGCGGCGTTCACGCGGCTGCGTTCGGCCACCTCCTGCTCCAATCTTTCGCGGTGCCGCGCCAGTTCCGCGTCGCGCCGCTGTATTCTATCGAGCATGGTATTGAAGGAACTCGCCAGGACTCCCACTTCGTCGGCCGTTTGGACGCGGGCTCGCTCCCCGAGACCGCGGGTTTCCGCCATCCGGCGCGCCACCTTCGCGATCGCCAGGATGGGACCCGCTACCCGCGATTGCAGAATGGCCACCAGGATGGCCGCCATCAGCAGTTTCAGTATGACGATCAGCGCGGCGCCCCGCAGATACTGTTTGAGAATGGCCGGAATCGAGGGCAGGTTGGCAGCCAGCAGCACCGTGCCCACGCGCTCGCCGCCGCTGCTGATGGCCCGCGCGATGACGATGGCGTTGGCCTCCCGCCGGATTCCATCCACCGTGCGCACCGGGCACCGGCCGCCGGGTTCGCGCTGAAACGCCGCGAAGCAGGCTCCCCGCGCATCGTACAGGACCGCTTCCCGGATACGGCTGTCGCTGCGGAGCGAGGCGAGGATCTCGGCCGCCGCCTTGGGGTCCTTCAGCACCACGGCCGGCCCCACTTGATCGCCCACCACGCTGGCCATCGCGGTAAGCTCGCTGGCGGTCCACTCCCAAAAGCGGTTGAGATCCCACCAGGTGAACGCAGCCGCCGCGATTAGAGCCGTCAGCACGCTTCCGGCGGACATGATGCTGATCAGTTTTCGCCGCAGCGAGGTAGACTGCGTCACGAGCGGTCTCCCTTCTTCCGGTTCCGCACTTGTCCGAAACGCAGCAAGCGGGAGCTGATGTTGACTCCGCTGCGCTCCAAAGCCTCCAGGTCGACCTCGAAACTCATCTGCCCGTCCACCACCAGGAGGTTGACGGCTCCGCCCCGGCGCAGGAAGTCTTTGTCTTCGCCGATGGACAGAACGTGCGCCGCGCTGGCAGCCTGCAGCACCATCTTGATCTCCTCGGCCTTGTCGGTGGCGAAGTACACGACCTGGCAGCCGGCGGCTTCGCCGACCGACTTCAATTCAGCCACCCGGAGCGCGTGCTCGTTGACCGATTTGCCTTCCAACGCGCCTCGCAAAACCTCCGTGAAGGAGGTCGGGCCCAGAACCCCGACCCGGATAGGAGCGTTGCTCGCGAACGGTTGAGGCCACTCGGCATAGCGCAGGAAGCTCAGCACCACCGCCGCCTTCAATTCGTCCTCGGGCTCTCCCGCAGCCGGATACAACGCCGGCAGCAGAGCCAACCAAGCCAGGCTGGCGATGAGCCGTTTTGAGAGAATCGACGGCATCTTCACCGCGCTAGAGCTTCTGCGTCCACTTGAAAACGAAAGTTCGTTGCAACGGGATCGCGACAAACGGGCTCTCGGAATAGGTCTCCAGCACCGTGCGCCCGGTCAGGTTTTGAACCGAGATGCTGAACTCGCCATCGCGATACGGCCGCCACCCGAGACGCGCGTCCACCAGCACGACGCCGGGCAAGTCGAAGGTCGGATTTCGGGACCGGGCGCGCGCCATCAAGTCGAACTGCAAGGTCCTGGACAGATCGTGCTGGGATCGAATGAACCCCTGATGACGCGGACTAGAGGTGTTCAACAGCCAGCTATAGGCGGGTGGCAGCCACTTGGTCTCGTTCAGATAGGAATACGACGGGATCAGCCGCCACGACGGTGTCACCTGCCAGGTGGCTGAAGTCTCGCCGCCGTAGGAACGGCCGGTTCCGCCGTTCCGCTCGGTGAGATTCATGGAGAGGGTTGGCACCGGACCAGCCCACTGGATTTGGGGGTGGTCCGGGATGGAGACCGCCGCCAGCCCCTCGTAACGGCTCCAGAATACCGAGACATCCGCGGACCAGCGTTGACCCGATTGCACCCGGTAGCCGGCTTCGACGCTGCGCTCGATCTCCGAACGCAAAGCCCGCGACCCGAACGTTTCCAGATGCACCGGAACACCCGATACCATCCGCGCGCCGTCGTCGGTTTGCATGTCGCGGTCGATGCGGCTCGGGACCCGCACTGCGCGGGAGAGAGCCATCCAAAACGATTGTCTGGCGTTGGGTGTGTATAGCAGCCGCAAACTGGGCTGGAATTCGAAATGGGTGTAAGAGTTGTAGTCCAACCGCACTCCAGCGGAGGCCAGCAGCCGGTTCGGAACCAGTTGGAACTCGTCACGGATCACCACATCCCCCACCCGATAAATCGAATCCCGAGGGTTCAGCGTGACGAATCGCCGCAGGCCCGTGTAGTCCCAATATTGCTGGTACCCAGCGCCCCAGTAGACTTCGTTCCGATCGCCAGTCTGCACCCGTTTTTGATAGTCGATCGTGAGATTGTTCAAGTCACCATCAATGAACGGATAGCTCAGCCGGTTCTTGTCGTAAGTGAACTGCAGGCTGGATTCATTGCCAACCGAACTGGTTCGCGTCCAGAGGGCCTGCAGGAACCCGCCCGTATCGCCGGTGTGGCCGGGAACAAAGTCGGTGACGAGCGGCAGCAGGACGGGATAGCTCAGGGCGTCGTGGCGTCCCAGAGTATAGGCATCGCCCGCCACCATCAACTGATCCTTCGCGGAGAGCTGTCCATCCAGCCGGAAACCCACGCGGGCCGATTGGCTGTTCAGGTCGTCGACCGGCTGGGCTTCCTGGTTGACAAATCCGTCACTGGAGCGATGGTAGCCGGGTGATGAGAAGGCCGGCTGTCGGTCTTCCAGCTTGGTCCAAACCTGGTAGGCGAACTTGTCGCCGAGCGCGCTGCTCCAGCGCCCGAAAACGGATCCGCGCAACTCATTTCCGGCGGCGGCGCTCAGCTCGCCTCCTTTGGTGGCGGCGGCTTTCTTGGTGATGATGTTGATCACGCCATTCACCGCGTTCGGTCCCCACATTACGGCCCCCGGACCGCGCACGATTTCGATCCGTTCTATGTTCTCGAGCGGAACATCGATCAGATCCCAGAGGACGCCGGAGAAAAGCGGCGTATACAATGAACGGCCGTCGATCATCACCAGCATCTTGTCGGAATAAACGCGCGCCGATCCCCGGGCTGAGATGGCCCAGCTGCGGCCGTCGACGCGCAGCACCGTCAAGCCCGGTACCCATTCCAGCGCCTCCGGAATCGAGGTGGCTCCAGTTCTGCGGATGTCGTCGGCCGTCAGCACGTAGACCGCCGCCGGCGCCTTAGACAGTTGCTGCGCTTTGCGGCCGACCGAAGTCACTTCCAGGCGGAACAGATCGTCCACGCTGGTGTTGGCCAGATCATCAGTAGGAGCACCGACGCGTTGAGCTTGTGCCAGGCCGGCTATAAGAAATCCGATCGTGGTGAGCAGTCGAGTACTCATACTGCTCTCATCGGCCAAGCGGCTGCTGTTTTGAGCGCCGCGCCGCCCGGTGAACCGCTCGGCCCTTGCCACTAAAATGGAGCTTGATCTCCCCCGCGCGCCAGACCGCCTTCGATGTGCTTCGCAAAGTCGAGCAAGGCGGCTATGCGGCCGACCTGCTGGTCGATCGCTCGGCCGGCCTCGATTCCAGGGACGCCGGCCTGTCCTCCCAGATCGTGTTCGGATGCCTCCGCTACCAGGCCCAGCTCGATCACCTGATTGGCAGGCTCGCTCCCGGCCGACTGGATCCCGAAGTGCGAATCGCGCTGCGCATGGGCGTCTACCAACTGCGCTACCTGGATCGGATTCCCGCGCACGCGGCCATCGGCGAGAGCGTCGAGCTGGTGAAGCGGGCCCGCAAGCGCAGCGCCGCCGGACTGGTGAACGCCGTCCTGCGAAAAATCGACCGCCAGCCGGTGGCCTGGCCGGACCGCGCCACCGAGCTCTCCATGCCCGCCTGGCTGCTCGAAAAATGGGACCGCCAGTTCGGCCCCGAGACGGCGGAGTCGATCGCCACTCAATTCCTGCAACCTGCCGAGACCTTCGTTGCGAGCACTGGCCGGATTCAAGATGTGGGCGCGCAGTCGGTGGTGCCTCAACTGGACCTGCATCCCGGGCTTACGTTTCTGGATCTGTGCGCGGCGCCCGGCAACAAGACCGCTCAGGCCCTGGCCGCCGGGGCCGAAACCATCGCCTGCGACATCCACTGGCATCGCCTGAAGCAGCTCGCCGGGCTGCCCTGCCGCCGGGTGGTATTGGACGGGACCGTGGCGCTGCCCTTCCGCTCCGAGTTCGACCGGATTCTGGTGGACGCCCCCTGCTCGGGCACCGGGACGCTGGGTAGAAACCCGGAGATCAAATGGCGTCTCAAGCCCTCGGACCTGATCGAGCTGCACGCCAAGCAGGTGGCCCTGCTCGGCAATGCTCTGGCGCGCTTGCGGCCGGGTGGCCGGCTGGTCTACTCCACCTGCTCGCTGGAAGAGGAAGAAAATCGGCGCGTGGTCGAGGCATTTCCCGGCGCCTGGCAAATCACCGAGCGGCTGCCCGGGCGCGAGCAAGGCGATGGCTTCTTTATCGCTGTGCTAACATCGGAACTAGTTCGCCAATGGTAGAAATCCTTCCATCCATCCTGGCGGCTAACTTTGCCCGTTTGGGCGAGGAGATCGCCAAGGTCGAACGGGCCGGCGCGTCCATGCTGCATGTGGATGTGATGGACGGCCATTTCGTCCCCAACATCAGCATCGGAATCCCGGTTGTTGAATCAATCCGTAAGATCACCCGATCCAAGCTGGACGTTCACCTGATGATTTCGGATCCCGATACCTACGCGCCCGAGTTCATCCGCGCCGGAGCCGACCAGGTGCTGGTCCATCAGGAGGCCTGCCCGCACCTGGACCGCACGCTGCGCCTGATTCGGGAGCATGGCGCGCTGGCCGGCGTGGTGCTGAATCCGGCTACCCCCATCGCGACCCTGAACGAGGTGCTGGATTTGGTGGATCACGTGCTGATCATGAGCGTGAACCCGGGGTTTGGAGGCCAGGCCTTCATTCCGAACGCCCTGCGCAAGGTCGAGGCTTTGTCATGCCGGCGCAAGGAGTTAGGCCTGCAATTCGCCATCGAAATCGATGGTGGCGTGGGGCTGGACAATGCCCCTGCGATCGTTCGCGCCGGGTGTGACTGGCTGGTGGCAGGGTCTTCGATTTTTCACACCCCGGATCCCGGCCGGGCTTTTTCGGAGTTGCAGCGCGCGGCCCGGGAAGCCACGCTGGTCAGGGTTTAGTTTAAGCTTGTAAGGTTGACTATGGCTCGATACATTTTGATCGTGACGTTGATGGCTGGGCTGGTTACGTCCTGTGGCTTTAAGCGCCACAAGTACGACAACCCGATCACCAAGGACACCAAGCAGCCCGACAAAGTGCTGTACGACCGGGCCATCGGTGACATCGAACACAGCCGCTTTGAAGTGGCCCGCATCACTCTGAACACGCTGATCAATACTTACGATCAGAGCGAGTTCCTGGCCAAAGCCAAGCTGGCTGTCGCCGATAGCTGGTACCGCGAGGGAGGGGCGGCCGGTCTGGCGCAGGCCGAAGCCGAGTACAAGGACTTTATCCTGTTCTACCCGACCATGGAGGAAGCAGCCGAATCCCAGCAGAAAATCTGCATGATTCATTACCGCCAGATGGAGAAATCCGATCGCGACTCCAGCCAGGCGATCCGGGCCGAAGACGAGTGCCGGCAGTTGGTCGTGCAGTTCCCGAACAGCCAGTTCGTCCCCGAAACGCAGCAGCTCCTGCGGAACATTCAGGAAGCGCTGGCCGACGGTGAGTACAAGGTCGGCTATTTCTATTTCAAGCGCGGCGACAATCCGGCGGCGGTGAATCGCTTGAGCCATGTGGTGGAGCAGTATCCTCTCTACAGCAAGGCCGATGAAGCGCTGTGGGAGATGGGCCAAGGATATTCCAAGCTGGGTCCCCGCTTCCGCAAACAGGAAGGCGACGCCTACGCGCGCATCGTCAAGGATTATCCGCTGAGCGATTATGCCGACGACGCCAAGAAGAAACTGAAGGAAATGGAATTGCCCATCCCGGAGGCCGATACAGCGGCGCTGGCGCGGATGAAGTGGGAGCAGGAGAATCGCCAGAAGCCCGGCATGATCTCGCGCGGCACCGGTTTCCTGCGGCGCGGGCCGGACGTGACCAGCGCGGCGCGATCCGGCGATCCTGCCATGACGAACATGCGGCCGTCGGTACCGCCCAGCGTTCCACAGCCTGGCGGAACGGGCACCGGCTTCAGCGGCGACGTGACGGCCACCACGGTGAGCGGTCCTTCGGCGCTGGATACCAAGCCGGACGCGCGCGCCAACCCGCCTGAAGAAGCCAAGGCCGACGCATCGGGCACGCAGCCGGCGCAGACCACGGCGAACGATCAGAACAAGGGCAAGAAAAAGAAAAAGGAAAAGAAACCCAAGCAGCCTGCCTCGAGCCAGCCTGCCGCCAATCAGCCCGCCGGCTCCGGCCAGCCCTGATGAGCCGCATCCTGCTGGCCGACGATAGCCCACACGCGCAGCGCATGGGCGAGCGGATCCTGCGGGAAGAAGGTTTCGAAGTTGTCAGCCTCACTAGCGGCGACGCCGCGCTGCAGCGCCTCTCGGACGTCGATCCCGACCTGATCCTGGCCGACGTGTTCCTGCCGGCCGCCTCCGGCATGGAGATTTGCCGGCATGTCAAAAGCGACGCGCGCCTGCGGCACGTGCGCGTGGTGCTCACGGCCGGATTGCTCGAACCCTTCGATGAAGAAGAGGCACGGCGAGCCGGCTGCGACGCGATCCTCAAGAAACCCTTCGAGGCGTCGCAACTGATCGAGACCATCCGGCCGCTGGTCCAGGAGGCGCAACTGGCGCGCGGCCTGTTCGCCGAAGCGCTGGCCTCGGCGGCCGCCTCGCCGGCTTCCCCGGGCGCCGCGAGCGCGGTTTCACCGCAGGCTCCCGAGATCGATCCCGAGCGCGTCCGCGCGGCCATCACGCTGGCGCTGGATGCGGCCCTGCCCTCCATGATCCAGGAAATTACCGAGCGTGTCTTGATAGCATTGGGTCATTGACACATGCCCGATAACAGTTTCGACATCGTATCCAAGATCGACCTGGCGGAAGTGAACAACGCCATCCAGCAGGCTCTCAAGGAGATCGTCCAGCGGTACGATCTCAAGAACTCCAAGTCCGATATCCAGCTCAACGAGAAAGATCACAAGATTCTGCTCGAAAGCCAGGATGAGTTCAAGCTGAAAGCCGTGGCCGACGTGTTCGAGCAGAAGCTCATCAAGCGCAAAGTGCCGCTCAAGGGCTTGACGTTTGGAGCGGTGGCGCCCGCGGCCGGCTCCACGGTGCGGCAGGAGATTTCGCTGCAGCAGGGTATTCCGATCGAGAAGGCGCGCGACATCGTGAAGCTCATCAAGGACAGCAAGAAGAAAGTGCAGGCTTCCATTCAGGGCGATCTGGTGCGCGTCTCGGGCCGCGACCGCGACACGCTGCAGGAAGTCATGGCGCTGCTGCGCGGGCAGGACTTCGGCATCGACATGCAGTTCACCAACTACCGCACCAATTGATGGCGCGCCGCATCGAGTCGCTTTTCGTCCAAGGTCCAGCAGGGAAACTCGAGGCGCTGATCGAGGAACCCGACGATCATGCGCCGCGCGAGGCCGTGCTGGTGTGTCATCCGCATCCGCAGTACGGCGGCACCATGCATAACAAGGTGGTGCACCGGATCGCGCGCGCGATGCGGCGGGCCGGAGCGGTGGTGCTGCGCTTCAACTATCGCGGGGTGAATCTGAGCCAGGGCCGCTACGATGGCGGGATCGGCGAGACCGAGGACGCGCGGGCGGCTCTGGACTATCTGCGGTCGCGCTACCCGGCGCTGCCGTTTTCACTCGCCGGCTTCTCCTTCGGATCGCGCGTCATACTCCGGCTGGGCTGCCAGATCGAAGGTGCCGCGCGGTTGGTCGCGGTCGGATTCCCGGCGAGCTTGGAAGACAGCGCCAACCTGGGCCAATGCGACGTCCCGCGCGTCTTCATACAGAGCACCAACGACGAGTTCGGCCCGGTCCCGGCGATGGAGGCCTATTTCGCGTCGCTCACGGGTCCCAAGCAACTGATCTGGGTGGAGGCGGCAGACCATTTCTTCGCCGGCGGGCTGGATCGCCTGGAGGATGCTGTCTTGAAAGCCGCTGGAGGACCTGCCGTTCCGCCGCCTTTGGCCGTACTCCACTCGGACGCAGCTCTCAACAGCCTCAAGCTTGCCCAATTCGAGCGTCTATCCAAGGAAGCCCTGCAACAGTCGCTATTGCCTGGTCAACCGGGTAGCCTGAAGGCGCGTCCAGAAGGAACATTACTGGATGGTCACCATCGTGTTTTCGTGCTTCGGTCCCGAGGTGTCGATGTGAATGCTCTGCCCCGCGAGATCGTCAGCAAGAGTAACCTGGAAGGCGGGAAGTAAATGTCTACCGAAGCCTATCGCGTGGAGGGTCCTTGGCCGGGGACGTTGGCGATATCAGCCCGCCCTCGCGGCGGAGACTGGCTGGAAGACGAAGTAAGAAACTGGCGCGCCGCCGGCTTCGACACGATCGTTTCCCTGCTGACTCCCGACGAAGTGGAAGAGATGGATCTGCAGAAAGAAGCGCAGTATTGTCATCAGAATCACCTGGAGCTTGTCTCGTTCCCTATCGTTGATCGAAGCGTGCCTGACTCCCGCGCCGCCACATTGCAGCTGATCGAGCGGCTCGAGGCAGATCTGGCGCGCGGAAAAAGCATCAATATTCATTGCCGGCAGGGCATCGGCCGATCCTCCCTGATCGCAGCGGCCCTACTCATTGCTAAGGGAGTGTCTGCTCCGGACGCGATCCGGAAGTTGAGCGAAGCCCGCCATTCTCCAGTTCCGGAGACGCCGCAACAGCGGGAGTGGATCGATATCTTCGCCTCGAGTCTAAGCCCGCTCGGTTCGGCCAAGGCTCGCAAGTAGCGCCGCGAATATCACGCAGACCGAGGGGCGGCTATCCGATCTCGAAGCGGAAGCTCCAGAACACGCCCACTCCGCGCGCGCTGCGATAGCGTGCCACGCCGATCTCAGGGCCGCGGTGATAGAGATATTGGGTCAGGCCCTGATATCCGGAATACAACTTGACGCCATCCACCCAGAGTTCCGCGCCGGTCGAAGGCGGTTGCAGCGTGAACACATACTTGTGGCGGGTTCCGGGCAAGCCAGTGAGTGGCAGTTCAATCCCTTTGATCACGGGATTGATTTGGGTGCACAATCTGGCGATGTCCGGACCACCCGGTCTGCGTGTGATGTCGAGGGAGTACCGCACCGGAGCGTGTTGGGCATGCAGGTTGATGTAAGTCTCACCTTCCTCCGCGGCGGCCTCGAATGTGAATTTCCAGACCAGCCGGTTGGCGGCGGCGGCTTGCGCACGGCTCAGGCGATGGTAATATCCGCCCTGATCTGTAGTGATGATACGCAACGCTTCGTAGTTGGTACTGTCAGGACTATGAACCACGCGATTCTCTATGGCCCCGGTGGCCTGGAATCCCTGCTCGAGTGGTTCGGACGGGATCGGCAACTCGATCACGCGTTCGGCATGGCCGAGCGGCTCATCGTGCAACCACCACCAGGCACCGCCGCTGACCGCGGCGAACGCACCAGCCGTCATCGCGGCCATGGTATGGCGCCGCGACCAGAACTGACGGCCGGGATGAAGCAGGCCGTCCGCAATGATTTCTCCGGCTTCCAGCGCCGCGGCGCTACGGTCTTCCACGCGGAAGGAGAGTTGTTTGACGATCAGGCGCGCCGCCGTTTCCGGAACGCCTCGTGCGAGCAGCGGTTTCAAGCCGGCCCCGGCGCGCTGCTGCTCGTAAATTTCGATCGGACCTGCGCCCGCGAAGGGGCGCTGGCCTGCCAGCATCTCATAGGCGATCACGCCCAACGCGTAGGTGTCGCTCGCGGGGCACGGCTTACCCCGGAGTTGCTCGGGCGCCATGTACGGTGTTGTTCCCGCGAACTGCGTGGTCCTGGTAGAGACTACTCCCTCGGCTTCCTCGAGCCGCGCAATTCCGAAATCGATCAGGCGCACGCGCTCGTCGGGCGTTCCCGGCAGCTCCAGCATCACATTTTCAGGCTTAAGATCGCGATGCAGAACACCGTTGGAATGCGCCGCGGCCACGGCCCGCGCAATCTGGCGGATCAGCCGGGCAACGCGTTCGATCGGCATCGGCCCGCGCGCCATTTCCGAGCGCAGGGTGACGCCGTGGATGTATTCGATCACCAGGAACGGCAGGCCGTCGCCGGTCTCGCCCGTATCCAGCACGCCCACCACCGCGTGATGATCGATCCGCGCCAGCGCCTCCATCTCCCGGCGGAATCTGCTTTTCAGCCAGGCGTACTGAGGCGCCCAGGCCGGTAGGAACTTGACGATGACGTGCCGTCCGGCGAGCTGCTCATCCCGCGCCAGGTACACCGTCGACATGCCGCCCTGCGCGACGAATCGTTCGATGCGATACCGCGAGTTCACGAGACGTCCGGTCCAGACGTCGTCCTGGGTCTGTGGCAAGGCAGAGAACAGTGGCAGGTCGAGAAGGCCGCTCCGGCGCTCATGTTCGGCCAGTAACTCGTCCACAGCTTCGCGAACCGAGCGTTCCGCGCCGCCGTGCTGGTCGAGAAAGTGCGAGCGCTCGTCCGGCGGGAGATCCAGAATCTCTCCGAACAAGGACTGGGCTTGGCTCCGCTCAGCAGGGGTCATATCTCGACTCCGCGCATGCGTGCATGCAGCCAGGCGCGCGCCTTCTCCCACTCGCGCTTCACGGTAGCCGGCGAAATTGCGAGCGCCTGCGCTGTTTCTTCCACCGTGAGTCCGGCGAAATAGCGCATCTCCACGATTTCGGCTTGCCGCGGGCACAGAACCGCCAGCTCCGACAGCGCATCATCCAAAGCGATCAACTCTATGGCGCGCTTATCAGTCAGGGCCAGCAATCCCGCAAGTTCGCTCATGCTGTCTGGCGCGGCGCCTGGAGTGCGCTTCGCAGCGCGACACGCGCGTGCGTGATCGATCACCATGACGCGCATCAGGTGCGCTGAGACTCCCAGGAAATGGGCCCGGTTCTGAAACTGAAGCTCGCCGCGGCCGAGCAACCGGAGCCACAGCTCGTTGACCAAGTCCGTGGGTTGCCAGGTGTGTTCGGAGGGCTGGTCACGAAGATAGCCCGCCGCTAGCCGGTGCAACTCCGCCCCCACTAGCGGCGCCAACTCAGACCAAGCCTGAGGGTCGCCAGACTGTAGCCGGTTCAGTAGAGTGGTAATTTCTCCCGGTCCGGATCCTGGCATAACAAGTTGAGAGTGTAACTCAGCCTTCAGTAGCTACGCAATGAGCCCGTTTGACAACGATTTCCGTTTACTAACTAAAGAGGTCTCAAGCTATATGCGCATTTCGATTCATCACTGCTCAGCCGCTCTATTATTTCTGGGCGCCTCGCTCGCCGCTGAGGCCGCCCCGGTCATCAAGGCCATTCAGAACGCCGCCAGCAACATTCCGACTGGGCAGCCCATAGGGGTTGGGGGCATTTTCGTAATCAAAGGCAGCGGACTCGGGCCGGCGGACATTTCGATCGCTTCCTCGCCGTTCCAGAACACCACTTTGAGTGGCACGTCCGTGCAGGTGACCGTCGGTTCGACCACGGTGGATGCGCTCATGTACTACACCTCCGACCAGCAAGTCGCCGCGCTGCTGCCCTCCAATACTCCTACCGGCTCCGGGACGTTCAAGGTGACCTACAACGGCCAGTCTGGCAGCGGGGGCCACGGCATCGGCGTGAGCACTCTGGGCATTTTTACGATCGACTCGACCGGCACCGGCCCGGGCATCGTGACTTTCCCTGACTACAGCCTGGTCTCGGCCGCCAAAGCCAATCCTTGCGGAGGTCCCAATACGGCCTGCGGTGCGGCGAACCCCGGTGATGTACTGATCCTGTGGGCCACGGGTTTGGGGCCGGTGCCCAAAGACGATTCCTCCAGCCTGGGCCAGAATATGACGAATATTTCCCTGTCATTGTTCGTTGGCGGCGTCAAAGCCGAGGTCAGCTATCAGGGCCGGTCTGGCTGCTGCATCGGCGAGGATCAGATTGTCTTCAAGGTGCCGGACAACGCCCCACTCGGCTGCTCGGTTCCCCTGATCGTCCAGGTGGGCGGAGGGATCAGCAACTCGGTCTGGATGCCGGTGGCCAAGGGCAGCCGCGATTGCA
This sequence comes from Terriglobia bacterium, assembly GCA_020073265.1. GTDB lineage: Bacteria > Acidobacteriota > Terriglobia > Bryobacterales > Bryobacteraceae > Palsa-89. The sequence continues at coordinate 57,609 of JAIQFN010000010.1, read as the reverse complement.
CGCCAGTCAATGCTGCGCTAGCATCGGTGCCCGTTGAGCAGGCGGTCATGTCCGGAACCTCCATTAACATCGCTGACATCACGCTCAGCCATGAGCTCACCGCGGCAGCGCCTCCGGTCTTTCGAGATCACGTCAACTTCGAGTTCTTCACCATCCTCAGGTTCCCGCCCGCAACGCAGCCTTTCTTCGTATCCTGGATCGACAGCCAGCCGGATGGAACATGCTATGTCGTTCCGTTCAATACTGACATCGAGCCTCCCCTCTCAGATTCAGATCTTGTTGGACTCGACGGCGGGACAACTTTTACCATCACCGGGCCGAACGGAAGCACGCAGGTTACCGGCGGAGAAGCTGGAGGCGTCGGCGAGACCATCAGCGCGACCGGTGCGTTCCTGGTTCCAGGAACCTACACCATCAAAGGGAACGGGGGCGCCGACATTGGTCCGTTTACTGCAACCACGACCTTTCCGCAAGTTCCCAAGCTGACCAGCCCGACGGATAACGCGTCGGTCACACGCTCCAACGGAATGACGGTTACCTGGAACGGTGGTGAGCCGAACGGCAGTGTCCGGATCGTGGTGTCCAGCGCCTTCGACAACTCATTCACCGCAGGGCGCCAGGCATTTTGCAAAGCGCCGGCCAAAGCGGGAACGTTCGCTGTTCCTCCTTACATCATGACAGCGCTCCCAGTGGGCAACTTCGGAGGCATCGTGTTGCAGCCGGCGCCGGCCGCAGTTCCGTTCACGGCGTCAGGAGTTCCTCTGGGACTGCTCGAAACCAGGCACGACGGCGCAGGCTACGGCTACGGTGCGGGCACCGGCAGCTTCACGTTGAAGTAGGGGGGGACGGGCTTGTGGACAAGCCCCAATCCTGTCTGCTACCTTAATAACAGCGCTCAACGCTACAGATTTAAACTCAGTGGGAGGCAGGGGTCGCTCGCTTTTTGCGCCTCCGCCGTCTGCACCAATGAGGAGACATGCCGAAGCAAGGTAAGAAGTTTCAAGCTGCGTCCCAACAAGTCGAACACCGCCCCTACAGCCTGAACGAAGCTGTCCCGCTGGTTCAAAAGGTCAAATTCGCCAAGTTCGACGAAACCGTCGAGCTGCATCTGCGGCTGGGCGTGGATCCTAAGCACGCCGACCAGATGGTGCGCGGCACCGTGGTGCTGCCCAACGGTCTGGGCAAGAAGAAAACGGTCCTGGTGATCGCATCCGGCGACAAGCAGCGCGAGGCGCAGCAGGCCGGCGCCGATTACGTCGGCGGCGAAGACATGGTGGCCAAAATCCAGGGCGAAAACTGGACCGATTTTGACGCCGTGATTGCGACTCCCGACATGATGCGCTCGGTGGGTAAGCTCGGCAAGGTGCTCGGCCCGCGCGGCCTGATGCCCAACCCCAAGACCGGCACCGTCACCATGGACGTCGCGCAAGCGGTCAAGGAAGTAAAGGCCGGCAAGGTGGAATTTCGCGTCGACAAGACCGGCGTGATTCACGTGCCGGTGGGCAAGGTGAGTTTCGAAACCGACAAGCTGCTGGAGAACGCCTCCAGCCTCATTCAGGCCGTCATCAAGGCGAAACCCGCCGCGGCCAAGGGCAAATACGTCAAGAGCGTGACCATCTGCTCCACCATGGGCCCCGGCGTTCACCTGGACGTGACCGCGTTCAACGCCAAACAGGCCTAGAGGAGCCGGAGACAACATGAAGAAGAAATCCGACAAAGAAAAAGACCTCGAAGCCCTGAAGAAGGACTTCGAGAAAGCGCAGAACATGTTCGTCACGGGCTTTGAAAAACTCACCGTGCAACAGGATTTCGAACTGCGCAAGACCGTGCGGGGCGCCGGCGGAAATTACCGCGTCATCAAGAACAACCTGGCCGAAAAGGCCTCGCAGGGCACGCCGGCCGAAAAGATCCTGAGCAATCTGGCCGGGATGACGTCGCTGGCTTACACCAGCAAGGATCCGGTGGCGCTGGCCAAGGCGCTCACCGCGTATGCCAAGGCCAATCCGACCTTCACCTTCAAGGCCGGCATGGTGGAAGGGCGCGCGATCGAGGTCAAGTCGATCCAGGAACTGGCGTCGCTGCCCTCGCGCGAAGAGATTCTGGCGAAAGTTCTGTTTCTGATTCAAGCCTCGGCGCAGCGCCTGGTCACTGCCCTCGGCGGCGTGGGACGCAATCTGGCGGTAGTGGTTGATCAGGGCGTGAAGGAAAACAAGTTCTCACAATAAAGGGGTAGACAAAAGACAATGGCGGACATCAACGCGATAGCGGAACAGATTCAAGGGCTGACGTTGCTCGAAGCGTCGCAGCTCGTCAAGTTGCTCGAGGAGAGACTGGGAGTCTCGGCGGCGGCGGCAGCGGTCGCGGTTGCTCCGGCGGGCGGCGGTGGAGCAGCGGCAGCGCCGGCGGCCGAAGAGAAAACCGAGTTCAACGTGATCCTCACCGCGGCGGGATCCAACAAGATCAACGTCATCAAAGCGGTTCGCGAAGTCACCAACCTGGGCCTCAAGGAAGCCAAGGATCTGGTGGACGGAGCGCCCAAGCCGATCAAAGAGGGCGTGAACAAGGAAGAGGCCGAGGCCATCAAGAAAAAGTTCACGGATGCCGGCGCAACCGTGGAAGTGAAGTAAATAGCAGTCTTTCGTTTACTTTACGGTGGAGGAGCCGCCCTCCTGGGATCCGCGTCCCGGGGCTGGCTGCCCTCCCGCAGACCGGATTTGACGAAGCGCGCCCGGTTTGCTACATTGATATAGATACTGGCCGGAGACCGACCCGGATTCTTGTTCTTGTGAACCAAACATCCTGCGCAATTGGTGTGCCGTCCCTCGGAACGGGCACAGGGGCTTGCCATGCTCGTTTTTTCCCCACTCGAAGTGTATGGCGCCGATCTCCCGGTTTTTGCGGTCAGAAATTTTCCCGCTGTCCTTGGTTCTCCCGGCTCATTCAGAGCGCGCCTGGCGCCGCGTTCGGATGAGGCGGCCCGGAGAGCCGGCAGCGGCGTTTTATTCTTCATTTGAGTTGCGAGCCCATCGGCCGTAGGAGCGAAAATGGAAAACCTGGCAAAAGGCGCAACGCGCGAGCGAATGGATTTTTCGCGGATCAAGACTTCCATCCCGATCCCCAACCTGATCGAGGTCCAGAAGAAATCCTATGAGCGGTTCCTGCAAATGGACCTGCTGCCCGGCGAGCGGGAAGACACCGGCCTGCAGAGCGTGTTCAATTCGGTATTCCCCATCTCCGATTTCCGGGGATTGAGCCAGCTCGAATTCGTCGATTATGCCATCGGCAACTGGGAATGCAAGTGCGGCAACCTGAAAGGGCTGCACCACCTGCGCTCCACTTGCCGCAATCCCAGTTGCGGCGGCACCATCCGCACCGATCCGTTCCATGTCGGCGACGTGCTGTGCCACCGCTGTGGAACGTTCAACAAGAACATCGTCACCTTCTGCAACCGCTGCGGCGACCCGGTGGGCCTGCAGTTGAAGTACGACGTCGCCGAGTGCGAAGAGCGCGGCATGACCTACGCCGCCCCGCTCAAGGTGACCATCCGCCTCACCGTCTACGACAAGGATCCCGAGACCGGCGTCAAGACCGTCCGCGACATCAAGGAACAAGAGGTCTTCTTCGGCGAAATCCCGCTCATGACGGACAACGGCACGTTCATCATAAACGGAACCGAACGCGTCATCGTGTCGCAGTTGCACCGCTCGCCTGGCGTGTTCTTCGAGCGCGTGCCGGCGCAAGGCTACTTCCTCGGCAAGATCATCCCGTATCGCGGCAGTTGGGTGGAGTTCGAATACGACAACAAGAACCTGCTGTACGTCCGCATCGACCGCAAGCGGAAATTCTACGGCACCGTGTTCCTGCGCGCCCTGGGCCTGAAGACCGACGCGGAAATCCTGAAGGCCTTCTACAACGTCAGCGAAGTCGTCATCAAGGACAAGAAGCTGTTCTGGAAGGTTTCCGAAAGCATGATCGGGCTGAAGCTTTCCAAAGCCATCGGCACTCGCAGCGAAACCATCGTGCCGCAGGGCCGCAAGATCACCAAGTCGCTGTTCGAGGCGATTCAAAAGGCCAAGATCGAGCAGGTGGAAATCGACCGCACCGATCTGCAAGGCGCCTACATCGCCGCCGACGTGATCGACATGTCCACCGGCGAAATCCTGGTGGAAGCCAACCACGAGCTGGTCAACATCGAAAAGCTCATGGAGAACGGCATCACCTCCTTCGAGGTGTTCTTCCCCGATCGCGACGACGCCGGCAACGTCATCTCCGTCACCCTCAAGAAAGATCCGGTCAAGAGCCAGAACGACGCGCTGCTCGAAATCTACCGCAAGCTGCGTCCCGGCGATCCGCCCACGCTCGACACCGCCACGGGCCTTTTCCAGGGCATGTTCTTCGACCCGCGCAAGTACGACTTCTCGCGCGTGGGCCGCATGAAGTTCAATATCAAGCTGTACGACAAGATCGACGAGTCTCCGCTCGACAAGCGCACGCTTGACCAGAAGGACTTCATCAATACCATCAAGTACCTGCTGAAGCTCCGCCGCGGCATCGGCGCGGTGGACGACATCGATCACCTGGGCAACCGGCGCGTGCGCGCGGTCGGCGAGCTGCTCGAGAACCAGTTCCGTATCGGCCTGGTGCGCATGGAGCGCGCCATCAAGGAAAAGATGTCGGTGTACCAGGAAATGTCGACGGCCATGCCGCACGACCTGGTGAACGCCAAGCCGGTGATGGCCGCCATCCGCGAATTTTTCGGATCCAGCCAGCTCTCGCAGTTCATGGATCAGACCAACCCGCTGTCCGAGATTACGCACAAGCGGCGTCTGTCGGCGCTCGGGCCAGGCGGCCTGTCGCGCGAGCGCGCCGGATTCGAAGTGCGCGACGTGCATCCGACGCACTACGGCCGCATCTGCCCCATCGAGACACCGGAAGGCCCCAACATCGGGCTGATCTCGTCGCTCTCCTGCTTTGCGCGCATCAACGAGTATGGATTCATCGAAAGCCCCTACCGGCGCGTGGTGAAGGGTTCGGTGGTGGACGAAGTCCGGGTCCTGAATCCGGGCGACAGCTCCCACAAGGTCGGCGACATTCTGACGCGCGGCGAGTCTGACAAAGCCAACCGCGACATGGGCGCCAAGAAGCAGCCGGTCGAGGTGGAAGCCCATTGCGACTATCTGTCGGCTTGGGAAGAAGACAAGTACATCATCGCGCAGGCCAACGTCCAGTTGGACGAGAAGGGCCGCATCGTCAACGACCTGGTGAACGCGCGCCAGGCCGGCAATTTCGTGCTCAAGCATCGCGACGAGATCGAATACATGGACGTCAGCCCCAAGCAACTGGTCTCGGTGGCCGCCAGCCTGATTCCGTTCCTGGAAAACGACGACGCCAACCGCGCGCTGATGGGATCCAACATGCAGCGCCAGGCGGTCCCGCTGCTGCGCGCTGAGACGCCCTATGTCGGAACCGGCATGGAAATGGTGACGGCGCGCGATTCGGGCGCGGTGGTGATCTGCAAGCGCTCCGGCATTGTGGATTCGGTGGACTCCGAACGCATCATCGTGCGCGTGGAGGGCGGCGGCGCTCACGAAGGGCAGCTTTCGCGCGAAGTCGGGGCCGACATCTATCAGCTCACCAAGTTCAAGCGCTCCAACCAGAACACCTGCATCAGCCAGAAGCCCATCGTTTACCAGGGCCAGCGCGTGAAGAAAGGCGACGTGCTCGCCGACGGTCCTTGCACCGACATGGGCGAGCTGGCGCTGGGCCGCAACGTCCTGGTGGCCTTCATGCCCTGGCGCGGATATAACTTCGAAGACGCCATCGTGGTGTCAGAACGCCTGGTCAAGGACGACTATTACACCTCGATCCACATCGAAGAGTTCGAGATCGAGGCCCGCGACACCAAGCTGGGTCCCGAGGAAATCACTCGCGACATCCCCAACATCGCCGAAGCGTTCCTGCGCAACCTGGACGAGAGCGGAATCATCCGCATCGGCGCCACCGTCAAGCCGGGAGACATCCTGGTGGGCAAAGTCACACCCAAGGGCGAGACCCAACTGACGCCCGAGGAAAAACTGCTGCGCGCCATCTTCGGTGAAAAAGCCGGCGACGTGAAGGACGCCTCGCTCTACTGTCCGCCCGGCATCGAAGGCACGGTGGTGGATTGCAAGGTTTTCTCGCGCAAGGGCGCGGAGCTGGACGAGCGTTCCAAGGCGATCCTGGAATCGCAGATCGAGCGCCTGCACCGCAACCTGGAAGACGAGAAGCGCATTCTCAACGACGAGCGCTCCAAGCGACTCAATGATCTGCTGGGCGGCAAGAACGTACTGGCCGACCTGCACGACGAAAAGACCAACAAAAAGCTGCTCTCCAAGGGCATCGACCTGACGCGCGACGTCATCGAGAAGCTGCGCGCCCGCGATCTCAAGCGCGTGAAATTCGCCAACAAAGACGTGCGCCTGAACGAGCAGATCGACGAAATCGAAGAGATGACCTCGCGGCAGATCGCGGTGCTCGAAAAGATCACTGAAGAGAAGATCGCCAAGCTCCGCAAGGGCGACGAGCTGCCTCCGGGCGTCATCAAGCTGGTGAAGTGCTACATCGCCATGAAGCGCAAGCTTTCGGTCGGCGACAAGATGGCCGGCCGGCACGGCAACAAGGGCGTGATCGCGCGCATCGTTCCCGAAGAGGACATGCCGTATCTGCCCGACGGCACGCCGGTGGAGATCGTGCTGAATCCCCTGGGCGTTCCTTCGCGCATGAACGTCGGCCAGATTCTCGAAACGCATCTCGGCTGGGCCGCGCAGGCGCTGGGATTGCACTTCGCGACGCCGGTGTTCGACGGAGCCACCGAAAAGGAGATCAAGTCTCAGCTCAAGGCCGCCAACCTGCCGAGTTCCGGCAAGGTTCAGCTTTGGGACGGGCTCTCCGGCCAGGCTTTCGAACAGCCGGTCACGGTGGGCTACATCTACATGCTCAAGCTCTCGCACCTGGTGGACGACAAGATCCACGCCCGCTCCATCGGACCCTACTCGCTCATCACCCAGCAGCCGCTGGGCGGCAAAGCTCAGTTCGGCGGCCAGCGTTTCGGCGAAATGGAAGTGTGGGCGCTGGAAGCCTACGGCGCCGCTTACGTGCTGCAGGAACTGCTCACCGCCAAGTCCGACGACGTCTACGGCCGCGCCAAGATCTACGAGGCCATCGTGAAAGGTGAAGCTGCCGCCGAGCCCGGCGTGCCCGAATCGTTCAACGTCCTGATCCGCGAGCTGCAATCGCTTTGTCTGGACGTGGAGTTGATGAAGAAGCCGCGGGAGATCGCCGACACCGCCCTGGCGGCCGACTAAATGAGGAAGCCCGAAGCCAGGAAATCCGCGCTCCTGGCCTCGGGATTTGAGCCTTTATATAGGAGAAAAAATGTACCGTTCCTCTCCCTACGATAGAGCAAATTTGATCGCCGACTTCGATTCCATCCGGATCTCGCTCGCCTCTCCGGAAAAAATCCGAAGCTGGTCGCATGGCGAAGTCACCAAGCCGGAAACCATCAACTACCGGACCTTCAAGCCGGAGCGCGATGGACTGTTCTGCGCCCGGATCTTCGGTCCCATCGCCGACTGGGAATGCTTGTGCGGCAAGTACAAGCGCATGAAGCACCGCGGCGTCATTTGCGACAAGTGCGGCGTGGAAGTTACGCTGTCGCGAGTCCGGCGCGAGCGCCTGGGCCACATCGAGCTGGCCAGCCCCTGCTCGCACGTCTGGTTCTTCAAGGGATTGCCCAGCCGCATCGGTTACCTGCTGGACATCACGCTGCGCGAGCTGGAACGCGTGCTATACTTCGAAGCCTTCGTGGTGGTGGATCCCGGCGAAGTGGGCGAAATCCGAAAAGGCGAAGTGATCACCGACGAGCGCAAGCGCCAGCTCGATCAGGATTTCCCCGGCAAATTCGTCGCCATGATGGGCGCCGAAGGCATCAAGGAACTGCTGAAGAAGGTCGACATCGAAGGCCTCAGCCTGGACATCCGCGAACGGATGAAGACCGAGGTCTCGCAGCAGAAGAAGCTCAAATACGCCAAGCGCCTGCGCGTGGTGGAAAGCTTCCGCAAGTCCGGTAACAAGCCCGAGTGGATGATCCTGGACGTCATCCCGGTTATCCCGCCCGAGCTGCGCCCGCTGGTGCCATTGGATGGCGGCCGCTTCGCCACCTCCGATCTGAACGATCTCTACCGCCGCGTCATCAACCGCAACAACCGGCTGAAAAAGCTGATCGAGCTGCACGCTCCCGACGTGATCGTCCGCAACGAGAAGCGCATGCTCCAGGAAGCCGTGGACGCATTGTTCGACAACGGCCGCCGCGGACGCGTTCTGCGCGGCGCCAACAACCGCCCGTTGAAATCGCTCTCCGACACGCTCAAGGGCAAGCAGGGCCGTTTCCGCCAGAACCTGCTCGGCAAGCGCGTCGACTACTCGGGCCGCTCCGTCATCGTGGTGGGTCCCGAACTGAAGCTGCACCAGTGCGGCTTGCCCAAGAAGATGGCGCTCGAGCTGTTCAAGCCGTTCATCTACCATCGCCTCGAACAGCGCGGCCACTGCACCACCATCAAGCAAGCCAAGGAACTCGTCGAGCAGCAGGACCCGGTGGTTTGGGACATTCTCGAAGAAGTGATTCGCGATCACCCCATCCTGCTCAATCGCGCGCCCACGCTGCACCGGCTGGGCATCCAGGCCTTTGAACCCGTGCTGGTGGAAGGCAAGGCCATCAAGCTGCATCCGCTCACTTGCACGGCGTTCAACGCCGACTTCGACGGCGACCAGATGGCCGTCCACATTCCGCTGTCGCCCGAAGCGCAGATCGAAGCGTCCACGCTGATGCTGTCGTCCAACAACATCCTGTCGCCGGCGCACGGCGCGCCCATCGCGGTCCCCACGCAGGACATGGTGCTGGGCCTGTACTATCTCACCAAAGCGCGCCCGGGCACCAAGGGCGAGGGCCGCACCTTCGCTTCCACCGACGACGTGCTGATCGCGCTCGAAATGGGCGAAGTGGAAACGCTCACGCCCATCAAGCTGCGCTACACCGGCAAGGTGATCGACCTCTCCAAGGCGTTCGACAACCAGAACGTCCTGCACACCGAGCCGATCGAATTCAACAAGCAGTACATGGACACCACCGTCGGCCGCGTCATTTTTAACGACGTGCTGCCCGAGGACATGCCCTTCATCAACGGCCTGCTCAAGAAGAAGGGTCTCACGCAACTGGTGCAGCACGCCTACCTGAAGTTCGGCTTGCAGATCACCGTAACGATGCTGGACGAGGTGAAGAAGCTCGGGTTCCTGTACGCCACGCGCGCCGGAATCTCCATCGGCATCGACGACATGGTGGTGCCCGGTGAAAAAGCCAAGCTGGTGCGCGATGCCGAGAAGGCCGTCATCGAAGTCGGCCAGCAGTATCAGGAAGGCGCCATCACGCAGGGCGAAAAGTACAACAAGATTATCGAAATCTGGTCCAAGGTCACCGAAAAAGTCTCGGACGAAATGTTCAAGTCCATGGAAGAGGACGACCGGACCGGCCGCTACCTGAATCCGATTTACATCATGGCCGACTCCGGCGCCCGCGGATCGAAACAGCAGATCCGCCAGCTCTCCGGCATGCGCGGCTTGATGGCCAAGCCGTCGGGCGAGATCATCGAACAGCCCATCACCGCCAACTTCCGCGAAGGCCTGGACGTGCTGCAGTACTTCATCTCCACGCACGGCGCCCGCAAAGGTCTGGCCGACACCGCCCTGAAGACGGCCGACTCGGGCTACCTCACGCGCCGCCTCTGCGACGTGGCTCAGGACGTCATCGTCACGGAAACCGATTGCGGCACCAGCGACGGAATCTACGTCGAGCCCATCATCGAGTCGGGCGAAATCATCGAGCCGTTGCGCGACCGCATCGTGGGCCGCGTGGCGCTGGAAGACCAGCACGATTACGAGGGCAACCTGATCGTCGGCCTGAACCAGGAGATCACCGAAGACCTGGCCGCGGCGATTCAGGCCGCTGGTATCGAGCGCGTCAAGATCCGCTCGGTGCTCACCTGCGAATCCAAGCGCGGCGTCTGCCAGCTCTGCTACGGCCGCAATCTCGCGACCGGCCGCATGGTGGAGCGCGGCGAGGCTGTGGGCATCATTTCCGCGCAGTCCATCGGCGAGCCGGGTACGCAGCTCACCATGCGTACTTTCCACGTCGGCGGCACCGCCACCGGATCCAGCGAACAGTCCAAGCAGGACGCCAAGTCCGACGGTTTCATCAAGTTCCTCAACATCGTCACGGTCAGGAACGCCAAGGGCGAGCTGATCGCCATGAACCGCAACGGCATCATGGCCATCATCGACGACAAGGGGCGTGAAAAAGAACGCTACCCGGTGGTGTATGGCGCCAAGGTGCTGTTCGAGGACGGCGCCAAAGTCAAAGCCAACGCCATCCTGCTCGAGTGGGACCCGTACACTTTCTCGATTCTCACCGAGGTCAGCGGCAAGGTCCACTTCAAGGATCTGTCCGAGGGCATCACCCTGCAGGAGCAGGTGGACGAAATCACCGGCATGTCGCAATGGGTGGTCACCGATTCGCCCGATGAAAAGCGCGTGCCTACTCTGATCGTTCGCCCCGAAGGCGGATCGCGCTCGGAAGAAAAGCGCTACCTGATGCCAACGCATGCTCACCTCATGGTGAGCCACGACGATCTGGTTCACGCCGGCGACGTGCTCGCCAAGATCCCGCGTGCCACCACCAAGACCAAGGACATCACCGGCGGTCTGCCGCGCGTGGTCGAACTGTTCGAAGCCCGCAAGCCGCGCGAAACGGCCATCATCGCCGAGATCAACGGCGCGGTGAAGTACGGCGAAGTGGCCAAGGGCATGCGCAAAATCAGCATCACCGCCGACGACGGAGAGCAGAAGGAATACGCGATTCCGCGCGGCGTCCACATCAACGTCCAGGAGGGCGAGCGCGTGAAGGCCGGCGATCCGTTGATGGATGGCCCGCGCAATCCGCACGACATCCTGGCCGTGCTCGGCGAAAAGGAACTGCAGAAATACCTGGTGAACGAAATCCAGGAAGTCTACCGTCTGCAGGGCGTCAATATCAACGACAAGCACCTGGAAGTCATCTCGCGGCAGATGATGCGTTGGGTGAAGGTGGACGATATCGGCGACACTGAGTTCCTGCCTGAGGAAGTCGTCGACAAGTTCAAGTTCCGCGAAGAGAACGCGCGCGTGGTGGAAGCGGGCGGGCGTCCGGCGACTGGCAAGCCGGTGCTGCTCGGCATCACCAAGGCGTCGCTCTCCACCGATTCGTTCATCTCGGCGGCGTCCTTCCAGGAGACCACGCGCGTGCTGACCGAAGCCGCCATCAACGGCAAGGTCGACTATCTGCGCGGCCTCAAGGAAAACGTCATCATGGGGCGGCTGATTCCGGCCGGAACCGGCATGGAATACTATCGCGGCGTCAAGATCGCGGGCGAGGACGTGGTGGAAGAAGAACCCATCGCGGAAGAAGTTTCCTTGGCCGGCGACCTGGGCGGCTACGAAGACGAAGCCCGCACCATCTACACCGGCGGCCTGACCGAAGAGCCAGGCGAAGAAACGCTGGCGGAATAACTAGCGGCACCCTCTCACCAACGACGGCAGGTCCTGATCGGGCCTGCCGTTTTTTGCTGCAGGGCCGTGTTACCCTGAGCCCGGAGTGTGCCATGCGGTATTCCATCCTTCTCGCGCTGGTTCTTCCGGTGTTCGCACTTGCGCAAACGGTGGCGGGCGGAGGCGCCGGCGCCGGCAGCGTGCGCAGCGGCGTGTTCAACGCCACGGCGACCTTCGGGCCCGTGGCCCGGCAAGCGGTGGTTGCCGGACTGCCATATTCCTGCGAACAGGTTTCCGAGCACACGCAAACCTTGAGCGACGGCACCAACATTTCTGACCGCCGTATGGTGGTGAAAATGTATCGCGACTCGGCCGGGCGCACCCGCACCGAGCGGCCTCTCATGATCGGCCCGGCTGGCGTCGCCGCCGAGGCTCCGGTGATGGTTGAGATCTTCGATCCGGTTGCCGGTTATCGCTACATTCTCGACGCGACTAAGCGAGAGGCTCACCGCAGCGCCTTTGCCGCTGTGCCGGCAGGCGCGGGTACACCCAGTCCCGGCGCCGCCCGCGTGATCGCGTCGCAGACCGCGCAAGCAGGCACGGTCGCGATGATCGTCCCGGCCCCGGCGGGAATCGCCGGTTCGCCCCAGTTCCCTCGCCCCGAGATCTCCAGCGAATCCCTGGGCACGAAAATCATCGAGGGGAGCCTCGCTGAAGGCCGCCGCACCACGATGACCTATGCCGAAGGCAGCATCGGCAACGACCGTCCGGTGGTCGTGACGCAGGAAATGTGGAATTCCCCCGAGCTTCGAATCCTGCTGCTCTCCACCAGCCACGATCCGCGTTCCGGCGACTCCAGCATGAAGACCGAGAATCTCAGCCGCGCCGAACCCGATCCGACGCTGTTTCAGGTTCCGCCGGACTATGAGATCGTCGACGACAACGGGCCCGTAACCCTGCAGTTCTCAAGTCCCCCGGCTCCCGCGAAGTAAATTGCAGAGTTCGCAACCAGTCTATTAAGTCCTTTCTGTTCAGTGTCACGATATTCGTGTTACACTGTTCCTGTGAAGAACGTCACGATTAGCCTCGACGAAGAGGTGGCCCGCTGGGCCCGCAGAAAGGCTGCGGACGAAGATACTTCGGTCTCGAAGTTCGTCAGCCGGCTTCTCGAGCGCGAGATGCGAGCCTCCGACAGCTACTGGCAAGCGTACCGGCAGTGGAAGAAGTTGGACATAAAACTCGACGCCTCCAAGCGAGCTACCCGCGAAGAAGCACATGAGCGGCGATAGGTTCTTTGTCGATACGAATGTGCTGCTGTACACCTACGACATAAGCAACGAGGCCAAACGAAAACGCGCGCGATTGTGGATGGATTGGTTGTGGCAGAACGCAGCCGCTCACGTAAGCTGGCAAGTTCTGCAAGAGTTCTACTACAACGCGGTCCTGAAGCTCGGCGTGCCTCCAGATCAGGCGCGGAGTGCAGTGCGTGCCTGGTCGGAGTGGCGGCCGCCCGATGTCACGCTCGGGTTATTCGACCGAGCCTGGTTTTGGATGGACCAAACCCACATATCATTCTGGGATGCGCTGATCGTGGCTGCGGCTGAGCGTGCCCGATGCCGCTGGCTTCTGAGCGAGGACTTTCAGGCGGGTCGGCTGTTAGGCACGGTCACAATCGTCAACCCGTTTCTGAGCGAGCCAGGCAGCTCAACCGCGATTTCTTAGATTCTTCTCGAACAAATCCAGAATCCGTTTGTACTCGTCCGCCCAACTCGACGGCTGGATGAAGCCGTGGTTCTCCACCGGATATACCGCCAGCTCCCAGTTGGTCTTGCGCAGCTCGATCAGCTTTTGAACCAGCTCCACCGTGTCCTGAAAGTGGACGTTGGTGTCCACCATGCCGTGACAGATCAGCAGCGCGCCCTTCAATCCCTGCGCGAAATAGATCGGCGACGACCGCTTGTACGCTTCCTCATCCTTCTGCGGCGCGTTCAGGATATTCGACGTGTACCCATTGTTGTAGTTGGCCCAGTCGGTCACCGGCCGCAGCGCCGCGCCAGCCGCGAATACATCCGGCTGCGTGAACATCGCCATCAGCGTGATGAACCCGCCGTAGCTGCCGCCGTAGATTCCGATGCGTTTCGCGTCCACGCCCTGCTGCGACACCAGCCAGCGCGCCGCGTCGACATGATCGTCCAGGTCCTTGCCGCCCATGTGGCGGTAGATGGCGGTGCGCCAGTCGCGGCCGTATCCGGCCGAGCCCCGGTAATCGACGTCAATCACGACGTAGCCGCGCTCCATCAACAGATGATGGAACAGGAATTCGCGCGCATAGCTCGACGTCCACCAGCGATGCACATTCTGCAAGTACCCGGCGCCGTGCACGAAGATCACCGCCGGCCCGCCGCGCTGGAAGTTGGCGGGCTTGAACAAGCGCGCGCGCAGCATCGCTCCGTCGCGCGCACGAATCTTGACGATGGGCGTGTCCAGCCACGGATACTCCCAGAAATCCGGCGCGGGCGACGAAGTCAGCTTCTTCGCGGCGACACCCGCGCGGGCCTCCTGCACGTACAGCTCGGGCGGCTTGTTGGTGTACGAATAGATGTCGGCGAACCATTTGTCGTCCGGCGAAAGCACGCTGGAGTGGCCGCCGGGCAGGGCAGTGAGTCGCGTCCGCGCGCCGCCTTCCGCGCTCATCTCGTACACGTTGTGCTCGCCCGGATCGGCTTCGCTGGTGGTCAGGAAGAATCGCGTCTTGTCATGCGACAACATGGCCTCCTCCACTTCCCAGTTGCCGGAGGTGAGCGCGCGCGGCTCGCCGCCATCGAACGCGACCGTGTATAGGTGCGAATAACCGGTGCGCTCCGACTGGAAGTAGACTTCGCGATCGTTCTTCATCCAGCCCAGCGCTTCGACACCCGGACCGTCCACCCAATCGTCGTCATGATCGTGCTCGATCACCCGCGTTTTGCCGGTGGCTTCGTCCAGCGCGAGAATCCAGCGGTCTTTGTTGTCCGCCGCGCGCGCCAGCAGCATCGCCTTCGAGCCGTCTTCGGACCACACCGGGCGCGCCAGCTCCACGTCGCGCTCCTGTTCCTTCGCGCCTTCTCCAGCCGCGACCTTCTGGCCATGATCGACCCACTTCACTTCGCCGGTCTCGACGCTCAGAATCGCCTGCCGGACGCGCGTCTGAACGTCGCCCACCTTGGTGCGCCCGGGAATATCCTCGGTGTATCCCGACTCGGTCACGTAATTCGGTACGATCATGTTCTTCGCGCCGGTGCCGGGTTCGCGCACGCCCGCGACAACGTGCTTCTCATCGGGCGCAAGCTCCAGCCACGCGATGGTCTGCCGCGCGGCCAGCGTGAACGGTTTGCGCGGATTCTCGCGCTTCCGTTTGGCCTCGTCCTCTTCGCGTTTGGCGGCGCGCTCCCGGACCACCTCCAGCAGATCCTTTTCCTGCTTCTTGAGGGTCTCCTGGCTCGCGGTGCCCTTTTGCTCCTCGCCGCTCGCAGTGGCGCCGCGTCCACCGCCTCCGCGTCCTCCTCGGCCTCCTTCTGCTTCTGCCGCGGGCGGCTGGCCCGGAGCTGCGGCTGGCCGGATGTCGGTCAACTCCTCGAGCAATCCCGTCTCGAGCGACATCACGTAAAGATTGCCCCCGCGGGTAAAGGCCACGCGCCTGCCGTCGCGGGTGAAATGCGGATCGGTTTCGGTCTCTCCGGTCTTGGTGATCTGGCGCGTCTGTCCGGTGTTGGAATCGTACAGGAAAATGTCGCCGTCCCGAGCATACACTGTGCGCCGCTTGTCCAGGCTCTCATTGCCCGCCGCCGGGGGCGCGAGCTTGGCTTCCGCCTCCGAGAGCTTGCGCAGCTCCGATCCGCTCCGGTCCACCACGTAAGTGTCGGGGTCTTTAGTCACCGGATCCGACGCCTGCTTCCACTGGAAGTAGATTCGCTCGCCGTCGCCGGACCAGCGCACGCGCGACGGTTCGTAGCCGAACAGTCCCGGCCCGCGCATGATGTTGTCGACGGTAAGGGCGAATTTTCCGGCCGGTTGCGCGGAGAGCGCGAAGACAATCGCAAGCAATGGGAGCGTGGATTTCCTCATTGACCTCCATGCTATCGCAAGCCGGTCAGCAATAGCCGAGGATCGCCCGGATGGTGGCGGCAGGTGCGCGGCGGAACGAGACCGTATCGTCGCATTGCTCGCAAACGGCATTCACATCCTGAGAGTATTCGGGCGTGATCAGCAATTGGTGGCGTGACTGGATCAATTCATGAATTCGGCGAGCGGCTTCCCGGAAAGTCGCGGGACTGCGGTTCTTGCGGTGGTCGCGCCAGGCGATCTCGGCGAGATCAGAGTTCACGGTCGGCTCCAACCGCAGGAAATCGTCGGCATGCTTGCGAGGCACCGGCAAGCCGGCCTCCAGGTCCAACACGACGCGGGCGGCTCGCGCGGCCAAGTCCTGCAGTGAGACGAGCGCAGCCTTGCTGCGCTGGAGCGTTGCGCCGCATTCCCGGAACACGTCGATCCGGATGGCCAGTTCCGCATCGATCAGTTGCATGAGGGTCTTGCCCTCAATGGCTCCGGGATGAATGTGGCGGAAAAGGAAAGCGCCGGCCAGACTCGACGGAAGGGAGTCGAACGAGGAGACCACGATGTCGATATCATTGAGCCTCCGCGAGCGAGGGGCGACGAGCTGAAGCTCCATCGCGAGGCTGCCGGTCAATGCAAAGTCGCGGAGTCCGCAACTCCGAAGCTTCTCGAGGCCGCGCGAAGCTCGTGCCGCATCCTCAGGCGACAGGAATGTCTCGAACCTCATTCTCGCGGCAACAGCGCCACCGCGCGGCACCACCCCGCGCTCGCGCCCTTGATCTTGACCGGCAGGCACGAGACATAGAACCCGGTCGGCTCCGGGATCAGGTCCAGATTCGCGAGCTTCTCGATCTGGCAGTACTCGCGCGTCAACCCGGCGAAGTGGGCAGGCCACAGCACGCGGCCGTCTCCGGTCCTGGCGAAGTCGGCAGCCATGTCGGCGAACGGGCGATCCAGAGTCCAGGCGTCGATCCCGATCACGTGGATGCCTTGCTCCACCAGCCACAGCGTGCTTTCGCGGCCCAGGCCCGGCTGTTCCAGATACTGCCTGGTCCCCCAGCGCTTGGCCGCACCGGTGTGAATCAGCACGATGTCGCCCGGCTGGAGCTCATACTCGATGCGCTGGAGCATCCCGCGCAGATCTTCAACGGTGATGAGGCTGCCGGCCGGTTTGTGACGCACGTCGATCACGACGCCAGGCCCGAAGCACCACTCCAGCGGCACCTCGTCGATGCGCCGCGCTGGCTTTCCGTCGGAAATCGCGCCGTAATGGTAGGGAGCGTCGACATGCGTGCCGGTGTGGCTGCTGGCCGTCAGATTCTCCACGGCCCAGCCCTGCCCGTTCGAGTACAACAGGTCATCGGGCCGGCATCCGAACGCCTGCGCCACGGTTCGGGCACTCTCCGCATGCGTGAGGTATTCGATCTTAGGCGGCGTCATCTCGCCCGGCGCGTCGTGCTCGAGCGCCACGCTCAGATCGAGCAGGCGCACTGCGCCGAGGCGAATGCCGGCAGGGTCCGCGGATCTCATCACCGTGGGGGACCGAGCGCCGCCAGCCCGCCATCCATTTCAAAGGTCTGGCCCGTGATCGACATGGCGCCGTCGCTCGCCAGGTAAACCGCCAATGCGCCCAGGTCCTCCGGCGTGGGCAGCTTCTTCATCGGCGTGATCGCCTCGCCTTGATCGAACGCCGACGCGGGCCAGCCGGCAAAGCGCGTGCGGACGAAGCCCGGCGCGATGGCGTTCACTCGAACTGCGGGCGCGAGCACACGCGCAAACGACTTCGTCATAGTGAGCAGTCCGCCCTTGGACGCAGCGTAGGCGATGGAGCTGCCTTGTCCGGTCAGGCCTGCAATGGAGGCCACGTTGATGATCGACGACCCGGGCTGTTTCTTCAGGTAAGGAGCCGCTGCCCGCATGCAATAGAACGCGCCGCGCAGATTGGTGTTGAGGGTCCGATCCCAAACCTCATCGGTCAGTTCTTCCAGCCGGTCGTGCGGGATGCGCGTGCTCCAGCCGGCGTTGTTGACCAGAATGTCGAGCCGCCCGAATTCCTGGCTCACTCGCTCCATCATTCCGCGCGCCGAGGCGTCTTGGGAAACATCGGCCGCAATCGCGATGGCGGTCCCGCCCGCCGACCGAATCGCGGCCACCGTTTCCTCAGACGCCTCGCGCGACCGGCTATAGTTGACCGCTACCTTCGCGCCTTCGCGCGCGAACGCCTCCGAGATCCCGCGTCCGATTCCTGTCCCACCTCCGGTAACTATCGCTACTCGATCCTGTAGTTTCATCTACAAGATGGTAGCGCACGCGTCCGCTCATTTCCGGACGAAGAACAGCCGTGCTTCGGCGCGCTGTCCTTGCGTCGAAGTCTCCTCGATTTCCCAGGTCATGTGCTTGCCATCTTCCGACAGCCGGTGCGTCCAGTGGCCCTGCACCTGATTGCCTTTTACGGTGGCGGTCCAATCGGTGTGCATCTGATTGCCGTCCACGGTTGTCTTGCACGCCAATTGAAAAGGCCCAATCTGATTCTGCTGCTCCTGGCCATCGGTGGCCAGGCGCAATTTGGTGGTCATCAGCCCGAGATAGAGCAGCGGAACCACGCCGCTCTTCGGCTCCTGGAAAGTGGATTCGAGGGTGATGCCGGATCCATCCTGCTTGATCCTGGTTTCGAGGTTGTTGGGGGCATCGCCGGGCCGGGGGCTGCGCTTGTCCAGGACCCATTTTCCGCTGAAGCCGGCCTCGTCTTTCGCATGAACTGTTGCTCCGTAAGTCATTAGACACGCTATAGATAATGCCATGGTCAATCTCAAGACAGAACCTCCACGTTAGTTGGACGGCGGGGAGGGGCGAGGCATTTCAATTTGGTTGAAGGAGTCTGGCGTTCGCATGAGTGCGAACGCGGCACGCTGAAGCGTGCGCAGAAACTCGGGGACAGACGGATCTGTCCACGCGCGAAGACCTGGCATCGCTCCAAGGAAAATATTGCCGCTTGGGACAGATTCGTCTGTCCCCGAGTCATTGGCGGGCGGCGAAGAGGTAGTGGGAGGCTTCGCGGGCGCGGAGGTTGCGGTCGCGGCGCTGGATGAAGGTCTCGATTTGGTCATTTGAGAAAACGAAGCCATCCTTTGCGGGGTCGTAGGGCTGGTTTTCGAGCTGGTTCATTTCGGCCAGGTTGGCGGCGCGATCGAGGTCGCGCTTTTCGTTGTGGCGACGGTCGGCCTGGAGCTCGCGAAGAGTTTTCAGTGCCTTTTCGAAGATGCGGGAGAGGCGGTGGGAGTGCGCGCTGAGGATGTTGAAGGCGCGGGCGTGTTCTAAGAAAGCCGCGGCCATGGCGAGGGCGGTTTGAGCTTCGGGATGATCGGCGTCGATGGAGGCGGAGTGGTCGGCGATGCCGAGCGAGAAGAGATTAGCCTCCAGCGCCGGGACGCGGTTCAGCTGCCAGGCGGTGTCGGCTAGGGTTTGGACGAGCTGGGTTTCGGTGGCGCCCTGCGGCTGGTACTCGTCGAAGAAGGCCTGGGAGTGGCGCTGGTAGGCGGTGAGGTCCTCGGAGGGCAGGACGATGGTGTGGCCGGTGAGGCCGTGGCGGAGGGCGTTGAGCGAGGCGCGTTTTTTTCCATCGGCGGTGCGGGGACCGGTGGAATGCTGGGCGTTTTCGCGATTGATGGCGGCGCGGTCGCGGGGCGCGGATTCGGTGTCGATGTTGCCGGGGTTCGGATTGGATGGATTCATTAGAGTCGTCTCCTAGGAATCGAATAGCATCGGGCGGGGCGGCGGCGACGGGTGGGCGCGGGGAAGTGGTTGGAGGGGGAAGGGAAGAAAGATTCGGCAGGCGACGTGACTGGCGGCGATCCGGCGTGTATAGTCAAAGTAGATACATATGCAAAATGAAACCATGGTTTCGAAGTGGGGCAACAGCCTGGCGGTCCGGATCCCGAAGTCGATCGCGAAGCAAGCCCGCCTGAATGAGGGAGACTGGCTGGCGCTGGTGCTGGAGCGCGACGGCAGCATCAAGCTGCGTTCAACCCGGCGGAAGTACGAACTATCGGAGCTGGTGTCGCGGATCACTTCGAAGAATCGTCATCCGGCGACGGAGTGGGGCAGGCCGCAGGGCAAGGAGTCCTGGTGAGGGCCGGGTACGTCCCAGCGAGCGGTGATTTCGTATGGTTGACGTTTGACCCGCAAGCCGGACGCGAGCAGGCCGGCCGGCGCCCGGCGCTGGTGTTGAGTCCGCGGATATACAACGCGAAATCCGGGCTGGCGCTGGTTTGTCCGGTGACGAATCGGGCTAAGGGGTACCCATTCGAAGTGCCGGTGCCGGCGGGGCAAGGCCCGAGCGGCGTGATCCTTGCCGATCATCTGAAGAGCGTGGATTGGAAGGCGCGGCGGGCGGAGAGTCTGGGGCAGTGTCCGCGGGAGGCGCTGGACGAAGTGTTGGCGAGGCTGGCGCCGTTGATCGGATATTGAGGGGGGGGCGCGACGGGGGATGACGTTTTTCGTTCGGATGGTAGTGCGGGTCATTCCGCGGGTTGACGACAAGACGACCAGGTGGACTGTTTCTGAGTGGCCGTCGATTAGACTGAAATCGGGCGGCGGTTGGCAAGACGCCCATGCTCTAGGCAAGACGAAGATCATCCTGTGTTGCTTGCGACCCCTCACGGTCGGTCCCCCAATTCCGCTAAACGGGCACCGATCGTGTCGATGGTTCGGCCCACGTCTGCGTCGGCCGGGCCGATTTCGTACTGCTGAATCGTCGCATGCCCGCGCTCAATAGCATCCAGCAATCGATGCAAGAAGGTCCGGAATGTTCGTTCGGCTCGATCTGCATACCGATGCAGTGTCTCCAATTGCCTCAACGTAAACAACGCCAGACTTGGGTGCCCCACGTCAACTGAATTGCGCAAGAGCATCACCGGGATGAAGTCTCGCTCGATCTCATCGTCACCGAAATCGAGCTGTCTCAGGGCCATTCGAACGTCATCGCGGTCTGGACCATACAGAGTCTCCAGGATTTTGTTCAAGTTGAGGAGTGCCTCGGCCAAGAATTCGCCGGGCGACTTCGCTTCGCGCCGAAGTCGGCAGGCAACGTGGAAATAATGCAGCGCACAAAGGAGGCGCCTCCTTTCGGGTGGTGCCACAAGAACGAGGTGGTTCCAAGCTGTGGCGAACCGCTGCTGCTGCCGCTCCTGGGTCGTGATGTCGATTTCGATCTGCCAATCCGACAGCTCCCACCGGAACGGGATATCGCCGATGCGGCCGTCCACGAGATCGACAATTGGTGGATCCGCAAAATCGACGGCTAAAAGCAACGGCATACTAAAGTACACCGACTCGACCAACTCCCGTAGATGATCGAGACTGTCGCACTGCTGATGAATTGTGTGTTGATTTCCCGTTAGCGAGACCCTTCGTACGGGCTCTTCCATCACAACCTCAAGCGGCGCTAGCGGAGCATTCGAGATGACGAAGTGTTGGCCGGTGTTCGCGTTGAAGAGCACCCTTGCGGGCTTATCCTGAACAGCCGTGAGACCGCCGTCTGAGGCCTTTCCGAACGGTTGAAGTGGCTGGTAGTGGAACGTGACCTCCACATCTGCTGGAAACCGGGCTTCTTCGCCGTCGAGGATTTTGAACACTCGGGGGCGAACCTGATAGGTCAGCATCTCTCACTTCCGCATGCTTCGGTTCTAGGACGTCCTATTATACGGCCCTTACATCTGTCACGCAGACTGTATTGTTTCGATTTCCATTGGCCAGCCGAACTTCGCCCCATCCGGTGCATTCCGCATCGCCCGACTAAAGTCACTGGACAACTAGATTGGCTGCGATGTGACGGGACTAACTCCGCTGAATTGTCCTTCGAACAACCCACGGTGCACTCGGAAACAAGTCGGATAGACGAGAAACGCACTTCCGGCAGATGAGGCGGAGGCATTCTAACGCTGGCGCTTCGCTATCAGTTCCCGGACCTTGGGTACGAGTTCGTGAGGAATGTTCATGACCGTGTCGGAGGGCTGAATGCCGGCCTCATCCTCCGCCAGGGCTTCCTCTTCGGTCTGCCCCTCGTAGTGGGCGAGTACTCGTCGCACTTTCTGTTCATCCCAATTGGTTGGAAACTTGGTCTCGCTCATTGTTGCTTCTTCCTTCTCCGCCTGCGAAATGCGGCTAGAGGCTTCCCAATTAGGTCGTACGTCGTGATCACAAACACGCTGTCCGGTTCTGGGTGGGGAGCCCGAAGCGCCGGGTCGATATGCTTCTGCGGGCTTCTGCGATTCCATTCTAACGCTGAATGGGCTCAGTCAAGACGGAATGGCACCTTAGATCGAGGCACGGTGTTTCGCGGATTCCGCGGATTGCTAGCGGCAGGAATTCGGGTATTCCGTTATCACCGCGGTTTTGGTTCGTCTTCGACGCGACCAAATTCCGGGAGCCCGCCGGGCACGAACTTTCCATTTCGCCATAGGTATTTCGTCCTTACAAATCCGGCAGAACAGCAGTCAGCCTCCTGTTTCTCAGGATCGAACACGTCCAGAGTGAACCCGCCATTATTGACTCTGAGACGGTAGAGTCCAGAATGCGCCCTGTCACCCGTTTGGAACCAGCCCAGGAGTCTAGGATTCCCGGAAGCCATGCTATACGCGTACACGTAATTCCAGTGGGCGGTGCCCCCGGTGTGATAACTCAATACAACCAGCGCATCTAATTGGCCGCTCATGGTCAAATATCCGTAATAGACTTGGCCTAACACGACAGATGGCCCGCGCGACGGTTCACTTCTACTAAAGTCTCGACGCCCATTAACTAGGGTTACCGTGGTTCTTACATCAGTCTCCATCCACCTCACATCGTCTGGGACCCTGGAGCCTGGGTTAGGCGGAAATGGGAAAGTGAAATTACGGAAGTCGATGGTGCGCACTTCCGGGCGTTGCTGGCTGTTGAGGACGTGGGTGCCAAGCATTAGCACGAGGATCAAACGGTGGACCATGAACAACTTCATTGTCGCCTAGCGGCGTTGAGTCGATGGCGAGACTTGACAAAGGCTTCCAACTGCTTCCTGAGGGACGTGCGGCGCTTTACTCTTCCCGCAGGGCTACCGTGCAATCGACGCTGGTGGCGCGGCGTAGGGGGACCAGCAGGGCTAGCGGGGACATCAGGAGGATCACTGAGACCGCCAGCGCCAGGGTCAGCGGGTCGTGCGCGCGGACGTGGAACAGGAGCGCTTCGATGAAGCGGCCGAGCACCAGCGTTCCGGCCAAGCCCGCGGCCAGTCCGATGAGCACCGGCAGCATGCTTTGGAGCAGCATGAGCTTTCCGATTTCGGCCGGGGCTGCACCGATCGCCATGCGGATTCCGATTTCGCGCACGCGCGACGTCACCAGGTTCGACAGCACGCCGTAGATGCCGATCATGGCCAGCAGCAGCGCCAGTCCGGCGAAAATCCCGAGCAACAGCGTGTTGAACTTTCGCTGCGACTGCCACTCATCGGCGTAGAAATCCATCGTCAATGCCTTGTTCTCGGGAATGCCTGCGTCCAACGACCAGATGGCTTCCTGAATCGGTTTGGCGAGCGCGTCGGGCGGGCCGCTGGTGCGCGCGATCAGGCTGGCGTTGGGCATCTTCAGATAGGGGCGGAAGATCTGCGGGCGAATCGGATTCTCGATGCCCATGGGCCGGTAGTCCGCCACTACCCCGACGATTTGGGCGGCGTGTTTCTTTTCCGAATCGAATAGCCGATGTCCCAGCGGATCTTCGCCGCTGAAGAACTGGCGGGCCATGCTCTGATTGATGATGGCGACGGAGTCCTGCTCTTTTTCCGCGGCGGCGAGATCGGCTTGGGTGAAGTAGCGGCCCGCCAGCAGGCGCAATCGGATGACGTTGAAATAGTCCGGGCTGACGCGCGCCCTGTCGGCGATGAGAGGCGACTGGGGCGGGGGATCGGGGCGGCCGGCGATGAAGAAGTTCGAAGCCGAGACGCTATGCAGAGGCAGATTGTCGACCACGCTCGCGGCGCTAACACCGGGGATGGAGCGCACGCGGTCCATGAGGGCGTGAAAGAAGCGCGACTGGCTGGAGCCGTCGGGAAAATCGCGCGCGGGCAGCTCGACGTCGGCGCTGATCAGGTTGCGGGTGTCGAAGCCGACGCCGGTGGCCACCAGCTCGCGGAAGCTGCGGATCATGAGGCCGGCGCCCGCCACCAGCATGAGCGCTAGCGCGACCTCGGCCGCGATCAGGAACTGGCGGCTGCGCAGTCTGGCCGCCGATCCGCCCCAGCCGCCGCCGGCTTTCAGAGTCGCGTTGAGATCGGTGCGCGAGACGGTTAGCGAGGGCGCCAGTCCGAAGAGCAAAGTGGTGAACACGCTCAGGACGACGGCGAACGCGAATACCCAGGGATTGAGGCCGATGATCTCGGGGCGAGGGATGTCGGGCGGCTTGAGGGCCAGCATCAGCTTGATGCACCAATGCGCCAGCAGCAGGCCGGCCATCGCGCCGGTGATGGCCACCAGGAAGGATTCAGCCAGCAATTGGATCACGATGCGGGTGCGCGTGGCACCTAAGGCCAACCGCACTCCGATTTCGCGCGACCGCTGCGATGCGCGCGCCAGCGTCAGATTCGCGAGATTGGCGCAGGCGATCAGCAGCAGGAACGCGACCGTCGCCAGCAGAACGTAGAGAGCGCGATGCAGCGTCGGGGCGGTGTCTTCCACCGAGAATGGGAACACGGCGGTAGTCCAGCCGCGGTCGTTTTCCGGCTCGGCTTGATCCAGCCGGTGCGCGATGACGGTCATTTCGGTTCGCGCCTGGGCCAGCGATACGCCGGGCTTGAGGCGCGCCGGCACGAACAATTGCCTGCGCTGGTCGTCGTCGGGAGTTTTCCAGAGGCGGGAAAGCGGCACCCAGACGTCGATCTTCGATTGGTTGTCGCCTTGGTTGGTGCCGGGGAGGTGGAAGCGCGGCGGCAGCACGCCGATGATGGTATAGACCGCGCCGCTCAGCGCGATCGATTTGCCCAGGGCGGCCGGGTCGCGATGGAAGCGGCGCTCGAAGTAGGTGTCGGCCAGGACGGCGACGCGGTCGTTGGCGCTGCGCTCTTCCCGCGGCTGGAAGGCGCGGCCGATGCGCGCATGCACGCCCAGCATCGGAAAAAGATTCGCGGAGGCAAAGCCGGTGGAGATGTGCCGCGGATGACCGCTGCCGGCTTCCTCGAGTTGCTCTTCGTGGAATGCGGCCAGGTCGGAGAAGACCGTGTTCTGACGCTTCCACTCCAGGTAATTCCGGCGCGAAACGGTGATGCGGCCGAAGGGAGGGTCGGGCAGAATCGGGAAGCGCTGCCAGATGAAGACCAGGCGCGCGGGGTCGGGGTAGGGAAGGGGGGCGAGGATCACCGAGTAGACGACGCTGAAGATGGCGGTGTTCGCGCCGATGCCGAGGGCGAGGACGGCGACGCAGGTCAGAGCGTAGGCCGGGCTGCGGAGCAGGATGCGGAGGGCCAGGCGGAGATCGGTGAAGAGTGCCATGGTCAACTGACGGACATCGTATCACGCCGCCTGAAGGCGGCTGCAGGCAGGATTGCCTGCCCCACGGGCCGGTTCGGTGAAGTGGTTCACCAAGCCAACGGCCTGGCTAGCGCCTTCACGCAGGCGGAGGGAGCCCTTCCGCCGTCTCGTGAATCGACGCCATCAAGAAGGCGCGTGCGCCAGCCCGGCACACTATCAGTGTCGGAAACCCACCTGACTTCCCCTGGCCGGGACGCGCGACTCGCTGCTTGATCACGCCACCTTCTAGGTTGGCGGCAATGCCTTTTGAGCGGCTCACTTTTGAATGAAGTGCTTTTCGCGGGCCTGGAGGTACATTGCGACGGCCTGTTCGAGAGGGGGCATGGGGGCGACGCCGCAGCTTTCCATTTTGGCGTTGGAGAGCGCCGAAAATTTCGGGCGGCGGGCGGCGGCGCGGTGCAGTTTTTCGTTGGTGGGCTGTAATTCGGGCTGGAGGCCGGCGGCGCGGAAGATCATGGCGGCGTAGTCGAACCAGGAGATCGCGGTTCCGCCGCCGACGTGAAACAGGCCGCGCTGTTTTCGTTCCACCAGGTCGGCGGTGCGGGCGGCGAGCAGAGGCGAGTAGGTGGGCGAAGCGACGTGGTCGGCTACCACGCGGATGGGTTCCTGCCGCGTGGCCAGGCGGAGCATGGTTTCGATGAAATTGCCGCGCGCGGTGTTCAGGCCGCCGGGACCGAACACGCCCGAGGTGCGAATCACCAGCGGCGTTTCCAGGTAGGCGCGGGCATACAGCTCGCCGGCGAGTTTCGAAACCGCGTATGCGCCCAGCGGGTGAGGCTGGTCTTCTTCGGTGTACGGTCGGCCGGCGGTGCCGTCGAAGACGTAGTCGGTGGAGAAGTGAACCAACTGCGCGTCCAGCTGCCGGCAGGCCATGGCCAGGTTGCGGACCGCGAGGGCGTTGGCGATGAAGGCGGGCTGCGGTTCATTTTCGGCGACGTCCACCTGATTGTAGGCGGCGGCGTTCAGCACCAGCGCGGGGTCGGCCTGAGCCAGGATGCGTTCGACGCTGGAGGCATCGCCGATATCGACGCCGGCGCGGTCGAAACCGGTGACGTGATAACCGCGCCTGGAGAATTCATGCACGAGTTCCACGCCGAGTTGTCCCCGGCTGCCAAAGACGACTACGTTGCGCTTGTTCACTGATGGCTAGGATAGCGGAAATCCGGTGGATGCAGGGGCTGGCGAGGGAGGCTATCATTGATAGCAGTGCTATAATCGACAGTAATGGCTAGCATCATCATCCGCCGGCTGGAGGATTCCACCAAGAAGCGGCTCCGCATGCGTGCGTCGCAGCATGGCCGATCCATGGAAGAGGAAGCTCGGGAGATTCTGAGAACGGCCTTGGCCGGCAAGGGCGGGAGAGCGCAGGACCTGGCGCAAGCGATTCGCCGCCGCTTCGCAGCGCTCGGCGGAGTGGAACTGAAGCCGGCGCCCCGGGAACCGATGCGTGAACCGCCCCGGTTCGGCCGATGATCGTTCTGGACACCAACGTCCTCTCCGAAGCGATGCGGCCGTCGCCCGACGCAGAGGTTCTGCGCTGGATGGCCGGCCAGCCGGCGTCACAGCTTTTCACGACGACGATTACGCAGGCAGAAATTCTGTATGGTCTGGAGCTGATGCCAAAAGGAAAGCGGCATGCGTCTTTGAAGTCCGCGATCGAGGCGATGTTTGAAGAAGACTTCGGCGATCGCATCCTGCCTTTCGACAGCGACGCCGCGCTCTGGTTCGCGCAGATTGCGGCCTCCCGGCGTAAAGTGGGCCGGCCGGTTTCGCAGTGGGACGCGCAGATCGCCGCGATTGCCCGTTCCCGTGGCGCGGCGTTGGCTACGCGCAACACCGACGATTTTGAGCATTGCGGAATCACGCTGATCAACCCGTGGAGCGCGTGACGCGGGATCGCCGCTCCAGGCGCCTGCTCAGCGCTGATCGAGCAGCCACGCGAACCAGTGTTCGAAGGGGACTGGGTTGGAGCGATCCGCGCCGTAACAGTGCGCGTCTACATCCGGGCCGCGGACGCCGGTGGCTTCCGAGAAGTAGTAGTTCCAGGCGTCGCAGCTTACGAGCTTGGCCAGTCGCGCGTCCGTTCGCTCTAAGACAGCGCGCCTCACAGTCTCGGCCGAGCGCAGGACTTCGATCCCGGGCGCGCCGATTTGTACGAACGGCATGGGGCGCGGCGGGGCTTCGCGGTATGGGATTGGCCGTGGATTAGGGAGGTCGGGTTCCACCAGCCAGGCGCGGCGGCCGGCGAAGTAACGCATCAGGTTTTGATTGCTGCCGCGGTCGAGTTCGCGGGCCCACACAACGCTGGAACCGTCGATGTCCGCGCCGTTATAGACCCACTCGTCGCCGGTATCGTGCCCCACGGAGTATCGCACGAAGACTAGATGCTGGCCGCCGGAGCGTTCGAGCTCTGTCAGGATTTGCTGCCGCGCGACGCCACCCGGCGGGGGCCAGCGCCACCTGGGTTGTGTCAGCCGCTCAGCGGGGACGCGTCCGGCGACGATTTGGACCAGGAGCATAAGCGCGCACGCGAGCGGCAGGCAGCGGACCAGATACAAACCGGCCGCGTGCCCGCGCCATTGCCAGAGTCGCAGCCGGCGCATGCCAAGGATGACGATCAGGATCGCGAGGCCGGTGGCGGGGGAGGCGTAGTGCGGATTGTGCCAGACTTGCCCGAGCAGCGCGAGCGGAAACGCCGCGGCCATCAGCAGCACTGATCTGGCTTTGCGATCGCGCCACAGCAGCGGCAGAGTGAAGAGCGGGATGGTCCACAGGGGGCCAAGATAGAAGTGCCAGTAGGTCCAACTCTTCAGCGAAAGACCCTCGATCGGCGAGTTGCGCGCCGTGAGATAGTCGTTCATCTCGGAATAAACATAGAAGTGCCGCATCTCGATGTTGTTGTACAGCGGCCCGGGCCTGGGCGTCTGCCAGACGAAGTGCGGCGCCATGCTGATGGTGTTGCGGTAGGCGATGTAAGGCACCAGCCAGGGCTTTCCAGTGACGCGCGAAAAGTAATAGCCCATGCCGGCGCCAGTGAAAGCGAGCACGAGGGCGATCGGAAGGATGACGCGTCGCAACAGAAGGCCCGACCGTTTACCCGCCATCCACGCAAACAAGGGAACCGCGACGATGATTCCAAATACGGCGCCCTCCACCGGCCGGCTGTTGGCCAGGATCGCGAGTCCCACGCCGATCAGCGCCGCGTAGCGCCAGTCGGGCCAGCGCATGATTCGAGGCAGGGAACCGAGCACGAGCGCGCCGCCGGCCGCCGCCAGGCACCCACCCCAGTAGCTGTTCATCCAGTAGCTGGAGATGCCGAGCCGCAGGACGATCAGCAGCGCGCCCAGCAATGCCCAGCGCGGCGGCAGCCAGCCTTGGAGCATCCAGCAGATGGCTCCACACATGAGGCCCATGCTCAGCCAGACGCCGGCCCAGGCGCTCCCGAGCAGTTTCCCCGCGGCCAGCGCAACCGCTTGGGCGATCGGAAACGCGCTGGCATAGACCGGCCGCGCAAAGATGTGCATGCTTTCGAAATGCACCCAGAAGGGATGCTGCGGATTCACCAGGCGTCCGTGAGCGAAGGTGTCGGCGGCGAGCAGGAAGCTGAACTCGTCGTGAACGCGGGGAGCGGGGACAGGATACAGCGGGAGCAATAGCGCACGCGCGATGAGCGGTGCGGCTGCGACAGCGAGGATCGCCAGGCGCTTCTTCCGCGCGAGGCGCGCCAGCGGAATCTCCCAGCACCCCAGCCAGCGGAGATTGAGACGCGCGGCGATCGGGGCTGCGATCAGCACCACCAGCGCGAGCACGGTTTCGGGGCTGAACGCGTTCACCAGCCAGTTGGGCGCGGCCCCGCGAAGCATGCGATCTCTATTGCGTGGAGTTCTGTCTTTGCGGCGGCAGCGGCTTGGGGACCGGAATCCGCGGCATCATCTGGGACCTGTTGGCGGTGTTGTAGACGAACGCCGCCATGATGGCTGCGCACTGCATCACGTCGCCGGGTTGGACACGATCGTAGACGTCCATGTTGGAGTGATGCGTGCGCGTGTTGTACTCCATGGGATCCTGGATGAAGCTGAAGCCGGGCAGTCCGACGTAATCGAAGGAGGTGTGATCGGTGCCGCCGGGCCTGCGCGCGGTGAAAGAACTGACGCCCGCGACGGTGGTCGCGCCCAGGTCGTGAAAAGGCTTGAGCCAGGACTCGAAGATGGGCCCGGCTTCGTCGTTGCCCTGCACACCGATTCCGCGGAAGCGCCCGGTGCCGGTGTCGTCGTTGTAATAAGCCGAGAGCTTGAAGTACTCGGGCTTGGGCTGCATGGTCTCACGATCGGCGAAGTGCTGCTTGACGTAAGCCTGCGATCCCAGCAGTCCTTCTTCTTCGCCGCCCCACAGGGCGATGCGCACGGTGCGGTCGAGCTTGAGGTTCAGGGCTTTCAGGATGCGCACGGCTTCGATGGCGACCGCCGAGCCGGTGGCGTTGTCGGTGGCGCCGGTTCCGCCGTGCCAGGAATCCAGGTGGCCGCCCAGCATGACCAGCTCGTCCTTCTTGCTTCCGCCTTCGATCTCTCCGATGACGTTGAAGGAATCGGTGGGCGAATCGATGAAGCGCGCCTGGATGTCGAACTCCAGTTTCACCGGAATCTTGTGGTCGAGCAGGCGGACGATGCGGTTGTAGTGTTCCGGCGTGAGGGCGACCATGGGCGGCGGGATCGGCTCCTTGGGATCCTGCGATCCGCCGGACTGGGCGAAGACTGTGCCGCCATCGCCGTTGCCGTATTGCAGGACCACCAGCGCGCCTTCGTCCTTCAGGAACTGATTCATCTTTCTGCGGAATTGCTGGCGGCGCTGGCGTTCTTCGGCGGTCGGCTGGCCGGCCGCGGTGGGGCCGAGGAACAAAGCAGCGGCGGGTCCGCCCAGGCGCGCGGGATCGGGAGTTTGCGCTCGCGCCTCGAGTTCGGCGTCGGTCAGGCGGCGGCCTTGCGGCTCCATGATCATGCTGAGGACGCGGGGCGCCATGGTGAGCACGATCTTGCCTTTGAGTTTTCCTTTGTACTTTTCGAGGTCGGCGTCGTTGACCAGCGGCGCATAGATGGCCTCGCCCTGGACGGCACCCTGGGTGCCCGATGTCCAGGCCAGTGGAACGCCGATCAAGGGCTGGTACTGCGGAGCGAGCATGTGGCCGGCGAAGCGCGTGAAGGTCCAGCCGCGGCCGAAGGGTCCCCAGGGCTCTTCGTGCACGTTGGCGAGGCCGTATTCCTTGAGCCGCGACACTACCCAGTCGCCGGCTTCCTGGTATCCGGGCGAGCCGGTGAGCCGGGGGCCGTGGACGTCGGTAAGGTAGAAGAGGTGCTCCATTATTTTGGAGTTCTCGAAAGCTTCCGCTTTGATGCGATGAATGACGGAGAGATCCACCGGTTCTTCTGAGAATGCGTACGCGGTGAAAAGGATCGCGCCGGCGAAACCCAGAAGCAATTTGTGAGACGTCATGTGCGAAAGCCCCTCCGTGTGCCTTTAGAGATTAAAGCACAACGGTGAAGAACTCGGCGACAAAAACTCGGGGACAGACGGATCTGTCCACGGTGGGCGATAGGCTGTTGCTTGGCGGATTGTGCTTTGGGGACAGATTCGTCTGTCCCCGAGTTTTTCTACCAGCGGCGGAAGCCGTGGTGGAACCCGTATCCGAAGTAGAGGCTCGGGCCGTAGAAGTACGGATAGGGATAATACGGCGGATAGTAGTAGGGCCCCGGACCGTAGCCGCCGTAGGCCGGACGCGGCGGAGGACGGCGCAGCGTGCGTGACGGCTGGTAGTCTTGCTGCGACGCCAGATGGAATGCCTGCGAGGAGGCATCCAGGGTCACCGGAGCTTCCAGGCGGAAGGTGAGCGCGCTTTCCGGATAGACCACGGTGGGCTTGCCGCGAGTGAACAGCACGCCGATGGTGGACGCAACCACTCCGGCGGCCGCGCCCACTCCGGCGCCCACGC
This sequence comes from Terriglobia bacterium, assembly GCA_020073265.1. Lineage (GTDB taxonomy): Bacteria > Acidobacteriota > Terriglobia > Bryobacterales > Bryobacteraceae > Palsa-89. The sequence continues at coordinate 26,370 of JAIQFN010000010.1, read as the reverse complement.
CACCATTCACCGCTGCGCCGATGGCCGCGCCGGTGGCGACCGTTGCGCCGATGCCGGCGGCGTCGCGTCCGTAGGAGGTGTCGCCATGCCGCTCCATCATTTTCGTTTTCACCTGGATCTGATTCCCGTCGGCCACACCGATTTCAGTCAGCTCCAGGCCCAGCCGCGAGAGACCGCTGGCGCGTCCGGCTTTCTGGGCTTCGGAGACCATACCGGTCACGGTCTGCCCGGTGTGCGCGACCACGAGTCCATTTACCACCAACGGCTGCGCCAGGGTCGCGCTGAAGGCGTCGCCGGATTGGTTGTGATCGCTCGACAGCGGCTCGTCCACGCGAACCGTGATCCACGTTCCCGCTGGAATGGTCAGCTGGGAAGGACCTGGCGTGGGAGCCTGGTTATAGGCCGGCCGTTGCGCGGGCGGCTGCGCTGGATCGGGCGACAGCGGACCGTCCGGTTGGGTGGCCGGCTGAAACTTTCGCCAGCCGCTGGAAGGCGGAGGACCCGAGGGGCCGGGGTCTTGTGCGAGACCAGGCAGGGTCCCCAGGAACGAGACCGCCACAATGGAAGCAAGGAAGCATTTCACGCGCGATTTCATATTGATCAAGCCTCTCAAACCAACCCTAAATGCAGGTTTTATGCCAGCCGTAAGTGGTTGTTTTTAAAGGGCTTGAATGGTTGCGACTTGGCTGAGGAAAACCAAGCCTGGTGGTTTTCGGCCACCAGGCTTTTCACGAATGCGGTTGAAGGGCGCGGCTCCGTATGGTGGCGGAGCCGCGGCTTGCTAGAAGATAACGCGGCCCTGTAACACGATGATGCGCGGCGTCGCGCCGTTGGTGGTGATGCGGCCGAAGTTGACGCTGTTGATGTTCGAATTGGCGAGCGTCGGGTTGTTGAATACCGGCGTATTGGTGAGGTTCTGAGCTGTTGCGCCGACCTGCAGAGTGACGCGCTCGGTGATTCGAACGCGCTTGATCAGGTTCACGTCGATCGTATTGGCTCCGGGGCCGACCAGCGGAGTCAGGGGGAGCGTGCCGAGCTGGCCCGGACCCGGATTGACCAGGAGCGGCGATCCGCCCGTACTAATGGTTCTCAAGGTGGAAAGCCCCACCGGGTTGGATTGGGTGAAGCCGGTCAAAAGAACCGCGCCGCTGCCGAGCTTCGATACGCCGGGGGACGGAAGCGCACCGAGCGCCGTGGGCGTGAACTGCTCGTTGGCGTTGGCCAGACCGTAGTTGTTGAGCGTGTTTTGCGCGGTGATGGTCCAGGGCGAGCCGCTGTAGTAGTTGTAGATGCCGCCCATTTGCCAGCCGCCGATCACGCGATCGAGGAAGCCGTTGGCGTCGCGCCCGATCAGCTTGCCGCGGCCGAAGGGCAGCTCGTAAATCCCGTTGATCTTCATGACGCCGGTGTGGTTGTAGGACAGCAGGTGCTTGTCCAGGCTGAAATTGCGGAGCGTGCGGAAACTGGACTGAAGCGTACTGCCGTCGCCCTCTTCGTCGCCCAGCAGCTTACTCCAGACATAACTGCCCTGGAGAGTCAGGCCGTGGCTCAACTGCCGATCCACCTGGACGACCAGCGAATGGTAGGACGAGTTGCCGAAGTTGCCCACATAGTAACTGGTGAGGTACTGCGGATTGGCAACCACGAAGTTGGCAGGCAGGCCGGCATTGGCCAGCAAGCCGCCCGCGAGGCCGGTGAGAGCGGTGGTGCTGCTGATATAGTTGGCCAGGCCACCGGGGCTGTTGTTGGCGATGAACGAAAACGTTGAACCGTTGGTCCGGACGTAGTTGGATCCGGTGCCGGCGGCGGCAACGGCCGGGTACTTGGCCGGATTAAAGATCTGCTCGATCAAAGGAGAGGTGCCGCCGGCCTGAACGATGTTAAACGCGTTCAGCAGGCCGTTCTCGAAAACGTTCACCTCGTTCACATCGACGGAGCGGGCCAGCTTGCTGCCCTTGCTGCCGACGTAGCTCAAAGTGAGCGAGGTATTTCCGGTGAGCTGGCGCTGGATGCTGAAGTTGAAGTTCTGCGTGTAAGGCGTGCGCAGATTGTTGTTGAACGAGAACAGGGTCTGAGTATGCGAGCCGGCTCCGGTGGTCGGCACCACAGACAGAGGCACACCGGTGGGTTGCACCGGGAGCTTCAGATTCGAGAGATTGGTTTGTCCGAAGAAGATGTCGGTTTCCGACAGCCCGGGCTCGAGTCCGGCGTTGTTGTGCGTCAGGTAGATGGGCAAGCGGACGTAGCCGATTCCGTAACCGGCGCGAATGACGGTCTTGTCCTTGCCGAGCCAGGGCAGCGACCAGGCGAAGCCAACGGCGGGCGCGAAGTTGTTCCGGTCGGTGTCGTAAAGCTGGGTATCGGGGTTGGCAGTGCTCGCTCCGATGTTGGCGATTTGCACGAGCGAGCCATTGGTGACGCCGGGATTGAATTCTGCATTGGCGAAGCTGGTGCCGGAAATGCCGAATGCGCCAGCGCCTCCGCCCAGGGGAGTGATCATCTTGCCCTGGCCTTCGGTGGGCGGCATGTACAATTCGTAACGAACGCCGAGATTCAGGGTGAAAGACGGCGTGACCTTCCAGTCGTCTTTGAAGTACCAACTGAATTCGTTTTGATGCCACTCGCGGAATCGTTGCAGGCCGGGCGTGAAGACCGGATTCTTGCCGCCAGCCGAATTGTTGGTCTGGAAGGAAGTGCCGGTGGAGCCGGTGAGATCCAGCAAGGTGTTCTGGGCGGTTGTGGTGTTGGATCCGATGCCGGTGATGTTGGTGATGTTCTGCACCGGGGCCAGGACCGCGCTCACCAAGGCGCGCGGGACAACCGTGAAGGCGTCGTAGCCGGAGTCCGAGATGAGCCGCACTTCAGCGCCGCTCTTGAACGAGTGCCGGCCTCTGATCCAGGTCACGCTGTCGCCGGATTGATAGACGGGGGCGATGTAATTGCTTTCGTCGCCGCTCACCGGATTGGTGACGCCGCCGCTGGCAAATTGGAGAACAAACGGCTGGCCGCCGATGGTCGGCAGCAGGCCTTGAGATCCCGGTTGATTCTTGTCGAAAGGCGTGAGCACCAGAGTGCGGGGGCGGAAAGCGCCCAGCCGGAGATCGTTGATGAGGTTGGGCTTGAGGATACTGGTCAACGCGACGCTGTATTGAGTGGTCTCGGTGGGATCCACCTGGCCGGGCACGGCTGGGTAGGGTTGCGGTGTGGCGACATTGTAACTGTGATAGGACTGTTGGTTGAGCGTCATAGTCAGCCGTTCCCTCTCGCTGAACTGGTGATCGATGCGTCCTTCGTACAGCTCGAAATTGACGGGAATCGGGCGGGTCCAAGTGAAGCCGGCGGTGTTCAGGCCATCGCCGACGCGGAAGTTATTGGGCAGCGGCATGAGGCCCAGGTTGTGGGCGACGATGCCGGTGGGATCGGCCGCCAGGCGGCTCGGGTCGCGGCCGAACAGGGGTACCGTTTGCAGCGGACCGGTGGCGCCCGCGGGCTGGACCGGGTTGCCCGATAAATCCACGCTGGGGTTGGCCGACTGGGCGTTCTGGTTCAGCGCGCCAGGGAAGAAGCGGAAATTGCCGGCGCGGGCGGATGGCGTGTAGACGGTGGCCGTAAACGAGCCGGCCTGACGCTGCTTATAAGGTTCCCAGATGCCGTTGAAGAACGTCTTGTTCTTCTTCACGGGCCCGCCAAAACGTACTCCGTAGTTGTTCTGAATCAGAATATTTCGTCCTGCGATGGGCAGATGAGTGACTGGGTCGACACCCAGAGAATTGTTGATCCAGGTATTGGCGTTGAGATCCGTGTTGCGGTGTTCAAAGAAACCGCTGCCGTGGAACTGGTTGGAGCCACCGCGGGTGATCATCTGCACCTGCCCGGCGCCGCGGCCGTATTCGGCGTCAGCCGGCGAGGTGACGACGCGAAACTCTTCGGCGCGGTCCACGCTGACGACATTGCTATACAGGAAGAACGAACCGGTGAGCAGGTTGTTCTGCGCGTTGATGCCGTCCATGGTGAAGTTGGTGGAGTTTCCGGTGTTGCCGTTCAGGACGTAGTTGGTGCCGCTGATGACGCCCGGTTGCGTGGCGATGAGGTTGTAGGCGCTGCGGCCCGTCAATGGAAGGTCCAACAGCTTTCTGCCGTTCACCACATTGCCGATGGTGGCGCTGGAGGTGTTCAACGCAGTGGCGTTGGCCTGAACCTCGATGGATTCGGTGGTCTGCCCAAGTTCGAGCGGAAGATTGATGGTGAGCCTGGCGCCTACCGAGACTTCTACGTCGCTGATCGCCGCTTGCCGAAAGCCCATGTGCTCGGCGGTGAACCGGTATTTGCCGGGGAGCAAAGAGCCGAAGACATAGATCCCGGATTCGTTGGTGGCGGCCGTGGTGGTGGCGCCGGTATCGACATTGAGCGCGGTAACGGTCGCGTTGACGACGTTCGCGCCGGAGGGATCGGTAACCGTACCCGAGACGCTGGCCTGGGTCTGCCCAAAGGCCAAAGCCCCGGCGAATAGCAGAATAGCGATTACAGTGCAGCTCGTTCGCAAACCTGCGAAGGTCAGCTTGGTGAGGAGAGTCTCGCTGACGAGGCGACGATACATGTAGTGTGATCCTTTCCGTTTTGAATATCTTACGGGAACAGCAACGGAGGACACAACTCAACCTTGCGTGCTCGCGAGAACAACGCCGAACGGTCCTGCTCCTGTCGTTCTATTCCCTGAAACCTACGGTATCGAACAAACTTATGACACTACCCTAGAGCTTGTCAATAACGTAACTAGCGTGAGGAGCGATTCCGTGGGATTAAATTTTTTTAATGGAGCTGGTTGGAAGTAGCCTTGGAGCCTGCGGGCCAGCGGTTTAGGGCTGGCCCTCGAGGCTTTTGTCAAATCCAGCGACAGGCCGGGCTAGAAGTTTACGCGACCTTGCAGCACCACCACCCGGAAGGGCGTGAGGCCGCCGGTGCTGGTAATGCGCCCGAAGTTGATGTTGTTGATATCGGTGGTCGGATCGGCGAACACCGGGGTGTTGGTGACGTTGTCTGCGGTAGCGCCGAGCTGCAAGGTGATCCGCTCGGTAACCTTGATGCGCTTGATCACGTTCAGGTTCAGCGTCTTGGCGCCGGGGCCGCGGAGAATGCCACCGGCCAGCGGTCCCAACTGGCCCGACAGCGGATTCACCAGCAGGAGGTTGCCGCTGGCGTCTGTAATGGCCTTCAAAGTTGAGAGCGACCTAAGAGCTGAGGTTCCCAAGTAGGCTACCGAAGGATCGGTGACCTGCTTGAGGCCGTTGAAATAAACGACGCCGTTGCCCACCTTTTGCACAGCGTTACCCGGCAGCGCGCCGACCGGCATGGCCGAAAAGGCGGCCGAGCTGGTGGTGGCGGCAATGGTGTTGATGGTATTCTGCGCGGTGAAGTTTAGCGGCCGGCCCGAATAGAATAACCCGATGGCGCCGATCTGCCAGTTGCCGATGATGCGGTCCACCCAGCCCGGCGCATTCCGGCCGAGCATTTTGCCGCGGCCGAAGGGCAATTCATAAAGGCCGTTGATTTTGAACACGCTGGCGTAGTCAAAGCTCAGGGGCCGCTTGTCGAGGCTCATGTTACGGAGGGTGCGATAGCTATCGGCCACGCCGCCCTGTACCGTGGAGCCGGAGACATCGCCCTCGGTATCGCCGAGGTTGTGGGACCACACATAGCTGCTCTGCAGCGTGAAGCTGTGCGAGAAGCGCTTGTTGACTTCCACCTGCAACGAATTGTAAGTGGCGTTGCTGAAGTTGCCGATCAAAAAAGTGTTGAGGAACTGGGGATTGGCCACGATGGAATTCAACGGCAGTTTTGCATTTGACAGCAGTCCGCCGACCACGCCACTGAGCGCGTTGGTGGTGCTGATGTAGTTGGCGAAGCCACCCGGATTGTTGTTGGCGAAGAAGCCCTGAGTCGCGCTGTTGGTGCGGACGTAGTTGGAGCCGCCGCCGGCCGCGGCCACAGCCGCATACGAGTTGGAGAAGATTTGGTCGATCAGCGCCGAGCTGCCGCCGCCCTGCACGGTATTGAACGCCTGCAAGAGGCCATTCTCGAAGATGTTCACCTCGTTGGTGTTCACCGAGCGAACCAGCTTGCTGCTCTTGCTTCCCACATAGGCCACGTTCAGCGTCATGGTGTCGGTAAGAGCGCGTGTAATGGTGAAGTTGTAGTTCTGAATGTAGGGCGTGCGCAGGCCCCGGTCATAGGCGTACAGAGTCTGTGTGTGTGACCCGGTTCCGACCAGCGGTACCGGCGCCAGAGGAACGCCGGTGGGCAGCACCGGCAGCTTTTGGTTGCTGAGATTCGTGGCGGTGAGACTCGTATCTATTTCTGAGTAGCCTGGCTCGGCCCCGGACGCCGAGTTCACAACGCCTATCGGAAGACGCGAGTAGCCGATGCCATAGCCGATACGGACGGTCATTCGGTCCTTGCCTCCGCTCAGCACCTTCCAGAAGCCGTCTCCGGGTACGTTCCAGGCCAGACCGACGGCGGGCGCGAAGTTGTTCAGGTCGCCGTTGTAGAGGGTACGGTTCGGGTTCGCAGTTCCCGCGCCAATGGCTTGGATCAACGTCTGGGAGCCAGCCGCGGCAGTGGGGTTGAACAATGCGCCGAAGGTATTTCCGGAGATGCCGAAGACTGAGCCACCGTCGCCGATCGGGGCCAACATTTTGCCTTGCGCTTCGGTGGGAACCTGGTACAGCTCCCAACGTACGCCGAGGTTCAAGGTTAACGAGGGGGATACCTTGAAATCGTCTTTGAAGAACCAGCTATATTCGTTTTGGTGCCACGCACGATAGGGCAGCAGGCCCGGCAGGAACACCGGGTTCTCTCCGCCGGGGGACAGATTGACCTGCTGGGCGGCTAGAACCGAGCCCGTCAAGTCGTATAAGAGATTGGTGGCAGCCGTAGCGTTGAGCCCGATATTGGGGATGGGGTTCGTGCCGGTGCTGATGTTAGTAACCGGCTGGAGCGGGGGGCCTCCGACGGAGATGAGCGGAACCGGTCCCCTGCCGAAGTCGAAACCCGATAGCGTAATAAACCGAGCCGTGAATCCACCTTTGAACGAATGACGACCTTTGATCCAGGTCAGAGTGTCGCTCCACTGATAGCTCGGATCGAGGAAACTGCCGGGGAAGCCGCCGAGGCCGGCGGGAGTGTAGGGAGTGGTGACGTTGGCGGTCGGATTGACGACCGCGGGGACACCGCCGACGAGCGACAGGTAGTTCTTGCGTTGGTCCGCGGTGGCGCCAGGTTGATTGGGCTCGTAAGGAGCCTGGACGATGGTGCGATAGCGGAAAACGCCGACCCGTGCATCGTTCAGCAAGTTGGGACGCAGGATACTAGTAAGCGCGGCGCTGTAGGTAGTGGTCTCGGTCGGGTCCGAATTGCCGGGCACGTCCGGGAATGGCGGCGGCGAAGCGACGTTGTAGCTGTGATAGGACTGCTGGCTGAGGGTGATCGCGATCCGGTGTTTGTCGTTGAACAGGTGGTCGATGCGGCCCTCGTACAGCTCGAAGTTCACGGGCGTGGGCTGGTTCCAGGTGTAGGCGGCGGTGTTCAATCCGTCGCCAAACCGGAAGTTGTTAGGCAGCGGCATGTAGCCGAGCACGTGCGCCATGGCACCGGTGGGATCGACGACCGACTTGTTCGGATCGCGGCCCAAGACTCTGACGGTATTGAGAGGGCCGGTGGCGCCAGCGGGTACGATCGGGTTGCCTCCCAGGTCCACTGCCGGGTTCGCCTGGGCAAAGTTCTGGTTCTGAACGCCGGGGTAGAACCGAAAGTCACCGTTGCGCGCCGAGGCTGTGTAGACCAGGCTGTTTCGGGTGGTAAAGTTGCGGGTCTTGTAGGGCTCGTAGATGCCGTTGAAGAAGGTCCGGTTCTTCTTGAGCGGCCCACCCCAGCGCACGCCGTAGCGGTTTTCCTTTAGCTGGCTGCGGGGCGTGCCTTGCAGGTTGTTGAAGAAATCGTTGGCGTTGAGAGACTTGTTGCGAACTTCGTAATACACGCTGCCCTGGAAGCGATTGGTGCCGGCGCGCGACACCATCTGGACCTGTCCGGAGCCACGGCCATATTCGGCGTCGGCGGCCGAAGTGACGACGCGGAACTCCTCGGCGCGATCCACGCTGACGACGTTGCTATATAGATAGAACGCGCTGTTGTGGAGGTTGTCCATGGCAGTGACGCCGTCCATGGTGAAGTTGACCGAGGTGCCCTGGTTTCCGTTCAGGTAGTAGTTGGTTCCCAATTGCACGCCCGGCTGAGTAAGCAGCAGGTTGTAGGCGCTGCGGCCGGTCAGCGGAAGATCCAGCAGGCGCTTGCCATCCACTACGCTGCCCACCGAGGCGCTGGTGGCGTTCACTGCCGTCGCGACGGCTTGGACCTCCACCGTTTCGGTGGTCTGTCCAAGCTCCAGCCCCATGTTAAGAACCAGGACCGTGCCGGTTTGTAGCACGACGTCATCGATCACGCCCTTGCGAAAGCCGGGATGCTCAGCCGTGAACTTGTAGTTGCCCGGGGGCAATGAAGGCATGGTATAGACGCCGGCATCGTTGGTGGGTATCGTCGTGTTGACGCCGGTGCTGGCATTGAGCGCTGTGACGATAGCGCCAACGACCTTCGCGCCGGACGGATCGCTAACGGTTCCAGACACGTTGGCTTCGGTTTGGGCAAATGCCAGCGCTGCGCTGAGCAGCCAGACGCCAATGAATACGCCGGCGAATCGGAGGCGTGCGAATTCAAAATGCATGAACTGGTCCTTTCGGCTTGAATTGGGCTGGGGAGGTGCTTAGAGACGCGCGGGCACAGGTCGAATTAGTGAGCCGGTAAACGAGTACCGGCAACGGAGCCCATCTCTCCATCCGTACCCCTCCCCTTGAAGAGTGATTGAACAACTTTAGGCCGAAACAAGCGGCATGTCAATATGAAAATTGTGAAAGTTTAATGGCGCTTCGGCGCTAATTCCGGTCTTTACAGCGCGCCCCGCGACCGCAGCTCGCTCTCGATCTGGGCGGCCGACTGGAATTGAACAGCGTCCATGCCTTGTTCGCGGGCGGCTTCCACATACAGCGGGATGTCGTCGGTGAAAAAGCATTCCGCGGCGCTGCATCCGGCCTGCCGGATGGCCTCCTGATAGATTCTGGCGGAGGGCTTGGCCGCGCCTACTTCATAGGACAGAACGAAGCCATGGAAATGGCCGAGGATGGGATACCTGGACCGCAGCATGGGGAAATGGATCGCGTTGGTGTTGGACAGAACCAGCAGGCGGTAGCGGGTGGCGAGCGAGGCGATCAGGGCATCGGGAACCAGCGTTTCCGGAAGGAAGACGCAGCTCCAGAGTTCGCAGAATTCGGCGTAAGTGATGTTGAATTCGAGCACCGCCGCGAGTTCCTGGACGAATTGTTCGGGCTCTATTTGACCGGTCTCGAAGCGATGCACCAGGTCGGTGGAGCGGAGCCGGGTGGGGATATCCTGGGCGGCGTAAGGGGAAAGCGGCCCGAGCCGGGCGTAGGCGCGCTTGAAATCAAACGGCACGATAACGTTGCCGAGGTCGAAGATGACAGCCTTAAAACCTGGGGACAGACGGAACGTTTCCTTATTTTTCTAATTGTACGCCACGACGTAGGCCCGACTCGGCTTCTAAGGACGCTCGGGCTCGGCAGGAGTTCTAGACCGCCAGAACCGGTTGTATTGCGTCGGCCACCTGCTTGCGCGGTCGCCCGCCTCGTTCCGGCGCCAGGGTACGTCGTAGGGTCCGCTCGAGCGAGTCCACAAAATCCGCCGTACCCAGCGGACGGCCTGAGTGCGTTTTCGTTCGGATCGCGAGGGTTTCCTCGGCTGCGGAGGAGGCATCCAGGAAATCCCGCCAGGACCTCGCGCTCCAGCAGTCCCGCCAGACCTTTTGCGTCAGATGCAGGGGGACCGATCGACCGGCTCGGCCACAGTGCGACGCAGCGCTGGACCAGCAGTAGACGGCCGGATCGGCCACCATTCCCGCCCGTACAGGGTTCATTTCGGTGTAGCGCAGCGCGGCCCAAAAGTGATTTGCGTCCAACGGGCAGGAGTAGAAGCGCCCTTGCCAGACATGCCCCGTAGCCCCCTGGCGCCCGTTCAGATACGTGGCATAGCGGCCGTGCGTGTGGCGCAACGCCAGCTTCATCGAGTCGTCCCGGCCCGGAATCGCCACCAGGTGGACATGATTGGGCATCAGGCAATAGCCCACGATGGCGAGGTCATAGCTCTCGCAGTTCAAGCCGAGCAACCGGAGGTATACCAGTCGATCGGTGTCGTCTTCGAAGACCGGCCGTTGGGCGTTACCTCGTTGGGTGATATGGTGCGGTATTCCGGTCGCCACGACGCGAGACAAGCGAGGCATATAGCAGCAAGTGCGCCGAGGCGTCGGGAAATCTCGGAAACGTTCCGTCTGTCCCCCTCCCCCCACGGTATAATTCATACGAGATGGACATCTACGAGGAAGTGGTCCGGCTGCGGCGCCTCGGGCAGAAATGCGCGCTGGCGACCATCGTACAGGTGAACGGCTCCATACCCAGCTATGAATCCGCCAAGCTGCTGGTGCGCGAGGACGGGTCCATGATCGGGACCATCGGCGGAGGCTGCGTCGAGGCCGAAGTGTGGAACGCCGCCCGCGAAGTCATGCAGGAGGAACGCGCGCGCCACATGAATTTCAGCCTCGGTCAGGACGCCGCGTACGATAATGGACTGATCTGCGGAGGCCAATTGAGCGTGTTCGTCGAGCCGGTGGTGCCTCAGCCGCGCGCCTTTATCTTCGGCGCCGGACATATTTCGAAGAGCATTTCCAAGGTGGCCACCATGGCCGGTTTCGCCACCGTGGTGGTGGACAATCGCGAAGCCTTCGCCAATCGCGAGCGCTTCCCGGAGGCCGACGAAATCTACGCCGAAGAGTACGAGGAAGTCTTTCCGAAACTGCCGATCCGCGACACCAGCTATCTGATCATCGTCACGCGCGGGCATCGCGACGACATGCGCGTGCTGCGTTGGGCGGTGGGAACCAACGCCAAGTACATTGCCATGATCGGAAGCAAGCGCAAGGTGATCGGCGTGGTGAAGGAGCTCGAGAAGGAAGGCTTCCCGCGCTCGGCCTTCGAGCGGACGTTCGCGCCCATGGGGCTGGAAATCGGCGCGATTACGCCCGAGGAGATCGCCATCTCGGTGGTGGGCGAGATGATCGCCATGCGGCGCGCGCCGGAATCGGACTGGCGCAGGCTGGCCAAGTCGATTTTCGCGACGGTGGAGTCGCGAGCCGTTCTCAAGTGAAAGCTCCTTCCATCGCCGGTCTGATCCTTGCCGGCGGCGCGTCGCGGCGCATGGGCAGCCCCAAGGCGCTGCTTCGCTTTCAGAACGAAACCTTTCTGGACCGGCTCATCCGCCTGTTTTCGGCCGCGTGCGATCCCGTCATCGTGGTGGTCGGCTACCACGCCGCCGAGATCCAATCCGGAATCGAGCGCGCCCCCGAGGCCATCTTCACGGTGAATCCCGACCCGGAACGCGGCATGCTCAGTTCGCTGCAGTGCGGACTTGAAGCCGTTCCGGCCCACGCGGAAGCCGTGATGTTCCTTCCGGTCGATCATCCGCACTTGCAGCCTTCCACGCTCGAAACTCTGGCGGCCCGCTTCCGGGCCGGACGCGCGCCCGTAACCGTGCCAACCTATGGCGGCGAGCACGGCCATCCGGTCTGCATCGCGCGGCCCTTGATCGCCGAGCTGCTGGCGCTCCCGCCGGAAGCCAAAGCCAGCGATGTGATCCATCGCTACGTCAGCCAGACCGAGTACGTCGAAGTGCCCGACTCCGCCGTGGTCACCGACGTCGACGATCCCGAAGCCTACGCCGAGCTGGTGGCGCACCGCTCATGAAGACGCTGCGGCGCACACTGATTGCCGTTTTGCTGGTGGTGCTCGCGGTGGGCTTGCTGGCGCCTTTTCTGCGCGCCGATCGTTTCCGGCCGTATATCCAGGCGGCGCTCGAAACAGCGCTCAACGGCCCGGTGCACATCGGCGCCGTGCATCTGAACCTGTTCACCGGTCCCGGCTTCACGGTCGAGCGGGTCTTGATCGACGACGCGCCGGCGGCGGGCATCGAGCCGTTCGCCTACGTGGAATCCATGCGCGCGCGGGTTCGTCTGACCAGCCTGCTCCGCGGTAAGCTGGCTTTCTCCAGCCTGTATCTCGATTCGCCCAGCGTAAACCTGGTGAAGACCCAGGCCGGTCCCTGGAATATCCAGCCCTTGCTCGATCGGCCGTCCGGCACGAGGAGCGTGACTCGCAATGCCATCCCCGACATTCAAATCAGCGGCGGCCGGCTGAACTTCAAATTCGGCGACACCAAGTCGGTGTTCTACATCAGCGACGCCGACGTGGATGTGTACCCGAACGAGCGCGGCGAGCTGGTGATCCGGTTTTCCGGCATTCCGGCCCGCACCGATCGCGGCACTCAGACCTTCGGACAACTGAGCGCGCGAGGACTGCTGCGCTCCCCGTCGGCCGGCGAAGATCAGCTCAGCATGGGCATTCATCTGGAACGCACGGCCATATCCGAACTGGTGCGGCTTTTCAACGGACGCGACCTGGGAGTGCACGGCTTCGCCACGGCCGAGGCCTCGCTCGACGGACCGCCGTCCAGGCTCGCGCTCACCGGCAGCTTCAACATCAAGGATGTTCACCGCTGGGACCTGATGCCTCCGCATGGCGAAGGTTGGACCATGAATTACCGCGGCCTGATCGACCTGCACGCGCGCCAGTTGGATGTCGCGACGGTTGCGGCGGAAGGGCAGCCTCAACCGGTGTCCATCAAGCTGCGCGTGGGCGATTATCTTTCGTCCACCCAGTGGGGCGTCAGCATCCTGTTTCGCGAGCTGCCCGCCGCCTCGCTGGTGGAGACCGCGCGTCACATGGGCGCGCCGTTCGCTCCGGACATGCAAGTGGACGGCAAGATCAACGGCGAGATCGGCTACTCCAGTCAGGGCGGCTTGGAGGGCGCGCTGGCGCTCGAGAACGCGTCGGTGAAATTTCCGCGCGCCGGATCGGTGGAGTTCGATTCTGCGCGCCTCATGTTCAGCAACAACGAAGCGGTTCTCGATCCTGTGGACGTGCGGTTGGACAATCAGCAGACCGCCCAGGTGGACGGCCAATACGCCTTCGACGGCACCCACACCGCGTTCAAGATCGCGACGCCGCAGTTGGCCATCGCCGAAGTGGAAAGCAGCGCCGGGCGCGTGGTGGACGCCCCTCCCATCCCGCTGCTCGGCCAGTTACGGCAAGGCACCTGGAAAGGCTGGATCGCGTTCGATCGCAAGGACGATCGTCCCGGCGTCTGGTCCGGACAATACGAGTTGCAGAACACCGTGCTGGAGATTCCCGGCCTGGCTTCTCCGGTTCGCCTGGCGTCGGCTTCGGTGGAGATGAAGCGCGAGCAGATCCAAATGACCGGCATTCGCGCGCGAGCGGGGACGCTGCGGCTGCAGGGCAGCTACCGCTACGATGCGGCGGCCACGCGCCCGCATCTGCTGCGACTCAACATTCCCGAGCTGAAGCTGGCCGAGTTGGAGCGTCTGATGATGCCCACCTTGAGCCGCAACGAAGGATTCCTGGCCCGCACCTTCCGGCTTCGCAAGGCGCCGGTTCCGGACTGGCTCGCCGAACGCAAGGTGGATGCATCCATTCAAATCGGGAGCCTGCTCAATGGCGAAGCGCCGGTGGGAAATCTGCGGACACGCTTATTGTGGGATGGCACCAGGATCGCGCTGTCGGATCTCGAGTGGCGCCAGGATCAGATGCTGGCCAAGGGCGAAGTGGCGCTCAGCCTGGTGGGCGCCGTTCCTGTCTACCAGTTGACCGGGAGCGTCGAAAATCTGGACTACCGGAACGGTCGGCTGGATATCGACGGCGAACTTGAAACCAGCGGCACCGGGCCGAACCTGCTTCTCAATGCCCGGTCTACGGGAACTTTCGAGGGCCGCGACATCATGCTCGCGCCCGACACGCTGGTGCGGGAGATCGCCGGCTCGTATCGCATCGGGTCGGCGGCCGGCGTCCCACGGCTGCTGCTGTCCGATCTTCAAGTCACCCAGGGACTGGACACGCTGGCGGGGCAAGGCTCCAGCCAGCCCGACGGCCGGATCGTGCTCGAACTCACCAGCGGCCGCAGGCAGGTGCGGCTCACCGGCATGTTGCTTCCGATGCATCCCGACCGCTAGGAATACTAGGGAATACTAGGTGACAGACGGAACCGTCCTCGACCGCTGACGGTAGATCAACAACTTATCGTTATATTGTGGGGACAGTTCCGTCTGTCACCTAGTATTCCTGGAGTCTCCCTCGGCTTCGTCCGATACAATGGTATTGAAGTCCGGCACATGAACGAGCGGATCAGTGCGCGCCTGGCCGATGCCCACAATAGCTTGCGGGAACAGTTGGACCTGGCGCAGCAGCACTTCGAGCGCCTGGAGCAAGTGCTGGCGAAGCGGGAATCCAAGGACATCGCCAATCTGAATCGCGCCGCGCGCCGGCTGCGTGCTTTCGAAAACCGGGAGCAGTGGAGCAACCTGCTGGTCGACGCCGCGCAAGGATTCGCGGGACGCGCTGCGCTGTTCACACTCCAAGGAAGCTCGCTACATTTAGAGGCGGCGCGAAACACCGGCCGCGGGTCGATCGGCGATGTTGCGCTGGATTCGGCTCCCGCGTTCCGCAGCGCGGTGGAAACCAGGGACGCCGTGGTCGCGCTGCGAACTCGCGGCGAGATGTCGCCCCCCATTGCCGAGTTTCTGGGCGAAGCAGCGGATGACAGGTTCTATCTTTTTCCCATCGCGACGCGCGAACGCGTAGCGGCGGTGCTCTACGCCGACGACGCGGGCCAGGGAAGCGTGCAACCGGACGCGCTGGAGCTTCTCGCGTCGTTAGCCGGCGCGGTGCTCGAAAGCCGTGCCTCCGAACCGGTCAACGGCCTGGTGAAAATCGCGCACAACGGTCATCCAAAAGATGCACAGGATCTGCACCGCAAGGCGCAGCGTTTCGCGCGCCTGCAAGTAGCCGAGATCAGGCTCTACAAATCCGAGAACGTGTTAGCGGGACGCACCGGGCGCGACCTTTACACGTCTCTCAAATCGGAAATCGACGGCGCGCGCGAAGTTTTCCGCCGCGATTTTCTTTCGACATCCGGCGACATGGTGGACTATCTCCACATCGAGCTGGTACACACGCTTGCGAACGACGAGGTGGCATTGCTTGGCCCCGATTATCCAGGTCCGCTGGCTTAGGCTCACTCAAGCTGCCCTGCTGGCTTGTCTCTGCACCCTGGGTGCGTCCGCGCAATCGCTGGACGCATTGGCGGCCGCCTACAGCAAAACGCCGAACATGAAAACCCGCGCCGCGGTCCTGCGCTTTGCGAACCTGCATCCAGCCGACCGCAGCGGCGCGCTCGCGCTTTTGACGCTCGGCTCGGTGGAAATCGAGCAGCGCCAGTTCGGCGATGCGCTCCAGCATTTGCGGGCCGCACGGAAACGCCTGCCCCAGTTGGCGGATTACGTGGCCTACCTGAGCGCCATCTGCGAATCGGAACTGCGGGAGCTCGACAATGTCGCGAGCGATCTGGAATCGGTGTGGCACTCCAGTCCGCCGTCGCCTCTGGTGGGTCAATCCGTGGCTCTGCAGGCCAGAACTTATCTTGAAGCCGGCCAGCCTGGAAGAGCGGTGGCGCTGGTGGAGCAGCATCGCTCCGATTTGTCCGAGCCCCAAGCGGAATTGCTGCTGGCGCGCGGGTACGAAGCCGATGGCAGCGGCGCGACGGCGGCCGCGCACTACCAGAAGATCTATGTGGAGTACCCGCTGTCCAGGGAAGCGTCCGAGGCCGAAGCCGCATTGACGCGCTTTCCGGCGCCCGATCCCGCGGCTCGGTTGGCCCGCGCCTTGAAACTGCTGGATGGAGGCGACCGCAGCCGCGCCGCCAAGGAACTGGCCGCCGTGGCACCGCAATTGAGCGGCCCGGATCTCGACCTGGCGCGCGTTCGGATCGGCGTCGCGCGATACCTGGCGCGAGACTACCGGCCGGCCTATACGCAATTGACTTCGTTCCAAGCGTCGGCGCCCGAAGCGGAAGCCGAGCGGCTGTACTATCTGATGGAAAGCGCGCGCAGGCTCGACCGCATCGACGAGATGAGCGCGCTGATCGAGCGGCTCTCGTCTTCTTACCCGCAGTCGCGCTGGCGCAGAGAGGCGCTCGTCGCCGCCGCCGGCTACTATTCCGCGCACAACCAGCCCGACACGGCCGAGTCGCTCTACCGCACCTGCTCCGATTCGTTCTCGAACCAGCCGGAATCCGCGCCGTGCCAGTGGAAGGTCGCTTGGACAGCGTATCTGCGCGATCCGTCCGCCGCCAGGAGCCTGTTCGAGGAACACTTGAAGAAGTACCCGGAGTCGGATCACGCCAGCGGCGCACTCTACTACCTGGGACGGCTGGCCGAGTCGAGATCCGACTGGGGCGCCGCGCGCGTCTTCTACGACGCGCTCAACAACTCGTTCCCCAATTACTACTACGCCATGCTGGCCCGCGAGCGGCTCCAGTCCGCGTCCGTTCGCGCTGCTGCCCGTTCGACGGATGCGTCGCAATTTCTGAACGCCATCCACCTGCCCGAGCGCAGTTCCACGAACTTTGAGGCGAGCGCGGCCACCCAGCAGCGCATCGATCGCGCCCACTTGTTGGCCGAGGCTGCCTTGGACGACCTGGCTGCGGGCGAGCTTCGCTTTGGCGCCAGGAGCGACGGCCAGTCCAACATCATGGCAGTGGAACTAGCTGAGCTGGCCAACCGGCATGAGTCGCCGGATCAAGGCATCCGCTACATCAAGCACTACGCCCCCGGCTATCTGTCTTTGCCGCTGGACACCGCGCCGCAGCGGTTCTGGCGGCTGGCGTTTCCCTTGCCGTTCCGCAACCAACTGGAAGAATACTCGCGCGTGAATTCGCTCGATCCGTTTCTGGTCGCCGCGCTGATCCGGCAGGAATCCGAGTTCAATCCGAAAGCGGTGTCGCGCTCCAACGCCCGCGGCCTTACGCAGGTTCTTCCGTCCACCGGACGCCAGTTGAGCCGCAAGCTCGGAATTCGCGGCTACACCACCAGCATGTTGTTCAGCCCGGATACTAACTTGAAGATCGGCACTTACTATCTCAGGGCGCTGTCCGACCAGCTACAGGGACAATGGGAAGCGGCCCTGGCCTCCTATAACGCGGGAAAATCGCGAGTAACCACCTGGATGAGCGCCGCCAACTTCCACGAGCCGGCCGAATTTGTGGAGAGCATCCCGTTCAACGAGACGCGCCTGTACGTCGAAAGCGTCCTCAGGAACGCGGAAGTGTACCGGCGTCTGTACGGGCAGAAGCCGCGCTGAAGAGGGACAGACGAATCTGTCCCAAGCGCCAATACACTTCTCTTCGCACCGATGATCGGTCTTCGCGCGTGGAAAGATCCGTCTGTCCCTGAGTTCTAGTGAAGCTCTTAGATACTGATCACCGGGCAGGGCGATTGCCGGATGATCGAGTACACGTTGGTGCGCAGCCGTCCCAAAGTGCGCGTGGCATGGCCGCGTCCGACCACCACCAAGTCGGCGTTGTGATGCGTAGCCGCCTCGTGCACCACGTGCGCTACGTCTCCGGCGCCCAGGCAAATTTGCGCTGCGGTGCCGGCCGTCTTCTGCATCTTCGAAATGGTCTCGCGGGCCTCTTCTTCCAGGAACTTCTGCAGGTCCGCTTCGAAGAATCTCTCGGGGCCGGCTTCAGCGCCCGGAACGGCGTGTACAAGCCAGAGCTTGGCGTTGAAATCGCGCGCCAGCCTGGACGCGAACCGCACGGTGGCGATGCTGCTGTCGGTCAGGTCCACGGCGCACATGATTCTTTCGAAGAAGCCGGACGCGGGCGGCGCCTCTTCCATGTGCACCGCCGTCCAGACCGGACACAACGCATCGTGCAATACCTTCGCGGTCACCGATCCGAGCAGCAGGCTTCGAAAGACGCCGTAGCCGTGCGTGGGCATCATGATCAGGTCCGTCCCGTGCTCCTCGGCATACTGCGTGATCAGCCGCGCGGCGTCGCCTTCCTCCAGAACGCGCTGGACGCGGAGCCCGGCAAAACGATCCTTCAGGTAGCCCTCGAACTCGCTCTGGCGTGCTTCCCGAATAGCGGTCGTATCCACCAGGGCCGTGTAACCGTACAAGTCCGTGAAGTAACCGGGAGGCAGCTCCAGAACATGCAGCAACGTCAGCTCAGCACTGAATTTCTTCGCCAACGTTTCCACGAAAGGAGCTGTCGCGGTGCAGTTGTCCGACATGTCGACCGGGAATAGAATCTTCTCGAAGGTTTCCATCGCACACCGCCTTTCATGGATCGGAATGCACGCGGCGTGCCAGCGCTAACGGTTGCGAATGGGCCGAAAGTCGAGGGATCACGCTGGCAGGTAGGCTGCTATTACGCAGCACTTCCGGCTATCGCCTGGGTGATTTCACCCATATCGCAAGGCCTGAAAAAACTCATCGATCCTGGTCCGTTGCGCAATATAATGAGTTGGGCGTAGTTCTTTGCTGCCCTGCGTTGTAAGTGCGTTTGTCAGGCTCGCGGCACCAAGCTTGAAAGACGGCGCTACTATTGCCCGCCCTCGAACGCTGGTCCGATCAATTACTCCCGGCTCTGCCGCCTGATCACCTGCCATAATTTCCCCGCCTCGCGCGGAAGCTTAGCGCGCTTACCGCTGCCAGAGGAAATCGATCTCCTGCCTAGTTAGGAGGACGTATGCGTAAGTTCTTATTCATGGTCATAGTCTCAGTTGCTCCAGTCTGCGTTTTCGCGCAGACTCTGCCGAAGTACACTATCAAAGACTTGGGATCGCTGCCCGGAAAGCCGAACTGTTCAGCTCTGGCGGTCAGCCAGTCTGGTCTAGTCGCTGGCTGGTGCGGTGCCAGTGCCGGCGCGTTCACCGGGTTCCTATATTCGAACGGGGTCATGAAAGATCTCGGCGCTCCGGCCATGCCCGACGCCGTCGTTCCCTTAGCCGTCAACGATGCCGGTGTGGTGGTCGGAGATTACCTTCAGGGCAACTCGATTGAAAATGTTGTCTTCGCTGGGCCATTTCTATACCAGAATGGTTCCGTTCAGCCGATGCCCAACATATTCACCTCCTTTGTCCCGTTCGGCCTGAACAACTCAGGTCAGATTGCCGGCACTGAGTTCAATAGTCTGGCTGAGAGGTTTGTCAACTACTTTTATGGCCAGGCGATCCTGATCCCAACACTAGGAGGTCAACCGACGACCTTGCTGCCGATTGGGGTGCAACAAGGCGTGGCGCTGGCGATCAGTCCAAATGGGGCTTGGGTCGCTGGCGCAAGTGCAAGTCGCGATGGCGCAACAGTGACGCCAACCCTCTGGCGAGCGGGAATACAGCAGGCACTTCCTTTACTGGCCGGCTTCCAATACGCGGAAGCGGCCTCGGTCAACGACTCGGGAACGGCGGCCGGCGCGGTGTTCAGCATCAACTACCTGGTGGATGAAGATCCTGCCGCTGTCGCGCACGCGGCGCTCTTCAACAATAACGCTGTAACGGACCTGGGACTGCTGGCCGGCGACCGGAGCAGCTTCGCCATTGGAATTAACAACTCCGGTTTGATCGTTGGATACAGCACCGCGTTGGTGCCGGGATCTGAACTTCAATTGCGAGCCTATATTTCGCCCGCCGACCCTCAGTCTCACGCCTTCTTGTACGCCAATGGCGCCATTCGTGACTTGACCAAGCTCCTGGTCAACGGAACAGGATGGCAGCTTTCCTTTGCCATGGCGATCAATAACGCCGGGCAAATCGTGGGCACCGGCACGTATCAGGGGCAACAGCGCGCGTTTCTCCTGACGCCGGTGGCTGCGCCGCAGATCAACTCAGTCGCTAGCGCTGGACTCAGCGTGCCGGGCATCACCAACCTCTCGCCCAACGGGCTCTTCACCATTTTCGGAACCGGCTTTGCTCCGGCTAGCATGCACCGGACGGTGGTCCAAGCCGACCTGGTCAATGACGCGCTGCCCACGAATCTAGCGAACACTTGCGTCCAGGCCGGCGCCGCCCGCTGGCCAGTGACCTATGTCTCCGCGACTCAGGTCAATGCGCTCGCGGGAAGCATGCCTCCTTCCGGCAAAATGCCGTTGTCGGTCATCACCAATTGCGGCATGGCGAATGAACTGGCCACCGACTCGTTCAACGCAACCATGGCCGGCGAGGCTCCCGAGTTTCTCTATTTCGTGCAAAACGCGAACGGCTACAATCCGGTGGTTGCGATCCAGGCGCAGAGCGGAGCCTATGTGGGACCGGCGAATCTCATTCCAGGCGCGGTCTTCACTCCAGCGCAACCCAATGACGTGTTGACGGTGTTCGGCGTTGGTTGGGGATCTACCGATCCGGCCTGCAACATCGGCAAGATGGCGCCTTCCGCAGCCACTCTCACCGGGCGCTACTCGCTGAGCATCGGTGGAATCGAAACGCCCATTCTGTATGCAGGTCTGACTCCCACTTATGCGGGACTCTATCAGGTGAACTTCACTGTTCCGGTGGGCCTTTCTCCCGGTAACCAACCGATCGTGCTGACCGTGAACGGCGTCAAATCGCCTTCAGGCGGGTTCCTGACAATTGGTCCGTAGGACCGCCGCGCCCCGGATGGCATCATTCTTTAATGCGTTCAGCGCGCGATTGGCTTCGCTCAGACCAAAGACTTCGATCGAGGTGCGGATAGGAATCTCCGCCGCGATGCGCAGGAAATCATGCCCGTCCTGGCGCGTGTTGTTGGCCACGCTGCGGATCACGCGCTCCTGATAGAGGAGTTGGTAATCGAGCGGTGGAATGGCGCTCATGTGGATTCCCCCGAGCGCCAGCGTCCCGCCTTTCTTGAGAGCTTTCAAAGCCGCGGGAACGATCTCTCCGGCCGGAGCGAAGATGATCGCGCTGTCGAGTTTCGCGGGCGGATCGTCGACGGTGCCGCCTACCCAGACCGCGCCCAATTCCAGCGCCAGCTTCTGATGCCGCAGGTCGCGCGTGCAGGCGTACACTTCCGCGCCCCAGTGCCGCGCCACCTGGATGGCGACGTGTGCGGCGGCTCCGAAACCGTACAGTCCCAGCCGGCCGCCGCGCTGGATTCCAGAAAGCCGCAGCGACCGGAATCCGATGATGCCAGCGCACAGCAGCGGCGCTGCCTGAAGATCCCCGAAGCCTTCGGGAATCGGATAGACGAAGCTCTCATCCGCCAGCGCGTACTCGGCGTAACCACCGTCCACCGTGTAGCCGGTAAAGCTGGGATCGTCGCACAGATTCTCCTGGCCGGCCCGGCAATACTGGCACGTGCCGTCGGTCGAGTGCAGCCAGGCGATGCCGACGCGTGTTCCCATCGAATACCGGTGCGCACCGGCGCCGGCCGCTTCGATCACTCCCACTACCTGGTGTCCGGGAATCAAGGGCGACTTGCGCGGCTTCAACTCCCCTTCGATGACGTGCAGGTCGGTCCGGCAGATGCCGCAAGCATTCACGCGCACCAGCACCTGGCCTGCGCCCGGCTGTGGCTTGGGCACGTCCATATATTCGAGCGGGTTGGTTTCGATGCGGGCGGGGGATCGAAGAACGCAGGCTTTCATCTCAGGCGCTCCGCGGCCGGAACAGCCGGCGCTTCACTACTTCCACCATCAGCAAATAAGTCGCCGTGGCGGCGGCGAGAAATGCGAAATAGCCGCCCGGCAGCCGCGTGAAACCCAGCGGGGCGGCGAGCGGCGTATAGGGAAGCAGCAATCCCACCGCTACCATCGCCAGCGTGGTGGCCGCCAGCGCAGCGCTCGGCCGGCTGCGCCAGGGGCTGCGCATGGTGCGGATCACGAACAACACCAGCGTCTGCGTCGCCAGCGACTCCACGAACCAGCCGGTGTGAAACTCCGGCTCGCCGGCCCGGAAGATGCGCAGCAGCACGAAGAACGTCAAAAAATCGTACAGCGAGCTGATGGGACCGATGATCAGCATGAAGTTGCGGATCAGATGAATGTTCCAGCGCTGCGGCACGCGGACGTATTCTTCATCCACGTTGTCGGAGGGAATGGTGATCTGCGCCAGGTCGTAGAGAAAATTGTTCAGCAGGATCTGCGCCGGCAGCATCGGCAGGAACGGCAGAAACAGCGACGCTCCCGCCATGCTGAACATGTTTCCGAAGTTTGAGCTGGTTCCCATGAGCAGGTATTTCGTGACGTTGCCGAAAGCTCTGCGGCCCTCGATGATTCCGTTGTGCAGCACCCGCAGGCCCCGTTCCAGCAGGATGATGTCGGCGGCGTCGCGCGCCACGTCCACCGCCGTCGAAACCGAAATGCCGACGTCGGCCGCGCGCAGCGAAGGCGCATCGTTGATCCCGTCGCCCATGAACCCCACCACGTGCCCGCGTTGCTTGAGGGCGATCAGAATGCGGTTCTTCTGCGCCGGCGAGACGCGCGCGAACACGCTGGTATTCTCGGCCACATGCTGCAGCGCCACGTCGCTCATGCTGTCCAGATCCTCGCCCAGAATCACCTGCTCGGCCTCGAGTCCCACACGCTCGCAGACATGCCGCGCCACCAGCTCGTTGTCGCCGGTAATGATCTTGACTTCGACGCCGTCGCGCTTCATAGCCGCCAGAACCTCGTGCGCGTCCTCGACCGGCGGATCCGCGAACGCCAGGAATCCAACCAGGGTCAGCTCGCGTTCGTCGGCCGACGAGTACGCCGCGCGCGGCTCGATGGCTCGATAAGCCACCGCGAGCACACGGTAGCCCTGGGCGCTCAGTTCCTGGTATGTGGCTTGGCAGCGCTGGCTGGCGTCGGCATCAAACGGCCGGACTTCTCCGTCCACCTCCGAATTCACGGACAGCGCGATGATTCCCTCAGGCGCGCCCTTGGTGATCAGAATGCGATCCTCGCCCGGCGCAGGCGTGTCCACCACGATCGAGAGCCGCCGCCGCTCGAAATCGAATGGAACTTCGTCGCGCTTCTCATAGCCCTCCACGCTTACCGGGCTTTGCTTCAGAATGGCGGCGTCCAGCGGGCTGCGAATTCCGGTCTCGAAATGGCTGTTGATCCAGGCCAGCTCGGTCGGCCGGTCATAGGGCGCGCCGAACGCGTCGACCGCTCTCTCCACCAGCATGTTTCCAGTGGTCAGCGTGCCGGTCTTATCGCTGCACAGCACGTCGATGCTGCCGAAATTCTGGATGGCCGGCAGCCGTTTGACGATCACCTTTTGCCGCGCCATCGCCACCGCGCCCTTGGCCAGCGTCACCGAAGTGATCATGGGCAGGAACTCGGGCGTCAGCCCCACCGCCAGCGCCACCGCGAACAACAGCGACTGCAGGGCGTCGTGATGCATTCCGATGCTGACCACCAGAATGAACAGCACCAGGAAGAAAACCGCCCGCAGGATCAGAGCGCCGAATTGGCGCAGCCCGTGTTCGAATTCCGTTTCCGGCGGACGCATGGACAGGCGCTCGGCGATGCCGCCGAAGGCCGTGTTCGGTCCGGTGGCCGTTACTTCGGCCGTGGCCGTTCCGCTGACCACCGAGGTGCCGAGAAACACCAGGTTGCGGACGCTCGCGTCGCCTCCTTTGCCGCCGGAGCTCGTCGTGACGGCATTCGCAACGGCCTCCTTCTCGGAAGGAATGGATTCCCCGGTCAGAGCGGCTTGCTGCGCGTACAGATCGCGCGATTCGATCAGGCGCGCGTCGGCCGGCACCAGATCGCCCGCCCCGAGCCGGATCACGTCGCCCGGCACCACTTGTCGCCGCGGGATCTCCCGCCATTCGCCGTCTCGAGAAACCGTGGCCGTGAGCGTTACCTGCCCGCGCAGACGCTCCACGGCGCGCTCTGAGCGGAAGGTCTGGACGAAATTGATGGCCACGCTCAGCACTACGATGGCGGCAATGATGGACGCATCCACCACCTGGCCCAGAAACGCCGAGGCCGCCGCGGCGATCAGCAGGATCATCACCAGCGGATTCAGGAACAGGACCAGCAACTGCACCACGCTGGATCGCCGCCGGGATGGCGCCGGATCGTTCGGGCCGTAGCGCTCCAGACGCTCGGCGGCTTCTTCGGAAGTGAGCCCGTGCTGGATCGCCGCCGTCGTCATGCTGCCGTCGTGGCCCAGGCTTATAGTAACCTGAGGACGAATGGCGATTCCCGGCCGTCACTTCGTAATGAACGTGGTCCGCAGCCGGACTCTGCTCGCCCAACTGGTGCGCCGCGATTTCGAGCAGCGCTTCGTCGGCTCGGCCGCGGGTTGGCTATGGGGCTTGATCCATCCGCTGGTGCTGCTGGTGAGCTGGGTGTTCGTCTTTCAGTGGTGCCTGCACCAGACGCTTCCGCCCAACGAAGTGACGCAGAACTACTCGCTGTTCCTGTTCTGCGGTTTTCTTCCCTGGCTGCTGTTTCAGGACACCGTGACGCGCTCGGCGTCGTCCATGCTCGACCACGCCAATCTGATCACCAAAACCGTGTTTCCGTCCGAGATCGTGCCGATCTCCATCTTTCTGTCATCGCTGATGGCGCACCTGATGGTGCTCACCATCGTGATCGCCGTGGTGGGGCTGTCGGTGGGGCACTTCAGCTTGTGGATGTTCTCGCTGCCGGTTTACATGCTGCTGATCGGCATGCTGGCGGTGGGCGTGGGCTGGATCGTGGCCAGCCTGCAGGTTTATCTTCGCGACACGGCGCAGGTTCTGTCGGTGCTGCTGACCTTCTGGTTCTGGCTCACGCCCATCTTCATCAACGAGGCGCAGATTCCCGAGCAGGTGCGCTTCATCGTGCGCCTGAATCCGCTGGCGTTCCTGGTGCGGGCCTATCGCGACCGGCTGCTTTCCTATCGCGTACCCAGCCTGCACGACTTTGCGATCATCACCGCCTATGCCATCACCGCGTTCATCCTGGGCGGCCTGTTCTTCCGCCACCTGAAGCGCGGCTTCGCCGACGTGCTGTAGAAACGAAAACCCAAGTGGGGCAGCCAATCTTGGCTGCAGCCGGCTTCAGCCGGCTCGGGGGAATACCCGGGGGAATACCTGGTGACAGACGGAACTGTCCCCAGTCGCTGACGATAAATCAACAACTTAAGCTCGAAACCCGGGGGCAGTTCCGTCTGTCACCGAGTTTTTACATGTTGCCTTCGTCCGCCGACGGACCATAGATGGACGGCACCGGGATGTCGTTCAGCCGCAGATACACGCCCAACTGCGCCCGATGGTGGATGACGTGGTTCATGACGAAAGTGCGGATGCACGCGATCCTGGGCATGGTGAATAGCGTCTTGCCGGCGGCCAGCAGCGACCAGTTCTTCATGTAGGCTTCGTCGCTTGCGCCCGCCAGCGCCGCCCGCGCCGCAGTCACGCTCTTGTCGAATTTCTCCAGCAACTGCTTGCGCGAAGCGGCCAGCTCTTCTTTGTAGGGCGGAGCGCCCGGCGGCGAGATGTCGAACGAATCTTTGTTCATGGTGTCCGCCGCCCAACCAGTCATGGTGGCGATATGCGTCGAAAGCGCGATCATGCTGAACGATTTCGGGTGCGGCTTCCAGCCGAACTTATCCTCGGGCACCCGCTCGAGTGTCTTGCGAGTGTTGGCCATCTCCTGATCGAATTCAGGCAGCAGGGCATCTTTGATTGCCATAGGGTTCTTTCCTCCAGGGAGAATCAATCGGTACCCGGTTATCATAGGCGAAGAGATGGCGAAAATCAAGGGCTTTGGTAATTATCCCGTCAGCACAAGTAGTATGGGCTGTTAACTCGAACGGCCCTCAAAGTAAAAGGTATCCTCTGGTAGATCCCCCGATTTCCTAATCATCTGAACGAATGACACGCCAGACCAATTGCGAAGTGCTTGCCAGAAGCGTTCAGAGGGATGGGCATTACAGTATTCGATAAAATCCTGGAGTAGTTCTGAGTTGTTATTCATGTGCACAACTTCCACATTAATTGCCGAGTTCGGCGGTCAGGTTGATCTGCGTCTCCGGTATCGGTTCCGGCTGTGGGGCAACAAGTCGTCCAGCTAGCCATTGGACAATGTCTGAGCCTCCCTTAATGCGGCCATCGAGAATGCTATACGCGCCGGATGCAAAATAGACCAGTAAACGCCGCGTGAGCGGCGTTGCTGGCGGAGCAAAACCAGGCCGCCGGAGACTGGTTCCATCGAACATTCCCATAGAGAAGTGTTTTGTGGAACACCGGAGAGGTGTACACAGTGGAGTTGTATGCGCGGGTTCGGCGAGCGGTTGTCGTCGATAAGATGAGCGAGCGCGAGGCGGCCAAGGAG
>JAIQFN010000078.1 GCA_020073265.1 Terriglobia bacterium | reverse complement strand
CGGAAAGCCACGCTCCTAGCGCCCCGGCCGGTCTACAGCGCCGATTTGCAGGGACGGCTTCCGCTGCGGCCTAAACGCGCCCCGCAAAGCGGGTCGCAGGCCTACGCTCCAGCCGCCCCCGCAAATCCCTCAATACAAAGCACTAACTTCCTACGAAGTGGTCTACTTTCTCTCCGCCCCCGTGGTCTAGTTTTACTCCGCCCTTGACAACCTTCGGCCCAAAGCCGAGCGATGCGGGTATCGGTGTCAGGATCGTCAGGCAGGAACCGCATCTCGCCAACAAAGCTGGCACCGAACGCGTGAATGAAGTACACGACAGCATCATCGATGCGATTCTCATCGAGGAGCCATGTGATTTCCCGTTCTGGTGGACCCAGGTGCCAGTACTTAACTGGGAAGCTATGTTTGTCCGGCACGACTGTGTTGAGATTGACACCGATGAGAGTCGTTGGGGTATTCATACTTGGGATTCCTTCCCGGCAATGTACGCAAGGATATCGCTGAGTTTGTATCGGATTACGGACGTACTGAATCGTACAAACGGTGGACCTTGGATTTTCGATCCGGCTTTACGATACTGCACGAGAGTGCTGGGTTTGATCGACAACATCGCTGCGGCTTCATGCGCGTTTAGCAGCCGATCTTCGACGAGGGGTTGTGAGGCAGGTGTAACTGGCATAATTCTATTCCTTATATTTCGGATCGTTACGGCGGGATTCGGCCTACCGTGGGCCGGGAAGTGTTATCGGGCGGAAAGAACTGGATGGGCTTTCTGGTTACGTCCTGCCAGTTATAAGTCTATTATCTCACATTTGCCCTACCCCGTGTCGTTAGGTATTCCTCCCGGACTTAGGGTGGAGTTACCGAGTGGCAGGCTTTGCGGTGTTGGTGTTACATCAAAGCGGATACCGGCGGTATCGGAAAGTACTTCCGTACTCTGCTTAAATCGTAAGCGATGGACGATGGAGGATAAGGATATCAAGACAAATAGGAGAGAACTATGCGGAGTTACGAAAAACGGTCAAGCATCCGGCTCTTGGTGCTGGCTGCTTTCATTGTCTGGATCTCTTCCACAGCACGTGCTGAGAATTTCGTTGCCCCGACTAGCGGTACACTGTACATCCAATGCGTCGGCGGGAGTGCTGGAGCTGCGAGTCAATTTGGAACTGGAAGCTCTATCGCCAACTTCGTGCCGTATCTCAGTGCACTACCCGGATCGTGTCCGACGACGGAGGTATTCGTTGGCTCGGTCACCGCAGGACAAACCGTCACATTCGGAATCCACACGTTATGGGGAGGCAAGGACTACTGGGCATTTTCCAACGGCACGGATCAGGCATCGGTCATAGCGTTTTCGGATACCCACAACAGCCTTGGGATGGGCGGGAAGATCATCCAGCCCACCGGCACGAACACGTGGGTAATGCACTTGGACGATGCGGCGTCGTATCTCGTGGACGATAACAACGGGGATGTTCTGATTCAGCTACGTCTTTCGGCGGGTTCGGCTCCGTCTCCAACTGGCGGGGTTTTCGTCGCACCATCTACCGGAACTTTGTATCTCAAGTGCGTCGGAGGTAGCGCAGGAGCATCTAGCCAGTTTGGTATCGGGCAGTCTCCAAGCACTTTCGTTCCGTACTTGAGTTCGCTGCCGCAATCGTGTCCAACAACCGAGGTTGCTGCTGGAGCGGTTACGCTTGGACAAACGATCGCGTTCGGCATCCAGACCTTCTGGCAAGGGCAGTTCTATTGGGCGTTTTCCACCAGCACCGATCAGGGGTCAGTCGTATCCTTCACGGATCTGAGCAACAGTCTTGGCATGGGTGGCAGTATCATCCAATCGACGGGACTTAATACCTGGATCTTGCACCTGAACGATGCTGCTCATTACACGATAAGCAGCGCGGAAGCGAACAACATTCTGATCCAGGTGCGGCTGCAACCCGCGCCAGGACCATCCATCACAGGCGTGGGGAATGCCGCGAGTTTTCAGCCGGGAATTTCACCGGGTATGTTGGCTACGTTGTTTGGAACAAATCTGTCGCCGGTTGTCGGGGTGACGTCTCCAGGCGGTGCAATGTCATACCAAGGTGTTTCTGTAACGGTGGGTGGTCGTACAGCACCGTTGTTCACAATCGCGAACGTAGGTGGTATTGAGCAAGTAAACTTTCAGGTTCCGGCAGAACTCACCGCGCCGAACACCGTAGCCGTTCAACTCAACAACAACGGATCGGTAACGAGTGTGAACGTCCCGGTCGCCGTGATCCAACCTGGAATTTTCGAATACATCCCTGTCGGGAGCTTGGTGCCGTATGCTGCCATTGTGAAACCAGATGGTTCCATCGTGAGTCCGTCGAATCCAGCATCTCGTGGTTCGACCTTGGTGATGTTTCTCACCGGCCTTGGTCCAGTATCGCCGTTTCTCGCCACGGGACAACCCGGTCCGGTTCCACCGGCAACCACGTTTTATCAACCCATCGTGGTAGGTCTTAACAACGGTGGTGTACCTGCGATGTTCAGCGGAGCCGCGCCGTATTTCGTTGGTTTGGACCAAGTGAACTTTACGATACCGTCCGATGCTTCGGTGGGTTCGAGTATCCCGTTCAGTGTGAGTATCAACGGCGTGTTCAGTCAGGTTTCAAGAATCGCGGTGCAGTAGAACATGCGATGGTGCAAGAAGGCCGATGCCGGTGATCGGTTGGGCTGTGAACCTATCGCTTTGGTTTGTTCTTACTTCCCTTTGGGCGTCCCCGACGTTTGATTCCCTTCACCCAGGCCGGTGGCCTACCCCTCCGCTTCCCCTGTCCTAGACCGATCCGCTCCAGCACGAGAATCGCCTGTTCGATGTTCTCACGTTCCTCGCGAAGCTCGGTCAGCATTTGGGTGATGTTCATCAGGACAAGTCTACTCCAATCTAGAATTGTGAAACGACGCCCGACCAGCTTATGGCTTTAGCGTAGTAAAGTTCTGAAACTTACGAGCAAGCGGATTTACGAGCGGGTGTTGTGTGTGTCATGCCACCCCTAGAGCACAAGATTCTATCGCTCACGGATCTTGACAACCCCATGGTTCTCGTTTAGAATCAATTCGCGTAAGTTGCTGATTCTGAACGTATTACAAATCAGATGCTCTACCAACTGAGCTACGCCAGCAGCTTCTTCTATTCTATCGCTCGAAGCTTTGATCCTCCTTACCGCGCCGGCGGATCGGGGCGGATCTATCTCGCGCGCGTGGCGTAGGATCAGCGCCTGGAGCGGGAGACGGGAATCGAACCCGCAACCAACAGCTTGGAAGGCTGTGACTCTACCATTGAGTTACTCCCGCCCGCCTGCCGGAACCGTCGATTCCGGCTTCGACCCCATTGTACTTCAGATCCCCACAATCGCCGCGCTCATGAAGAAGAGAGAGCCTGAAGGCGATCCAGAACAACGCGCGCTCTGGCCTGATTGGCGGCATCCGGGGCAGATACCCTGGCAGGGCATCCAGAAACCGCGGAGTTCGTAGCAGAGTTCTGACCTGATCGCGAACATAAGCGCGGAGTTCATCGGACACATCTCGCACTTCAATCACCAGAGTTGCACGGCCATCGACGACAGCAACAAGATCCTCTAAATCACGGCTCCCGAGAAAATCGCCCTGACCTCGGCCTCTGAACGCCTCGATCTTCGTCGCGATGAAGAAAGGGGCGGTGATGATCCTGATTTCGAGCTTCCGGGCGAGCCTGCGTGTCTCGGAGGGTCCATAGCGGCACGATACCAGCGGTTCGAAAATCCGAGGATGTTCTCATCCAGGGGCATGATGTCAAGAACTGTTGCGCCATGAACCCAGCGGCACATCCTCGCGCGCGTCCTCGGAGAATCCCAAGGCGCGTAGGCGCTCTCCGAAGGCGGCGTACTCTGCGTACGAGCCGATCTCGGCAATGGCATCGACTTCCAGGGTGGGACGCGGTTCTGCGGCGGCTTCATCAGTAATGAGTAGACTGGTCACCGATCCTCCCACAAACACGAGCTCCGGAAGCATGGGCCGCAGCAAATCTGCAGCCGTGATCAATTGTTCAAGATTGGAAGCGGGCATTGGCTTCGCTCAATCGGCGGTGCAACTGTTTCTCGGCGATCTTTCGCTCACGAATACGGCCGTCCCGCAGGGCGTCGGCAAGGGCCAGATACTCATAGAAGGATGCATCGCGCAGCGCGGCCCTCGGCGCGGTCTTGTATAGCGGTGCAAAAGCCACGCCTTTCTGCTTGCCTTCCTCGTACGGCCAAACTGGGATGCCGTCATGTGCCGAGGCTATCGTACGGTTGAGCGGCTCGGCGGCGAAGGATGTCGGGACACCGCGAGTAATCTCGCCGCGTTCGGCGGGGAACGAGTACTTCAAGCCGTGAACGAGAAATTCTTCGAGTGCCGCAAAGTTCGGACGGGTTTTCAAAGCGGAACCGTGTAAGAGATGACTGGCCTGGGCACGCTTGACGCTGGCGTGTACTTCGGATGGACTCATGAACAGTTCGGAGGCGAGTTGCGAATATGAGCGGCGCGACCCGGCGGCGACGATCTTGAGTGCGACGTAGATGTCCTGGGGCTTAAGAGCCATGCCTTCATTGTATTCTATATTCGCGAATCGCGAATAGCGAACGAAGGATGGCCGGCCACGAAACGGCGCAGTTGCCCATCGCCAACTCAGATCCCCACAATCGCCGCGCTCACCGGCTTCGATCCCACCGGAATCAGCATGAACAGCGCGCCTTTTTTCGAGCGCCGCTGCTCGTTCACCGTGCGCGTGACGTTGGGAATCCGGATCACCGCCATGTCGCCTGAGACCTGGTTCAACACCAGCGCATACTGATCGTCGGGCGTGATGGTTATATAGGATGGCTCGGTGCCAACCGGCGTCACCGCCACCACGTTCTTGGTGACGATGTCCAGGATGCTGACGTCGCCGGATTTGGGATTCGCCACGAACAGGTAGCCCGGCGAATCGGACGAGCCGGAAGCGGCCATGGCTCCGGGATTGTGCCCCGCCAGCACGGTCTTGGCCACCTGCGGCGTATAAAACGGCTCCACCACCACCACCGCGTCCATGCCCTGGCCGGTGACGAACAGCTCGCCGCCGTCCGGCTTGAAGCACAGATGATCGGGCGACACCGCCAGCGGCAGATTCACCATCAGCCGGCGCGTCGGGACATGGTAGACCGAGAGCATGCGCTCGCTCACGTTGGCCGCGATCAGCTTCTGCGAATCGGACTGGAAGCGGACCAAGCCGATCTGGCCCGGCGCCTCCACCAGCGGGAAAGCGCGCCGGCGCGGCACGTCGACGAACGAAATCGCGCGTCTGGCGCCGTAGCTGATGGCCAGCGTGGTTCCATCGGGCGAGACATCCAGGTCGGCGGGTTGGTCGGCGAGCGGCAGCGTCCACTCGATGGTCATCGGATCCAGCGACAGCGCCACCAACTGCTTCGGGTCGCTGCACAGGACATACAGCGTTGGGCTGTCGGGCGCCAGGCGCATCAGGATGGCGGAGCGGGCCACCTGCAGCTTGCGAGACAGCGTCAGGTTGCCGGTTCGAATCTCATGGATTGACCCGTTGGCGGGCGTCAGGGCGTAGGCATGGCCGTGATGTGGGCGGGCGACTACGGCAGTGGGGGCGCCGTCCACCCGGATGTGCCGCGCCACCGCGAAGACCTCCAGGTCCACCGCCGCCACCGCGCCGCCTTCCTGGTTCGCGATGAAGGCGTAGCCGGAAAAGCCTTTGGCTTTCCTGTGGCTACAGGCGACCATCGCCCCCAAACCGCCGGCCAGGAACGTGCGCCGCGTGAGCATGTATTTCGATTGTCCCATGGCGGTGGGTTTGGGAGTCTAATTTCAAGAAAATCGATGCTCCGGCGCGGATCTTGTGCTACTCTTGGATTGACTGCAGGACCTCCCGCTATACCTCTGAAATGCCGATAGATGGGTGCATCACAGCCCATGTAAGGGCGAAGGAGCTCGAAGAATCTCATCCATGAACGTTCGCTCGCTGTTTAGCCTGTTCTCATCCGATCTGGCGATCGATCTTGGCACTGCCAACACCCTGGTTTACGCCAAGGGCAAGGGCATCGTCGTCAATGAACCCTCCATCGTGGCCATCAACAAGAACACCGGAGAGGTGGAGGCGGTCGGCAAGGAAGCCAAGGACATGCTGGGGCGCACCCCCGGCAACATCGTCGCCATCCGGCCCATGAAGGACGGCGTCATCGCCGACTTCAAGGTCACCGAGCGCATGCTCAACTACTTCATCCTGAAGGCGCATGGGCGCAAGGTGCTGGTGCATCCGCGCATCGTCATCGGGGTGCCCAGCGAGATCACGCAGGTGGAAAAGCGCGCGGTCATCGATTCGGCCTATCGCGCCAAGGCCAGCGAAGTGCATCTGGTGGAACAGGCCATGGTGGCGGCCATCGGCGCCGGGCTGCCGGTTACCGAGCCATCCGGCAACATGGTGGTCGACATCGGCGGAGGCACCACCGACGTGGCCGTGATTTCGCTGTCCGGCATCGTCTACTCGCGCTCGGTCCGCGTGGCCGGAAACCAGATGGACGACGCCATCATGCAGTATTTGAAACGCAAATATAACCTGCTGATCGGCGAGCGCACCGGGGAAGCCATCAAAATCCAGATCGGATCGGCCTATCCCCTGGACAAGGCCCTGACGATGGAGATTAAAGGCCGAAACCTGATCGAAGGAGTGCCCAAGACGCAGACCGTGGACGACAGCGAGATCCGGGAAGCTCTGTCGGAATGCGTGGCCACCATTATGAACGCCATCCGCGTGGCGCTGGAACGGACGCCTCCGGAGCTGAGTGCCGACATCAGCGACCGCGGCATTGTTTTGACCGGAGGCGGGGCGTTGTTGAAGAATTTAGATAAGCGTATCCGCGAAGAGACGGGATTGCCGGTATCCATCGCCGAGGATCCATTGGCGAGCGTAGTGCTGGGAACCGGCAAAATGCTGACCGATTTCAAACTGCTTCGAAGAGTCGCCATCGAGTAGCGCGGTGTCCATGTTGTTTCGTTTGCCCACAATCGGAGAGCTGAGGCGCTGCGCCTCGAACTCCCGCGTTCACACCGGTGTGAACGCGGCACGCAGGAGTGCGTGCGTCACGATGTGATATGGACACGTTGCTCAGCCGCTACCGCAATATCACGGTCCTGCTGATCGTGATCGTGGCGCAGTTGCTGCTGATCGCGTACCAGGTCAAAGGCGACAAGGATCTCCCGCTGATACGGGTCTGGGCGGTGACCGCTGTTACTCCCGTCGAGCAGGCGCTCGAAGTGGTGCGCCGTTACACCTGGGGCTTCGTTGAAGACTACTTCGTGCTGCTGGGCGTTCGCAACGACAACGAAAAACTCAAGCAGGAGAACGGGCAGCTCAAGCTCGAAAATCACTACTTGAAGTCCGAGCTGTCCACGGCGGACCGCGCGCGAGCCCTGAGCGTCTTCCAGGCGCGTTCGCAGTCCAAAACCGTGGCGGCGCGGATCATCGGCAACGGCACCGGCGCAAACTCCAAAGTCGTGTTCGTCGACCGGGGGTCCACCAGCGGCGTCGAGAGCGGCATGGCGGTGGTGACGCCGGATGGCATCGTGGGCAAGGTGGTGAATGCCTATCCCACCGCTTCGCTAGTGATGCTCATGACGGATCCCACCTTCGCCGCCGGTGTAATCTCGCAGAAGAATCGCGTCCACGGCACTCTGAAAGGGCAAGGCCACAGCGAGTGCCTGGTGGACTACGTCCAGAACGAGGAAAAGGTCGACGTCGGCGAGTGGTTTTTCACTTCCGGCGACGATCGCATTTTCCCCAAGGGCTTTCCGGTGGGCCAGGTCAGCGCGGTGCGAAACGGCAAGACGTTCAAGGAGATTTACATCTCCCCCAGCGGGATGCAAGGCGGCGTCGAGGAACTGCTGATCGTGCTGCAAGGCGTGCACCAGGAGATACCGGACGGCGAAATGGCCACGCCCGGCTACAAGATTCTGCCGCTTCCACCTGAGGCCGCCGCGACCCCGGATGCCACGGCGCCGCAAGCCGGCGGCCCACCCACGTGGCTCGCCACCGACGCCGACCGGCTGCGCGAACAATACAAGCAAGCCGGCCAAGCGCAGAATCACGTGTTCGGCGAAGGACTGCCGGGATCCAAGCCTCCGGACTTCACGCATATTCCCGGAGTGCGCGGACCGGCTCAGGGTGCTGCGGCCGCTCCGAAACCAATCGCGCCCCCGGCTGCGGCTACCGCGCCGGCGCCCACACCGAAGGCTTCCGTCCCGGTTGCCGATCCAGCCACAGCCGATGGAACGACGCCCGCCGCTCCAGGTTCCGAGCGCCCGGCTAACGTCAACAAACCGGCGGTCCCGCCGTCGGTTCCGAATCGCGCCCCGATCGAACCGGCGCCCAAGCCCGCGGCCGTCCGCGCGCAGCCGCCGGCCACAAATCCATGACCGAGTACACCGAGCGGCTGCTGGAGAACCCGCCCCGCCGGGAAGGCGGCGAACGCCTGCGCATCGCCTGGCTCATCGTGATCCCGCTGCTGGCGGTGCTCTCCCAGGTCTATGTCCCGCGCTTCGTGTCGTTTCTCGCGTACCTGGAATTGCCGCTGCTCATCACGGTGCACTTCGCGCTGAGCCGCCGGGGTCCCATCTCCGCGGTGTTTTACGGGATGTCCATCGGCCTGGTGCAGGATTCCTTGTCGCACCAGCCCATCGGCATGTTCGGGATCGTCAAAACGCTAGTGGGATATTTCGCCGCTTCGGTCAGCATGCGCTTCGACGTCGAAAACCCCATCGTGACCTTCATCCTGAGCTTTTTTTTCTATTTCTTTCACCAGTTCTTCTATTGGGTCCTGGACCGCGCGCTGCTTGCCCAGGCCATCAGCTTCGATGTGCAGCAAACCCTGGTTTTTGGACTACTGAACGCGGCGGTAGCCCTGCCCCTGTTTCGTGTTTTGGATAAACTGAAAGTAGCACGCTGAAATTTTAGGCTTCCATGTGAAACTCCGGGCCGATCGGGAACACCAGCAGATCGCCGACAGTCAGCTCCTGCGCGACGACAGCAAGTTCGCTTCGGGCAAGATCGCGTTTTTCCAATACCTGATGGTCGGGATCTTCCTGTTCCTGATCACCGGCTTCTGGGACCTTCAGGTGCGCAACCCGGAGGTGTACCAGGAGCGCGCCATGCGGAACAGCATCAAGTCCATTCCGGTGCTGGCGCCGCGCGGCAAGATTCTGGATCGCGACGGCCGGGTGATCGTCGACAACCATTCCTCCTTCAGCCTGTTCCTGTCGCGGGAAAACCTGAAGATGGAGCACCTCAAGCCGATCGCCGAAGGCCTGAACCTGGATTACGACAGCCTGGTGGCGCGCGTGCGGCGGTTCCAGTCGCGCGGCGCGCCGACGTATCAGCCCATCCCCATTAAAGAAGAGCTGACGCCGGCCGAACTGTCTTTCGTCGAGTCGCACAAGGATGCGGATACGTTCCCCGAGCTGGAAGTGATCCACGTGCAGCACCGGCTGTATCCGCGCAGCGGGTTCGCGGCGCACGTCGTCGGCTACGTGGGCGAAGTCAGCGAGGCGGAGCTGGACACGCCCGAGTTCGCGCGCTTCCATCAAGGCGACGTGATCGGCAAGGAAGGGCTGGAGCGCGAATACAACGACATCCTGACGGGCACCGACGGGCAGCGCCGCGTGGAGGTGGACAGCTTCGGAAACGAGCGCCGGGTGCTTTCGGACGACAAGGAAGCCATCCCCGGAAAACCGCTCCAGACCACGCTGGATCTCGACCTGCAGGCCGTGGCTGAACTGGCGATGGAGAACCGCCGCGGGGCCGTCGTGGCGCTCGATCCGCGCACCGGCGAAGTGCTGGCCATGGTGAGCCGCCCGGCCTTCGATCCCAATCTGTTCGCCGGGCGCATCCGGTCGAAGGACTGGAAAGAACTGGTGGACAATCCGGATCATCCGCTGATGAATCGCGCCATACAGGCGCAGCAGGCGCCGGGGTCTACGTTCAAGCCCATCATGGCGCTGGCGGCCTTGGAGACCGGCGCCATCGACGACAACTTCCACGTGAACTGCCCGGGAGGCGCCACGTTTTACGGGAGATTCTTCAAGTGCCATGCCAAGCACGGCGGCGTAGACCTGCATCGCGGCATCGTGCAATCCTGCGACACTTTCTTCTACAACGTGGGCAACCGCATGGATATCGATGACATCGCCCACTATGCGGAGATGGTCGGCTACGGACACAAGACCGGCGTGGATCTGCCGCACGAGGCCGAAGGCGTGGTTCCATCCAGGCGCTGGAAGATTCGCAATTTCCGCGAGAAATGGTATCCCGGCGAAAACATTTCGGTCTCGGTCGGCCAAGGCGCAACCACCGTCACCCCCATCCAGATGGCGGCGGCGATTGGAGGCATCGCCATCGGGGGCATGTGGTTCCAACCGCACCTCACCAAGGACACCGATACGGTACACCTGATGCCGGCGCGCCGCGGGGAAGTGAACCTGGAGAACATTCAAAAAGTAATTTCCGGCATGTATGGCGTGGTGAACGAGGGCGGCACCGGCGGCCGCGCGCGCATCCCCGGCATCGACGTGTGCGGCAAGACCGGAAGCGCTCAGTTGGTTTCCAACGACGCTATCAAGGCCGGTTTCAAACTCACGGACAACATGAAAGACAACGCCTGGTTCGTCGGCTTTGCGCCCCGCCAGGCCCCCGAAATCGTGGTGGCGGCGCTGTTTGAGAACGGCGTACACGGGCAATTCGCCGCACCCATAGTGCGCGACGTGCTCAAAGCGTACTTCGACAAGAAAGCCCGCCTGTCGCAGGCCGCGCCCCAGATCGCCAGCCTGCCTCCGCTGTTCCACCCTCCCGCGGCTCCAACCACCGCCGTGTCCGCGCCGGTCAGGGACAACCCATAGCATGCCGGCCTACCGTTCCCTTCGCGATCTCGATTGGCTGATGCTGGCGCTGGTGGCGGCCATCTGCGCGCTGGGAGTGCTGCAGATTTTCAGCGCCACCTACGATACGCACTACGCCGACGCCTGGTGGAAGCAGCTCATCTGGATCGCCGCCGGGTTCATCGCCATGTGGATCGCCACGCTGGTCGACTACCACACGCTGCTGGGACAGGTCCCGGTGCTGTACGTGCTCTCGGTGGTGACACTGGGCGCAACCTTCGTGCTCGGGATGACCGCCTTTGGGTCCCGGCGCTGGATCGGCACGGCCACCTATCATATTCAGGTTTCGGAATTCGTTAAGATAGTGTTGGTGTTGCTAGTGGCTCGGTATATGACCGAGCTGAAAAGCGAGCAGCTCCAGCTTTCGGATCTGCTCAAGCTCGCAGGCCTGATCGGTCTGCCCATGATCATGGTGATGCTGCAGCCCGACCTGGGTACGGCGCTGACGTTTATTCCGATTCTCCTGGTCGGCGTTTTCCTGGCGGGCTTCCGCTGGCAGTACGCGGTGGCGATTCTGGTGATTGTCGCCGTGGTCGCTCCCGCCAGCTACTATCTTGTGCTGAAAGACTATCAGAGAGCTCGGCTCATCAGCTTCATCGATCCCAGCCAGGATCCCAAGGGATCGGGCTATCAGGTCATCCAATCCAAAATCGCGGTCGGTTCCGGCGCACTCTGGGGAAGAGGCGTAACCAAGGGCACCCAAACCCAAGGACGCTTTCTGCCGGTACCTCACAAAGACTTCATCTTCTCGGCCTTCGCCGAGGAGCACGGTTTCGTCGGCGTAATTGTGGCGTTAGGCATGTATTTCGTACTGCTCATGCAGATCGTGGAGAACGCACAAACGGCTCCGGACCGGGCCGGGACGTATCTGTGCATGGGCATCGCAGCGGTAATGTTGTTTCACGTTTTGGTAAACGTCGGAATGGTGGTGGGAAGGATGCCGGTCACGGGCATTCCTCTGCCGCTGATGAGTTCCGGCGGATCGAATATCGTAGCGGTATTTTTGATGCTGGGGCTCGCCAATAACGTGCGGCTCCGGCGATTCGTAAATTGAAGCGGTCGAGGAGCGGCCGGCTTCGAGGCAAATTGAGGGTAAGCGAGTTCGACGGGCTGCCCAGGTTGTTCGCGTCCTGATCCGGGCAGTTCGGTTGCCGTCCAGGGTGTTTCGAGAGCGTCTCTCCGCCCTGGGTGGTCAAAGATTTTATGGTCCGTCAAGCCGGGACAACGGTCCTCTGGATCACCCGGCGAGTGGCGGACTGGGAAGCCCCTCCATTTCCTTGAGTCCACTGTTTCTCGCCATGAACTGCAGGAGCTTTCATGAGCAAAGAATTGGTGATTTCGGCGAATCGCCACGAAACCAAGGTAGCGATTCTCGAGGACGACCAACTGGTCGAAGTCCATTTCCAGCGAGCCAACGAGTATTCACTCGCGGGCAGCATTCATAAAGGACGGGTGACGCGCGTACTGCCGGGCATGCAGTCGGCTTTCGTCGACCTGGGCCTGGAGCGCGACACGTTCCTGTATGTCTCGGACTTCTTCGAAGAGAACGAGGATTTCGATCGCGTGCCGGCCGTCCGCGAGCCCAGACCGGAGCGAGCCAGCCGCGCTCCCGCCGTGGAGCCGGCGGACGAAGAACCCGCCGCGGTAAGGGAGCCGCAGGAACAAGCTGCGCTCGAGGCGGGAGAGCCGGCGGCGCCAACCGCGCCGGTCCGCGAGAGATCCGACGAGGGCGATGGAAGGGACCGGCGAGGCCGGCGGTCGCGGCGCCGGCGCACCCGTGGCCGGGGATTCCCCGATTCCAAGTATGCTTCCGAGCCGTCGCGCGCTCCGCGAGTGCCCGTGGAGACCGAAGCGCGTGAACCGCGCCCTGTTCCGGTCGGAGAATCCGCGGCCGGCGAAACGCGAGCAAGCGAGCTCTCCGTTCTGCCCGGTGAATCGCTGGCCAAGTATTCCCGCGCCGGCATCCAGCCGCTGGACGAGGCGGAAGAGGAAGAGATCCGGAGTCTGCAACCCGCCGACGACGAGCCGGTCGAGTCCGGCTCCGAGTTGGAGACCGAGACCGCGG
Source organism: Terriglobia bacterium (assembly GCA_020073265.1). Taxonomy (GTDB): domain Bacteria; phylum Acidobacteriota; class Terriglobia; order Bryobacterales; family Bryobacteraceae; genus Palsa-89. The sequence goes on along the minus strand of JAIQFN010000078.1, from coordinate 15,137 downwards.
CGCTGGAACCCGAGGAGCTGCAACCCGCCAGCGCCGCAGCCGATGCCGCCCGGGACGAGGCGGAATCCAGCGCTGGCAGCGCGGCACCGGTCACGCCCCTGCCTGAGACCGCCGCCTGGCAAGAAGAAAGCCCGGCGGAAGCTGCCGCCGAAGCCGCCCAGGCTGAAGCCGAGCAGACCCGGGAGGCCGAGCAGACCGCCGAGGGTTCTTCACCCGCTGGCGACGAGCTCGCGGCGGCCGGCGAAACGGCGGCGTCCGAATCCGAAGCACAAACCACCGGCGTCCCTGCGCCGCAGACAGCCCAAGTTCGCGAGCAGGGCGGACGCTACATGCATCGCCTGCCCCGCCGCATGCGCCGCAAGACGCGCGGCGGCGGTCCGGGCGAATCGAGATCGGAACGCCGCGACGAAGCTGCGCCCTCCGCCGCGGCCGCCGAGCCGTCCATGACCAGGCCGGAAGCGCCCCGAACGCTGAGCCGCCCGGAGAGGCCGCCGACCCCATCCATCACCGAACTGCTCAAAGAGGGCCAGGAGATCATCGTTCAGATCGCCAAGGAGCCGCTCGGCCAGAAGGGCGCGCGCATCACTTCGCACATCGCCCTGCCCGGCCGATACGTGGTCTACATGCCGACGGTGGAACACACCGGCGTCTCGCGCAAGATCGCCAGCGACGAGGAGCGCCAGCGCCTGAAGCGCATCCTGCAGATCCATCACGCCGGCGCTCCCGGCGGCTTCATCGTGCGCACCGCCGGCGAGGGCAAGAGCGAAGAAGAACTCGCCGCCGACATGAATTTCCTGTACAACCTCTGGCTGGACATCCGCCAGAAGGCCGAGAAGAAGCCGGCCCCGCTGCTGCTGCACCACGACCTGGACATCGTGCAGCGCACGCTGCGCGACCAGCTCACCGAGCATTTCAAGGACATCTGGGTAGACAACGAAGAGCTGTACGAAAGCGTCGTCAACTTCGTGCAGCGCTTCCAGCCGGCCCTGGTGAATCGCATCAAGCTGTACACGCGCTCCGAGCCGATCTTCGACGCCTTCAATATCACGGCCGAACTCGAAAAGGCGCTGCGGCCCAAGGTTTGGCTGAAATCCGGTGGCCACATCGTGATCAATCAGACCGAAGCGCTGGTGGCCATCGACGTGAACACCGGCAAGTACGTGGGCCGCTCCAATCGCCTGGAAGACACCATCGTCAAGACCAACACCGAAGCGGTGAAGGAGATCGTGCGCCAGATCCGCCTACGCGACTTGGGCGGGATCATCGTGGTGGACTTCATCGATATGGACGAGCGCAAGAGCCGCCAAAAGGTGATGCAGACGCTCGAGGACGCCATGCGCGCCGATCGCGCTCCCTACAAGATTCTCCAGTTCAACGACTTCGGCCTGGTGGCCATCACGCGCAAGCGCGTCAAGCAGAGCCTGGAGCGCGCGCTCTGCATGCCCTGCCCGCACTGCGAAGGCGCGGGCTACGTCAAGAGCGTGCCCACCATTGTCAGCGAAATTCTCCAAGAAGCGCATAAACTCGCCGCCGTCGTGGAGGGCAAGGACGTCATTCTGCGCGTCCATCCGGACGTGGCACGCTTCCTGAAATCGAGCCACAACAAGTATCTGGAAGAGCTCGAAGAGATCCTGCGCCGGCCCGTGCTGGTGAAGGGCGATGCCCTGCTGCACCACGAGAAGTTCGATCTCGCGTGAGCATTACGGGCCGAGCTGCAGCTCTTCCGAGATAGAATGGAAAGCCTGGAGGGATAAATGGGTAATTATGCACATCCGGAAGTCTTGGTGAATACGGATTGGGTGGCGGGCCACGCCTCGGATCCGAACGTGCGAGTGGTGGAAATCGACGTTGACACCAAGGCCTACGATGAAGGTCATGTACCGGGCGCAATCGCCTGGGCGTGGAACACGCAGCTTTGCGACACGGTGGTTCGCGACATCCTCCCCAAGTCGCAGTTCGAGAGTCTGATGACGCAGTCCGGCGTGAACAACGACAGCGCGCTGGTGCTTTACGGGGACAACAACAACTGGTTCGCGGCCTGGGCGCTCTGGCAGGCCAAGATTTATGGCCATAAGGATGTCCGCATCATGAACGGCGGGCGCAAGAAGTGGCTGGAGGAAGGACGCGATCTCGAAACCGCGCCGCGCACCGCTACACCCGCCTCGCGGCCCTACAAGGCCACCGACGCCGATCTGTCGCTGCGGGCCTTCCTGCCGCAGGTGCAGCAGGCGCAGAAGGCCGGAAAGACCGTCCTGATCGACGTGCGCAGCCCGCAGGAGTTCAGCGGCGAGATCCTGGCGCCTCCCGGCCTGCCCGAGACCTGCCAGCGCGGCGGCCACATCCCCGGAGCGCACAGCGTTCCCTGGGGCAAGGCCTGCAACGAAGACGGCACGTTCAAATCGATCGAAGATCTGCAGAAGCTGTACGGCGCGGAAGGCGTAAGCCAGTCGACGCCCGTGATCCCCTACTGCCGCATCGGTGAGCGCTCCAGCCACACCTGGTTCGTGCTGAAGTACCTGATGGGTCTCCCCAACGTGCAGAACTACGACGGCTCCTGGACCGAATGGGGCAACCTGGTGGGCGCGCCGGTGGAGAAGGGCGCCGCCAAGTCCGCGGGACAGGCATGAAGGCCGAGAACTTCAGCGAGCGGCGCGTGGAGATCGACGGCTGGCCCGTCAACGTCTCCAGCTACCAGTTCGGCGACAAATGGCGCGCCAAGGCCGACAATGTTTCGCCCGGAGCCGGACTGGCCCGGGCCGAGGCCGACACGCGCGAAGAAGCCGAAAAGCGAGTGCTCGATCGCGCGCGCGAGCTGCTGTCCCGCACCAAACGCAATAGCGTCTAATTGGCAGATGTTTTCCAACGGCTGGTGTTAAACTGAAGTGGCGCGGCGATTCCGGCCGTGCCACCGTTCCTCGAAACCCCGGAGAGATGGCCGAGTGGTTGAAGGCGCACGCTTGGAAAGCGTGTATAGGGGAAACTCTATCGAGGGTTCGAATCCCTCTCTCTCCGCCACGAGAATCAAACTACTCTGCAAACGCGCTCAAGGCTCTTTGTGCACCGCGGAATCAGCCTTCCGACCTGCGCCTGGCCTGCTCCATCAAGGCTTCGTGAGTCCCCAGCGTCTCGGGACCATTGTTGGCCCCATCCGGAGACAGTTGAAAGTAGTTCCCTTCTTCCCCGAGCACCCAGGCCTGGCGGCGATCCCGCAAGCAGATGTCCAGGATGTTCCACAACTTCTCTTTCGCTTCCGCGGCCAGAATCGGCGTGACGATCTCAACGCGCTTAGACAGATTGCGATACATCCAGTCCGCCGATCCTATGAAAAAGTCGCCCTGAATGGGATCATCCAGCCCGCCCGCGAAATAGAAAATGCGGGAGTGCTCCAGAAAGCGCCCGATGATCGACCGGACGCGTATGCCCTCGGTGCGCCCCGCGACTCCGGGCCGAAGGCAGCAGAACCCTCGCACGATCAGATCCACCGGCACGCCCGCGCAGGCAGCCTCGCACAGGGCTTCGATCAATTCGGGATCTTCGAGCTGGTTCATCTTGGCGATGATGCGCGCGGGCAAGCCGGCTCGCTGGTGGGCGGTCTCTCGCTCGATGAGATCCAACAGCCGGGGGCGCATCGTGGTCGGCGCCATCATCAGTGACGAGCAAACCGGCGTCTGGGAATGTCCCGTCAAATAGTGAAACAGATTCACCACGTCGCGCGTAATCAGAGGATCGCAGGTGAACAATCCGACGTCAGAATAAAGGCGAGCCGTGCGCGCGTGATAGTTCCCCGTCCCTATGTGCACGTAGCTCCGCAATCCGGACGCCTCTTTGCGAACCACCAGCGCCAGCTTGGCGTGAGTTTTCAGACCCGGCACGCCGAAGGTGACGTGAGCGCCCGCTCCTTCCAGTTCCGCCGCCCAGTGCAGATTCCGCTCCTCGTCAAAGCGCGCCTTGATCTCAATCACGCAGGCCACCTGCTTGCCTCCCTCGGCCGCCCTTACCAGCGATTTGACGAAGGGAGTGTCGTCGCCGATGCGATAAGCGGTCATCTTCACGGCCACCGTCTCCGGGTCGTCGGCCGCGGCGGCGATGAACTGCTCGACGCTGTCCTGGAAGCTGTCGTAGGGATGATGCACCAGCACATCCGCGGCCCGTATCGCGGCAAAGACGTCAGGGCTGTTGGTGATGGACGCCGGCGGCAGCGGGTTCCACGCAGGATCCCGCAGCGTCGCGATCGGCAACGCCGCGATCTGGAATAGTGACGTGTAGTCCAGTTCGTCGGGCATGTCGTAGACGTCCAGCGGAGAAAGCTCAAACCTTTGGCGCAGCATTTCCCGGATCGAAGAATCCGCGCCGGGAGCAAACTCGAGCCGGACCACGGGTTCATAGCGGCGCTGCCGGACTTGTTCCCGGACCAGGTCGCGCAAGGCTTCCTCGGAGTCGTCATCGATCTCGATTTCCGCATCCCGCGTCAGCCGGAACAACGTGGTCCCGCTGAGCTTCATCCCGCCGTACAACTTGTGGATGTCGCCGCGAATCACTTCGTGCAGCGGCACAAAGACCTGCGCTCCAGCCGGCGCGTCCGTCTCCAGCGAAATCCACTGCTTGAGCGCGCCTGGCACCTTCACGCGCGCATACGACGTCAGTTCTTCCTGCGGATCTTGCAGCAGAAAAGCCAACGATGTCGATAGATTCGAGAGGAACGGAAAGGCGTGCACCGGATCGAATACCAGGGGCGTGAGCGCCGGCGAGATCTCGCGATCGAAATAGCGGCCGGCCTCATCCTGCTGGGCCGGACTCAAGTCGTCCCATTTCCGCAAGTAGACTCCGTGCTTGGCTAGCTCCGGGACCAGCTGTTTGCCGAAGCACTCCGCCTGCCGGGCTAGACTTCGAACCAGGCGGTCCCGGACCTGCCCCAGCAGCTTGACTCTCTCCGGTGTCGACCTCCTGCGAAGGATGGACACCCGCTTCATGAAGAATTCGTCCAGGTTCGATGTAAAGATCGCCAGGAACTTGGCCCGTTCGAGCAGCGGCGTTCGCTCGTCCAGCGCTTCCGCCAGCACGCGGTCGTTGAAGTCCAGCCATCCCAGGTCCCGGTCGATCCAGACATCGGAGAGGGTCTGGGAAACTTCCCGGTTGAGAACTCCGTCGTCTCCGATCGACACCATGGCAGGTGCGGCGCTCATCGTTGATCCCCTTGCGAAAATCCTCATTGTATTCCCGTCATCTCGCTGCGGCGTGAACATCGTGTTTCAATCTCGTTTCTTTCCGGATTCCGGCGCGGGCCGCGGCCCATACCGCTGTCCGGCGGCGAATGTTGTGCTGCAATGAAAATGGCCGTCCAGGAAGCCCCACCCATGTCAGCTTCGAATCACCGCCTGATCGTGATCTCGAATCGTCTCCCGGTCCGCCTGCGAGCGGCTCCCCGCGGATGGCGCGCGGAAAAAAGCTCCGGCGGCCTGGCGACCGCCATGAACCCGATCCTGCGGCGCGGCGGCGGCGAATGGATCGGATGGCCCGGAGAGTCGGCGAAAATCGGCGACCCCGCGCGGCAGCAGATCATCGACCAGTGGAAATCCGCCGACGGCCTGGTGTCGGTCGAGATCCCGCCCGAAACCGCCGATCATTTCTACGAAGGTTACTCCAATCAGACGCTCTGGCCTCTGTTCCACCACTTCCCTTCCCAGCTGACTTTCGATCCCAAAGGATGGGCGGCCTACGTCGCGGCCAACAAACTTTTCCGCGATGCGGCCGTCAGCCAGTATCGCGAGGGCGACCTGCTGTGGGTGCATGATTATCAGCTCATGCTGCTTCCGAAGCTGCTGCGCGAATCGCTGCCCGACGCCGCCGTCGGATTCTTCCTGCACATCCCGTTCCCGTCGTCGGAAGTCTTCCGTGTCTTGCCGGAGCGCGAAGAGCTGCTGGAGGGAGTGCTGGGAGCGGACCTGGTGGCTTTTCAAACCTACACTCACCTGCAGCACTTCCGCAGCAGCTTGCGCCGCGTGCTGGGGTTCGAAAGCCGTCTGAACGAAGTAGAGATCGGCGGCCGCACCGTCAAGCTGGACGCGCTTCCCATCGGAATCGCGCCCCAAGCCTTTACGGCCTTCTTAGGAAAAACTGAAACTCAGCGGCACATCGAGTCGCTGCGGCAGCGCTATCAGGGGCGCAAGCTGCTGCTCGCCGTGGATCGGATGGACTACACCAAGGGCATCCCGGAACGGCTGCGCGCCTACCGTCGCCTGTTGGAGCGCGCACCAGACCTGCGCGCCAAAGTCGTGCTCCTGCAGGTTGCCGTTCCATCTCGCGAAGGCATTTCCAGCTATGCTACCCTGCGCCGTCAGGTGAACGAGCTGGTGGGCGAGATCAATGGCCAGTTCGCCACACCGGATTGGACGCCGGTGGTCTACATCCGGCGCGGCATTTCGCGCGCGGAGCTGGTGGCGCTCTACGCGGTGGCAGACGTTGCCTGGGTGACCCCGTTGCGGGACGGCATGAACCTGGTGGCCAAAGAGTACGTAGCCTGCACGAAGGATCGGGACGGCGTGCTAATCCTGAGCGAATTCGCGGGCGCCGCCGAAGAGATGGGCGAGGCTCTGATCGTCAACCCCTATGACGAGAATCGCGCGGGCGCCGCGATCCAGACCGCCCTGGCGCTGCCCGAAGCCGAACGCCATCGCAGAATGGCGGCGCTCGAGGAAGGCGTGGTCCGCAATAATGTCTTCGCCTGGAGCGAACAGTTCCTTGCGATGTTAGAAAGCGCCGCGGCGAATCGCGGCGACGCCCCCTCCGACCGCCCCGCCGCTCTGGATGTTGCGCGGCTTCTGGCAGCCTACCAGAGCGCAAGCCGCCATCTGCTGTTTCTGGACTACGACGGTTCACTGGTCGGTTTTCACAACCGCCCCGAAGATGCCTCGCCACCGCCCGAGCTGCTGGCCGTCTTGAAGTCTCTGGCCGCCTGCCCGAACAACTCGGTCATGCTCCTTTCCGGACGCAAGCGGACCGACCTGGACCGCTGGTTCGGCGACGTGCGTGGCCTATGGATGGGCGCCGAGCATGGCGCGCTCCTGCGCCGCGCCGATTCGCCGGATTGGGAGCCTCTGCGGCCCGGCTATTCCCGCGACTGGGTGGATCGAGTCCGCCCCGTGCTCCAACACTTCGTCGACCGCACGCGCGGGAGCTTCATCGAAGAGAAGGAATACTCGCTGGTCTGGCACTACCGCATGTCCGAATCGAAATTCGGCGACTGGCTCGCGCAGGAGCTGGTGGCCATGCTGGAGGACATGCTGGCCGAAACCGAGCTGCGCGCCATCCGCGGCCGCAAGATCGTGGAAGTTCGCCCCGGCTGGCTCCACAAGGGCTCGGTGGCACGGCGCATGGTGGAGTTATGCGGACCCGCCGACTTCCAGCTCGCTCTGGGCGATGACCGCACCGACGAGGATCTGTTCGCAGCCTTGGACGCCAGCGCCTGGACCGTGCATGTGGGCGCCGGCCGGTCCCGCGCGCGATTCGCTGTTCCCGGCCCGGCGGAGGTGCTCCCGATTCTCGAACGCCTGAGTGACCTGTCGCGAGCCTCCTGACGAGTGCCGGTCGCGCACTAGCGCTGTGCTGTCTCCGCCGTGTTCCGGTAGTCGTAATAGGTGTCGTCCTCTTGCTCCCTGGATGTGAACAGGAACAGCACCTTGGCCCTGGATTTCATTCCGTAGTGCTTGGGCAGCCAGATGCCGCCAGAGACCGGAGCATATTCGAGATCAAAGCGCGTCCCCGGCTCCACCTTCGCCAGGAATCCTTCGATCCATACTGGACGAACTACTTCAGCTTCGACCTTGACCCACTGGAATGTCGCCGTATCGATCCACAGTTTACCGCGCATTCCCGTCAGAACCTGGGAGTCGCGGTTCGGCGGGATGTAACCCTGGCGCGGTGTGGCCCGCAGAACATAAACATTGCGCCCGTCCAGGCTTTGCTCCCCCTGCAGTTTAAAATCGAAAGCCTGCACAAGTTGGTTCAGCAGAACTTCATCGCGGCGCCGTTCCTTCTCGTAGTTGGCGATTCGCCGCGCCGTCTCGGATGGCGATTCGGCCTCCCGGTGCGCGATCGCTGCAGTCATCCTGCTTTGCTCCTGCGCCTGACGCTCAGGCGGCAAAGGTTCTCCATTTACCGCCACCAATTCGCGATACGGCGAGCCACGAATCATGCGCACGTGATAAGTCTTCGTGCCGCCGTTCTGGTCGACCTCGCGCTCCAGATAACTGTACGACGGGGCGGCCTGCCAATCGGCCCGGTTGGCCGCTACCGAACGATGCACGATCGCGTTCACGTCAACACTGCTCGTCACCGCCCACAAGCTCCCCGCCGTCCACGCCATCCAAGCCAGAACCCTCACAATTCTTGAGACGCGGCGGCCCATGGTTCTGCATCACCGAACCAAACCCGCACGATGGTGCATCTAAGGAATGGGGGTTTGTCGTGAATGGCCCTGTCGCAGACTGGATCGCGGACTTTCCAATCATCTCGCGCTGGATCTCGCTAACCTGGTTACATTCCAGCAAGGCCCAGCGGATCGCGGCCGGTATCGCGATCGGTGCCGTCGCCGCGGCCGCTATAGTACTGGATCTCAAGACCTCCTGGCTCGAATCGCTGGTGTTCGGAGCCGCCAATCGCCACATCACCTATCGGCTGGAGGAAGGCCCTAGCACCGCCATCCATTACCCGCCCGCCGGACCCTATGATTGGACTCTCGGCTACGCGCGCATGCCAGCCTTTCTTCCGCGCCTGAACGCGGCGGGTTTTCACGTCGAGTCCCAGGCGCGCGATTCGGAACTGCTATCGCTGCTGGCTGGCGGCGGACTCTATCCGCTCTATCGACACAAGGACCAAGCCGGACTCCAGATTCTGGACCGCAACGGCGACCCAATGTACGCCTTCGCGCGGCCGCAGCACGTTTACCAGAACTTCGACGACATTCCTCCGCTAGTGGTCCAGACGCTTTTGTTCATCGAGAACCGGAACATGCTGGACCCCAAGTATCCGCACCGCAATCCAGCCGTGGAGTGGGACCGCTTGAGCAAAGCTGCCTTCGACTACGGGATCCACATTGTCGACGCGAAACATCCGGTCACCGGCGGTAGCACGCTGGCGACGCAGCTCGAAAAGATGCGCCATTCGCCAGGCGGAAGAACGCACTCGCCGCTCGAGAAGGTGCGGCAGATGACGTCGGCGACGCTCGCTGCTTACCGCAACGGTCGAGTGACGTTGCCGGCGCAGAAGCAGATTGTCCGCGACTACATCAATTCGATTCCGTTGGCGGCTTCGGCCGGCTATGGCGACGTCACCGGCCTTGGCGACGGGCTGTGGGCCTGGTTTGGCGCGGATCAGGCCAAGATCGACTCGCTGCTTTCGGCCCACGAATCGGCGCTCAGCCAAGGCCGCCTGAAGACCCGTGCGCGCGCCTATCGCGAAACCTTGTCGCTGCTGCTGGCCCTGCGCGCCCCGCATTTCTATCTGGTCGAGAATCCTCGGGCGCTGCAGTCGCAAACCGACCGGTACCTGCGCGCTCTCGCCGAGCGCGGTGTAATCTCCACGCGTTTGCGTGACTTGGCGCTTCGCGAACGTCTCCGGCCGCTCCACCGCGCCCCCGCCTCAGCGCCGCCGGACTTTGTCGCCAACAAGGCGCCCAACGCGATCCGGATGTCGCTGTTGCCTCTGCTTGGCGTCAAGAGCACTTACGAGCTGGACCGGCTGGATCTCAGCGTTCAGACCACGCTGGATCGAAACGCCCAGCAAGGCGTGCGGCAGTTCTTCGCCCGCATTGCGAATCCCAAGCAGGCGGCCGCTTCCGGTCTCCAGCAGTATCAATTGCTCGCGCAGGGCGATCCGTCCAAAGTAATCTACAGTTTCACCCTGTATGAACGCGGGCCGCATGCGAATCTGCTGCGCGTCCAGACCGACAATCTGAACCAGCCCCTCAACATCAACCAGGACACCAAACTGCAACTGGGATCCACCGCGAAACTGCGGACCCTGATCAACTACCTGGAGATCATCCAGCAACTACACCAGCAATACGCGGGCATGGCGCCCGCTCAGCTTGCGTCCGTTGAAACCGCGCCCGGCGATCGCCTGACCGAATGGGCCCTGAAGTACCTCGCCGCGGCTCCGGACCGGAGCCTCAAGGCTATGCTAGAAGCCGCTCTTCAGCGGAAATATTCAGGCAGCAACGGCGAATCGTTCTTCACCGGGGGCGGCGTGCATCACTTCGACAATTTCGAGAAGCAGGAAGACTTCCAGAACTTCACGGTAAGCAGCGCGTTCCAGAACTCCGTCAACCTCGCGTTCATCCGCCTGATGCGCGACATCGTGAACTACTACCGGTTCCGCGTGCCCGGGGCGTCCCAGGCCGTGCTGGAAAACGAAAACGATCCGGCCCGCCGGGTCTACCTGTCGCGCTTCGCCGGCCAGGAAGGGCAAGTGTTCCTGGCGCGCTTCTACGACAAGTATCGGGACAAGACGCCGGACCAGTCGCTTGAGACGCTGGTTCGCGGCGTCCATCTGACGCCGCTGCGCGCCGCGGTGATCTACCGATCGGTGCGGCCCCAGGCTTCACTCGACCAATTCACCGCGTTCCTCAAGGCACACCTGCCCGCGGGCGCGCTGGCGGCGCAGGATCCGGCCAAGCTATATGAAAAGTACGGCCCGGACAAATTCAACCTGAACGACCGCGGATACCTGGCGCACGTCCATCCGCTCGAGCTGTGGCTGCTGAGCTATCGCGAGCAGCATCCCGCCGCAGGCTGGAAGGAGCTGGCGGCCGGGAGCGCCCAGGCTCGTCAGGACGTTTACTCCTGGCTCTTCAAAAGCTCGCGCAAAAAAGCGCAGGACACCCGCATCTGGACTTTGCTGGAACAAGACGCCTTCGCGCAAATCCACGCCGCCTGGAAACGGCAGGGCTATCCGTTCGATTCTCTGGTGCCCTCTTACGCCACAGCCATCGGAGTCTCCGGCGACACGCCCGCCGCCCTGGCCGAACTCACGGGCATTCTGGTGAACGGCGGCGTCCGCCAACCCACTATCAAGATCGACCGGCTGCATTTCGGCCAAGGCACGCCCACCGAGACAATCCTCGCAAGGAACGTTTCCGCCGGCGAACGCGTGCTGGCCCCCGAAATCGCCAAACTGGTTCGCGCGGAGTTGCTGGGCGTGGTCGCAAACGGAACCGGCCGCAGAGCCCACGGCGGTATCACTCTGCCGGATGGCGAAGTGATTCCCGTGGGCGGCAAGACCGGCACCGGCGACAACCGCATGCAGAGCTTTTCAGTGCGCGGGCAGTTGATCGGCTCCCAGGTAGTGAACCGCACCGCGACGTTTGTGTTCACCATAGGCGACCGGTTCTATGGAACGATTCTCGCCTTCGTGCCCGGCCCCCAGGCCGCCTCCTACAAGTTCACCAGCGCGTTGGCCGTCGAAATCTTCAAGGATCTGACGCCGCAGCTCGAACCGTTGATCGCGCCGGATGAAGCACGCGCCACGCTAAGAAAGGTTGCCCTCAAATGACACACCTCATGGAACGGACCCATCGCGACAACAAGCGCACACTGGACCTGTCGCTGCTCGGATCTCTGTTCGCCATGCCGGCGGGAGCAAGCTCAGGCTTGATGTTCGGCTTGATGACCGGACGTAGTTGGGAAAAATCTCTAGTGCTGACGGTCGCCGGCGCGGTGCTGATGGGTGGCGTGATTTTTGTGATGCTCTATCTGCACATGCTGGGACGAGAAGACTAGCCCGGTCGGAAAACTGCGCCCGCGGCCCGCACCCTTGATTTACTCGCACGACGCTAGTATTATTTAAAGTGCTGTGTTGGGCGACCCCCCGCGAGTGTGCCAGGAACGGTTTCGTCTGATTCGTGATTATCGCGAAACCGCGCGCATCTATGCTGATACCGTGCGCGATATGACTGATCTGGTCGGATGTGGACTGGAATCCGAGGTGGATCTGCTGCGCCGCACGTGCAAAGCAGCCTGGGAGGCCGTCGAGCGATCCCGCCTGGCATTGTACCGCCATGAAGCGAATCACAGTTGTAACCGGAGTGATTTCCAAGCTTCGGCTGCGTCCGCGCGTCCCTGACAGCATTGGCTTTCCGCGCTTCATCCGCTCGAAGGCCTGTCTGAGCCGCTGCTTCTCACCCCATTAACTCTGGTAATGTAAACCTGAGCCGCCGGTTTCGGTGGCCCGCAGCCGATGCCTAAGAGAATTCCATCGGAAAAGTCCGCGAAGAACAGGGCCAAAGCGTCCCAGCGCGCCGCCGGACCCGCTACGAAATCCCCTGCCCAGCCCGTACCGGTGGTCGGCATTGGAGCCTCCGCCGGCGGGTTGGAAGCGTTTCGCGAACTCCTGGAGGCGCTCCCCGACGACACCGGCATGGCGTTCGTGCTGGTGTCTCACCTGAGCAAGACGCACGAGAGCATGCTGAGCGACCTGCTGTCGAAAGTCACCCACATGTCCGTGGCGGAAGTGCGGTACGAAACGCGGCTGCTGGCTAATCACATCTACGTCATCCCGCCCAATGCCACGCTGGCCATCCAGGATGGGGACCTGGTTGCCCGCCCGATTCGGAGCGCCGGCCGCCCGGTCATGGTGATCGACGCTTTTTTCCGCTCCCTGGCGGAGTCTCGCAAGAGCCAGGCCATCGGCGTCGTGCTTTCCGGAACGGGTACCGACGGCACGCTGGGGTTGGCGGCCATCAAGGCCGAGGGCGGCATCGCGTTCGCCCAGGATCAAAAGACCGCCAAGTACCCGGACATGCCGCGCAGCGCCAGCGCCCACTTCGGCTCGGCCGACTTCGTATTGCCTCCGGCTAAGATTGCAACCGAGCTGGCGCGCATTGCCGGCCATCCCTATGTGCGAGAAGCCATGCACGAAGAGGAGGCCGAACCGCCCACTCCCGAATCCCAGTTCGCCAGTATCTTCAGCCGCGTGAAAGCTGCCACCGGAGTGGACTTCTCCCAGTACAAGCCCGCCACCATCCGCCGGCGTATAACGCGCCGCATGGTTCTCAACCGGATTGAAACGCTGGGGGACTACTGGAAACGCCTGGAGACGGACCCAGCCGAAGTCGAGGCTCTGTACCGGGACCTGCTGATCCATGTAACTTCCTTCTTTCGGGACGCCGAGACGTTCGAGTTTCTGAATAGCCACGTCATCGCGGACTTGGCGCAACACCGCAACCGCGACCTGCCCATCCGCATCTGGGTGCCCGGCTGCGCCACCGGCGAAGAAGCCTACTCCATTGCCATTCTATTGCTGGAATCAATGCCGCCTGGCGGGGGTCCGCCCGTTCAGATCTTCGCCACCGACATCAGCAAGCTGGCCATCGACGCCGCGCGCGATGGGCTGTACACCGGCAGCATCGTCGCCGATGTTTCTCCCGAACGTTTGCGGAGATTCTTCGTCACGTCCGATGGCGGCTACCAGATCAGCAAACAAGTGCGAGACCTGTGCATCTTCGCTGTCCAGGACGCCGTCACCGATCCGCCTTTCTCGAGACTGGATCTTATCAGTTGCCGGAACCTGCTCATCTATCTGGGTGCGCCGCTCCAAAAGAAAGTGCTCACCACGTTTCACTATGCCCTCAAGCCGGCCGGACACCTGCTGCTAGGCAGTTCCGAGACGGTGGGATCGGGCTCGGAATTTTTCCGCCAGGTCGACAAGAAGCACAAGCTTTACTCCCGGCTCCCGGTCGCGGTCCGGCCCCACTTCGAGCTGGGACCGAGGGCCCCGGCCGATGACTGGACACCTGCCCGGGCGCGTGCCACGCCGCCTCATCCCGACATTGACGTGGGCAAGCAAGCCGACCAGATCGTGTTGTCGAAGTACGCTCCACCGGGAGTCTTGATCAATTCCAATTTTGATATCCTCCAGTTCCGCGGCCGCACTGGACCGTTCCTGGAGCCGCCCGCCGGCCAAGCCACGCTGAACCTGTTGAGAATGGCCCGCGAGGGTTTGGCCATCGATCTCCGCGGCGCCGTCCATCAGGCCAAGAAGACGGGCGGCCCGGTGTCGAAGTCCGGCGTGCACATGCGGAGCGAATCCGGCGTCCTGGAAGTGAATCTGGAAGTGACTCCCATTTTCGAGCACGCCGCCAAAGAGCCCTATTATTTGATTTTGTTTCAGACCGGGGAACCGCACAAGGCCCGCAAAGCGCCGCCTGCCGCCAAAGAGAAAAAACGCTCTAGTGCGGACCGCGAAGTCGCCGTCCTGCGCGGCGAGCTGGCGGCGTCCCAGCAGGACCTGCATTCCATCATCGAGGAACAGGAAGCCACCAACGAAGAACTGCAATCGGCCAACGAAGAGATCCTCTCCAGCAACGAAGAACTCCAGAGCACCAATGAGGAACTCGAAACCGGCAAAGAAGAACTGCAGGCGACCAACGAAGAACTGACCACCGTCAACGACGAGTTGCAAAACCGCAACGCCGAGCTGGCCAAGGCCAATAGCGACCTCAACAATCTCATCGATTCCGTGGATGCCGTCTATGTGATGCTCGACCGGGATTTGAAAATCCGGCGATCCACCGCCGCTGCGCAACGGGTATTGAACCTCATCCCCAGCGATGTCGGAAGGCCTATCGGCGACATCAAGCCCAACATCCAGGTGGCCGATCTTCCAGGGATGATTCGCGACGCCATCGCCAATATGCGTCACCAGGAGCAAGCCGTCCAGGATTCGGCGGGACGTTGGTACGTCATGAAGATCCAGCCGTACAAGACGCCGGACAGCAAGATCGACGGCGCTATCCTCGCTCTCACCGACGTCGATGCGCTCAGACGCAGCCAGGAATCCGGACAGAGCCTGGAGGTTCGCCTGCGTACCTTGGTGGATCGCCCGCCTGACTTGCTTCTGGCGGTCGCACCGGAGGGTCATGTTCTGCTGGTGAACAGCTCGGCTCTGGATGCCGCCAGGCAATCCTTGTTCGACTACCTCGCGCCCCAGGATCGCGAAGCGATGGAACAGTGTTTGAGGCACGTTCTTGACACCGGCGCCACGGCGGAAGTCACGGTCCAAAGTTTCGCGCTCCGGAAAGGCGCCGGCCCCTTTGTCATCACGGTCGAACCCATCGCGAGCGCGGACGGCGTCACGGCGTTGGG
>JAIQFN010000077.1 GCA_020073265.1 Terriglobia bacterium | reverse complement strand
ATGCCCGGATCTGCTCCAGGCTCAATCGTTGTCCTTCTAGCACGCTGATCTTCAATCCCCAGCATGCGCAATCGCCCCTTCAGGCTCATCTTGTGTGAGAAACCGATTCCCGCTTCAGGCTCATCTTGCATGAGATAAGACTCTCCCCAGCGCACGCCCCAATCCACGCTATGATGGACCTTTTGAGCACCACCACAAGGAGGTTCCCATGCGCCTTCGCATCTTTCCCGCATTCGCCGCTTGCGCTCTGCTCATCCCCGTACTGAACGCCCAAGGTCGCGGAGGACGCGGAGGCGGAGCGCCCGGCCAACAAACCGAAGCCGGTGCTCCAGTCGCCGCCGACCGATTCCCAGCCCCTCCCGCCGTCGAGACCACCTCCAAAACCAAACACGAGATCACGCTCAACGGAAAGAAAATCCCGTACACCGCCACTGCCGGCACCCTGGTGCTCAAGAAAGAAGACGGCAAGCCCTGGGCCAGCATGTTTTACGTCGCCTACACGCGCGACGATGTCCAGGACACCGGGAAGCGCCCCCTCACGTTCGCCTTCAACGGCGGCCCCGGCTCAGCCTCCATCTGGCTGCACATGGGCGCGCTCGGACCCAAGCGCGTCGAAATGGGATCGGAAGGCGAGCAGCCCAAGCCGCCCTATCATCTGCTCGACAACGACGACACCGCGCTCGATTTCACCGACCTGGTCTTCATCGACCCCGTCACCACCGGCTTCAGCCGCAACGCGCCCGGCGAAAACCCGGCTCAGTTCCACGGCTTCGACGGCGATCTCCAATCCGTCGCCGCGTTCATCCGCATGTACCTGGCGCGCACCCAGCGTTGGGACTCGCCCAAATTTCTGGCCGGCGAAAGCTACGGAACCACGCGCGCTTCGGCGCTCTCGCAATACCTGCTCGACAACGATGGAATCTACCTCAACGGCATCACGCTCATCTCCAGCGTCATGAATTTTGAGACCATCTCCTTCGGCGCCGGCAACGATCTCCCCTACGCGCTCTTCCTTCCCAGCTACACCGCCACCGCCTGGTATCACAAGAAACTTCCCAAGGACCTGCAGGCCGATCTCGAAAAAGCGGTCGGCGAATCGCGCCGCTTCGCCTCGGGCGACTACACCGTCGCGCTCATGAAGGGCGACAAGCTGACCGCGTCCGAGCGCGCCAACGTCGCCAAGCAGCTCGCGCGCCTCACCGGCCTTTCCGAAGAATATGTGGAAGAGGCCAACCTGCGCATTTCCATGCAGCGTTTCGCCAAGGAATTGCTCCGTAAGGAGCGGCTTACCATCGGCCGCTACGACGGACGCCTGAAAGGCATGGACCTCGACGCCGCCGGCGAACGCCCCGAGTACGATCCCAGCTACGCTTCCGTCCAAGGCGTCTTCACCGCGGTGTTCAATGAGTACATCCGCGCCGACCTGAAGTTCGAAACCGACCTCACCTACGAAGCGCTAACCGGCAAGGTCCGCCCGTGGAGTTACGGCCGCTTTGAAAACCGCTACGTGGACACCGCCGAGATGATGCGCCAGGCCATGACGCAAAATCCAAACCTGAAGGTCATGATCGCCAACGGCTATTACGATATGGCGACGCCCTTCTTCGCCACCGAATACACGGTGAACCACCTGGGCCTCGAGCCCTCGCTGAGCAGCCACGTCAGCCTGACCTACTGCGAAGCCGGCCACATGCTCTACACCAAGAAAGCCTGCCTGGACAACCTCCACAAATCCATGGCCGACTTCTACCAGAAGGCGTTGCCTTAACTCGTGGCGCACGCACTCATGCGTGCCGCGTCCCCACTCCTGGGGACGCCCAGGAAGATTCCGTCGCTTGCCAGGTGCTACAAAGTAGCATATGAGGAAAATCTCGATCAGCGAACTCCACACTCACACCTCGGAACTGGTTCGCGAGGCTGCGGAAGGCCGCACTATCGTGATCGAACGCCGGGGCGAGCCGGTCGCGGAGTTGCGTCCCCTCACCGCTCCCCCAGACATTCCTGCGGCCAGGAAGGCCCGAATCTTCACTTCCATGCGAAAAATCTGGGATCGAATGCCGCAAGTCGGTGACAGCACCAGGATCCTCGAAGAGGATCGTAGTCGCTAGCTGCCGCATATTTCGGATCACGGATTCAGCGATGCTTTTTCCCTAGCGGTCACTGTCACTTCCAAGATCCCGCCATCTCCTGCGCGCTCCGTATGCGGCATTCTATGATTGAACGCCAGTTCGTTCCATTGAACGCTTGGCTTCGTTTTTGCGAAAATGTTCGCTGCCGGAACCAAAGAAAAAACAAACCAGCGCGCACAAAAAATACCGTTTTGCGGAGCCACCACCTCGCGATGGTGGCCACCACCCGCGTATCCGGACAACTGCGCACCCTCGCACGGACGCACCACCGCACTGGTCGCACCAGCGCACCCTAGCACCAGTGGGTATAATAGTGAAAGCCCTCAGCCCTGAGCGCTCCCGAAGTAACTCATGTTCGATAACTTATCCGACAAGCTGCAGCGCGTCTTCAAAAATCTGCGCGGCGAAGGAAAACTGAGCGCCGAAAATATGGAGGCCGCCCTGCGCGAGATCCGCGTGGCGCTGCTCGAGGCCGACGTCCATTTCCGCGTCGTCAAGCAGTTCATCGAAAACATCAAGGAAAAAGCCATGGGCCAGGAGGTGCTCACCGCCCTCTCGCCCACCCAGCACGTCGTCAAAATCGTCCGCGACGAGATGATCAAGACGCTCGGCAGCCACCAGTCCAAACTGCGCATGGCCAACGAGCCGCCCACCACTATCCTGATCGTCGGCCTGCAAGGCTCCGGCAAAACCACCACCACCGGCAAGCTCTCGCGCTGGCTTTCCAAGAACGGCCACAGCCCGCTCATGGTCTCGGTGGACGTCTACCGCCCCGCCGCCCGCCAGCAGTTGAGCGTCATCGCGCGCGACATCAAGCTGCCCATCTACGAAGGCGCGCCCGAAGAAACCAAACCCATCGAACTGGCCCGCTCGGCGCTGCGCGAATCGCGCCAGACCGGCCGCGACGTTCTCCTGGTCGACACCGCCGGCCGCCTCCACATCGACGACCAGCTCATGCAGGAGCTGCGGGAATTGAAAGAGCTGCTCGCGCCCACCGAAGTCCTGTTCGTCGCCGACGCCATGACCGGCCAGGACGCGGTCAAATCCGCCGACGAGTTCCACAAGCGCCTCGGCATCACCGGCATCATCCTCACCAAGATGGACGGCGACGCTCGCGGCGGCGCGGCGCTTTCCATCCGCAACATCACCGGCCAGCCGCTCAAGTTCGTCGGCGTCGGCGAAAAATTCGACGCCCTCGAGCCCTTCCATCCCGACCGCGTCGCGCAACGCATCCTCGGCATGGGCGACATGCTCTCCCTGATCGAAAAAGTGGAAGAATCCATCGATCAGAAACAAGCTGAGGAGATGCAGCGCAAGCTCATCGAAAACGAGTTCACGCTCGAGGATTTTCGCGATCAGCTCCGCCAGATCCGCAAGCTCGGCCCGCTCGAATCCATCCTCGGAATGATGCCCAATATCGGGCCCATCAAAAACCTCAAGGACGTCAAAGTAGACGAAAACGAAATCACGCGCGTGGTGGCCATCATCGACTCGATGACCCCCCGCGAGCGCGACAACCACATGCTCATCAACGGCGCCCGCCGCCGCCGCATCGCCAAGGGCAGCGGCACCACCGTTCAGGAAGTCAACAACCTGCTCAAGCAGTACTCGCAGGCCCGAAAAATGATGAAAAGCTTAACCGGCGGCGGCTTCCTGGGCAAGCGCCTGGGCAAACTCAAGCTGCCGATGCTACAGTAGGAGAGGAATGTTAATGATTCGACTGGCGCGATTCGGCGCCAAGAAAAAACCGACCTATCGCGTGGTCGTGATCGATAAGGAACGCGCCCGGGACAGCCGCTCGGTGGAGGTGGTGGGCACTTATAATCCCGTCAGCCAGCCGCCCGCGGTGAACCTCAACCATGAACGCATCCAGTATTGGTTGAAGAGCGGCGCCCAGCCTTCTGAAACGGTCAGCCGTCTGCTGAAGAACAACCCGGCGCCGGCCGCCGCCTAGCGATCTTACTGCTTGCCTGGCTGCATCCTCGCCAGCGCCCAGCTGAAGGTCACCAGCGCCGTCAGAAACACCACCAAAACCACCATGAACTGGGAGCCTGTCAGGCCGAACACCAGCCGGACCGGTTCAATCGTCCGCGCCGCTGCCGCCGGTGTCTCGAGATCCGGTGGAGCGTCCGTGGCAACCTGAACGCTCGCGACCGCCGGTGCCGGTTCCGCCGCGTTCGTAAGCTGCCTCCGGTAACGGTGCACCCGGTTCAGTTGCACGATGCACCAGCCTAGAAAACTGAAGTACAGGATTCCCAGGTAGAACCGCAGATGGAAGAAGTCCGTCTCCGGCGAGCTCACCTTGAATACAAACGCCGCCAGGCCAGTTTCGAGAATCATGGCGGTATACAGGAAATACTCGAAAACCCTTCCTGTCGTCTTGGTGATCTTGACCTTCATCGCTAAAAGGACCGTCCACGCTCGAATGGTGATCCTCTTACACCATCGGTCCCGACTGCGCCATCCGACATAGGGGAAATCGCTGAAGGACCAGACGCCTGATAGTACTAGCCGCTCGTGCGAATTGAGCTTCTTCGGTCGAGCCGGCCAGCGCGACCGTCGAACTCGCGCCGTTCGAAATCACTTGCGTAATCTCGTCGAAATAGCCCGTTCCGACAAAGCGCTGGTGGCGGACCGCCGAGTATCCGTCGCTCGCGCGATCGAATTCGGTCTCCTGCAATTTCGCGTACGCCGCCATGCCCGATTCGGCATAGCCGCGCGCCAGCTCGAACATGCTGAGGTTGAGCGCGTGGAATCCCGCCAGCGTCACGAACTGGAACTTGTAGCCCATGGCGCCGATTTCTTCCTGGAATCTCGCGATGGTAGCCGCGTCCAGCTTGCCGTTCCAATGGAACGACGGCGAACAGTTGTACGCCAGCAGCTTCCCGGGGAACTGCTCGTGAATGGCCTCGGCAAAGCGCCGCGCCTCTTCGAGATTCGGCTCCGAAGTCTCGCACCACAGCACGTCGGCATAGGGCGCGTAGGCTAGGCCGCGCGCGATGGCCGCCTCCAGGCCGCCGCGGAATTGCAGGAAACCGTCCGGAGTCCGCGTGCCGGTGATGAACTCGCAATCTCGCGCGTCCGCGTCGCTGGTGATGAGCTTGGCGCTGTCGGCGTCGGTCCGCGCCACCAGCACTGTAGGCACTCCCATCACGTCCGCCGCCAGCCGCGCGGCAATCAGCTTCTGGACAAACTCCTGCGTCGGCACCAGCACCTTCCCGCCCAGATGCCCGCACTTCTTGGCGCTCGCGAGCTGGTCTTCGAAATGAACTCCCGCCGCGCCGGCTTCGATCATGGCCTTCATCAGCTCGAAGGCATTCAGCGGACCGCCGAAGCCAGCTTCCGCATCGGCCACGATCGGCGCGAACCAGTGCGTGTCGCCCTTGCGCTCGGCATGCTGGATCTGATCGGCGCGCAGGAACGCGTTGTTGATCGCACGCACCACGTTCGGAACGCTGTTAGCCGGATAGAGGCTCTGGTCCGGATACATCTGGCCGGCGAGGTTAGCGTCGCCCGCCACCTGCCAGCCGCTCAAGTAGATCGCCTTCAGGCCGGCCTGAACCTGCTGGATGGCCTGGTTTCCAGTGAGCGCTCCCAGCGCCCGCACGAAAGGCTCCGCATGCAGCAGTTGCCACAGACGTTCGGCTCCCAGCCGCGCCAGCGTATGCTCGATGTGTACCGAACCTCGCAGCCTCGAAACGTCCGCCATGCCGTAGGGACGCTCGATTCCTTTCCATCTTTCCTCGCCGGACCAGGGCCGATCCATGCCGACAACATTGCGCTGTGTGCTCATGCCACCAGTTAAACTCGAAATCGGGGAATCTCAAAATCCACTGGTCCGCCGCGGCCGGTCGTCCGAATCGGACCGATCCGCGGCCTGTTCTGTCAGAAGGCCAAGTCGTTGAACTACCATGGAGAATATGAGCACGCAACAAACCGCCGTCGCCAAGGGACGCACTGAAATCCGTGGCCCCGTCCAAGGTCGTCATGCCGAGGTCCTCACCCCTCCGGCCACCGAGTTCCTTGCGAACCTCGCCGTGACCTTCGACGCACGCCGCCAGGAACTTCTGGCCCGGCGCAAGGTGCGGCAGCAGCAGATCGACGCGGGCGCGTTACCCGACTTCCTGCCCGAGACCGCGTCCATTCGCGAGCGCGAGTGGACGGTCGCGCCGATTCCAAAAGATCTGGCCGACCGCCGCGTCGAGATCACCGGCCCGGTGGACCGCAAGATGATCATCAACGCCCTCAATTCCGGTGCCAGCGTGTTCATGGCCGACTTTGAGGACGCCAACTCGCCCACCTGGTCGAACAACCTGGACGGCCACGTAAACCTGGGCGATGCCATCCGGCGCACCATCACCTTCGAGAGTCCCGAGGGGAAATCGTACCGGCTCAACGAGCGCACCGCGACGCTGCTGGTCCGGCCGCGCGGCTGGCACCTCATCGAAAAGCATTTTCTCGTCGACGGCCAGCCCATCTCGGGATCGCTGTTCGATTTCGGTCTGTATTTCTTCCACAACGCCAAAGCGCTCATGGAGCGGGGCAGCGTACCGTACTTCTACCTGCCTAAGCTGGAGAGCCATCTCGAAGCCAGGCTGTGGAACGATGTCTTCAACTTCGCTCAGGACGCGCTCGGTGTTCCGCGTGGCACCATACGAGCCACGGTTCTGATCGAGACTATCCTCGCTACGTTCGAGATGGACGAGATTCTGTGGGAGCTGCGCGATCACTCCTCCGGACTCAACTGCGGCCGCTGGGACTACATCTTCAGCTTCATCAAGAAATTCAGCAAACGGCCCGATTTCGTGCTGCCCAATCGCGCCCAGGTCACCATGGACCGGCATTTCCTGAATTCCTACGTGCAGCTTCTGATCAAGACCTGCCACCGCCGCAACATCCATGCCATGGGCGGCATGGCTGCGCAGGTGCCGATCAAGAACGACCCGGTGGCCAACGAGCAGGCGCTCGAAAAGGTGCGGCAGGACAAGCTGCGCGAAGTGAAGGCGGGGCACGATGGCACCTGGGTAGCGCATCCCGGCCTGGTGCCCGTCGCTAAGCAAGTGTTCGACGAGTACATGAAGACCCCCAACCAGATCTCGGTCAAGCGCGAGGATGTGCACGTCACGCCGAAAGATCTGCTGGCGGTGCCCGACGGCGACATCACCGAGCAGGGTTTGCGCTGGAACATCGACGTCGGGATTCAATATGTCGAAGCCTGGCTGCGCGGCTCGGGCTGCGTGCCGATTTACAACTTGATGGAAGACGCCGCCACCGCCGAGATCTGCCGCGCGCAGGTCTGGCAATGGGTGCGGCACGGCGCCAAGATGAACGACGGCCGCACGGTGACCGCGGCGTTCGTGGTGGATGCGATTCACCAGCAGCTCGACAAGCTGCGCGGCGAACTCGGCGCGGAGCGCTTCAACCAGGGCAAGTTCGAGACTGCCGCGAAAATGTTCGAGCAGATGATGACCAGCTCCGACTTCGCCGAATTTCTGACGCTGGGCGCCTACAACTACATCGATTGATGTCAACGCTGGGGACCACTGCGCGGTTCGAGATCTCCGACGAACTGCTGACTCGCCTGCGCGAGGACGTGGTCTTGCGGCGCATCGGGACCAGCATCCAGTGGTTCGAGGAGCAACGCGATTCGCTGCTGTTCCTCGACCCCGGCCAGGAGAACGCCGCGGCCTTCGTGCGTTACTTCTCGCAGTGGGTGGATATCGGCTATGGCGATGCGGCCATCGTCCGGGAGCTGTTGAGCCGTTTTCCGAAATCCAAGCGGGCCACGCTGCCGCTGTGCGATTACCTCCAACTCGAATTGGCCGAGGGCATGGTGGCGTCCGCCGAGGAGGAAACCGAGAAAGCCATCGCGCGCTTCGACCTGATCCTGGCATTGGGCGAAGAGGCGGTGGCGGACAAGCAGCTGCTGGCGCTGGCCTACTTCTGGAAGGGCCGCTGCAAGCGCAAGCAAGGCGAGTACGACAGCGCGCTAGCCAATACCAAAAAGGGCCGCGAACTGGCGCTGGAACTCGGATATCCGCGCATGGCCGCGGTGATGCAGGTGCTCGAAAGCTGGCTGTGCTTTCAGAAGGAGCGGCTGGCCGAGGCGGTCGCGGCGCTGCAGGAAGCCGAAGCGGTGCTCATCGAGACCGACGATTCAGTGACGCTCGGCAACATCCAGTCCGGCTACGGCCGCATTGCACTGCGTGAAGCGCGCTACGAGCAGGCGCTGGATCATTTCGCGCGCGCCATCGAGCTGTATCGCAAGCGCGACCCCAGGCACCGCAACCTGGCGCGCTCGCTCGCCAACATGGCGTACGTCAAGCGGCTGACCGCGATTCGGCTGGCGCAGAAGATCGACGCGGCGGCCAAGCAGCGGCGGAAGCAGCCGCAGTCGCCCGCGGTCGCGATGCCGTCGCGCGAGCGCGTGGAGCAATTGCGCGCGGAAGTGTTTTCGAACCTGGCGCAGGCCGAGGAGATCTACCGCTCGCTCCCGCATCATCGCGGCTGGGGCACGGTGCACATCGAGCGCGGGCTGTTGTACCTGGACACCGGCGACATCGAGCGCGCCGGCTCAGAAGCCGACCAAGCCTACCAGCTCGGCGCGGAAAAGAAAGACAACATTCTGACGGCGCGCGCCCGCATCGTGCAAAGCATCATCGAGAGCGCCAAGTACGAAGAAGGCCTGGACGAAGATCCCACAGTGCACGCGCAGCGCGCTCTCGACTACACGCGCGATGCGCTCACCTTCGCCAAGCACACCGAAAACCGCCACCTGCTGGCGCGCGCTTACATCTTCCAGGGCACGGTGCTGACGAACGATTTCTTCAACAACACCGAGGCGGCCCGCGAGTGTTGCGATCGCGCCGAGGAATACCTGACGCCCGGAGTCCACGATCATTTGTGGGAAGAGCACCAGGCTCTCAAAGCGAAAGTGCTGCGCGGCGGCGGCGTGGACGTGATGCTGCGCAAATGGTCGCAGGGCGTCACCGACGATCAGACCTTTCAGCAACTCACCGAACGGTTCGCCGAGATCATCATTCCGAAAGTCTGGGAGCGCGAGGGCCGCAAGGTGTCGCGCGTCGCGGCGAGATTGTCGATTTCGCCCAAGAAAGTCCGGAGGATTCTCAGCCGACTGGGGCTCAAGGGCGATTGACTTCGCCCGCGGTCACTGCTTCTTGTTCGGATCGATTTCGAGCGTCGGGTAGTACGGCTTGTCGAGTTTCTGGAACTTGTCCATCCACTTCTTGCCGGCTTCCTGAGGCGTGAAGCTCCACTCCTGGCGGTGATAATTCCAGTCGTCGGGATTGAGCTGCTGGGCGTGCTCGAAGTATTTCGCGGCCAGCTCATTGTTGCCGTTGTCGTGGAACCAGACCCCCAGCTTGAAGCTGGCGTCGGCTTCCATCTCGGCCGCCGAACGCGGCTTAACGCGGCGCGCGAACTCTTCATCCGACAGCATGTAGGGACTATGCTCGCCGTTCTTCACCCAGTCGTGGAGCGCGGCGACGTACTTGTCGCCTTCGATGACGATGGCCTTTCCGCCGAACTTGTCGGTGCGGCCCTCGGTCCAGGCCGGCTCGGCGGGACGCACCACGCGCCCGCGCTCGTCGATCCAGATTCCCATCGGCACATTGACGAACTGATAGGCCGAGCTGACCGCGTGCTGCGCGTCGATCAAGGTTGTGTAGGTAGCCTTGGCGCGGTCGTACCATTGACCCGCCGCTGCTTCACCGCCGGTGTCCTGCGCCGCCGCGACAATCTCGAAATTCTGGTCCTTCAGCTCGCTGTAGACTTTCTGCCAGCCTGGCAGATCGAGGCGGCAGCCTCACCAGGAGGCCCAGGTGACCACCAGCACTTTCTTGCCGCGGAAATCCGAGAGGTGAACGATCTTGCCTTTGCGGTCGGGGACCGCGAAATCCGGCGCGATGCGCGATTCGTAGAAGCTGCCTCGCATTACGGGAATCTCGCCGAAGCTCCACACGCCCGAATCGGAGATGAACGACTGGCCGACCTTGCGCGAAAAGCCGGTGAGGTTGAACCACTCGCCGTTCTTCAGCGCTTTCGGGATGGGGATGCACATGTCGGCGCGGCAGGCGCCTTGCGGTTTCAACTCGAACTGGTTGATGCGCGGCAAGTCGGCCGAGCGCACCCACAGATCAGTTCCCGCGGGCCGGACTTTGTCCAGCTTCACGCTGTTGTCGGAGTAGAGCACGGTGGCGGCGGCTGTAGTGGACGGCGCGGCCAGTGCGACGGCGGTGCCGGCGGACGCCAGTAAGAATTCGCGACGATGAATGTGATTCGCCATTTTCAATCTCCTGAATTTGCTGCCGGACCGTCTTCCGACGGGTAGTCCTTGGTGTACCAGTCGTCATGCATGTTGGCAGGGATGCTCAACACGCGAATATGCGTGAAGCCGAGTTCCTTGAGCGTGCGGAAGGCCGGGCGGATGTTCGGGCACTTCACCATCGGGCAGCAGCCGCAATAGATGACGATGTCGGCGTCCTTGGGATAGCTCGCCACCGCTTTCTTGAGGAGTTCGATGCCCTCGGGTTTGGAGCCGGGGCCGGCGTCGATGGCGTGCAGGATGTGCTTGGAGCGGTAGAGCACCGGAAAAGCCACTGAGATCACGATTGGAGCTTTGCCGGACTTGAGCGTTGCAGCCAGCGCGGCGGGTTCGATAACAGCGGTCTTGGGCCACGGATCGGAAGTTTCCTGCGAGAAGCAGAACGTGGCCGCCAGCGCGCAAAGAACAGCGGAGGAGATGGGCAGCTTCATAGAATCCAGCATATCCTACGTTTTGGGTGGCGGCGCGATTCCCTGGGCCAGCAGGACGACGGCGTTGGAGCCGGCGTGGCGATCCTTGGCGATTTCCTGATAGTCCGGCGACTGCTCCCATTCGCGAAAAGCGGGCTCGTCGGGGAACCAGAGCAGAACGACTTTTTCGCGGTCCCACGCGCCTTCGACGACCTGGGGCTTTTCGTCGGCTGCCAGCACTCGCCCGCGGAAGCGCGACATGACGCCCATGAAGCGGCTTTGATAGCGCTGGTAGGCGGTGCGGTCGGTGATGGTGAGTTGAGCAATGACGTAGACGGACATGGTCATGTATAGGATAGCTGACCAACGCCCATCGGCTGGGAGTTGGTTGACCAGGTGTTCGGACCAGTTCGGGCTGGGGTGTTCTAGTATGTAGATAAATGAAAGCTCGGCGGGTTCTGTGCGCGTTGCTTATTTCGCTGCCAATCCTGACGGGCCGTTCCACAACACGTATCGTTGGAATGCCGACGAGAAGAGCTGGCCATGGCTGATGGAGCAGAAAGACAGGACGGGAAGTGGGTTCCGTTCGCTAACCTGAAGCTCGCGAAAGCAAAGTAGAGAGACGGCTGGGACATGCCAGGAAGCGCTGATCGGGAAGGAAATCACTGGGAGTTGCGGCGTGCGGCGGACGCGGACGCTCCCGCGATTCGGAAGCTGACGCGCGAAGCGTACGCGAAATGGGTTCCACTCATCGGCCGTGAACCCAAGCCGATGACGGCGGACTATTCGGAAGCGCTGCGAAAACATCGCATCGACCTTCTGTATGTGGACGGCAAGCTGAGCGCGCTGATTGAGACGGTGGCGGAAGCGGATCATCTGCTCATCGAGAACGTGGCCGTCGCGCCGGAGTGGCAGCGGCGAGGACTCGGCCGGAAGCTGCTCAACCACGCTGAGCGCCTGGCTGCGTCGCTGGGCTTTCAGGAAACCAGGCTGTACACCAACCAGCTCTTCGCGGAGAATGTGCAGCTTTATCGCAAGCTGGGTTACCGGATCGACCGGGAAGAGAAGTTCGAGAGAGGCGTTGCGGTTCATATGAGCAAGCGGATTGTGCCTTCGGGAGAGGGAGGATTGCACGCGGCGATGAATGATGAAAGGATGTGTGAATGATGCAAACTCATGAGGCCTCTGCTGGGCGGTTGGTTCGGATCGCGGTGACGTGCTTGGTTGCGGTGGCGTCTAGCTGCCTGCTCGAGTCGGCGCCTGGGTCGAAGGAGCCTGCCGCGGCAGATCCGGCCAAGGCGGGCTGGAACACGGCGGCGCTGGATGATCTAGCGGCGTATGTGCAATCGCAGAAGACCACCGGGTTTCTGATTATTCAGGATCGCAAGGTGATCTATGAGCACAACTGGCCGCTGGGGGCCGATGCCGCGAACTTCGGGGCAAACTTCACTCACGGCACGGATGCGCACGGCGCGATGGAGGAAGATGTCGCCTCGGCGCAGAAGAGTTTCGTTGCGATCCTGGCGGGGATCGCCATCGACAAAGGAATGCTGGATATTGCGAAGCCAGTGTCGTTTTACTTGGGTCCGGGCTGGTCGAAGGCGGCGCCGGAGCAGGAACAGCGCATCCTGGTGCGAAACCTGATGGAGATGAGTTCCGGGCTCACTGAGCGGCTGGGGTACGAGGCGCCGGCGGGCGAGAAGTTTTTCTATAACACGCCCGCTTACGCGATCATGAAGCCGGTTCTGGAAAAAGCTTCCGGCCTGAAGCTGGACGATATCACGCGCGAGTGGCTGACGCAGCCGGCGGGGATGCACGATACGCTGTGGCGCGAGCGGCCGGGGGCGTTCAGCCGATCGGGCAATCCTACGGGTCTGTACACCACGCCGCGCGACATGGCGAAGCTGGGCCAGCTTGTGCTCGACAACGGCAAGGCCGCGGATGGGAAGCGCGTGATCCCGGCGGCGCAACTGGCGGCGTTGCTGGAGCGCAGCGCGACCAATCCGGCATACGGCCGGCTATGGTGGCTCAACGGGTCGGCGTATACGCTGCGGCCGGCGGGTGCGCGAACGGAGACGTCGCTGATCCCGGCGGCTCCAGCCGATCTCGTCGCAGCGCTGGGCGCGCAGGATCGCAAGATTTATGTCGTGCGGAGCCGCAAGCTGATCGTCGTCAGGACCGGCCAGGCGGCGCCGGATCGCGGTTTCGATCAGCAGGTCTGGCTGCGGCTGATGAAGGCTGTGCCGTCGCGGGGACGCAGCGCGGGTCTTTGATCGAAGTGCCGGCGGCGACATAATGTACCAATGACCCAAACACCGTTCACCGTGCCGCCGGGCGGGAGCCGGTCTCGCGCCAAGCTGGCCCGAAGCGGCAAGATATCAGTGAAGGTATCGGGCAGGGACAACGAGGGAGCGTTCGTCGTAGTTGAGGTTGCCACAGACGTCGATGCGGGATCTCCCCTGCACGTCCACCATGTCGAAAACGAGTGGTTCTATGTCCTGGAAGGCGAATACGACATTCAAGTGGGCGCCCAGGTCCATCATTTGAGGCCCGGCGCGAGTGCCTACGGTCCCAAGCTGATCCCGCACGCCTGGCACGATGTCGGAGCTACGCCGGGGAAGATGCTGGTGGTGGCTCAGCCGGCGGGAAACCTGGAGGCGTTTTCCGAAGAGTTGGAGGAGCTGAGAGGGCATCCGGCCGACCCAGCCACATTCAAAGCTCTGTTCGAAAAGTACGACATGGAGATCGTCGGGCCGCCGCTCGCGAAGAAACTTGCCAGGTGAGATTGGAAGCTCTCGCGTTTCGCGGGGGCGCCGAGTGAACCCGCTGATTAGTTGGTCATCTTCAGGATACTTGACGGATGCCGCCGATGAGCACCTGCTACGCTGAAGAGTGAAGGAAGCCATGCCGGCGAAGACAACCACAACGCGAGTGCGGATCGGCCGGGTGGGACCGCGCCGCCAGGTGGTCATCCCACGCGAGATCCTCAAAACGCTCAAGCTTCGAGAAGGCGACTTTGTGGCGATCAGCAAGCAACAGAACGGCGTGCTCATAAGACCCAAGCATATGGCGGGTTCCGATGAGGTTTTGACTCCAGGGGAAGCCAAGAAAGTACGGCACGCCATCAAACAAGTCCGCTCTGGGAAGACGAAACGCTGGGACCAAGTCAAAGATGAGCTGGGTCTGTGAGCTTACAGAAGACGCCGATCGGGACCTTCGCAGTCTTCCAAGAGCCATTCAGAAGCGTGTAGCGCGAGCATTGACGTAAATGGAGACCGACCCCTTCCAGGGTGACGTGAGAGCTCTGCGCGGCGAGGAATGGAAGGGTGTGTTCCGGAGACGCATCGGCAACTACCGCCTCCTGTTTGTCGGCGATCACGAGAAGAAGATGGTTTCCGTCCTTCGCATTCTGCTCCGGTCCGGCAAGACATATCGACAAACGACGGTGCCTTAGAGCTGCCGGAGAACTTAACGGTGAACGGTTTCAGTGGACTGCCCGCGTGGAGTATAGTGTCCAGAGCATCCCTATGAGCACTGTTCAAACCGTTCGCGGGCCTGTGGATCCCAAGGAGCTTGGCGTCACCTTGATGCACGAACACATCTTCGTGCTCTCTACCGAGATCATGCTGAATTATCCCGACGCTTGGGGCGACGAAGAGCGTCGCGTGGAGGACGCCGCGGCGCGCATGAACGAGCTGTACGCGCGCGGTGTGCACTCGGTGGTGGATCTGACCGTGGTCGGGCTGGGCCGCTACATCCCGCGCATCCAGCGCGTGGCGGAGAAGACCAAACTCAACATCATCGTCGCCACCGGCATCTACACCTACAACGACATCCCGTTCTATTTTCATTTTCGCGGGCCGGGGACGGTCTTCGAGGGGCCGGAACCGATGGTCGACATGTTCGTGCGCGACATCCGGGAAGGCGTCGCGGGCACGGGCGTGAAGGCGGGCATCTTGAAATGCGCCACCGACGCGCCGGGTCTGACGCCGGGAGTGGAACGGGTGCTGCGGGCCGTCGCGCAGGCGCACCGGAAGACCGGAGTGCCGATTTCGACGCACACGCATGCTCGCTCGAAGCGCGGGCTCGAGCAGCAGCGGGTGTTTCGCGAAGAAGGCGTGGATCTTTCGCGCGTGGTGATCGGGCATTCGGGCGACACCACCGAAATCGAGTATCTCGAGGAGTTGATCGCGGCAGGGTCCTATCTCGGCATGGATCGCTTTGGGATCGACACCATCCTTTCGTTCGAGGATCGGGTGAGCACGGTCGCGAAGCTGTGCCAGCGCGGGCACGCCGGCAAACTGGTGCTGTCGCACGACGCCGCCTGCTTCAACGACTGGCTGCCGGAACGCGACCTGCCTGCGGTTCTGCCTCGCTGGAATTTTCTGCACATCCACAACGACGTGATCCCGGCGCTGAAGAAGCAGGGCGTGACCGACGATCAGATCGAAACCATGCTGGTTCACAATCCGCGCAAGATTTTCGAGAACCAGGGAGCCTACTGAGAAATGATTCAACCCTTTGACCAATCGGGCATCGCGCGCGGCGAAGACGGCATTGCGCGCTACCAGGGAATGCCGGCGTCATTGATCGAGATGCTGCGCGCGACGGTGGACCAGTCGCCCACAAACGAAGCGATCGTGGAGCTGGGCGGCGCGCGGATCAACTATCGGGAGCTGTGGGACCGTGCCGCGCGCGTCTCGGGCGGCCTGAAAAACCTGGGCGTGCAGCGCGGCGATCGCGTCGCGATCCGGTTGGGGAATTGCCTGGACTGGTGCGTCGCGTTCTGGGGCGCGCTGATGTCGGGCGCCATCGTGGTGCCGGTGAACACGCGCTTCAGCGAAGCGGAAGTGGAGTACGTGATTACCGATTCCGGTTCGCGCTGCGTGTTCCTGCCGGGCCAGCCGCTGCCTTCAGGCGATCCTTACGTCGTGGAAGGCCTGGAGCAGCCGGACGTAGCCGCGATTTTCTACACCAGCGGAACCACCGGATTCCCCAAGGGCGCCATGACGACGCACCAGGGCTTCTTGTCGAACATCGAGACCTGCCGGCGCATCGTTCCGCTTCCGATGGACGGCAGCGTGCGCACGCTGGTGTCGGTGCCGTTGTTTCATGTCACGGGATGCAACAGCCAGCTTCTGCCGAGCTGCAGGTCGGGCGGTGGAACGATCATCATGCCCGCGTTCGAGGTGCAGGCTTTCCTGCGCGCCATCGTCAGCGAGCGGATCAATTCGGTGACTACGGTGCCCGCGATTTTCTGGCTGGCCATCAACCAGCCGAACTTCGCCGAGTTCGACACCACAGGCGTGCGCTGGGCGATGTACGGCGGCGCGCCGATCGCGCCGGACCTGGTGGGACGCATCGTCCAGGCGTTTCCCAACGCGCGCGTCGGCAACGGCTTCGGCTTGACGGAGACTTCTTCGGTGGCGACGTTCCTGCCGCACGAGTTCGCCAATGTGCGCCCCGATTCGGTCGGGTTTGCGGCGCCGGTGGTGGACCTGGACGTGTTCGAAGCCGATTCGGGCGGGGTCGGCGAGCTGCTGGTGCGCGGTCCCAACGTCGTCAAGGGCTATTGGAACAAGCCGGAGGCCACCGCGCAGGCTTTCGTCAACGGCTGGCTGCATACCGGCGACTTGGCGCGCATCGATCCGGACGGCTTCGTGCAGATCGTCGATCGCAAGAAAGACATGGTGAACCGCGGCGGCGAGAATGTCTACTGCGTCGAGGTGGAGAACGCGTTGTGCGCGCATCCGGCCGTGTTCGAATGCGCGGTGATGGGAGTACCGGACCAGATGATGGGTGAGAAAGTCGGAGCCATCGTGGTGCTCAAGCCGGGCGTCAAGGCGGAACCAGCGGCGATCTGCGAGTTCTTAAAAGGGCGGATTGCGGACTTCAAGATCCCGCAGTTTCTGATTATTCGCGACGAGGCGCTGCCGCGCAATCCTGGGGGGAAGATTCTGAAGCCGCGGCTGAGGAAGGAAGCGGCGTGGGGGAAGGCGCTGCGGTAAATGGGGGCCGGCTCAAGCCGGCTGCAGCCAGGATTGGCTGCCCCACAACGGGACAGAGTCATCCACCTCACCTGGACAGGGGACCGAAACCTCGGTGAATCCCTTAGGATGCCGGGGACGGTACTCTGAACCTGGATACAGCAAGTACTAAGTTCGATTCCTGCGCCAACTCGCGAGATTACCGGCTGGCAACGGCGGCGCTCTGCCGGTAAGTTAGAGATGGACACATGCAACGCCGCACCATGGATGGTCTTGGCACCTCGATCCCGCTGTATGCGCTGGGAGCGATTTTTCTGGTGCCGCTGTCGATCGGCGTGTTGCTGGTGAGCAGCAACGCGGATCAAAACGATCAGGCCAACCAGATCAGCCGCGATCTCGCCAGCATGTACGCGCAGGGGATGGATTTTTCGAAAAGCGCGAACCAGAGTATCGCCAACCGCGTGGCCGAAGGGCTGGGCATGAGCCTTCAAAACGGGCAAGGGGTTCTGATCCTGAGCAAGATCCGGTTCGTGGAGGCTTCGGACTGCGGCGGCTCGGGTGACTGCGCCAACCAGGGACGCACCGTGGTTACGCAACGCTTCGTGATAGGCAATGCGGCCTTGCGGCGGAGTTCGTTCGGCACGCCCGCCAACATCGATACGCTGACGGGAAACGTCGGGAGCTGGGCGACGGATGCTTCGGCGCGCGCGCAGGATTTTCATGCCAAGTTGAGTCCTGGCGAGTTCACGTACGCGGCCGAGTTCTACGCGCTGGCGCGGGAATCGCGCACGGGCGTGTACTCGCGCGCGATGTTCTAAAGACGGCTACCTCACCTGCTATCCTGTCGGTTTGGCACACATCTATCCTTTTCAACCCTATCGCTACAGCTCCAAAGCCGGACCAGTGGAGAATCTTGTCACGCAACCTTACGACAAGATTTCGCCCGCGATGCAGTCGCGCTATTTGTCGCTGAGTCCTTACAGCCTGGTGCGCATCATTCTGGGCGAGAAGTCTGCGTCGGATTCCGAGCGCGACAACGTGTACACGCGCGCGGCCGGGCTGCTGGATGCGTGGATCGCCGGCGGTGTTCTGGAACGCGAGAGCACGCCGTGTGTCTACGCTTACTTCCAGCGGTTCACGGTGCCGGACACCGGGCAGACGCTGGAGCGCAAGGGCTTCATCGGGCTGGGGCCGGCGGAAGAATATTCGGCCGGCGTGGTGTACCGGCACGAGCAGACGCTGTCGGGTCCCAAGAAGGACCGGCTGGAACTGCTGCGACACACGCACGCGCATTTCGGGCAGCTCTTCATGCTGTATGACGATCCGGGGCTGGCTGTCGATAAGCTGCTGGACCAGGCGGCAGCGGGCGCGCCGGCTACTTCGGTGACCGACGAATATGGCGCGCTGCACCGGGTGTGGAAGATCGCGGACGCCAAGGCCATCGCGGCGATTCAGCAATCGATGGCGGACAAGAAGCTGTTGATCGCCGATGGTCACCATCGCTATGAGACCGCGCTGGCGTTTCGCAAGGAGAATCCAGGCTGGAAAGCTGCCGAGAAAGTGATGATGACGTTCGTCAACATGCATTCGCCGGGGCTGGAGATTCTGGCGACGCATCGCGTGGTGGGCGGGCTGGCGGGTTTCGACGGCGCGGCGTTTTTGGGGAAGATTCAAGGGCGGAAGCTCGGGTCGCTGGACGAATTGCGGCAGTTGTTCCGGACGCCCGCGCCGGGCAAGGTGCGGATGGGGGTCGCGTTGCGGTCGGGCGAGGTGGCCCTGTATGAGCGCGAGCGCAAAGCCGGCGAGCTGGACGTGAGGGTGCTGCATGAGGAGCTGCTGGGCGGAGTGCTGGGGATCGGCGAGGAAGCGGTGCGGGAGCAGAAGCATCTCGAATACGTGCGCGGGCTGGATGCGGCTTACGCCAGAGTGCGCGAGGGCGGCGCCGAGGTTGCGTTTCTGCTGGAGCCGACCACCATACAGCAGGTGGCGGATGTGGCGTTTTCCGGTGGAGTGATGCCGCAGAAGTCGACCGATTTTTATCCGAAGCTGCTGAGTGGGTTTACGATTTATAAGTTGGAGAAGTGAACAAATCCGGGGACAGACGGATCTGTCCACGCGCGAAGACCTGGCGTCGCTCCAAGGAAAATGTTGCCGCTTGGGACAGATTCGTCTGTCCCTGAGTTCTCGCCACTTATCTGGCGTCCTGGACGCGGCCTTTCCATACGCCGCCGCGGCCGGTCCAGTAGCTTAGCGCGGAGTGCAGCGTTGCGCCAACGTAGAAGAGTGCGATCAGCGGGAGCGCCGGCGCCCAGGCCATGGACCGGCCGTAGAAGCGCAGCACGGGCGCGTAGGCGATGGTCATGAGCGCCCAGGCGGCGAGGCCGAGCGCGGTTGCCGTGAAGTCGCCCGTCAGCAGCAACAGCGGCGGGGCCAGGTAGATGATCGCCATGCCGAGCAGCATGCCCGCGAGCAGGAACACCGAGTGGCGGAGCTGGGTGAATGCGCTACGCGAGATCATGCGGCCGATTTCGGCGAAGCTGGCGTAGTCGCGGATGCTGTGAACATCCTGCGTCACTCCGAGCCAGATCGCGCCGCCCGGCTTGATGGCTCGGGCGAGCGCGCAATCGTCGATCAGCTCGCCGCGGATGGCCGCGATTCCGCCGATGCGTTCCAGGGCTGACCGGCGGATCAGCATGCAGCCTCCTGCCGCGCCTGCGGTCTGGTGGCGGCGGTCCGCGATCCAGGCGGGCGGGTAGAGCTTGAAGAAGAAGAATTCGAAGGCGGGGATCAGCGCGCGCTCGGCCAGTGTGCGGCAGCGCAGCTTTACCATCCAGGAGACGAGGTCCAAGTTTCCGGCGGCGGCTCGGGCAACCAGGCGCGAGATGCTGTCAGGCGAATGAACGATGTCGGCGTCGGTGAGCAGAATGTAGTCCGGGTTGAAGTCGACGGCGTGCCGCAGGCCTTCGGAGATCGCCCAGAGCTTTCCGGTCCAGCCATGGGGGATGGCGCCGGCTTGGATGACGGTGAGCCGCTGGTGCGCGCCCGCGGCCTGGATGGTCGCGTCGGTGCTGTGGTCGTCGACCAGGAAGACGTGAAAGCGTCCGGGGTAGTCTTGATCGACTAAAGACGCGATGGCCTGGCCGACTACAGTCTCCTCGTTTCGCGCTGGAACCACGACCGCAACTGACTGAGCGGGCGCTTTGAGCGGCGGGTCGGGCACCGCTCTGATCCGCCAGAATCCGCCACGCCCGGCCACTAGATAAATCCAGGCGGCGAGCGAGATCGCGCCGATCAGTTCCCAAATAAACATTGATACTTATTCATACCGCAGGTGGAGCCGAAAGCTTTGGAAACCTGCCAGCCCATGAGCCGCGTCGAAAGTCCCAGCGGAGGTCCGCAGAATGCCGAAAGGCGCCGGGGAAGCGCAGGGCAGAATCACGGGCAAGATCATCATCGAGCAGCTCGTCCGCAACGCGGAGCTGGGGCAGTTCGAGATGGGCTACAGCGTCCTGGTTCCCTGCATCTTCAGCCTGTACTTGCATCCCGAAGATTATACGCGGCTGACCGGAGTCTTCGATCTGATTCGCGAAGACGCCCGGCGTGCGCTGACGGCGCGGCTGGACCAGTGGAACGCGCGGCCGCTCGGGCTGAGCGCTATCCGTGGAAGCAGGCAGCGGAAGCCTTTCAAGATCGCGGGCAAGGACTGGGCGTTCGAGTTTTTTCCCGACTCCGAGGACGTGGTGCCGCCTGGCGACGTCGAGATTCATTCCGAGCTGGCCGAGACGCCGCAGCCTGGGTATCACGGCACCAAGACGACGCTGCTGGATCGGGAGCCCACGGTCGGTTCGATTACCGGGCGCTCGGGCGCGCACTCGGAGACGCGCCAGCCGGGCGATCGCGTATTCGCCGAGATCCGCTATCAGGACGACTCCGGGCCGCAGCTCTACCTGATGACGCAGGACGAAATCAGCATCGGGCGCGGCGGCGATGACGCAATGGTGAACGTGGCTCTGTACACCAACGACGAAGTTTCGCGCGAGCATCTGCGGCTGCGGCGCGATCCATCACAAGGCCGTTTTCTGATCGTCGACAACAGCAGGAACGGCACTTGGCTCAACGGGAAACGTTTGAAGCGCGGTGTCGAGGAAGTGTTGCCCGCTCGTTCCGAGATTAGTGTGGCCGAAGTGATCACGCTGGCATTCGAGGCCCGGCCGTGAAGATTCCCTACCTGGCGCACATTCCGTTCGTGGCGTTGTTCCTGCTGTTTTCGGTGTTCTTCGTGGTCGCGCATTGGACCACCCACCGGAGTTAGCGATGGGGGTCACGGCACAATGGCGGTCGGGTGCGGCGAGCGATCGCGGGCTGGTGCGGACCGAGAATCAGGATCGCAGCTACGTGGACGATAAGCTGGGCGTGTTTTTGGTGGTGGACGGGCTGGGAGGGCACGCCGCGGGCGAGAAGGCCGCCGAGACCGCGGTGGATGTGATCCGGACCGAGTTGGCGAAACGTGAGGGAGACGTGCGGCATCGCGTTCGTGGCGCGATCGCGGCCGCGAACAATCGGATTTGTGAGCTGGCTGAAGAGAACGAAGCCTGGCGCGGGATGGCGTGCGTGCTGACGCTGGCGGTCCTGGACGGAGATCGCGCGCTGGTCGGGCACGTGGGCGATTCGCGGCTGTACTTGATCTGGAACGGTGCGATGCGGAAGCTTACGCCGGACCACTCGCCGGTGGGCGAGCGGGAGGATCGCGGCGAGCTGACCGAGCAGGAGGCCATGCTGCATCCGCGGCGGCACGAAGTGTTTCGAAACGTCGGCTCGCGGAAGCGCGAACCCGATGAGGACGGCTTCATCGAAATGAAGGAGTTCTTGTTCAAGGCCGACGCGGCCATTCTGCTGTGCAGCGACGGGCTGAGCGACCTGTTGACGTCGGCTCAGATGAGGGAGTTGATCGAGCGCTACGCGGGGGACCCGGATCGGGTGGCGCGGGATTTGGTGGAGGCGGCCAATCGGGCCGGCGGAAAGGACAACGTCACGGCGGTTTTTGTGGCGGGCAGCGAGTTCATCGGGGCCGGATCGCCCGCCATGGCGGAGGCTCGAGCGCGGCATTCCATCACCAAGGTGCGCTCCGTAGTTGAGGCGCCGGTGAGCGCGATCGCGGCTGCGGCTCGGGTTCTGACCTGCCGGGCGGCGTTTCTGGTCTATGGATTTGTAATCGGCGTGGTGCTGGCGTTGGCGTGGCGTTAGTTGAAATCAGATGCTCGGCGCGAAGCAATTCTTGAGTTACACCATCGTTCGCAAGCTGGCGCGCGGGATGACCGACGTGTATCTGGCGTTCGATACCAGCGCCAATCGATATGCGGTTTTGAAAATCGTCGAGATAGCTCCGGACCCGCTGACGCAACTGATCCTGGAAGCCGAGCGGCGCGGCGCCGAACTGCAGAAACAGTTGCGGCAGGCTGATTCGCGCGTGATCGAGATCTACGAACATGGCGAGAGCGACGGATATTTCTTCATCGCGATGCAGTACATCGAGGGGCGGACGGTGGCGGAGATTCTGGCTCAGGAGAAGCGCATCCAGGCGGCGCGCGCGGCGAAATTTGCGGTCGAGATTCTGAGCCAGCTCGACAAGCTGCACTCCTTCGCGGTGGACATCGATGGACAGCGCCGCTCGGTGGTGCACGGCGACATCAAGCCGTCGAACATCCAGATCGGCGCAGACGACGAAGTGCGGCTGCTGGACTTCGGGATCGCCAAGGCGCTGACGTTCACGCACAGCCGAACGAATCTGAGCCTGGGCAGTCCCAGCTATTGCTCGCCGGAGCGCCTGAGCCGAGGGCAGGTGGACCGGCACGCGGACCTGTGGGCCGTCGGCGTCACGCTGTACGAGATGGTGGCCGGTTCGCCGCCCTATCAGGCGGAGGACACGCGCAAGCTGGAGGCTCTCATTCAGTCGCGCAGGCCTCCGCGCGCGCTGCCGGACGATTGCCCGAGCGGGTTGAAGGCGATTCTCAACAAGGCGCTGGCGGGTGATCTGCATCTGCGCTACGTGTCGGCGGCGGCGTTTGAGAGCGACATGCGTTTGTTCCTCGAAGGCCGGCCGACGGTGGCGCAGACCGAGCGACGCACGGCATGGCACAGCAATCCGACGTTGGAAAAGCCGCGCTTTCATTTGCCGGAGCGCGTGTCGAGCATGGCGGAAACGGTGAAGCAGCGCGTCATGCGGTTGAAGCCGGAGCGCGCGCAGCGGCTGGCGTCGTGGCTTAGCATTTTGGTGGCGCTGTGCTGGGGCTTGCTGGCGGGCCTGGTGGTGTGTGTGCCCGCCGGCTACTACTATCGCTTCTGGCGCGAAAGCGGATCGCTGCGCGGCAACCTGGACTACACGCAAGCGAATGTCGCGGGGATCAACGCGGATTGGGATCTGCTTCAGCGCATTCAGCGGCAGAATGCTTTTCTGGGCGGGTTGTCGCCGGCGACGCGGCTTTCCGGCGCGGTGCGATCCAGGTTGATCGACGCTGCCGACGACGTGATCGAGCGCTATCGCAACAGTTCCGATCCGGCCATTCAAGATTTCGATTGGACCAAGGCGGCGGCGTGTCTGGAGCACGCGCTCGAGATGGACGGTAGCGATCGCACGGCTCGCGGGAAGCTGGCGCTTGCGAACGGATACGCGAGCCTGGTGCGAGGGCACTCGCAGGCCGCGCAGGCGAACTTTGAGGAAGCCCGGTCGCTCATGCCGCGCTCGCCCGATCCGCATCTCGGGTTGGCGCGCATCTACATCTATGCGGAGAATAACATCGGAAAAGCGATGGCGGAACTGCACGAGGCTGAGCGGCTGGGGTCCCGGCCGGGTCCGAGGGAGATGGAGCAGGAAGCCGACGGCTATCGTTTCCGCGCCGCCGCGGAGTTGAGCGAGGCCAGGAAGTATCGCGACACGTCGCGCGCCTCCGAAGAACGGTACCTGCGCATGGCGCAGCGCGATTACGAGCGGGCGCGACAGCTTTACGAGCCGCTGGTGGGATTCTCGAACGTGACGGTCGCGCTGCGGCAGGTGGACGACGACGATCGCGCGCGGCAGCAGCTCAATGAGGCGCTCAGCAAGCCCGCCAAACCGCAGCGCCGGACGAACCGGAGGGCCAGCCGTTGGCAATAACCAGGAGCTGGGAAGCGAAGGTCCTGGCGGTCGGACGCGGCGCGGGCGCAGGATCGGGGCGCGTAGGATGGCGTGAGTTTGTCTGGCTCGCCGGCGCTTCGCTCGCGGTGGGAGCCGGGCTGGTGCTGGTTTATTCGGCCAAGACGCAGAGCTTCGGCGAGCTTGCGGCGAAGATCGATCGCGGCGAGGTTCTCGACTTGAACCGTGCCGCCAAAGCCAGCGAGTTACTGCCGTTCCTCCAAGTGTTCTCTGATGACGCCAGGCGCGAAGCCGCCGCGCAACAGATCTATGACTACCTGGCGGCGCACCGGCCGCTTGCCAACGTGGGCGCACTGGCTCGCTTGCGTATCGCGAAGACGCGCGCACCGCTGCTCCCTCTTGCGAAACTGAAGCCGGTCTTCGTGGTTCGCACGCCACGCGAATACCAGGTTCAGTTTGCGATCTGGATCGCGGCGTACCTGGCGGGATTCTACGCGGTGTTCCTGGTCTGGCGCTGGAGCGCGTTCCGCGGCGACTTCG
The DNA here is from genome assembly GCA_020073265.1 of Terriglobia bacterium. GTDB lineage: Bacteria > Acidobacteriota > Terriglobia > Bryobacterales > Bryobacteraceae > Palsa-89. The sequence goes on along the minus strand of JAIQFN010000077.1, from coordinate 4,893 downwards.
CTCTACTGCCCGCGCTGCAGTTGCTGACCGGCATCGGCTTGATTCTCGCCGTAAGCTTGCGCGATCCACTGCGCGACACGCTGGAGGTTTCGAAATTCGCGTGGGGCGTCGGGCTGGGCTGCCTCGTGTTGCTCGTGCCGTCGTTGCGCGTCTTCAACTGCCAGCGTTTCTCCAAGTGGAGCTACACGCCATTGTTCGCGGCGTTTCTGCTGTTCGTGTTGCTGATTCGATTTGGTTCGGGACCCGCGGGCAACGACGCCAGAGTCAACCTGGGACCGTTCCAGCCGGTAGAAGCGATCAAAATCCTGCTGGTGTTTTTCCTGGCGGGCTACTTCGCGCGCAACTGGGAGCGATTGCGCGATCTCCGGGAGAAGCGGCTGGTTCCGCGCGCGTTGCATTGGATCAATCTTCCGAGGCTCTCTCACGTGTTGCCGGTGGCGTGTGCGGTGGCTTGCGCGCTGGTGCTGTTCTTCGTGCTGAAGGACCTTGGTCCTGCGCTGGTCACCGGCTTTCTGTTCCTGGCGGTGTTCGCGGTGGCGCGCGGACGCGCCGGGCTGGCAGTGCTAGGAATCGCACTGCTGGTCGGCGGCGTCACCGTCGGATACCAATTGGGGAAGCCAGCCACCGTGGTGGACCGCATCCACATGTGGCTTTCGCCATGGGACAACGACGTTCACGGCGGCAATCAACTGGCGCATTCGCTGTGGGCGTTTTCAACCGGAGGCGCGTGGGGATCGGGGCCGGGCTGGGGCGATCCGGCGCTCATTCCGGCGGGCAACACGGACTTGGTGCTACCGGCGATCGGCGAAGAGTGGGGATTCGCGGGCGTGGCGGCGGTTCTCTTGTTACTCGGCTTCCTGGTGCATCGGGCTTTGCGGATCGCGTTGCGGGCCCCGAGCGAGTATGGGTTGTTCCTGGGAGCCGGACTGGGCGCGCTGATCGCCTTCGAGATGCTGCTGATTTCGAGCGGCGTGCTGGGCGCGCTTCCGCTCTCGGGCGTAGTGTCGCCGTTCTTGAGCTCGGGGAACACGGCGATGCTCGCGAACTTCCTGATCTTCGGGATCCTGCTGGCGATTTCGAATCACACGCGCGAGCCTGCGATCGACGAGCCGTTTGTGAAACCGGTGCGGTCGCTCGAAGCGGTGCTGGGCGTTTGCGCCGCGGTGTTGTTGGGATTCGCGGCCTACTATCAGGTTGCGCGCGACGACAAGTTCCTCGCTCGAGAAACGAAAGTCTTCGAGGACGACGGCGTGAAGCGGGAGCAACGGAATCCGCGCCTGAATTCGCTGGCGCACGAGATCCGGCGCGGCGATATCTACGACCGCAACGGGGTGCTGCTTGCAACCAGCGACTGGAATGAGCTGGAGCGGCGGCGGGCTGAATACCAGAAGCTGGGGGTTGCGATCGACAGCGCCTGCTCGCGGCTGGACAATCGGCACTATCCTTTTGGCGCAGCGACGGCGCACCTGCTGGGCGACCTGCGGACCGGCGAGAATTTCCATGCGACCAATGCTTCGCTGGTCGAACATGACTCGAACGCCAGACTGCAGGGTTTCACGGACTACAGCGAACTCGCGCCACTGATCCGGTATCGTCACCAGCCGGGGAATCCTGAGATCGCGAAGTTGATGGCGCGGGACCGCAACGTTACCACGTCGATCGACATCCGGCTGCAGTTGCGCGTGGCCAAAGCGCTCGAAGACCGGCTGGCGAAAGCGCACAAAGACAACGGAGCCGTGGTGGTGATGGACCCGAGGAGCGGCGACATTCTGGCGATGGTCAGCGAGCCGGCGCCGGCCGCGTCGTCGCAAGCTACAAATGACGAGCTGTTCGACCGCGCGCGCTACGGGCTCTATCCTCCAGGGTCGACGTTCAAGCTGGTGACCGCTATGGCGGCGCTGCGGACCGATCCGAAGCTTGAAGACAAGAGCTTCAGTTGCCGGCGGCTGCCCGACGGCCGCGTGGGTGCGATCATACCCGGGTGGCGCAAACCGATTCGCGACGACGTCGGCGATTCGGCGCACGGAACGCTGACCATGGCGCGGGCGATCGCGGTTTCCTGCAATGCATATTTCGCGCAGCTAGGCGTGTTTTCGGTCGGCGCGAAAGCGTTGAGCGATACGGCGAAGCTGCTCGACATTCCGGCCGGCAGCGTTCCCGACATCCAAGCCGCGCTACCGTTTGCTTCCTACGGACAGGGACCGGTGTTGGTGACGCCGTTCAAGATGGCCCGCGTCGCAGCGGCCATTGCAGACGGCGGAGAGATGGCGGAGGGGCGGTGGGTGATCGATGGCAGCAACTCGCGACGCGACGCACCGCGCCGCATCCTGGACCCGGAGCTGGCCGGATTCCTGGCGCGCGCCATGCGATCCGTAGTGCTGGAGGGAACGGCGCGCCGGGCGATGCAAGGCGTCGCGGCGAGCGTTGCTGGAAAGACAGGAACCGCGCAGCTCGATGAAGGCATGCCGCACGCCTGGTTCGCGGGTTTCGCGCCCTTCGACGGCGATCGTTCGAAGAGCATCGCGTTCGCCGTCGTGGTGGAGCATGGCGGCTACGGAGGGACAACAGCCGCGCCCATCGCGCGCGAGGTAGTGGAGGCCGCCGCGGAGTTGGGCCTGTTAGGTGACGGAAAATGAGGATATCGGAAATGATCGAGCGAGTGGGTAGAACGGTGTTTGAAGCGCCCTTCGGCGCGATGGCGCAGATTGTCGGCGACTCGCCGGAAGTCGCGGAGATTCGCATCGCGGTGCTGGACGAAGTCAGCAAGAAGATCCAGCGCGCCGGCGGGAAAGCGCTGTTTCCGTACAATGTCGTGCGCATTCTCCTGAAGGCCAACGGGAGCGAGGCCACGGTGTTCGAGCGCGACTTCTTCCGGCGGTTCTTCGACGAAGAAGTTAGGAAGAGCCTGGCGAAGCAGGCCTGCCGCTTCCCCGATGACCTGCGCGTCGAGATAAGAGTGGGAATCGGCGATGCAGCAGGTGAACTCCGCATCGAGACACTGAGCGAAGACGTACAGCCGCCGGCGGAAGAAGCCCCGCGCGCACGACGAGTGGGCCGGCTGATCGTGTCGGCGGGAAGCGCCAACAAGCCCGAGATCCTGCTGCAAAAGGCGCGCACCAACATCGGACGCCTGGTGGACGTGTACAAGGCCGAGGGCCTGTCGCGGCGCAACGATCTGGCGTTCGCAGAAGATAATCCCATCAACCGCACGGTCTCACGCGAGCACGCGCACATCGCGCACGACAAGAAGACCGGTGAGTACCGGTTGTTCAACGATCGCTGGTACAAGCGCGGCAACAAGGCTGAGAACAACTGTGGCCTGTGGATCGTCCGCGACGGCATGGGGCAGGAAGTGCATCGCGACACGCGGGGAACCCGGCTGCTCCCGGGCGACGAGATTCACTTCGGCAAGGCCGTGGTGAAATTTCAGATCAGATAAGTTCCAGGGCCTGCTCGAAGTCGGTCAGCAGATCGCGCCAGTCTTCGATGCCCACCGAGATGCGCACCAGTCCATCGGTGACTCCGGCCTGCGCGAATTCCTCAGGCGTGAAGCCGGAATGCGTGGTCGATTTGGGATGGCACACCAGCGTCTCGACGCCGCCGAGCGAAACCGCGTTGTGCGCGATGTGCAGGTTGCGAAGGAACTCGAAGGCCGCCGCCTTGCCGCCCTTCAGGTCGAGCGACAGCATGCCGCCTGGGAAGTCGCACTGCTCGCGGGTGATGCGAAGCTGCTCGGGATCGGTGAACAGCGACGGGTACAGCACGCGCGCGACCTTGGGATGCTTGGCCAGATGGTGCGCGATTCTCTCGGCATTCTTGCTGGAGCGGTTCATGCGCAGCGTGACGGTGGGCAGCCGTCCATCCAGCATCCAGCATTCATCCGGCTGCAGGATGTTGCCGAACAGATTGCGCTTGCTGCGCATTTTGCGAATGAGCTGAGAGTCGTTGGCAACGGCGGCGCCGGCGATCAGGTCGCTGAAGCCGGACAGATACTTGGTAGCGGAGTACAGGCAGATGTCCGCGCCGAGCAGCAGCGGATGTTGGAAGGCGGGGCCGAGCAGCGTGTTGTCCACCATCACCAGCGGCCTGGGGTCGCGCTGCGCAGCGGCTTCGACAGCCTCGCGGATGCCGGTCATGATGATGGTGGGATTGGCGGGCGTCTCGATCAGCACCACGCTGAGGTTTTTGGCCGAGCGGATGGCGTCATTGATCGCGGCGGTTTGTCCGGCCAGCACGGGAATGCCGGCGATGCCGAGCGGTTCGAGAAAATCCTGAATGAGATGCTGCGTGCCGCCGTAAATCGGGACGGTATAGACGATGCTATGGCCGGGGCGCACGAAGGTGAGCAGCGCGGTCATGATGGCGGCCATGCCGGAATTGAACACCAGCGCGGCCTGCGCTCCGGTTTCAAGCGGGACCAGCCGGTCCTCCAGGATCTCGGCGTTGGGATGGTTGAAGCGCGAGTAGACCAGGTCGGGTTTCTCGTCGGGCAGCGGCTGCGCGCGTCCGGCCATCAAGTCGAAGGCGCGCTCGGCGGCCTCGGGGCTGGAGAACACATAGGTGGAACTTCGAAACACAGCGGGCCGCGCCGATCCGACCGAAAGGCTGGGATCGAAACCGCGAGTGAGGACCTGAGTCGGCGGGCGAAGAACGGAGGACGGCTTTTCGGGCATCGAACTACCCCCAATTTCAGTGTAGTGCGTGTCTACGTGCGCCGCTTCGTGGAGGAACCATCCTTGGCCCGCACGCCCAACGCCGTGACGCCGTCCGCGCTCGCGATGGGTTCGACCGTGATGACAAAGGGGCCGGCGCCTTTCCGGAGCGCGAAACTTTGGACCGTGACTTCCGCCGTGGCGCCGGTGTCAAGAACGTGCCTCAAACACTGTTCCATCG
>JAIQFN010000076.1 GCA_020073265.1 Terriglobia bacterium | reverse complement strand
TTGCGGCTCTGCGCCGCATGAACGGGATTCGGATTCCCGGTGCCGAAATAATATAGGTTCAACTCCGGATCGTAGGTGCCGGACATCCAGGTCATGCCGCCGCCGTGTTCCATGGATGCCTTGGTGGGCCAAGTTTCGGCGCCGGGTTCACCGGGACGCGGCGTCGTGTTCCAGCGCCACTGCAATTCGCCAGTCTCCGGATCGCGCGATTCCAGGTAGCCGGGCACGTCGAGCGAATCGCCGCCGACGCCGGTGAGAATGTGATCCTTGATCACCATGGGCGCGGGCGTGCAAAAATATTCCTGCTTGACGTCGGCGATCTGGTGATTCCAGCGCATCTTGCCGGTGCGCGCGTCCAGCGAAACCAAGTAGCAATCCGGCGTCTCGAAATACAGCCAGTTGCCGTACATGCCGAAGCCGCGATTGCCGATGTGAATGCCGCCCTTGGTTTCCCAGGCGAAATGCCACAGTTCCCGGCCGCTGCGCGCGTCCACGGCCCAGGCGTGGTCCGGCGCGGTGAAGTAGAGCACGCCGTTGACCTGCAGCGGAGTCGCTTTGATCTGGATCGGCGGGCCGCCGCTGGTGTTGGCCCGGTAGGCCCAGGCGAGCGCCAGCGACTTTACGTTGCGCGCGTCAATTTGTTTCAGCGGACTGTGGCGGCGTCCGCTGTAGTCGCCGTTGTACATCGGCCAGGCGTCGGTGGGAAGCTTCAGCAACTTCCCGGGATCGAGCGGCTGCGCCCCCAGCCAGCCGGCCAGGAATGCTAGCGCGGAGAGGAGTCTCGGGGCCGTCATTTCAGCGTCACCAGAAAAGCCAGAATGTTGTGAACGTCGGCGTCCGTGTAGCGGCGCAGCAGATCGGCGTGCGCCGCCAGAGGATCCTGGATGTCGAGCTTCACCGCATCGCGCGCGAAGGAGTGGTGGAAGCCTTCCGAATCGCGCAAAACGACCGTGAAGTCGTCGATCAACTCCAAAATACCGGATAGCGGGCGGCCCTGAGCCGGCGTTACCGTGACGCGCGTCTGCTTCACGCGCGAGCGCGGATATAGAAAGCGCGCCTGCAACGCGACCGCGTCGTACTTGCCGGCGATCCCGGCCAGGTCGCCGCTCGCCGAATGGCAGGAATTGCATTTGCCGGTGCCGTTGAAAAACGCCGCGCCCGCTTTGGCGTCGCCGGTCACGATGTCCAAAATCTTGTAGTCGAACCGGTTCGCCGCGGCTTGGGTCTGCTGCCTGAGAAATGCGGCGATTTCGGTGATCTGATCTTTGGACATCGAAAGCGCCGGCATTCCGCGATCCGCGCGTCCGCCCAGGATCACCGGTCCGATCTTGTCGCCGTCTTCGTCGTCCAGCACGATGACTGAGCGCACCAGATCCGGACCCCCGTCGCCGCCACGCGCATTGACGCCGTGACAGAAGCCGCACGCCGAGACGAACGCCGCTTTGCCGCGCGCCACCTGCTCGGGTGTCGGCGCGGGACGACTGACCAATTTCAACTGGGCTTGTCCCAAGGCCGCCAGCAGGAGTGACAGGCAAATCAACTTCATGCCAGCGCGTCCTTGCAATATTGGAAGCACTTCCTGACTTCGGCCACCGAGTCGTCGCCTTTGTACTCGTACTCGATGAAGGCGCGCATCGGGTATTTTTCTTTCTTGAGCAGTTGGAGCACCTGCTTGATGGGCGTGTCGCCCTGGCCCCACGGGACGTTGGGACCCTGGTTGCGCTTGCGGTCTTTCAGATGCAAAACCAGGATGCGGTCGTGATGTTCCTGGATGTATTCGACCGCGTCGTAATTGGCGGCGGTGAAGTGGCCGATGTCGAGATTCACCATGAACCGCTTGGACATGGCCATCGCTTCGGCGAAGCTCTCGGGCTTGGCGAACTCGTTGGGAGTTTTCACGTCGGAATGGCCGTGAAACGCGACCATCATCTTGTGCTTTTCGGCGAACGGGACCAGGCGCTTCGCGATGCTGATAGTGGACGAGGCAGTGATGAGGTCCACGCCGAACGCCTTGCTCATGACGAACCCGCGATCGATCTCTTCGTCGGTGAAATCGTCGCGAAAGCTCAGGTTGTAGGCGTAAACGCCGATGCCGGCATCGTCGAATTTCTTGCGGGCGGCTTTGATGTCTTCGAGCGGAACCGTCAGCCGCCATTTCCGCAGCTCTTCCCGCGACAGCTTCGGTTCGACGTGCGGGGCAAACACTTCGCAATCGCCCAACTGGCATTCGACCAGCGCCTGGATGGCGCCCTCCAGAGGCTTCTCGCGGAAGCTGTAGGTTTGCGCGCCCAGCCGGACGCCCGCGATGGTCGAGTTGATTCGGCCAGCCGCTCTCAATGCGCCGGGCATCCACGCCACCGGTACCGCGGCCGCGGCAATTCTCGCGAAGTCACGCCGTGAATACATCTCGCCTCCTTTGCCTGCCTGTCTTGAGATTAGATCACAAGAGCACGTGGGGCGGGCAATCTTGCCCGCAGCCGGCTTCAGCCGGCGTCTAAAGAGGAGGCTCACGATTCTATGCCCATCTGCGACAGCCGATAGCGCAGCGCGTTGCGCGTCAGCCCCAGCAGCCGCGCCGTCTGGCTCTTGTTGCCATTGGCCCGCTGCAGCGCTTCCCGGATAATGGACTGCTCGAATTGGTCAAGCGTCTGGCCTTCGGGTAGAAAACTGTCCACGCTCGCGGCGCGCGACTTCGGCGCCATGTCGAGCTTGATGTCCGAGGCCTCCAGCACCTTGCCGCCGGCCAGAACCATGCTGCGCTCGATCACGTTCTCGAGCTCCCGCACGTTGCCAGGCCAATGGTACCCCAGCAGCCGCTCGATGGCCGCGTCGGAAATCGATTCCACCGGGCTGCCCAGATCCTTCCTCAACTTCTTGATGAAGTGGGACACCAGGAACGGAATGTCTTCCTTGCGGTCGCGCAGCGGCGGGATGTTGATGGGCAGAACGTTCAGGCGATAGTACAGATCCTCCCGGAAAGTGCCCTGCTCCAGGGCGGCCCGCAAATCCACGTTGGTGGCGGCCAGCACGCGCACGTCGATGTGGCGCGTCTTGTTGCTGCCCAGGCGCTCGAACTCGCGCTCCTGCAGGATGCGCAGCAGCTTTACCTGGATGGATCCGGGCACATCGCCGATCTCGTCCAGAAAGACGGTCCCGGTGTCGGCTTGCTCGAACTTGCCCGGCTTGGATGCATTGGCTCCCGTGAAGGCGCCTTTCTCATAGCCGAACAGCTCGCTCTCCATCAGATTCTCGGGGAGCGCGGTGCAGTTGATCTTGACGAACGGGCGATCCGTGCGCGGTGAGTGATGATGGATGGCGCGGGCGATCATGTCCTTTCCGACGCCGCTCTCGCCGCACAGCAGCACGGTGGCGCGGGTGGGCGCCACGCGGTCAATAGTGGCGAAAATCTCCCGCATCGGCTCGCTGCGTCCCACGATATTGTCGAACTCGTAGCGCTGGCTCAACTCAGCGCGCAGCTCGCGATTCTCGGCGCGCAAAGTCCGCAGCTCGAGCGCCTTGTTCACCACCGTCATGAGATGGTCGAGCGAAAACGGCTTGGGAAGAAAATCCACGGCCCCGGCTTTCATCGCCTCCACCGCTGTTTCGATGCTTCCGAAAGCCGTCATGACGATTACCGGCGTGTGCGAGTCCTGGAGGCGCAGATCGCTCAGCAGCTCCAGCCCGTTCTGGCCCGGCAGGCGCAGGTCGGTCAGAATGACGTCGGCTCGATCGGCCAGCTTGATCGCGTCCTCCGCGCTGCCGGCCTGCTCCACGTCAAAGCCCGCCGTTTTCAACTGCAGCTCGATTACGCGGCGCAGTTTTTCTTCGTCTTCCACCACTAGAACCGTGGCCTTCATGAACCGTCCTCTCGTGACTCTCGAAATGGGAGGTAGACGCGAAACACGCTGCCCACGCCCGACTCGCTCTCCACCGCCAGCTTGCCGCCATGCTCGTCGACGATTTTCGAAACGATAGCCAGGCCCAGCCCGACGCCGCCCGCCTTGGTGGTGAAGAACGGATTGAAAATGTTCTCCAGATGCTTGGCATCGATGCCCGCGCCTCGATCGATGACCGCGATCTCCACCGTGTCGCCGAACTGGCGCGTCTTCACCGTGATGCTTCCACCGGGCCGGGTGGCCTGCGCCGCATTCAGCAGCAAATTGTACAGCACCCGCTCCATCAATTGCCCGTCCAGAAGAAAGGGCGGAATGTCGGGCGAGTAATTCTTATAGATCGCCACGTCGAGGGGCGGAGCGTGCCGCTCGATGTCGGTCACCGCGCGGTCGATCATCTGCGCGAGGTCGGTTTTCTCCAGCCGCAGCGCCAGCGGCCGCGCGAAATCCAGGAACCGCGTCACCAGCGAATTGGTGCGGTCCACTTCGGAAGAAATGAAGTCGGCCATCTCGCGGGCCACGGCGTTTCCAGGCTCCACCTGCCGGGCCAGCATCTCGGCGGAGGTTTTCATGGTACCGAGCGGATTGCGAAGTTCGTGTGCCAACCCCGCCGAGAGCTGACCGAGAGCCGCGAGCCGCTCGGACCGGCGCATCGCGGCTTCGGCCTCCTGCAACTGGCGATTCGCGTCGGCGGCCTGCTGCGCGGCAGCCTCGGCTTTGCGCGCCGCCATTCGATTCGATTCCGCCAACTGCTGGGTCAGGTATCCGATCACCGGAAGCATGAGCGCCCGCATGATCAGTTCGGGATACTCGCTGGGCGCAATAAACTGATCGTGCGTCAGGAAGCGCAGAAACGAAAGGTAGCCGCCGGACGCCAGCACGCTCGCGATCACGGTTCCGGCCAGGCTCAGCGTGGTCGCTGCCGAAATTACCGGAAACACCAACACCCAGTAGTACCGGCTGGCGATCCCGCCGGTCCAGCCGATCAGCAAGTAGCAGATCGCGAATTTGATCAGCACGAAGGCGACGCTGGCTCTGGTCGATGAGGGCAGCAACCTCGGCTCGAGCAGTTGGAACACGCCCAGCGCGCTGAGCAGGAAAATGGTGGCGGGTTCCCGGTCCGGCCCAAAGACCGCCAAAGCGCCGAACAGCGCAACCCACACCAGGTCCTGTGGGCGGACGATCTTCCAAACGCCGCCGCGTAGCTCCACGCTGCCATCTTATCCCGGGAGTGTGACACAATGGTTCTACACTCGTTTCTTCATGGAAAACCTCAGGTCCCCAGAAACACCGGGGGCACCGGCAGCATCTCAAGACGATTCGGCCGCGCCTTCCGAACACAACTCGTTCGCCGAGATTCTCTCTGAGTTCGAACAGCAGCACCACGGACCCCCGCGCGGTCAAGCCATCGACGGCACGGTGGTATCGATCACGCCAGATTCCGTCTTCGTCGATATCGGCCGCAAGCTGGACGGCGTGCTGCCTCTGGACCTGTTTCGCAGCGCCACCGGCGAACTGTCGGTGAAAATCGGCGACCGGCTGATGGTCTCGATCACCGGCAATGACGGCGAAGCTTACTCGCTCTCCACCGTCAAAGTGGAGCGCCCCAGGGATTGGAGCGCGCTGGAACGGGCCTTCGCCGAACATCGCGACATCGGCGGAGTGGTTACCGAGCTGGTGAAGGGCGGCTTGCGCGTGGACGTTGGCGCTAAGGCGTTCATGCCCGCATCGCGCAGCGGCGCCAAGGATCAGGCCGAAATGGAAGCGCTGGTCGGCCAGGAGATCCAGTGCCGGATCATCAAGCTGGATACGGCCAGCGAAGACGTGGTGGTGGACCGGCGCGCGGTGCTCGAAGAACAAGAAGCACAGTCGCGCCAGAAGCGCCTGGCTGAGTTGAAGGAAGGCGCGGTGGTTCGAGGCACCGTGCGCAGCCTCACCGATTTCGGCGCGTTCGTCGATCTGGGCGGAGTGGACGGTCTGCTGCACGTCGCCGACATGGCCTGGCATCGGGTGGCCAAGCCTTCGGACGTGGTCGCGCCCGGCGATTCCATCGAAGTCAAGATTCTCAAGATCCAGCCCGACAGCCGCCGTATTTCGCTCGGCCTGAAGCAACTGGCGGCGGATCCCTGGACGCTGGCCGGCGAGCGCTTCCACACGGGCGACCGGGTGCAAGGAAAAGTTTCGCGCCTGGCCGACTTCGGCGCGTTCATCGAGCTGGCTCCCGGCGTGGACGGCCTGATTCACATCTCCGAGATGTCCTGGTCGAAGAAGATCAAGAAGCCGGGCGATTTGCTGAAGGCCGGCGAAATGGTGGAGGTCATCGTTCTCGGAGTCAACGCCGCCGAGCGCCGCATCTCGCTGGGTCTCAAGCAGGCGCTGGGCGATCCCTGGGAAGAGGCCGCCAAGAAGTACGTGCCGGGCGCCGTCGCCGAGGGGCCGGTCACCAGCCTGACCAATTTTGGATGCTTCGTCGATCTCGGCAACGGGATCGAGGGCATGATCCACATCTCCGACATCACACGCGAGAAACGCTTGAACCATCCGCGCGAAGCGCTCTCCGCGGGCCAAGTGGTGCGCGCGCAGGTTCTGGAGCTCGACCGCGAACGCCGCCGCATCAAGCTGGGCATCAAGCAACTGGAGCCGACCACCGCCGACGAATATCTGAGCGAGCACACGGCGGGCGAGACGGTGACGGGCCGGATCGTGGAAACCTCGAACGGCCGCGCCCGCGTGGAACTGGGCGAAGGCGTCTTCGGCGAGTGCCGCATGCCAGTCGAGCCGAGTGCGCCGGCCGCGAGCGCCGAAGCCGCTCCAGCCGCCGACTTGTCTTCGCTAACCGCAATGCTGTCAGCTAAATGGAAGCAGGGAGCCGCCCCATCCGCTCGTCCGGAAACCGCGCGCGCCGGCCAGGTCCGCAGCTTCCGAATCGTGCGGCTCGACCCGGCCAACAAGAAGATCGAACTCGAATTGGCGGGCTAGGGCCGCCCGCTCTCGAAGCCCGGCCCCGGGCGTGACGTTTTCGTTTATCGCCCGTCTATCAGAGTGTTGCAGGCAACTGTGGCCCAGGCGGCCGTCAAAATGGACGAACCCGAGCTGATTCGGGCGGCGCAACGGGGTGACCAGCGCGCGTTCGAGCAATTGGTGCGCCTGTACGATCAGAACGTCCTGCGGCTGGCCTTGAACCTGCTGCGGTCGCCCGAAGACGCCAACGATATTTACCAGGAGGCGTTCCTGCGGGTGTACAAGAACCTGCACACGTTTCGTTTCGACTGCAGCTTTCATACCTGGCTGTACCGGATCGTGACCAACCTGTGCCTGGACGCGTTGCGGAAACGCAGAGTGCGGCGCGAGGAGAACACGGTGGTCGAAACGAGCGAAGGTTTTCTGGATCGGATGGACACGGTGGAGGAAGCGCGCGCGCACGGAGATCCGCAGCGCCAGCTTCTGAGCCGCCAGCTCCAGGTCCGGATCCGGCAGGTCTTGGGAGAGTTGACGCCGCGCGAGCGAGCGGTGTTTGAGATGCGGCATTACCAGGGCCTGCGCCTGAGAACGATCGGCGACATGCTGGGTACTTCCGAGGAGGCCGCCAAGAACTGCCTCTTCCGCGCCACGCAGAAAATGCGTGCCGCCCTTGGAGATTTCGTATGAAGTGTGAAGAAGTAAGAACGATGCTGCCCCTGTTTTTGTACGGCGAGCTTTCCTTCGACGACGAAGAGCGGCTGGAAGTGCACGTCGACGAATGCGCCGCTTGCCGCGATGCGCTGGCGCGTCACAAAGCCATGTTCACGTCGCTGGACGCGGCCGAGATACTTCCCACCCAGGACCAGTTGGATGATTGCCGGACAGAGCTGCGGCAGCGCTTGGCCCATGTTCAGCCGGAGCACGCGAGCTTCTGGGACAAAATCCGCGAGGGCTTTTCCGTTCATTTCCATTTCGCGCCCGGTCTGATGCAGCCCATAGGTGCGGTGGCGATGCTGGTCTTGGGCTTCGTCGCTGCGCGCATGACGCCGGGTTCGCTGCTGGGATCCTTCCATGCCGCGAGCGTGGCCGAGCCGGTTACGTCGCGCGTCCGCTACGTCGAGCCGGTTTCTCAGGGCCGCGTGCAGATCGTGGTGGATGAAACCAGGCAGCGCGTTTTGTCCGGCAGTGTGGACGACCAGTCCATTCAGCGCTTGCTGCTCACCGCCGCCAAGGATCCTTCGGATGCCGGGCTGCGCGTCGAGTCCGTGGATCTTCTCAAGAACCAGCCGCAATCGGCCGAAGTGCGTCGCGCGCTGCTGTACGCGGTCCAGCATGATGCCAACGCCGGCGTGCGCCTGAAGGCGCTGGACGGTCTTAAGGATTTCGCCGACGATCCGGAAACGCGCCAGGTCCTGACGCAGGTGCTGTTGAAAGATAACAACCCGGGCGTGCGGACGCAGGTGATCGACCTTTTGATCCAGCACCACAGCAACGCCATGGTCAGCGTCTTGCAGGAACTCATGATGAAGGAAGACAACGACTACATCCGCATGCGCTGCCAGAAGGCGTTGCACGAGATGAACGCTTCGGTGGAATCGTACTAGCGGCCATGCAGCGGTTCGTCTCCATCTGGTTTGCGTTCGTGCTTGGAGCCGCGTTGCCGGCGCTGGCGCAGCGTAATGCACCCATCCAGCGCGACGGACGCTATTGGGTTCGCACCATCACCGGTTCCATCGCGATCGCGCCCTCCGAACGGTTTCGCCTGAACACCGTCGGTAACGTGGTTCTGCGCGGGGACGCGAGCGTCGGCGGCACGTATACGCTCAAGGCGCGGGTGCGGGCTCGTGATAAGCGCGCCGCCGAGGTGTTGCTGCGGCAGTTCGAATTGAGAACCCGAACCCAGGGCGGCTGGGTGTACCTGACGGTCACTCCTCCGCGGCGCATTTCGGAAGCTCCGGAAGTGTCGCTGTCGGTGCCGCGCGGGTTGCGGCAGGTGTGGATTGAGACGCGCGGCGGCAACGTGCAGGCCTCCGATCTCGACGGCGAGGTTGAGGCGCGCTCCACCGGCGGGCAAATCGACGTCGACGGCATCCGGGGGCGCTGTGAGATCCGGACCGGCGGCGGGGACATCCACGTGGGATCCGTGGCCGGGTCGGTGCGCTGCTACTCCGGCGGCGGCGTCATTCGCGTTCAGAACGCGGGCGGGGAAGCGTGGTTTGAAACCGCGGGCGGCGAGATTTTCGTGCACCAGGCGGGCGGCCCGGTGCATGCTTCCACAGCCGGCGGCAACATTCGCGTGGAACGCGCGTCGGGCGCGGTGTTCGCGCGAACCGCCGGCGGATTGATCCAGGTCCAGCAGGCCGACGGCGTGGTGACCGCGGAGAGTTCCGGAGGCGCGATTCAGGTGAACGCCGCTAACGGAGTCCGGTGCGATTCGGCTGGAGGCGCTATCCGGCTGCGCAACGTGGGCGGAGCTCTGCGCGCATCCACCAGCGCCGGAAGCATCCTGGCGGAATTGTCTAAGGGCACGCGCATCGAGGACTCCACTCTCAGCACCAACTCTGGTGACATTACGGTCTTCATTTCGTCCAACGTACCGATGACGGTTGCGGCCAGAAACGAATCGGGCGACGCGATGGGCCGGATCATTTCCGATTTTCCGGAGATCCGCGTGCAGTCCGGCAGGCAACCCGGCGCCACCCCGGTGGTGGCCGAGGGCGCGCTTAACGGCGGCGGTCCCGTGCTGCGCATCAACGTGAACGGCGGCACCATTTATCTGCGCCGGCAAAAGTGAGCACTGTGGCGGCCGGCGCGGAGCGCTCCGAGAGGATTTGGTTTTAGGAGATTTTATGAGGCAAGTGATTTTTGGTTTGATTCTGACGGCGGCCGGGCTCAGCGCGCAGCAGCCGCCGCCACCGCCGCCGCCCCTCGAATTTTTCCAGGCGCCGGGAACCGCGCGCGTCTACGAGCTTCGATCCGGCACGCTCGGCGGCACGTCGTACCTGGGCGTGAACCTGGCAGAGATCAACGCCGACCGGGCGCGCGAGCTGAAGCTCAACCAGGCTTACGGAGTTGAGATCACCCGCGTCGAAGACGGCAGCCCCGCCGAAAAGGCCGGGCTGAAAGCAGGCGACGTGGTGCTCGAATATAACGGCCAGCGCGTGGAAGGCATGGAGCAGTTCGGGCGGCTGGTGCGCGAGACTCCCGCCGGCCGCGAAGTGAAAGTGCTGATCAGCCGCGGCGGCGCGACCCAGACCATCTCGGCCACGGTGGGAACCCGCAAGATGAAAACTCTGGCCAACGTCTTCCCCGGCGTCGAGATTCCGGAGATCCACATCCCGGATATCCCGCAAGTGTTCACCACTCTGCGCAGCCCGATGCTGGGCGTCGAAGCCGAATCGCTGGGATCTCAGTTGGCGACTTACTTCGGCGTTAAGGAAGGCGTGCTGGTGCGCTCAGTATTGAAGGACACCGCGGCCGAGAAGGCCGGCATCAAGGCGGGCGACGTGATCACCAAGGTAGACGGGTCCAGTGTAACCACGCCCAACGAGTTGTCGAGCGCCATCCGTTCAGCCGGTTCCAAGAAGTCGTTTACGGTCGAGCTGGTGCGCGAACACAGGGAAATGAGCGTCAACGTTGTCATCGAGGACGGCCGTTCCGACCGGGCCGTGCCCGGCGCCCGCGTGGTGCGCAACGCGCAATAACGTCAGGTTGTGATTTCGTTGGAATTGGTCAGGCTCAGCCCGTAGACTTTCAGCAGCAGTTCCACTTCCTTGCGCGGGATACTCAGGGACGCGGCGATGTGGTTGGCCGCCTCTCCCTTCCTGGCCAGACGAATCGCCTGGGTGCGCTTGTTGAGATTCAGGCTGTTGAGACGCGGCGCCGGCGGCGGCAGTATACCGGAGCGCTCTTCGGCGTCGCGAACGCGCGCGTTCAGATCATCCAGCTTGAGCTGGAGCTCCGTGCTGGATGCCTGGTCCGGCTCGGGCCGCCCTTTCACCAGGCGCCTCAAGCGCCGGATCTCTTTTTCGAGCGAGGCAAACAAGATCAGGCACGCGATCGCGGCCAGCGCAAGCAGGGCCAGCGGTGCAATGGGTATCAAGTAGCGTTCCAGCATGAGATCCTTCCTAGTACAACGTTCTCAGCCGCTCCTGACGGCTGATCACCTGCTTGATCCGAATTCCGAAGTTTCCTTCCACCACCACCACCTCTCCGCGCGCGATCACGCAGTTATTGACGATCACCTCGACCGGCTCGGAGACGGCCCGGTTTAGTTCCACGATCGACCCGGTGGTCAATTTGATTACGTCCTTGAGCGCGAGCTGGGCCCGTCCGAAAGAAACGCTGACCGGCAGTTCGACATCCATGAGGAGGTCGATCGAGTTGGGTGGCTGCGGCTCCTCGGGTTCGCTCGGCGTCGTGGTCCGCTGCGGGCGCGCGGGGCTGTCGACCGGCTTCTGGTCGATATCAACCAGCACCTTGCTGTAAACAGCCAATAGCGGAAAACTGTGCTCTCCGGAAGCGACTTGGAACTTATATACCGCCAGGCCTTGCGAGGCCGCGGGCGCGGCTTGCCGGCCTGCGCTGCACGAGACTTCCCGGCCCAGGCGCGCGGCGACCGCGCTGGCGACGCCCGAGAGAGCCTGGCCGAGAACCTCTAAGTAGGTGCCCTGCAGAACTTCGGGATCCTGCTCGTCGATTCCCGCGCTGCGCATCACCCGTTTGCCGATGTCTTCCCAGCTCGCGCGGCCGGCTCCGATCCAGATCAGCGCGTCGTCCACGCTCAGGGGCTGTTCCCACCAAAGCAGCTCTTCGCTGTCCGGTTCGTCCGCGCGGAGCTCATCGGAAAAATATGTGACGGCGGGCGCCTCACCCGCCATGGTCTCGAGGACCCGCGTCAACTGCTTAGCCCATTCTTCGGCCAGCCACGCCGCCGACCCAGTGGTTGTCTCGTCCGGCATGCCTAGGCGCCCCTCTCCACCGGCCAGCGCTTCTCCAGATACGAGCGGAGGCGCAGGATGGCCTGCGACTTGAGCTGCGAAACCCGCGATTCATGCAGATCCACGATCTTCGAGATCTCCCGCAGCGTCAGCTCTTCGTGGTAGTACAGGCTGACGATGATCTTTTCGGTGGGCGGCATCTTTTCGATGGCGTCCGCCAGCAGCCGCTGCAGCTCGGACTTTTCGAGCAGGCGCGACGGCCAATTCTCTTCGTCGTCGGAGATGTACTTGAGCAGACTGCGCCCGTCGCCGTCCGGCGATACCGCTTCCAGGCTTCCGATGTTGACGCCGCGGATGTCCACCAGCCACTCGTGGTATTCCTCGAGCGTTATGCGCAGTTGCGAGGCGATCTCTTCTTCGGTGGGCGCGCGGTGCAGGCGCTGTTCGGCCACCGCGATGGCCGCCTCGATCTGCTTGGACCGCTTGCGCTGCTGGCGGGGCGCCCAGTCCAGGCCTCGCAGGCTGTCCAGAATCGCGCCCCGGATCTTGTATTCCGCGTAGGTCTTCAACTTGACGTTGTGGCTGGGATCGAAGCGGTCGATGGCCGCGATCAGACCGATCGTGCCGGTGGAGATCAAATCGTCCAGGTTCACGCTCTCAGGCAGCCGCTCGTGAATGCGCCTGGCGATCAGCTTTACCTGCGGCAGGTGCTCCAGGATCAGACGTTCCCGGTCTTCGGCCGCGTTGGACTGCGCCTGGTATTTCTTGACCGCGCGCGCCGGCTCTTTGACTGTGACTTGCGCCTTCATGCGGCCGCCACGCCGAAGCTCGGCTCTTGCACCGCTTCGGACTTGAGAATCAGGCTCAGCAGCAGGTCCGCCGTCGCCGCCTCCAGATCCTCGGGAATGCGCTGGCCCCTGGAGACGAACGAGATGGGGATACCCATGCGGACGCT
This sequence comes from Terriglobia bacterium, assembly GCA_020073265.1. Lineage (GTDB taxonomy): Bacteria > Acidobacteriota > Terriglobia > Bryobacterales > Bryobacteraceae > Palsa-89. The sequence goes on along the minus strand of JAIQFN010000076.1, from coordinate 16,939 downwards.
TTCGCTCAGCATGGATCCGAATGTCTCGGTCTCATCCAGGCGAGTGAACAACAGCTTGCCGGGCTTGAAGACCGCATACTGTTCGGTAACCCGCTTCAGATCCCTGGTGCGCATGGACGCTGGAAGCACCAGGTGCGTGTCCAGCCCGGATGCCGCGGCGAAGAAGCCCGACAGGTCCTCGAAGCCTTCTATCTCGCTCCGTCCGAGCCCTGGAGTGTCGATCAGAATCAGGTCCTTGTTGCGATGCTCGTCCAAAGCCGCCGGAAGCGCCGCCGTGGTCTCAACCACCTGACAGCCGATCCCCAGGATGGCCGCGTAGGATTGCAGCTCATCGGCCGCCGCCACGCGATAAGTGTCCAAGCTAAGCAGTTGCGTGCGCTTGCGGGCGGAGACGCCGTACTGCACCGCCAGCTTCACCAGGGCGGAGGTCTTGCCGGAGCCCGGCGGCCCCACTAGCGCAGCGATCCGCGCCGGCGCGCCCGGGCAGCCCAGTTCTCCACTTACGTTCACCAGCCGGCTGAGTTGATGGCGCAACGCGCCGGGCCGCACCGGAGAATTGATCCTGCCGATCACTTCGTAAGCCAGATCGGTGTCGAGCTCCGCATCGGTCAACTGCGCAAAGGCGCGGGCCAGCTCCGGGTCCGAGCCGATGCCCGCCATGCCGCTCCCGCAGCGTGCCAGTGAAAGCGCCAGGCGCTCCATCTGATGCTTCAGCCCGGAAACCTCCTGGCTCAGCTTGTCGACCGGCGGCGATGGCGGAGCGGCCGGAATGGATTCCGAAGTTCCGCGCTCGTGCGCCTGATCCGCGGCCACCGCGCAGACCACTTCATACGCGCCCAGGCGCTGGGCCTCCGCGCTGCTGCGCTTGGAATGGACCAGCATGGCGTCCGGCCCCATCTCACGCCTGGCCAGGCTGATGGCTTGCTCGACGGTATCGGCGAAAAATGATTTAAGTCTCATGGCTTATAGCGATTGCTGCGGCATTCTCCTAGGTCACCGCGCCGAGGGAAACGATCCGGTTGCCCGGAGGTATCTCGTTGTGGGATAGCACTGCCAGATTCGGCGCGACGCTCTCCGTGATTTGCCGCGTAAAGAAGCGCGCTCCCGACGTGGTCAACAACACCGCCGGCGCATCCGGCGCACCGCAGCATTTCTTGATGCGGTCCTGGATGTCGCGCACCCGCTGCGGTGCGAGATTCAGGTGACTGGAATTCTCGGTGTGCTCCACCGCCGACTCGATGGCTTGCTCGATTCCCGGATCGAGGAAATGGGCGGATAGGTCGCCCGATGAGTCTATGAATGGCTTTGCCACCTGACGGCGGATGGCCTGACGGACATATTCGGTGAGCAGCACGGTGTTCTTGGTGATGGGCGCCGCCTCTCCCAGCGCTTCCAGAATGCTGGCCGCGTCCCGAATCGAAACTCGCTCCCGCAACAGGTTCTGAAGAACTTTCTGCACCACTGCCAGAGAGAGCAATTTTGGAACCAAATCCTCGACCACTTTCGGGTTCTCTTCGGCCACGCGATCCAGCAATTTTTTGGCGTCCTGCCGCGAGAACAATTCGTGCGCGTGCCGCCGAACCACTTCGCCCAAGTGCGTGCCCAGAATGCTGATGGTGTCGACCATGGTGTAACCGGCATGGCGCGCTTTCTCGGCGTTCTCCGGCGAGATCCACAGCGCCGCGATTCCAAACGCCGGCTCGCGCGTGGGCAGACCTTCGATCTGCTCCGCCTTGTCGTCGGAATGAATGGCCAGCTCGCATCCGTGCGCCAGCTCGTAGCGCGCAACTTCCACGCCCTTGATCGAGATGGTGTATTCGCGGGCCTTCAGCGTCAGGTTGTCGGTGACGCGCACCGGCGGAACAATGTAGCCCAGCTCGGTGGCCAATTGCCGCCGGATACTCGCGATTCTCCGCAGCAGCGGCGAATTCTGCCCGCCTTCGACCAACTGCACCAGGCCCAGCCCCACTTCGACAGCCAATGGCTCGACGCGCAGCAGAGCCTCGAAACTTTCCCGGACCGGCGGCGCCACCGCTGGCGCGGTTTTCTCCGCGGCGGCAGTTTTTTGCCGCAGACGCCAGGCCATCACGCTCACCGACGTGCCCAACACCAGAAAAGGAATCTTGGGCAGACCCGGAAACGCCGCCATGGCCAGCAATACTCCGCCCGCCAGCATCAGCGGCTGCGAGTTGCTGAACACCTGCCGCTGGAAATCCAGTCCCAACTTGGTATCCGAGCTGGCACGCGTGACGATCAGGCCTCCCGAAATGGAAATCATCAGTGCCGGAATGACCGTCACCAGCCCGTCGCCGATGGTCAGCACGGTGTAGGTCTGGAGCGCGTGCTTCAGGTCCATGCCGTGCTGCAGCACGCCGATCAGGAAGCCGGCCAGGATGTTGATCACCGTGATGATGATGGACGCCACCGCGTCCCGCTGCGTGAAGCGCGAGGCGCCGTCCATGGCGCCGTAAAACTCCGCTTCGCTCGCCAGATTCTTGCGCCGCGACCGCGCTTCGCCTTCGTCGATCAGCCCGGCGTTCAGATCGGAATCGATCGACATCTGCTTGCCCGGCATCGCGTCCAGGGTGAAACGCGCCGTCACTTCCGAAATGCGGACCGCGCCGTGGTTGATCACCACGTACTGAATTGCGATGAGCACCAGGAAGATGACCACGCCGATGATGTAGTTGCCCCCCACCACGAACGCGCCGAACGCCTGGATCACCTCGCCCGCGGCCGACGTCCCGGTATTGCCGTTCAGCAGGATCAAGCGCGCCGACGAGATGTTCAGCGCCAGGCGGAACAGGGTCATCAGCAGCAGCGTGGTCGGGAACACGCTGAACTCCACCGGCTTGACGATGTAGAGCGACACCAGCAGCACGATCACCGACAGCGTGATGTTGGCCGAAATGAGAATATCCAGCAGAAACGGCGGCAGCGGCGCGATCATCGCCAGCACGATGCCGAGCACCGCGATCGGAACGGCGAACTCGCGCCAGTTGGCAGCTGCCCCGGACGCGGCCGGCCCCGCGGCGCTCTTCTGGTTCTTGGCCACCGGCCGCGTGGCTGCTGGAAGCACGCTGCGGTTCCCGGCGGACGGAACTCGGGCGATGGAAGCCACCTATTTCCCCCTCGGATGCATGAGCTTGTAGATGTATGCCAATACTTCCGCCACGGCGCGATACAGATGCGGCGGGATCTCCTGGCCGACGTCGGTCGATTTGTACAACGCCTGCGCCAGGGGCTGGTTCTCGACGATCGGAATCTCGTGATCGGTGGCGATCTGGCGAATCCGCAGCGCCAGGTAGTTCTTGCCCTTGGCCAGCACGCGCGGCGCCACCATGCTCTCCATCTCGTAGCGGATGGCCACCGAGTAATGCGTCGGGTTCACGATCACCGCCGTGGCCTTGGAGACTTCTTTCATCATGTTGCGGCGGGCCAGGTCGCGCTGAATCCTCCGCACCCGGTTCTTGACGTGCGGATCGCCTTCAGTCTCCTTGAACTCCTCACGCACCTCCTGCTTGGTCATTCGCAGCGTCTTGTTGTGCCGCCGCGAAACGCGCAGGAAATCCAGAAGGCCGATCGCCAAAAACAGAAACGCCGCCTTCCACATGAAGTTCTTGAGCGAACCGGCCACCACGACCAGCGCGGGTCCCAGGCCCGCACGCATCAGCCCGGCGTAGGCGGCCAGGTTCTGGCCCGCCACCGCGCACACCGCCAGAACCAGCAGCGGCAGAAACAGCAAGGCCTGAAAGAACGAACCGAAGTTCTGGCCGGGGAGATTGCGGATCTTCTGTAGCGGGTTCAGCCGTTTCGGATCCGGCGCCAGTTTGTGCAGCGATACGCCCAGACGCGTGACGCCCAGTTGCCCGGCCAGCGCCACCGCGCTGAGACACATCCCCATCCACATCAGCGGCTGGAATACGTGGCCCACCGACTCGCGGTAGAGGACCGGCAGGCTGTGCGCGGTCAGTTCGATGCGGAAGGCAGCCGCCAGAAAATAACGCGCCATGGCCCGCACCCGCTCCAGGAAATGCAGCCCCCCGATGCCCAGCAGGACCGTGAACGCGAGGAACTGCAGCGCCGCCAGGAACTCCCGGCTGGACGGGAACTGCCCCTCCTTGCGGGCCTTGTCCAGCTTTCGCTTGGTCGGTTTCTCGGTGCGCTGTCCCTGATCCGGCATGTCAGCGATTCAGCAGCTTTCCGAGCGTGCTGAAGGTGGCCGCTCCAAATTTTTCGAAGACCGGCGGGTAAAGCGACAGGACCCCGGCCAGGAACGCCAGCGCCACCAGCATCTTCACCGCGAAGGAAAGCGACAGCAGTTGCAGTTGCGTCTGCAGCCGGCCCAGCACCGCGAAGGCGATATCCAGAAGCAGCAGGAGCGCGAGCACCGGAAGCGCAAGCTGCAGGCCGGTCAGGAAAATTCCGGAGCCCAGCCGGGCCACCGCCTCCACGCTCGCCCCAGTCAACGCATAGGTCCCGCCGGGTACCGACTCGAAACTTCGCGCCAGAATGTGGATCACCTGCCGGTCGAATCCGAAGGCGAAGAACAACGACCCGGCTATGAGTTGCGCCATCATCTGCAGCGTGGTGGTGTCGGCCTGCGTCGCCGGATCGACCATGGAAGCGTATGAGTAGCCGGCCTGCAGGCCGATGACCTGCGCCGCCATCTGCACACCCTCCAGCAGGAACGCCACCGCCAGCCCCACCGTCAGACCGAACGCCGCTTCCGAGGCCATCCATCCGAGCATCCGCCCGATGACGAACCCCTCCACCTGGGGCGCGGGCCAGACCGGAAACAGCGCCACCGTCAGCGCCACAGCCAGGACAACGCGGCTCACCTCGGTTCCCGCCGCCAGGCCCGGGATGGGAACGAAGGCGAGCAAGCCGGACACCCGCGCCAGCGCCAGCAGGAACCCGCACAGCATCCCGAGATCCAGCGTCAGGCTAGCGTGCATAGCGGCTGAAATCGCCGAACAAGCCGGTGGTGAACGCCACCAGCTTGGCCGTCATCCAGGGCAGCAGCAGCAGCAAGCCGAACAGGAAGGCCGCCAGCCGCGGAACCGAGGAGAAGGCGGCGTCCTGGATGGAAGTGAGCACCTGCAGCAGGCTGACCGCGATCCCCACCACGAACCCGATCGCCAAAATCGGCAGCGCCAGCCAGAAGGTCTCGAGCAGCGTGTGGCGAAAAATCTGGATTGCAATTTCCGGCGTCATGTTTGATAAAAGCTCCTGATCAACGAACCCACCACCAGGTTCCAGCCGTCCACCAGCACGAACAGCAGAATCTTGAAAGGCGCCGACAGCATGACCGGCGGCAACTGCACCATGCCGATCGAAAGCGTCACCGACGCCACCACCAGGTCGATCACCAGAAAAGGCAGGAACAGCACCGCCCCGATCTGAAATCCGGTCTTGAGCTCCGACAGGATGTAAGCCGGCACCAGCACGGTCAAACCCAGATCGGCGGGCCGCTTGGGCCGCGCCGTGTGCGAAACCTCCAGAAACAGGCTCACGTCTTTTTCCCCGACAAACCGCACCAGGAAAGCCTTCAGCGGTTGCGATCCCTGGTCGAAAGCCTGCTCCCAGGTGGCCTTGCCGCTCTCCATCGGCTCCCAACCCTGGTGGTACATGTCCAGGACCACCGGCTGCATGATCAGCATGGTCAGGAACAGCGACAGGCCGATCAGCACCTGGTTGGAAGGCGTGGCCTGCGTTCCGAGCGCCTGCCGCAGGAAGTGCAGCACCACCGTGATCCGCAGGAACGGGGTGATCGACATGACCACCGCCGGCAGGATCGTGAGCAGCGTCAGCAGCACCACGGTCTGCATCGGAACGCTGAGCGCGGCGGATCCCTTCCCCGGCACCAGCGACACTTCCGCGCCGGGAGCCTGCGCCAGCAGCGAGCCGGCTCCCGCGATCGCTATAGCTGGGAGAACTCGAAGAGTTTTCATGTTGGTTTGGACAGTTGACTCGCGGCCGCGGCGGAAAGATCGCAGACCACCGTGACCCCCGCCGGATGCACCGCCAGCACCACTTCGCGATCTCCGGCCCGGATCAGGTGCAGGGAGTGCTGCGCGCCCAGCGCCAGCCGTCCGCGCGATTCCAGCCGCTGCGGCTCATGACGGTCCTTGCCTAGCCGCGGCCGGATGGCTCCTTTCCTCCGGAGCAGCCACAGCGCCGCCCACAGAAGCGCAAACACCAGCGTGATGGCCAGGGACTGCCGTACGATATCCATGCTTCGCTTCGCTCACTCCTCCAGGCTGAAATCCGTGATCCGAACCCCCACCGCGTCCTCGATGATCACGATCTCCCCGTAACCGATCACCGTTCCGCCCACCAGGATGTCGATGTTGTCGCCGGCCGAGCGGGGCATCCGAATCACGCTGTTCGGGTGCAGGTCCAGAATCTGCGCGATGGTCATGACCCGCCGGCCCAGCTCCACTTCGACCTCGACGGGAATGTCGGCCAGGTCGGCGATCTGTTCGCTGGGACTCATCGAGCCAATTACTTAATCAAGTTGATGGTGGTCTGGCTCAGCTCGTCCACCGCCGACACCACCTTGGAGTTGGCTTCGTAGCCGCGCTGGTACACGATCAGATTCGTGAACTGCTGGGCGATGTCCACTGTCGAAGCCTCCACGGCGCCGCCTTTCACCGAGCCGCGTCCGCCCGTTCCCGGTAAGCCTACCGCGGGCAGCGCCGACCGCGCGCTGAGCTGGTAGTTGTTGTTGCCCACCGCGATCAACGACTCCGGATTGCGTATCGTGGCCATGGCCAGCTGCCCGACCACGGTCTGCTCTCCGTTCGAGAATTGAGCCAGAATCTGGCCTGCATCCGCCAGGGCCACGCGCACCAACTGGGCGGCCGGCGAGCCGTCCTGCGTCACCGCCGAGATGGAGGACGGCTGGGCATACTGGCTGATCCGTGGCGTCTTCCCGTTGAACAGGTCCCAGCTGATGGTCAAGTCGGAAGCGCCGTCCGCGAGACCTTGAATATCCAACTGCGGCGCTGGGTCCGCCGCCGCCGGCGTCGTCAGGTTCCCGTTGGCATCAAAAGTGATGCTGCCCGTCAGCGGAGTAAAAGGCGGGTTTTGCAGGTCGGCGTCGGGAAGAGAAACACTGTAGTCCCATTGGCCCGCCGTCGCGTTCTTGGTGAACGTCGCTGTGACGATGTGCGAATTTCCAAGCGAATCGTAGATGGTGACGGAAGTGGCGAATGTACCCGCCTTCACTTCCGCCGTGGCAGCCGCATTCAGGTTGATGTCGAAGGAGATGTTCTTGGTCACTACCGGCGGTTGCACGGTTCCCACTGGCACCGAGATGTTTCCAGGAGGCGCGTTGGTGTCCAGATTCCCGTTGATTTGCGTCCAGCCCTGCACCGATTCTCCGGTGGCCGTGGTCAGGTTGCCGTCTTTGTCCACCTGGAAATTCCCGCCGCGCGTGTACTCGGTGCCGCCGCCCGGCCCCTGGATCACAAAAAATCCGTCCCCTTGAACGGCCGCGTCCAGTGTTCCTCCCGTGGTCTGAATCGCGCCTTGCGAAAACTCGCGCAACGTAATCGGCGTTCCCACGCCGAATCCGACCTGAGTATCGCCGAGGCCAGCTCCGAGCGATTGTGTCACCAGGTCATGGAAAGAAACGACGCTGCTTTTGAACCCCGGCGTGTTCAGGTTCGCCAGGTTGTTGCCCACCACGTCGATGGCGGTGGAATGCGCCGCCAGCGCCGAAAGTGCGGTTGAGAATGATGTAAACATAATGCCTCCCTATGCTTGTGATGTCTCTGATGTCTGTGATGTCGCCGGCGTCGCGCTGCTCTGCTTGCCGAGCGAGGTGTTGATCGCGTCCAGGTCCTGCCGCATCTGCATCTGCTGCTCGAGCGAGCTGAACTGCGCCAGTTGCGCCACGAACTGCGTGCCGTCCTGAGGGTTTAACGGGTCCTGGTTCTGCAGTTGCGTGACCAGCAGCTTCAGGAATGTCTGTTCGGTCGCCATCGGATCGATGGCCGCCGATACCGCTTGAGCTGCGGACTGAGTCGAGTTGGATTGCTGCGTTGCGCCGCTGGTCCCATTCGTCAAAGTGGGTATCATCTGTTTTCCGTCCTTGCTTCTTGCGATGTTGCCAATGTTTCTTCGAATCGCGCCTTCCCGCGAGACTGCTGGCGTTGATTCGATCCCTGCTGTCCGTGGCGCTGTTGCTCGTTTCCGGCCCAGGAACCCGATGGTTGCCTCTGGCCGTGCTCGGCTCCGCCCTCGGAGACGCCCGGCGCCGCGGCCGCGGCTGGGTGCGCCGTCGCGGGAATCCAAGCTTCCGTCTTGTAGCCCTTGCTTTCCAGACGGTTCACCAGATCGCCCAAGTCCGATTGCAGCGCCTGCGTCAGTTGGGAGTCCCCGGTGCGCACCGCTACCTGCACCCTTCCCGCTCTTTCCCGCAATTGCACGTCTACGTTGGTTGCGTCGGCGCCCGAGAGCCGCAGCGAAATCTGCCGGGTTGGTTGTGCGTGCACTGCCGGATTCACCTCCGGTTCCACCGCCAATGTTTCAACTTTGGCCTCATCGCTCCGCGCCGGCCCGCTGCGGACCTCACGGGTTGCGGGCGTCTCGGCCGGCCGCGGCGCGGCTTCGGAAGCCGGAGGCGCCGGGTCGAGCCTGGCATTTCTCGCCGCTGGCCTCGCGTCGGCCTTCTCAACGGGCTTCGGGTTCTTCTGCTCCGGTTCCGGGCTGGCATTCTCCTGGGCACGCTGCTGCGAGCGGCTGGGCGGTTTCACTTCCGGGACCAGGCTGCGTTTGGTTTCGACCGCGCTGGGAGGACGGGAACTGACCGTGGGGCCTCTCTCCGGCTCCGGGCCGGGCGTCGGTTCGGAGGACGGACTGGACGCCCGCTGTTCCGGTGCAGCGTCCGTAATTGCCTCTGGTGAGACGGCGTCGGCCGCCTTCGCCGTCCCAAGCTCCACCAGAAATTTCGTGGCCGTTTGGGCAGCAGCTTCCGGGCGCGCGGCGTCTTCTTGGTTGGCCGTGGAAACCGGCGACGTTGTGGCTGGCACGCGGAGGCCGCCGGTGGAACGCCCGTAGGCAGCCTGAGATTCCGGAGCAGAAGAGCCCGGCCGCGAGCGAGAAGGAACGTAGTTCGCGACCGTTCCTGCATCCGGAGCGGGCGCTGGGATCGGCGGCGGAGCGTCATCCCGCGCCGAAAGATCAGGATGGTCCTCATTGACTCTGGCGCCGGCATTCGCGTCGCTGTCGGCGCCAGGCAGGATTGTGCCGGCGTTCACGCTGGTGCTTCCGTGCCCTGTATTGTCCTCTGGCTGCGTGGAACCCGAACCCCTGGGATCGGGCTGCGGCCGTGGGATCTCCGGAATCTTTGCTTCCACCGGCGGTTTCCAGGCCGCCACCGGGAGTTTCACCGCATTACCCTCTGTCGCCTGCGGGGTCAGGCGAAGGGCAAATGCGAGAGGAGCTTCTGACCACGGAGCAACTCCGGAAACCGGAGCCGGGACAGCCGCAAGGTTGTCCGCACCCCAGATTCGCGGAAGATCCGTGGCAACGGCTGGCGATCCGCCAGCGATCCGCTCGCCTTCTGCTCGCGCGGGCGCGCTCGCCTCCGAATGCTCAGCCAATGGCGTGCCCACCGCCGGCGCCGCGAGCGAAGGCGCACTCGCATCCGAATGCTCAACCAATGGCGTGCCTACCGCCGGCCCCGCGAGCGCGGGCGCCGGCACAGGATGGTCCTCATTGACTCTGGCGCCGGCATTCGCGTCGCTGTCCGCGCCAGGCAGGATTGTGCCGGCGTTCACGCTGGTGCTTCCGTGCCCTGTATTGTCCTCTGGCTGCGTGGAACCCGAAGCCCTGGGATCGGGCTGCGGCCCTGGGATCTCTGGAATCTTTGCTTCCACCGGCGGTTTCCAGGCCGCCACCGGAAGTCTCACCGCATTACCCTCTGTCGCCTGCGGGGTCAGGCGAAGGGCAAATGCGAGAGGAGCTTCTGACCACGGAGCAACTCCGGAAACCGGAGCCGGGACCGCCGCAAGGTCGTCCGCACCCCAGATTCGCGGCGCGGGCGCCGGCAGCGGAATCGAAGGCAGCGATAGCGTGGCGGGCGGAAGCAGCGCAGCCTTAGACCTATCGCTCACCGCAGCCGTCTGGTCTGCACTCGGATCTCTATCTTTATCTCTATCTCTGCCTGCAGGGTGCGGTGTAACGGCGCCTAGGACCTGGGCCGGTTCAAACACGGCCGGTTCTGCGCCAGGCTCGACCGGTTGGTTCTTCTCTATGATGCCGTTCAGCATAGAGAGGAACGCATCCAACCCGCCGTCCCCGAAAACCGGAAGCAGGCTCGCGCTCAAGCCGGGCGCGAGACCGGATTTCGCGAGAGCCGGCTGAGGGAGCTGCACATCGATGCCGCTGACATTCACGCCTTCTGACAAAGCACCCGGCGTGCCACACCCTCACGCGCACCCTCATACACTTACCTCCCCGTTTCCGCTACAAAATTGGCACTAGTTCTGTTCTGGCACGTTCTTGTCACCCCAAACTTGTTCCATAACGGACTCATCGCCCGCCGGCTCCTGAAGTTGAACGCATTTTCCAACCGGCCCCTCGATTGCTTCTCACTTCCGCGGCGACACAACTCATGGATCCACTCACCAGCGCGGCAGCCAGCGGAATTCGGGCCCGGATCGAAAGTCTGGACATGCTGGCCAACAACATCGCCAACTCTTCCGCTCCGGGTTTCAAAGCCGATCGCGAGTTCTACAACTTATACATGTCCGCCGACGCCTCCGATTCCCCGGTGGGGACTACGCCCAGCGTGCTTCCGGTGATAGAGAAGCAGTGGACCGATTTCGCGCAAGGCACGCTGACGCCATCCAGCAACCCTCTGGACGTGGCGCTGGCCGGCAAAGGCTTCCTGGTCGCCAATGCTCCTTCGGGTCCCATCTACACTCGCAACGGCAGCCTGCGCTTGTCGCCTGCCGGGCAGCTTGAGACCTTGGACGGCTACGCTATTCAGGGCCAGGATGGGAAGCCGATCCTGCTGGATAGCTCCAAGCCCGTCGACATCGGCCCGGATGGCGCGGTGCGGCAGGATGGCCAGCAGATTTCCCAAATCGCGGTGGTGGATTTCCAGGATTCCAGCGCGCTCACCAAGCGTGGCAGCGCTTATTTTCAGGCCGACCGGGCCAGCTTGCTGCCGGCGCCCGCGCTTCAAACCCAGGTGTTGCAGGGCCGGCTGGAGGCCGCGAATTCTCAACCGGCCGAATCCGCCGTGCGGCTGGTCAACGTCATGCGGCAGTTTGAAAGCTTGCAAAAAGCCCTGGCGATCGGCTCCGACATGAACCGTCGTGCGGTCGAGGAGGTCGCCAAGGTCACTAGCTGACCGCGGCAACAGAACGTGAATAAGAAAGGTAACCATGATCCGAGCCCTCTATAGCGCAGCCAGCGGAATGGCCGCGCAGCAGATGAACGTCGACAACATCGCCAACAATCTTGCCAACGCCAACACCAACGGCTTCAAGATGCGCCGGACGCAGTTCCAGGACCTGCTGTATCAGAGCTACGTGCAGCCAGGCGCTGCCGCCGGTTCGCAGACCACGGTCCCCAGCGGGCTCCAGATCGGCCTGGGCACCCGCCCGGCTTCCAACGAAATCATTTTCGCGCAAGGCAATTTTCAGCAAACCGGAAATCCGCTGGACGTAGTCATCCAGGGCAAGGGCTTTTTCCAGGTTCGCCTCCCCAACGGCGAGCTGGCCTACACGCGCGACGGCGGGTTCCAGTTCGACCGCGACGGCAACATGGTGACCGCCAACGGCAATTCCCTGGAGCCTCAGATCACGGTTCCCTCCGCGGCGCAAAGCATCACCATCGCCGGCGATGGCACGGTCAGCTACACCCAACCGGGGCAGACGGCCGCGCAGGTGGCCGGCCAGATCCAACTGGCCAACTTCGCCAATCCGGCCGGGTTGAACAGCATCGGCCAGAACATGTTCCAGCAGACCGACGCATCCGGCGACCCTACGGTCGGAAATCCGGGCGGGCAGGAAGGCCTCGGCTCCTTGATGCAGGGCTATGTGGAAGGCTCCAACGTCAGCGTGGTGGAAGAGTTCATCAACATGATCGTCAGCCAGCGGGCCTATGAAGCCAGTTCCAAGGTCGTCAAGGCCGCCGACGAGATGTACCAGCAGGTAAACAACGTCACGCAATGAGGCTCCTGGCCAGCTTCGCGATCTCGGCCGCCCTGGCGCACGCCGGATGCCTGGCCGTTTCTTCCGGGAAGATCCTGGCGGGCGATCTTGCGGCCACTGTTCCTGCCTTTCAGGCGCTCGATCCGGCCACGCCGCTCGGCTTCACGCCGCTCGCGGGAACCGAGCGCGTTCTGTCGAGCCGGGAGCTGCGGCTGCTTGCGCGCGAGCATGCGCTCGACCTCCAGGACCAGTCGATTCCGGATGTGTGCGTGATGCGCCTGGTCGAGCCCCTGTCGCGCCAGGCGATCGAAGAAACGCTGCGCGGCGCGCTGGGCATTCCCGGCGCGCGATTGGATGTGATCGAGTTCAGCAACCAGCCGCTTCCGCCCGGGCGGTTGGAGTTCCCGTTGTCCGGTTTGAACCAGCCTCCGGTGTCCCGTCCGGAGGACCCGGTGATCTGGCGCGGCCGGCTGACCTATGACGGTCAGCGCAGCGTGAGCCTGTGGGCCAGGGTTCGGATCGCGGTGGAGCGGACCTGGTTCGTGGCGGCCGAGAATATCCCGGCCGGCCAGTTGATCCGCGCCGGCGACATCCAGGCCATCAGCAGCCGCACCTTTCCGTTCAAGGTCTCCTCGCCTGACTCCGCCGGGTCGATCTTGGGCAAAATCGCGCGCCGCGCCATCCCGCGCAGCCAGCGAGTTCTCTCGAACGCCATCCAGGATCCGCCCGATGTCGCCAAAGGCGACACGGTTCGCGTGAACGTCACCAGTGGCTCGGCTTCCATCGCGCTGGACGCAGTGGCGCGCGCCGACGGGAAAAAGGGCGACGTCATCCTGGTGCACAATCCCTCCAGCGGCCGCAATTTTCGCGCCGTGATCGAAGACAAAGGACAGGTCGCGGTGCTGTCTCCCTCGGGAACCTGATATGAAGCCACTCCTTCTCTCTGCTGTGTGTGTTGTCGCGACGCTTGCTCCGGTGATGGCCGCCAAGAAGAAGCCGCCGGAACAGCCCAAGTCCTCGCTCGAACAATACGCTCGCGATGTCAACCAGCGCGCCCACCAGACTTCCAACCCCTCGCCCGGTTCGCTGTTCACCAGTTCCGGCCGCCTGGCGGATGGATTCCGCGACGTGCGCGCCAACCAGGTGTACGACCTGGTCACCATCGTCGTTTCCGACAATTCCTCGGCCGTTTCCACGGGAACCACGAATACCAGCCGCAAGTCCAACGCCAACGCCGCGGTTACCTCGCTGGCCGGCGTGAAAAGCGCCACCGGTGCGCTCGCCAACCTGGCCAACGCCACCAGCAATCAGCAAATCCAAGGGCAGGGGACCACCAGCCGCGGAACCACGCTCTCGACCACGGTCACGGCCGAGGTCACCGACGTTCTGCCCAACGGGAACCTGGTGGTTCAGGGCCAGAAAGAAATCTCGGTGAATTCCGAAAAGCAGATCATCACGGTCCGCGGGATCGTGCGGCCGGACGACTTGAGCCCGCTCAATTCGGTTCCCTCCGACCGGGTGGCGAGAATGGAAATCCTGGTCAACGGCAAGGGTGTGGTGAACGACGCCGTCAAGCGGCCCTTCATCCTGTACCGCTTGTTGCTGGGGCTGCTCCCCTTTTAATTTATGAAGACGCGATTCGCCATCTGGTTGCTCCTGGCCGCGCCGCTCTGGCCGGCCTCCCCGGGCGCGCGCTTGAAGGATCTGGTTTCCATCGAAGGCATCCGCGACAACCAGTTGGTCGGCTATGGCCTGGTGGTGGGCTTGAATGGCACCGGCGACAAGCGGCAAACGGTGTTCTCATCACAGAGCCTCACCAACCTGCTGGCGCGCATGGGCGTGGCGGTCTCGCCCACCGCGATTCTGGTGCGCAACACGGCCGCGGTCCTGGTCACAGCCAACCTCCCGCCATTCGCTCAACCGGGAACCCGGATCGACATCTCGGTGGCCGCCATCGGCGATTCCACCAATCTGCAGGGCGGCATCCTGGTGCTCACTCCGCTCAAGGGAGCGGACGGCCAGATCTACGCGGCCGGTCAAGGCTCGGTGGTGACCGGAGGCTTCGTGGCGGGGCGCGGCGGCAGCAGCCAGACCCTGAACCATCCCACCGCTGGCCGCGTCCCGAGCGGCGCCATCATCGAAAAGCTGGCGCCTTCGATAGCGCCTTCCAATCGCGTCAAGCTGCAGCTGCGCCAGGCCGACTTCACCACCGCGGCCAGAATCGCGAGCGCCATCAATCAGAAGTTCGGTTCCGACACGGCGCAGCCGGCCCAAGCCGAAAACTCCGCGCTGGTTTCGGTGGACACTCCGGCGGCTTATAAAGCCAGGACCGTGGAGTTCCTGAGCGAACTCGAAAACCTCAGCGTGGAGGCCGACCGGCCGGCCAGAATCGTCATCAACGAGCGCACCGGCACCATCGTGATGGGCAAGGAAGTCCGAATCGCTCCGGTGGCCATTTTGCACGGCGCTCTGACGGTTGAAATCCAGACCGCCTTCAGAGTCTCGCAGCCCGCGCCCTTGTCGAGCGGCCAGACCACCGTGACGCCCGACGTCAATGTCACCGCCAAGGAAGAGAAGGCGCGCAACGTGGTGCTCAAACAGGGCGCCAGCGTCGAGGAACTCGTGCGCGCGCTGACCGCCATCGGGTCGACGCCGCGCGACATCATCGCCATCCTGCAAAATCTCAAGGCCTCCGGCGCGCTGGAGGCTGAGGTGGAGGTCATCTAAACGAATGCAGCCTGTAATGTCTGTTTCTCCAGCGGCTCTGCTCGCCGGCGCGGTGCAGGCCGACAATCCCGCCAAAATCCGCAAGGGCGCCACGGACTTCGAAGCCCTGCTGCTTGCCCAGATGCTGCGATCGGCGCGCGAGGCTGGCGGAACCGGCCTGACCGGCGATGGCAGCGACGATGACAGCGAGGCCAACTCCAGCCTGGTGGAGCTGGGCGAGCAGCAATTCGCCCAGGCGTTGGCCAGCCGTGGCGGGCTGGGTATAGCTAAGATGGTGGTAGCGGGGCTCACGAATCATGCGGATCGATGACCTGAATCGCACTCCCCTCACGCAGGGGACTGAAAAGACGGACCCGGCGGAGCAGAAACGCGCTTCCGGGAAAGACGGCGCCTCGGTCAGCGGCGCCGACCACGCGGACGTTTCCGAACTGGCCCAGAGCCTGGCCGCGCGCGACCCCGCGCGGCTGGAGCAATTGCGGCTCGAAGTTCAGTCCGGCAAGTACGATGTCTCGGCCGAAGCGGTAGCCAAGGCGATCATCGAAGCTCACCTCAAGGAATAGCCGAACAGGTGCGGGTTAGTAGGTGCAGGCGACCCGCTGGTCCATATCTTCGTGCCGAGTGGATGTCTGGGGATCGCTGGCTGCCCGTTCCGGCTCGGCCGGCACGCAAGCGGTCCAGGCTTCCAGCAAAGTAGCGAGCAGTCCTTCGGCCTCGGCGAGCGGCGCCTCACGCTGCTCAGCGTTGGCCTGGATCAACAGCTTCTCGACGTATCCATACAACTCGGCCAGACCGCGGCTCAGCTCGCCGCCGGCTTGCATGTTCAGCGCCAGCGACAGTTCCGTCACGATCGTCATGGCTTTGCTGATGGCGCGCGACCGGGCGTGAATGTCTCCCGCTCGCAGGTAGCGGCGCGCGGAAGCAATCGAATGCAAGGCTCCGCGATACAGCAGTTGCACGAGCTTCAGGGGATTCGCCGCCAGCACTTCACCGTCGAAGTAGTTTTGATAGCCGTTGGAACGCATCTTGAACTACGTATCGGCTTCAGGCGGCGTTGTCTCTAGCGAGCCGATGCGCAAGTCCTCGGCCAGGCGAAGCACATATTCGGGCGGGATCTGGACCAGGATCTCGTGCGTTTCGCGGTCCTCCACCCGGATGACCGGGCGATGGGTTTGGCTGTCAATCAGGAACACCAGTTGATTGCGGCCCAGAATGCCGCTATCGTTCACCGACTTGGCGGCCTGAATCAACCGCCTGCGCTGGGCTGCCTCGTCGGCGGATACCGTGTGCGGCTGCGACTTCGAGTACGCCGCCGGTTCAGCTCCCGGATTGATGGAAGATACGTCCATCTGCAAGTTCCTAAAAGAACGTCTAGGTCTTTACAGATTCTTATCGCCGAACTGGGGAGGAATTATAGGAATTCCGCGCTGAGGGGGCTGCACCGGGTGGCCGCGAGCGGCCTCAGGCCAGGTTCAGGACCTTCTTGAGAGTGCCCTTTTCCGACTCGATCTTCTTTTGCAGCAACATGATGGCGTAAATCAACTGCTCCGGCCGGGGCGGGCAGCCGGGCACGTACACATCCACTGGGATCACCTGGTTCACCGGGATCAGCGCGTAGTTGCTGAACACGCCGGTGGAGGTGGCGCAGGCGCCCATGGAGATCACCCACTTGGGCTCCGGCATCTGCTCGTACAGGCGGCGGATCACCGGCGCCATCTTGTTGGAGACGCGCCCGGCGATGATCATCAGGTCCGACTGGCGGGGGGAACCGCGCATCACTTCGGCGCCGAAGCGCGAGATGTCGTAGCGCGAACCGATCATCGACATCATCTCGATGGCGCAGCAGGCCAGCCCGAACGACATCGGCCAGATGGAATTCTTGCGGCCCCAATTGATGGCCTTGTCCAGCGTGGTTGTTATAATGCCCTCAGACCCAGCCACTTGGTCCTCATTGTCGATGCGTTCGAAGAGTTCGCTCGGAAGACTGGGCTGAAACTTGACCTCGCTGTCCACGATCCTATTATCACATGGAGTCGCAA
>JAIQFN010000123.1 GCA_020073265.1 Terriglobia bacterium | reverse complement strand
TTCACCGCCGAGCGCGACATGGGAACCGAAGGCGCGGGTGCGGCCGATACCGCAGTCCGCAATGCCATCAATAGCGGGATGATTCCAGGACCGCGGCTGCGCATCAGCGGCAACGCGGTGGATATTCTCGGCGGGCACGAAGACGCCAACCGCTTCAATCCCGAACAGCACGTCTTATCGAACGCGACCTACGCGAACAATGCGGCAGAGCTGATCGCGGTGATCCGAGAGCAGTACAAGCTCGGCGCCGACTTCACCAAGATCTACGAAACCGGCCGCGATTCGTTCATCGACGGCAAGTTCTCGACGCCTTATCAGTACACGGAGGCGGAACTCACAGCCGCGGTCCATGAAGCCGCGCGCGTCGGCAAGCACGTCGCTGTTCATGCCACCGGCGAACCGGGCACGTTGTACGCGGCGCGCGCCGGAGTCGTCTCCATCGATCATGCCGACCAGCTCAGCGGCGAGACCATGCGCCTCGTGCGCGAAAAGGGAATCTTCGCCGTGCCCACATTCGCCATTTCTGAATACTTCGCCGATCACGCCGCCAGCCCGGAACAATCCACTCGCCAGCATCAGATGCTCGATCTGCACGCGCGCGAGTTTCGCAAGCAGCTCGCCGCCGGCGTGCCCATGGCGATGGGATCCGACGTTGGTCCGTTTCCACACGGAACACAGGCTCGCGAATTCGTCCTGATGGTGAAGTACGGCATGACACCGCTGGCCGCGATCCAGGCCGGAACGCTGAACGGAGCGAAGCTGCTGGGCTGGCAGAACCAGATCGGCGCGTTGAAGACGGGTTACTATGCCGACGTCATCGCGGTCAGCGGCAATCCGCTCGAGGACATCGGCGCGCTCGAAAAGGTCACCTTCGTGATGAAGAGCGGAACAGTGGCCCGGCGCTAATCGCCCGCGGCGCCGTGCAGCGCAAGCTCCTGGACCGGCTCGCTCGGTTGCGGTTGCGTTGCTTCATGGTCGAATTTCACCGACACGAGTTTGGAAACACCCGGCTCCTGCATGGTGACGCCGTACAGCGACTGCGCGGCTTCCATGGTGCGCTTGGCGTGCGTGATCACGATGAACTGGGTCTGGCCCGACATTTCCTTAAGCAGCCGCGTGAGGCGCTCGATGTTGGGCTCGTCGAGCGGCGCGTCCACTTCGTCCAGGATGCAGAACGGACTGGGAGTGTAGTGGAAGATGGCCATCAGCAACGCCATCGCGGTCAGCGATTTCTCGCCGCCCGAGAGCAACAGGACGTTCTGCAGCCGCTTGCCGGGGGGCGAGGCGACGATGTCGATGCCGGATTCGGCGATGTTCGATTCGTCGGTGAGCCGCATCTCGCCGGTGCCACCGCCGAAGAGGGTGCGGAACAGCTCGCGGAAGTGGCCGTTGATCGCTTCGAAGGCTTCCGCGAAGCGCTTGCGTGATTCCACGTCGATATCGTGGATGGCTTTTTCAGTGTCGCGGATGGAATCGAGCAGGTCCTGCCGCTGCGCGTTCAGGAAGTCGTAGCGCTGCTGGGCCTCCTGGAACTCTTCGAGCGCCTGCGGGTTCACCGGGCCGAGCGCTTCGATGCGCGCCTTGATCTCCTGGTATTTCTGCTCGGCTTCCTGGAGCGCGGCGTCGTCGAGGACGGCCTCTTCGCCGGCAGCCAGTTCCTCGAGCGGAGCATTCAACTCCTTGCGGCTGGTTTCGTCCAGATACTTCAGCTCGGCTTGCTTTTTCACCAGCTCGAGCTCGATCTGCGAGCGCCGCTCCTGCGCGGTCTGTACGTCGATGCGCAGTTGCTTGAGCGTTTCTTCGATGGCCGCAAGATTCGCGCGCAGCGTAGTCTCCTGCTCAGCCAGACGCGCCACGGACTCTTCCGCTGAGCGTATTTCTTCAACCAGTGCGCCGGCGCGCTGGTCGAGCTCGATGTTGTCGGCCAGCAGGCGGGCGCGCTCGACACCCAGCCGCTCCATTTCGGAGGCGATTTCCTGACGGCGCGCGGCGATCTCGTCGATCTGGGCTTGGAAGCGCGCCTGGGCGGCCTGTTCAGAACGCCGGCGCTCTTCAAATCCAGCCAGATCGGCTCGCAGCGCGGCGTGCTCTTCCACTAGCACATGCGCACCGGCTTGCAGTTCTTCGAAGTCGGCGCGCGATTGCTCCAGGACTTGCTCCTCCAGCGAGCGGGCGGTTTCCTTTTCGTCCAGCAGTAGCTGGTCGCGTTCCTGTTGCGCGCGGGCGCGGTCGCCTTCTTGCCGCAGGCGGTCCAGTTCGAGCCGCGCCACGGACAATCGCGAGGACGCGCGCGCGAACTCCTCGGCCATCTTGCGATGTTCGTGGTCGAGCGCCAGCGCTTCCTTCTCCTGGCTCTGCTGCAAAACGCGCAGAGCTTCCAGGTCTTCGCTCAACGTCGCGATCTCGCGCTCCAGTTCTTCGAGACGGGCGGCGGTTTCTTCCACCGCCTTGTGCTTCCACTGGACCTCGCCGGTCAGCTCGCGCAGCTCGCGCTTGAGCGCCAGCGGTCCGCTGCTGGTTTTCTTGCCGCCGCTGACCGCGTGGCCGTGATAGCTGACGCCGTCGGGAAGCAAGAAGAAGCAGTCCGGATGCTGGATGGAAAGGCGCTGCGCGGCGGCGCGATCGCTGGCCAGGAAACAGCGCGAGAGGCGCGGAAGCAGGTCCTGCGGCGCGGCGGCGAAGCCGTTGGTGAAACGCAGATGACTGCTGAGCCGGCCGATGACGCCGTCGGCGTTTTCCAGTTGCTCCACCGCGGCGGCGTGCTCATCCGGCTGCGGATGCACCAGGAACGTCGCGCGGCCATCCAGGTCGGCGCGCATGATGTCGATGCCGCGCTCGGCCTCGTCCCAGTTCTGCACGACGACGTATTCAAGTTCTTCGTGCAGGAAATCTTCAGTGGCTTTTTCGTAAGCCGGCTCGACTTCGACGAAGTCGGCAAGCACGCCCGCCGGGTGAAAGCCGTCCGCTTGCCCCTGCTCGATGGCGGTGAACAGGCGCTTCACGCTTTCGGTGGTATAGGCGCGGTGCGAGAGAATCTCTTCGAGCGAATCCTTGCGCGCTTTCAGGCGCGACGCCTCGGTGCGAAGCTGATCCAAAACGCGGCGCGACTCCGTAGCGCCGGCCTTACGCTCGTTCAGCTCTTCTTCCACGCGGCGCTTGCGGTCCGCTGTGGAATCGAGTTCCATCTGGCGCGCGGACATTTTGCCGGACAGGTCGGCCTTCAGAGCCTTCAAGCGATCGAGATCGGCGGCGGCGGTTTCTTCGTCGTGCTGGCAGCGCGCCGAGTCGCGCTCGATGGCGGAAAGATACTCGCTGATCTGTACCAGTTGGTTTTTGAGCGCCGAGGCCTCGCCGAGCAGACGCAACACGTTCTGACGTCCGGCTTCGAGCGTCTTGGTGCGATCCTGCAGGGCTTGCTGGAGTTGTTCGCGCTCGGCGGTCTTGGCGGCCAGGCGCTCGCGGGCGGATTCGGTCTGCTGCTCGAGTTCGGCCACACGCTCGAGATGCTTTTCCAATTCCTGCTGAAGCTGCGCCTGCCTCCGTTCCAGCTCCTGGGCTTCGGATTCGCCCTGCGTGAGCCGTTCCTCGATGGCGCCAATCTGCCTGGCCTGCGATTCCAGCTTGCCGCGGGTGCGTTCCTGTTCGAGCTGCAAGTCGGCCAGGCGCTGTCGCGCGCCAGTCAGCTCGGCGTCATTGCGATAGCAGGTTTCCTGCAGCGCGGTGTGCTCGGTCTCGCGCTCGGCGACCTGATTGGATAGATTCTGGAACTCGGTGTTCGCAAGATTGAGGTCGAGCGCAGTTTTGGCGGCTTCGCGTTCGAGCATCCGGTAGCGGCCGGTGAGCGAACGCCGCAGCTGCGTGATCAACTCAGCTTTCAGCTCTTCGTATCGCCGGGCCTTGGACGCCTGCCGCTTCAGCGAATTCACCTGCCGGCTGACTTCTTCGAGAATGTCGAAGACGCGCGAAAGATTCTGCTTGGCGCCTTCCAGTTTCGCTTCGGCCAGCCGCTTTTTGGTTTTGAATTTGCCGATGCCGGCGGCTTCCTCGATGATGGCGCGGCGATCCTGCGGCTTGTTGCTGAGAATCTGGCCGATGCGGCCCTGCTCGATGATGGCGTAGCTTTCAGGACCCAGGCCGGTGCCGATGAACAGATCCTGGATGTCGCGCAGGCGTGCCAGCTTGCCGTCGATCAGGTACTCGCTCTCGCCGGAGCGGAACAGGCGCCGCGTGATGGTGACTTCGCTGGGCTTGTGATCTACATGACCGTTGCCGTTCGCCGCGCCGTTGGCAGCCAAGCCGTTTTCCTGGTGCGCGTGGTGAACGCGGTGGACGTGCTCGTGCTCGCCGGAAGGATCCACCAGCGTCATGGTGACGGCGGCCAGGCCAAGCGGCTTGCGGTCGCGCGTGCCGGCGAAGATGACGTCTTCCATCCGTGCGCCGCGCAGTGATTTGGCTGACTGTTCGCCTAACACCCAACTGATGGCGTCACTTAGATTGGATTTTCCACAGCCGTTGGGTCCCACGATGGCTGCGATTCCAGAACCGGGGAACCGCATCTCGGTTCGTTCCACGAAGGACTTAAAGCCCTGAATCTCGACCCGCTTGAGTTTCAGCAAAATGCCTACCCCTCCTATTATCACACTCGGGGGATGGAACTATGGTAAACCGGGAGGAGGGGAAAGTAAAGCGGGTGGGCATCAATATTTAGGGGGTCCGAGCGAGGACCTACAATATGTGGCTATTGTCATTCGCAAGGGATCCCCGCGACGTCTGGCGAGCGGCGAGCAGCTCTTCCATTCAGCACAACAACTTACTAGTGGCGATACGGAACTGTTGACTTATGAACGAGTGTGTCGTCAAGTCCCTGCTTCAGTAGGAAGCTTTTCAGCGACCTTGCGGACATGTCCTGATTCGGCGTTGGGCCAATGACTACCTCGTGGACTTGGAAAGGTGGGTCTTCATCTTCGAGTGCAAGTGAGAAACGATAGTACGGGACCAGCATCGAGTGACCGGGGCGAAAATCAAAGTGCGGAAGCGTGCACATCAAGGGACTTGAAATAATGCGCCACTCAAGCTCCTTATCGAACGCGGGGTCCTTCAGGATTGGCGCGTAACCATGAAGATAGAAGTGGAGGTTGCCTCCGGGAGGCACGTGAGCGTGGCCTTGCGGTGGCCCCCTGAGCTGGGACAAATAGTTAAGACACAGTTCGCCGTTCGATGAAAACTGCTCGACCGGCAAGACGACATTACAGCATACTGGTGCCCGGCTGGTGAAGCGGAAGCGGGCACTGCTGGAGAGCAACTCGCCGAGGAATAGCCGGCTGGAAACTCATCGAGACGATGGGTGGGGG
>JAIQFN010000122.1 GCA_020073265.1 Terriglobia bacterium | reverse complement strand
GGCGCGGACCCTGGGCGTGCCGCTGTTCCAGGAGCAATTGCTGCGCATGGCGATGATCACCGCCGGATTCAGCGGCGGCGAGGCGGAAGAGTTGCGGCGCGCCATGGGATTCAAGCGCTCGGAGCGGCGCATGCGGGACATCGAGGTGAAACTGCGCGCGGGCATGACGCGCAACGGGATCGCGCCGGATGCGCAGGCGCAGATCATCGATTCGATCACGTCGTTTGCGCTGTACGGGTTTCCGGAGTCGCACTCGGCGAGCTTCGCGCTGCTGGCCTACGCCAGCGCGTATCTGAAGACGCATTACCTGGGGGCGTTCACCGCGGCGCTGCTCAACCACCAGCCGATGGGCTTCTATCACCCGTCCACCATCGTCAAGGACGCGCAGCGGCACGGGCTGAAAGTGAAAGCGGTGGACGTGACGCGCTCGGAGTGGCTGTGCACGGTGGAAGAGTCGGTGGTCCCCTCGGCTGCGCTCGGGGCAGGCTCCGACACGGAGAATCTGGTGATCGGGCGACCGGGTGATCGGGTGATCAAAAACGACAATCAGAAATTCTTTTCGGATCACGACTCGCACCGTGAAGTTTGCGTGCGGCTAGGACTGCGCTACGTGCGCGGGTTGCGGGAGGAGGCGGCGCGGGCGCTGGTGCGGGAGCGGCAGCAGCGGCCGTTCGAGTCGATCACGGATGTGGCGCGGCGCGTGCCCGAGTTGCGGAGAACGGAACTGGAGACGCTGGCGGCAATTGGAGCGTTGAATTCAGTCCCGAGTCCCGAGTCGCGAGTCCCGGGTGGCGAACACTCGCAACTCGCGACTCGGGACTCGCGACTCAAGCTCCACCGCCGCGATGCGCTGTGGCAGGTGGCGAGCGCGAGCCGGGGTGAGGGGCCGCTGCTGCGGGGAGTTCCGGAGCCGGACACGGCGTCGCCGCTGCAGGCGATGGATCGGGAAGAGCGGCTGGTGGCGGATTTTCGCGGCACCGGCGTGACGGTGGGCCCGCACCCGATGGCGTACCGGCGCGCCGAATTGAAAGCGCAAGGGATCTGCAGCGCCGCCGAACTGGAGAAGGTCCCCAACGGGCAGTGGGTGCGCGCCGCCGGATGCGTGATCGCGCGGCAGCGGCCGGGCACGGCGCACGGCTTCATGTTTCTCAGCCTGGAAGACGAGACCGGCATCGCCAACGCCATCGTTACGCCGGATTTATTCGAGCAGAACCGGCTGCTGCTGGTGGGAGAAAAATTCCTGCTGATCGAAGGAGAGTTGCAGAACCTGGACAACGTGATTTCGGTGAAGGCCGAGCGAGTGCTGCCGCTGTCGGTGACCGAGGCGGAGACCAGGTCACATGACTTCCACTAGAAGAATCGGGTGA
The DNA here is from genome assembly GCA_020073265.1 of Terriglobia bacterium. Classification (GTDB taxonomy): domain Bacteria; phylum Acidobacteriota; class Terriglobia; order Bryobacterales; family Bryobacteraceae; genus Palsa-89. The sequence continues at coordinate 4,006 of JAIQFN010000122.1, read as the reverse complement.
TCGGGTGATCTAGAGCATCGCCGATTGCAATGGGGGCATCCCTTGTCGGATTAAGCGGTTACGGGGATCGCGGTGATGACGTGCGATGTCACAAAAAATTCACCAAACTTTTTTCCCCGGTGCACCGAAATCCACAGCCGAACAGGTTATATTGGATACTCATGGTGGTGAGGTCAAACCCGCTGCAAGCGCGGGTTCTGCCATAGTCCTAATGCCTAGGAGTACGAAGAAAATGTCCAGAGTAAAGCGCGCGCAAGTGACGACGATGGAAGCCCCTACTGAACTTACCACTTCTACTTCGTCCTGGAAAAAGAACGGCAAGAACGGCAACGCCGATGCGGACTTCGACCTGGAAGCGGCGATCCGGGCCCGCGCCTACGAATTGTACGAGAATCGCGGCCGCCAGGATGGCCAGGCCCAGACCGATTGGTTCCAGGCGGAGGCGGAAGTGCGGTCACGTGAGTCGCGTACGGCTTAGCGGCAGTTCCACGGCGGCAGGCCGGCCACAGTAATTCCGATAAACGGCGCGATGATTGCGAAGAGTCCTGCTCATTGACGACAGCCCGCTGCAACTTCAGGTGCGCGAGGAAGTCTTGCGCGGCGCGGGATTCGAAGTGTGCACTGCCAGCACGGCAGAGAGCGCCCATGCGCTGCTGCGGAACGATCCGGCGGGCGCGAGCGTCGGCGTGATCGTGACCGATCACATCCTGCCGGGCGCCAGCGGCGCCGAATTCGTGCGCCAACTGCGGGAGATGAAGCCATCGGTTCCGGTCATCGTCATCACCGGCTTGCCGGGAGCGGAAGCCGAGTACGCAGGATTGGGCGTCATCTTCCGGCAAAAACCCTGCCCGCCGCCCGAACTGATCGCGCTGGTGCGCGATGCCTTGCAGGACAAATCCTAAACAGTGGCGAGTTGTGAATTCCGGGATACGAGCGCGAAGCGGCGCTGGGCAGGTCGCCGTCTGCTCGCTGCCTCAGGATAGTGCCGCGACTTTCGCGACTTCCGCGGGTTTCGGCCGGAGCGCGAGGGCGAGGGCGACTGCCTGCACCAGGTCACGCGGCCCAAACGGCTTCAGCAGGAAGGCGGATGCGCCGCAGTGGTTGAGCCGGGCGTCAATATCCGGTTCCGGCACGCCGGTGGTGATCAGCACGGGGATGTCGCGGTTGCGCGGCATGGCGCGAATTTCGCGCAGCAGGTCGAGTCCGAGACCCGACCCCCCGAGCAGGCAATCGAGGATGATGACCGCGGGGTCTTCCAGCACAAGCTGCTCGGTGGCCTCTTTGATGGTAGCGGCTTCAACCACGCGGTAGCCGGCACGCTGCAGGACTTCGTGGATGAGGTGGCGGACGTTGTCATTCTGTTCGATGGTGAGGATGGTTGGCATATAAGTTCCCAGCTCCGGTGGCGAGTGAGAAAGCATCGCTAAGGAAACGTAACGCAGAATTGCGCCCGTGCAGCCAGGTACGAACCCGGACCTCGGCCATTTGTTGGTAGCGTTGGTAAGCCAGGTAACCGGCAGCGACGAACAGTGCTGCGAGCAGAGCGATGCGGGTACGAGTCATGGGACCGCCGGTCCTTTCTCCAATTTTGTCCCCCGGATTTCCGCGGAATTGCGGAATCATAAGCCCGAATTCCCGGATTGAGCGCCGGCGGGCTGAATCGCCTGACTTCGTCGCCGGCGCGTCCGGCTGTCCTGGAAACTGCTTGCTCGACGGATCGGTCCACGCTCACGATTTGATTTCCGTCAAACCGGACCTCCGCCGGGAAGCTATTGTTGACAGATGTTGCCGCGCAATCGCTGGTTCATTTTCGCAGCGCTCGTGTACGCGCTGCTCGGCGGGCTCGTGGGCCTGGCGTGGCTTGCGGACCCCGGCGCGCTACCGGGGCTCGCGCTGCGCGCGCACGCGCACCTGATGCTGGTCGGCTTCGTCGGCATGATGATCTTCGGGGTAGGCCTGCACGTTCTGCCGCGCTTCACCGGCCACGATCTCTTCTCCGAGCGCATGGCCGACGTGCAGTTCTGGCTCGCGAACGCCGGCCTGATCGCGATGGTGTCCGGCTGGCTCGCGAGCGCGCGGGCGGTCGCCACCGCAGGCGGCGCCTTGCTCTGGCTCGGTTTCGCGCTCTTCGCGCTCAACGTGGCGCTCACCGTGCGGCCGTGGAGCCGCAGGGGATAGGCCCGTGCCCGAATACCGCGGCTGCGAGCTGCCCGAGGATCTGTGGTACGACCTCGACTATCTTTGGGCGCGGCCGAACGACGACGGAACGTTCACGCTCGGGTTGACCGATCCCGCCCAGACGATGGCCGGCCGCGTGGTCTCCGCGCTGTTCCGCAAGCCCGGCACGCACCGCGCTGCGGGACGCAACCTCGCCACGCTCGAGTCCGGGAAGTGGGTGGGCGGCGTGCCCGCGCCTTTCGACGGCACGATCGAGCGCATCAATCCCGCGGTGGCGGAGAACCCGGGCCTGGTGAATGTCGCGCCTTACACGGACGCGTGGCTGCTGGCGCTGCGGCCCGACGATCTGCAGGGCGCCTATGCGCGCCTCAAGCGCGGGCCCGAGGCCATCGAGGCGCTCAAGGCCTGGGTCGACAAGTACGGCGTGCAGTGCATGCGCTGCTCGGGGTGACGATGAAGGTGCAACTCCTCGTTTCCGAATGGTGCGTTCCCTGCCGGGCCGCGGAGGCGGTATGGCGGTCCGTGGCGCAGGAAAAGGATTTCGTCTTCGAAGTGCTCGACGTCGGCCAGCCGGAAGGGCGCGAGGTCGTCGTGCGCCTGGGCGTGAAGAGCGTTCCTTCCACGGTCATCGACGATATGCTCAGGCACATCGGCGTGCCGACGGGCAAGGAGGCGAGAGATTTCGTCGCGGTCGCATCCGACCGGCAGGCGGACGGCGTGCACTACGTCGGGTTGAGCATTGAAGCGACGAGCCGCTGGGCGATCGCCGCCGCCGCGGTCTATCTCGTTTTCGCCGGCGCCGCGCTCGCCTTCGGCGGCATCGCGGGCGACGCGCCGTGGCGCGGAGCCTCGATACACCTTTTCGGTATCGGCTTCGCTGTGTTCTTCGTCTTCGGACTCGGCGAGCATATGCTGCCGCGCTTCACCGGCGCGCCGATCCGCGGGGGAGCCCTCGCGTGGGTGCAGCAGGGCCTCGCCCACGCGGGCCTGCTGCTTCTCGTCGCCGGCTTCGCCGCGCAGCATCGCGCGCTCGCGTTCGTAGGCGGCGCGCTCGCATGGTCGGCGTTCGCGCTTTTTGCGGCGCGCCTTGCGCCGGTGCTGCGGCAGCGCCGGTAGCGCATGCCGCTCACGTCTTCGCCGGATCTTCTTCCACGCTCCCCGGAATCAGGAGCCGGACGAGCAAGGCGAAGAGAAACCCGACGAGCGGCACAATCGCCCGCTCGGGGAACACCGGTGGCTGCTGCATCCGGCCGCAGGCTTTCCCGGCCGGCGCCGGAGCCGTGATCTTCTGCGCACGCGTCAGGAGCGGATCGATGCGCCAGACCGAGCCGTGGAAGGCGCTGACGGCGTAGAACGCGCCGTGCTTCGCCGACCAGGCGAGGCCGGTGAACCCGATCTCCTTGTCCGTGTCGGCGTCGAGCGCGAGAGCGTGCTCGGTCACGGCGAGGGTCCCGGGATCGACGCGCCAGAGCGTCGGCACGACGTTGCTCGTGATCAACGCCTCGCCTTTCGGCCCCAGCGCGAGGGCGGGCGGGCAGCCGTAAGGCGCGCCGATCCACATCCAGTCCGGCAGCGACACGCGTGCGACCCGGTCCGGCGCGGCTTTGTCGTAGACCGAGACGCCGTCGCGCGCCAATAGCCAGACGCGGTTTCGAGCCGCATCCACTTGACGTGTGATCTCGACGGGGGTCGCGTTTTCGTTCGCGCGAGCCCGGCCGCAGACGATTTCCAGCACGATGACCAACGGCAACACAAATCTGATTGCGTTCGTACTCATACACACTCCTTCCCGAAGGAACGGAGCAGTGCTTGAGACGAAGCGTCTTTT
>JAIQFN010000121.1 GCA_020073265.1 Terriglobia bacterium | reverse complement strand
CTCAGTGCGCCGCTCACTCCGCCAGCGCCGGTGGCCGCTGGTTCGCTCGGGCTCAGTGCGCCGCTCACTCCGCCAGCGCCGGTGGCCGCTCGTCCGCTCGATCTGGGTGCCGTTGCAAGGGTCCCCGGCGCTCCAGCGCGCAGCGACGCAGCCGTCGAGACACCGAGCTTCCATATGCAAGAGCATTCCTTTGGTGGCGAGCGATGGCTGTGGTTACTCCCGGTGGTGCTGGTCCTGGGCGTGATTGCCTTTGTGGTGTATCACAAGACCGCGGGATCCGTGGGATCGTCGTCGGTCGCGCCGATCGCCTTGCGCATCGCGGGGCAGGGCAGGAACGTGCAGATCTCGTGGGATCAGAACGCCGCGCCCATCCAGACCGCGGATCATGCCGTGATCAAGATCCAGGATGGCCCCGCCACTTCGGAGATCGCGCTGTCTTCCGACAAACTGCACTCAGGGCCGGCCTCGTACCTGCGCCGCAGCAACGATGTCGGATTCGACATGACGGTTTACACGCAGGCGGGATCGGAGGTTCATGAGTACGCTCGCCTGGTGGTGCAGGAGTCTCCCGCGAGCGCGCCTTCGTCCGGAATTGAATCGCCGGATGCGAGTCAATTGCGCATTCAACGTCTGGAGTACGAGGCGCAGATCAAGCAGTTGAAGGAAGACGCGCGCAAGCAGGCCGCGCGCGCGGACCAGTTGCAGGACGTGGTGCGGATTCTGCAGAACCGGATGAGCGTGGACGCCGGCCGGCACAGCTCCGACGCGGACAAGCAGAGCAAGTAGCGGACGCTCGGGCTACTTCAAATACGGATCAGGTTCCGGAACGGCGGCGCCATCTTTGCGCGGCGAGGAAGCCCCGTAGTTCACCTTGGCCGCGGAGTCGTGCAGCACCACCTGCCCGCCGCCCATGAAGCCGGAGTACTCGCCGACGACGCTGAGCCGATGCCCGCGCTTTTCCAGCTCCTCGCGGACGGATTCCGGCACGCGCGATTCGATCTGAAGATCGCATCCGCCCAGCGACGGCTTGGTGAAGCGCGGCGCTTCGAGCGCGTACTGGATATTCATCTTGTGATCCACGATGTTGGTGACCAACTGCATCTGCGCCTGCGCCTGGTTCATGCCGCGCATGATCCCGAAGCCGATGTGCTGGTCGCCATTCTCCATGAATCCCGGAATGATGGTGTGGAAGGGACGCTTGCGCGGCCCCAGCGCGTTGGGATGCTCGGGATCGGAGACGAACGCCGCGCCGCGATCGTGCAATAGAAATCCCATGCCGTCCACCAGAATTCCCGAGCCGAAGAAATTAGAGATGCTCTGGATCCAGGACACGATGTTGCCATCTTTGTCCACTACGCTCAAGTAAGTGGTTTCGCCGTGCTCGGGATTTCCGGGTTGGGTGTCGCAGTTGGCCTTGTCGCGATCGATCAGCGCCGCCCGCTGTTTGGCATAGGTCTTCGATAACAGGCCTTTGCTGGGAACGGAGGCGACGCGCGGATCGCCGACGTAGCGCTTCAGATCCTGGGTGGCGAGTTTCTGAGCCTCGATCTTGAGGTGCAACGCCTGCGCGCTGTCCGGCGGGTACTCACCGACCGGAAAATTCTCCAGGATGTTCAGCATCTCCAGCGTCCCGATGCCCTGGCCGTTGGGCGGCAGCTCGTAGACCTTCCAGCCGCGATAGGTGGTGGAGATCGGCTCGACAAATTCGGATTGATACTCGCGCAGATCGTCGGCGCTCATGGTTCCGCCGTAGCGCCGCGAGGTTTTGAGAATGGCCTCGGCGATCGGGCCGCTGTAGACGGCTCGCGCTCCCAGGTCGGCGATCAGACGGAAGGCGTGAGCGAGCTGCGGATTGCGAAATATTTCGCCGACTTTGGGCGCGGCTCCGCCCGGCAAGTACACCGCGCGCGCGTCGTCCTGCAGATTGCCGCTAGAATCGTCCCAATCCCATTGGATGAGCTCGGTGACGGGGAAGCCGTTTTCCGCATAGTAGATCGCGGGCTTGAACAGATCGCGCCAGGGCAGCCGGCCGAAGCGTTTGTGCAGCTTCTCCCAGCCATCCACGCAGCCGGGAACCGTGACGGTGTGGATGCCGCCGGACGGCACGCCTTGAATACCTTGCTGTTTGAGGTACTCGAGGCTGAGGCCCTTGGGCGACCAGCCGCTGGCGTTGATGGCGGTGAGCTTGCCGGTCTTGGATTCCCAGACCAGGGCGAAAAGGTCGCCGCCGGGTCCGTCCATCACGGGCTCCACCACGCTGAGCACGGCGTTGGCGGTGATGGCTGCGTCCACGGCCGAGCCGCCTCGCGCCAGGATCTGGGCGCCGGCTTGCGATGCGAGCGTCTGCGCGGTGGCGACGATACCGCGCGTAGTAATCACCATCGAACGCGCTTGCGGACGGTTTTGAGCGCTGGAAAATTGGGGAAGGGTCATGAGCAGAAGGCAGAGACGGCGACAGAGCACGAGCCATTCATTTTACCGCGAAGCAGTGGATGTCCGAACGCCGTCCGCGCTCCGCCGCGGGGCGGTTCCGAGCGCCGTATACTGGAATGCAGTCCGGTTCCAGTCGGAGGTGTTATGGCGAAGTCCAAGAAGACGCCGGTCGATCGCCGCAATTTCTTGAAGGGCGCCGTGGGTGGCGCCGCGGCGCTGGCCGTAGACACAGGCGCAGCGGAGGCGCAACGCGCCGAACCCGCAAGGTCCGCCGCCACGCCGCTCATGGCGAAGGAGTCCGATCCCGGCCCGCTTTCCAAAGCCGAAGTGCTCACCGAGGGCCGTTCCGGTTCGGACTATATGGTGGACGTTTTGCAGTCGCTCGGCTTCGAGTACGTCTGCGCGAATCCAGGCTCCAGTTTCCGGGCCTTGCACGAATCGCTCATCAACTATGGCGGGAACAAACCCGAGCTGATCACCTGTTGCCACGAAGAATCGTCGGTCGCGATGGCGCACGGCTATTCCAAGATCGAGGGCAAGCCGGCGTGCGTATTCGCGCACGGCACGGTGGGGCTGCAGCACGCCTCCATGGCCATCTACAACGCGTTCTGCGATCGCGCGCCGGTCTACATGATCATCGGCAACACCATCGACGCCACCATGCGCCGGCCGGGCGCCGAATGGGACCATAGCGTTCAGGACGCGGTGGCGATGGTGCGCGACTTCGTCAAGTGGGACGATCTGCCGATTTCGCTGGCGCACTTCGGCGAATCCGCGGTGCGCGCTTACAAGATCGCGATGACGGCGCCGACGCTGCCGGTGGTAGTGGTCGCCGACAGCGAACTGCAGGAGCGTCCGGTGCCTGAAGGCGAGCGCCTGCGCGTTCCGAAACTCACGCTGACGGCTCCTCCGCAGGGCGACTCGGGCGCGGTGGCCGAAGCCGCGCGATTGCTGGTCGGAGCCGAGAGCCCGGTGTTGATCGCGGACCGCGCCGCGCGCACTCCCGCCGGCCTCAAGCTTCTGATCGAACTGGCTGAGACGCTGCAGGCCTCGGTCGTCAACCAGATGGGACGAATGAATTTTCCCACGCGCCATCCGCTCAATCAGACCGAGCGGAGCCGCGCGGCGATCGCGAACGCCGACGTGATCCTGGGGCTGGAGGTCGCGGATTTCTGGGGCGCCGTCAATTCAATGCGCGATCAGTTGCACCGCACCTCGCGGTTGATCGCGAAGCCGGACGCGAAGCTCATCACCATCACGGCCGGCGACCTCTTCACCAAGAGCAACTATCAGGATTTCCAGCGCTACCCGGAAGTGGACGTAGCGATCGCGGCCGATGCCGAGGCCACTCTTGCCTCGTTGATCGAGGCGTGCAAGCGCCTCATCACGAGCGACCGCAAGCGCGCTTTCGAGGAACGCGGCAGGAAGCTGGCGGAGCTGCATCAGGAAGCGCTCGACAAGGCGCGGACGGAGGCGACCTACGGCTGGGATGCCAGCCCCATCAGCACGGCCCGTTTGTACACTGAGCTATGGGCGCAGATCCAGGGCCAGGATTGGTCGCTGGTGTCGGACGCAGCTTTCTCGAGCGGCTGGCCGCTGCGGCTGTGGAACTTCGACAAACACTATCAGTACATCGGAGGCTCGGGCGGCGCGGGAATCGGCTACGGCGCGCCGGCGGCGGTGGGCGCGGCGCTCGCGAATCGCAAGCACGGCCGGCTGAGCGTCAACGTGCAGAACGACGGCGACCTTATGTATGCTCCGGGAATCCTGTGGACGGCCGCGCATCATCGCATTCCGCTGCTGAGCCTGATGCACAACAACCGCGCGTACCACATGGAGATGATGCACCTGCAGCGCATGGCCAACCGCCATCAGCGCGGCATCGATCGCACCGGAATCGGCGTGACGCTGAACGATCCCAATATCGACTACGCGCAGATCGGGCGAGGCATGGGCGTGCATGCCGAGGGACCGATTGCCGATCCCAAGGATCTTGGACCGGCCATCGGGCGCGCGCTCGCGGTGGTACGGAGCGGAGAGCCGGCGCTGATCGACGTCGTCACGCAGCCGCGCTAGGAGACTGCCATGCGATTCTCGATTCTGTTCGCGATGGCTTCAGCGCTGCTGGCCCAGGCGCCTGGATCGGCTCCGAAGGCGGGCGCGGCGCCTTCGGGAAATGCTCAGAACGGCAAGAAGCTTTTCGTGCGCGACGGGTGTTACCAATGTCATGGGCTGCAGGGGCAGGGCGGAGCCGCGGGACCGCGCATCGGTCCGCGGCCGATTGCGTTCGCGGCGTTCACGATGTACGTGCGGCAGCCATCCGGGCAGATGCCGCCGTACACCAGCAAGGTTGTGTCGGACCAGGAGCTGGCGGACATCCATGCGTTCCTCGCGTCGCTGCCGCAGCCGCCGCCGGTGAAGAGCATTCCGGCGCTCAATCAGTGAACGAAACCGCGCGCTGCAATGGTACAATCGAAAAGTTGGCGCGAGCAAGCTTCGCGCCGGCATCAGTCTCCCCCTCAGATCGGGCGCGTAGCTCAACTGGCAGAGCAACTGACTCTTAATCAGTAGGTTGTAGGTTCGATTCCTACCGCGCTCACCAATTCATAATCGTTAACCGCCCGCTCTGCATGGGGTCCTTTCCGTCTTTCTGCAGAACCCAGCCCTCCCCTGGTGATAGAGCGCAGCCCTGAAAAGGCTGGCGGCGGCGGTTCGATTCCTGCCTTGCCGGGGGGCCCGTTGCCGTGATCGGTGACGGCCACAGTGATCACTCCGCTGGTTTCCGAACCAGTTGTTTCGGAAACGGCTCGGTGTCGTCAATCAGAAGAATCGCCCGGCTGAAGGTGTACAGCCGTTCCAGATCCTGTTGCCGCGCCACGGCATCCAGGGCCCTGCGTTTTGCCTCGGTAGAAAGGCGGCTGGCGACCAAGGCGGTGGTCAAGAAGCTGAATAGAGCAACCCAGTTTTGCGGATCGGCGATC